>CACZQB010000061.1 GCA_902783255.1 Oscillospiraceae bacterium | reverse complement strand
TCTGCTGTCTTCATAAACTCGCCTCCTGTGAAAAGCTCCGGAAGAATACTATCCTCCGGAGCCTTTGCTTTTATTTCTCCTCTGCCAGAAGCTCATTCATGCCACTGCGAAGATCGAGGAGCGTGTGTTTTCGCAATTCGTCTTCCATCGCGTCCTGAATTGCTTTCAGCTTGTCATCCAGCAAGGCATGGATATTCCTTCCCACCGGACATTCAGGGTTAGGACTTTCGTGGAAATGGAACAAATCTCCGTTTTCTACTGCTCCGATCGCCTCGTACACATCGTAAAAGGTGATTTCCGACAAGTCCCTCGTCAGCTCAATGCCGCCCGTACCTCTTGCCACATTGATCAGCCCGGCATTTTTGAGCTGCGTAAGAATCTTTCGTATTATGACCGGATTGGTGTTGATCGACCCGGCAAGAAAGTCGCTGGTGACCTTGTGCTCATCCTTGAACACATCCACACAGGTGAAAATGTGCAAGGCGATTGTAAACCTGCTTGAAATCTGCATAGCCATTCCTCCTGAGGAATATTATATCACGGAATGGCTGTAATTTCAATAGTTGAGCAGCTTGATCTTTTGCATATTCTCTGCCATGTGCTATCCCCCATTACGCCGGGCATACTTATACTTGTCTATTTTAGCACAATCTCGTCGAAAAAATCAGGATTTTCGCGTAACTATTTAGTTATTTGGAAATGAATCTATGTCTTTGTTCCGTGCCTTCATCGGTTCAAATCCGCCCTCCCTGCCCCTTTTTGCTTTTCTTTATAGGCTAAAGAAAAGCGATTTGTACACCGGCGTTTAAGCCCTGAAAACGAAAAACCGGACTCCGATGCAGCCAATCGACCGCTCCGAAGCCCGATTTCTCTGTGTTTTGCCCGTTTTTTCCCAAAAAGCAGAAAAAAAACGCCTTTTGCCTTGGTAGACAAAGACTTTTTTTTCATGTCTAAGAGCGCCCAAAAGTACACTTTTTAAGCTAAGAACGCCTAAAAGTACACCAAAGGTTACCGTTTTTGCTTCACAATTTTACCTCACCATTTTCTATTCACGTGTTATTGTTGGTTGACGCGTATGATCAATTGTTTATATCTTTCATCGTCATATAATTTTTCAAATCGTTTATCTGCCAACTTTGTGGCTGTTTGAGAATATCTGTCAATTCGCTTGATATAAAACTCATGAGCTTTAGCACGCAATAACGGGGAGTTTGTTTCCGTGGTTTCTGTGATTTTTGAGTATTCGTTCAAATCATAATCCACCATCTTCCCGAGGCTTTCAAGTGCCCTTTCGCGGTCACCGTCGCGCAGATACGCCTCGGCAAGCAGCATATAAAGATCGCCTTGTTCACGGTAGTGTATCGGCGGCAAAATCTCATCGTCAACAAAAAGACATTGTATAAGAGTGAGCTCGGTTTCAAGGGCTTTGATTGCTTCCTTCAATTGTTCGGTTTTTAGAAACGTTACCGCAAGTTGAGTGGTGTTATTGAGCATTGCTTCAATGTAGTGCATATTTGCAAATTGACAGCTTCCGATTTCTTTGTCGTATTCCTTTCTCCAATGCGCAAAATACCTGTACATCACATGAATATTGTAATCTGCCCTTGCCGGGAATTGCTCTATATGTTGATGCGCCTCTTTGAAATTTCCGTACGCGGAATGGAGCATAACCATGATCATATGCGCGCGCATAATATCATTTGAATTTCTGGAGTATGAAATAAGCAGATTTGCATACCGAATGCATTCTTGATATATTGTTTGACCGTTCTCTGCATCATACAGATCGTCATTTTCCTGATATGAAAGCGACAATCCAGTTTCAAGACATTGCATTAAAAGAAACGAATCATTAGGATATTGCTTTAAACCTTCTTGCAAGATGCGGTATTTTTTGAGTAAATCTTTGAGATTAAGCGGTCGTGAGAGGCAGTCTTGCGCTTTCTTAAAGATTTTCATCACTTCATCGCGACTATTTTTATAGGATACGCCGAAAAGCATATCTGTGCTTACTCCAAACACGTGAGCTAGTGGAACGACCTGCGATATGTCGGGCATACCGGTGTCGTTTTCCCATTTGCTTACAGCCTGAAAGGTTACGCCGAGTATCTCTGCCAGTTCTTCCTGCGTCATCCCGCGCTCCAGCCTCAACTGCCGGATGATCTGTCCCATAGTCTCGTTCATGTGTTTTTCCTCCGTTCACTTTCGCTGTCTTGATTATACTACGAGCCACTGCCGAAAAACAGCGACACAAAAATGAATGTAGCTCAACTTTCCGTTGAGTTTATTATACTACAATTGTTTGCCATATGCAATATATTTCTTCGATTCTTTATGGTTTTGAAAATTCAAATCCCCCTGTCTATATCTTTTAGGCGTTCTTTGTTTCCGTAAAGAATAGCAAAAAGTACACCAGTATTTTCGACCGATTTTGCGTTCTGAAAACTAAAAATCGGGCTTTCGGACGGCTGATCAACCGTCTGAAAGCCCGAAAATGGCTGTTTTTACGCGAAAAGAAACGCCTTTTGCCTTGGTAGACAAAAGACGTTTTTTTCATGGTGGGACTATTGGGATTTAAGTCGAACTATTGCTTCTTTTTTGGCTGAGGAAGCTCTTCATATATGGCGGTCAAAAATGCAAACAAAAAGGATCGATCATCGACATTGTCCACAAGCAGCATTTTTTTGGAACCTTCATAGGGTAATGCCAAACCTGCATCAGGCATAATAGCTACGGCAGACTTCGTAGGCTTCACTAGGAAGCGATCATCATAAATACCGCCGACTATTTTGCCGCGATAGTAAATAATGTATTCACCCATCATTGCCCGATAAGTGATTCCGTCCAATGCTGACAGTTGTTCAAGTATAAAATCGAGATATTCCTTTGTTGACGCCATTACTTTCGCTCCCGAATCGGATAATGAAAAAGTCCTCTCTCGACGCCTTGCTTTAAGGCAGGAGTTCGAGTAAGGACTTTCTGGTGGAGGCGAGGGGAGTTGAACCCCTGTCCGAAAACTCATCCGCGGGACTTTCTACGAGCGTAGCGTGTTGTTCGTTTTCGCCTTTCAGAGCACAGCATGCAAAGCTTTGGAAGGAACATGCCGTTTTCCGTTACCGGGCTACGGCAATTGCCTGGTTAACGTTCACCGCAAATCGACGCCTCTTTCCGCGCCGCGGTACTCGCGGAAGAGACGGCCGCCTTTAGTTAGGCAGCAGCTAATTCTGTTCTATTAGCGTTTAATTTTAAAGTTTGCAGGTTATAGCGGTCTGCGCGCTGCTCGCTTATCCGGCCTCAAAATCCCCGTCGAAATCCGGTACGCCCCCATGTGATATATTTTGTGTATCATATTATATCATAAGCGAGCGGATTTGTCAATCTCTGAGTGCATTATCATGATGGGATATGATAATTTTTTTAAATTATATCTATTGATATTTTTTTGAATATATGATATACTGTTCGTCATACGGGAATAAAATGTCAGGAGCGTATATGAGTCCGTTTGAAATATTCGCGCAGGCTCTCGGATTTGTCGGAGCCGCAATTTATGTTTTTTCTTTTCAGATCCGCAACGTAAAAAAACTTTTTCTGATGCAGGCGCTCGGCGCAGTGTTTTTTACGGTCCATTTTCTCCTTCTTGGCGCACATACGGGAGCATTGCAAAATTCGCTTTCCATCCTCAGAGGCATAATTCTTCTTTTCAGAGATAGAAAGTGGGCGAAAAGCAGATTTACCCTTGCGGGACTGATAATCCTTTTTATACTCTCCGGAATAGTGACATATTCCGGGCCGTTGGGGCTTTTACCTATGGTTGCAATGATAGTGAGCACTTTGGCGATGTGGACGGGCGACGGATTCAAAATACGCGTAACGCAGCTTGCCGCAACATCTCCGTGCTGGCTGATTTACAATATTTCCGTAATGTCGGTATCAGGCATACTGACCGAATCGTTCAACATAATTTCGGTAATCGTTTCATTTATAAGATACGGCAAAAATTACGGAGGCAGATAACAGATTTCAGAAAGGGTACGTAAAATGGATATCAACGTTGCAAGAGAACAATATAAAAAGCTTCAGGCGAAGCTGGCGGCATACGGACACGCCATGTCGCTCATTTACTACGACGGCGTAACCGCTGCGCCGAAAGGAACGGCGTCAAACAGAAGTCAGACTCTGGCAATACTGAACGAGGAGTCATACCTGCTTTCGACCGGTAAAGATACTGTTGAACTTCTTGAATTTCTTGACAGCAGGTCAGCAGAACTTGATGAAAAAGAGCAAAGATCAGTATATCTCGCGCTTAAAGACATACGCGATATGCAAAAAATACCGATGAACGAGTATATCGAATATCAGAAGCTGATGGTTGAGGCTGACGACATATGGCACAGAGCAAAGGAAACGAGCAATTTTGAATTGTTTTGCCCTGTTCTTGAAAAGATAATTGACTTTACAGTTCGGTTTGCGAAATATTGCGCTCCCGAAAAAGACCCCTACGATTACTGTCTGGACAAATACGCCGAAGGGCTGACGATGCAGACATGTGATGCGTTTTTTGATGTTTTAAAAAGCCGGATCGTGCCGCTTTTGCGAAAGATCGAGAAAAAACCGCAAATATCGGACGCATGCATATGCGGAGATTTTGAAGAAAAAGCGCAGCAGGAATTTGCGTATGAACTTATGAAGATAATCGGGCTCGATCTTGATCATTGCGGGCTTGCAGAAACCGAACACCCGTTCACAACAAGCCTCGGTTCGCATTTTGACGTAAGGATCACAACGAATTACCACCGTGAAAATGTGTCGTATTCGATGTTCAGCGTCATCCATGAAGGCGGACATGCGCTTTATGATTCAGGCTCGGAAGACGATCTTGCATATACGAATCTGGACGGCGGTGCTGCTATGAATATCCACGAAAGCCAGAGCCGTTTATACGAAAACATTCTCGGAAGGAGCCGCGGATTCATAACATATATTTTTCCCATTATGCAAAAATACTTTCCGTCTCAAATGGCAGGCTATACTGCTGAAGACGCATACCGCGCGGTAAACATGGTCACGCCATCCCTTATACGAACGGAAGCAGACGAGGTAACATACTGTTTGCACGTAATGGTCCGTTATGATCTTGAAAAACGGCTTATGCACGGTCAGCTGAAAGTAAAAGATCTGCCGGGAGAATGGAACAGGCTTTACAAGGAGTATCTCGGAATAGATGTTCCCAACGACAGAGACGGTGTTTTGCAGGACAGTCACTGGTCGGGAGGACTTATAGGCTATTTCCCCTCTTACGCTCTGGGCAGCGCTTACGGCGCTCAGTTTTTGCGTAAAATGAATGAGGAAACAGACGTTGAAAAATGTATGTATTCCGGTAATTTCAAGCCGATAAACGAGTGGAACAGAAATCATATATGGAAATACGGAAGAATGCTGAAACCGGAAGAACTGCTTGAAAAAGCTCTCGGTGAACCGTTTGACCCCACGGTTTACACAGATTATCTTGAAAAGAAATATACAGAGATCTATAATCTTTAGCAGCTGAAAGTATTAAAGAAAGACGTGAATTTCAGTGACTTATAACGACGATATAAGAACGAATGAGCATTTCCCTTCCGAAGTAAATGCCCCTGCCCGTTCGGACATCGAACTTATTTTACGCAATTACGGAATCAATACTGCCGACGCTATACAGCTGATCGATTCTACACATGATGCTGCCGACATACGGCTGAACTATATCATTGATAAAAAATATGTACTCAGGTTTTGCAATGATCCTGCAATTACGGAAAACCGTTTGTGCGAACTTAACAGACTTGTCGGAAGATACCATGATGCAGGGATAGTATGTCCCGGATTTATCAAGCAAAAAAACGGCAAATATCTTCATGGCAAAACGCCTTTAAAATATTATCTTTCAGAGTATATCGACCTGCGTTTGGCGAATGAAGTAAATCTTAAAGACATTAAACGCCTCGAAAAAGAAATCACCGACAGTGTTGCGATGTTTGCGGAAAGATATCGTAATGTTGATCTTTCTTCTACATTCGGGATGTACAGTCTTTTTGATCTTGCTCCGTACGATAAAGAGGTCGGTATCGATGAAAAAGAGGATAATTTCAACGAGCTGATCGTCTGCCTGCACGAAATCAGTCAAAACGATCTTGCAAATCGACTGAGTACAAGGCACAAAGATATCCGTGAAAAAATTAAAGCTATTTACGCTGATCTTCCGCGTTGCGTATTTCAGGCAGATGAAAACTTTTCAAATGTATTGATCGATAATAACGATCATTTTGTCGGCTTCATAGACTTTAATATGGCGGGAACAGAGGTCGTTGTGAACCAGCTTGCAAATCTGGCGGGCTTTGATTTTGATGAAGAAAACCATTCTCCTTCAGGAGCTTCGAACAGGTTGAACAGAGCAGTGACTTCATACCGTGAGAACGCAGAACGAATGCTTAGAATATATCATGCTGAAGAAGAAGAGCGGCAGGCGATGTCGCTGTATGCATGGATCGTTATGGTTTGTCAATGGCCGATTTTCTGCTTTTTCAGAAACGGGCTGAAAAATAATGAATTAAGGAATGAGATCACGGAACTTCTGTCAATGATCGCAGATCTTCCCGAAGATCGTTTATATGTTTGAAGCGTCATACCGCCTTCCGTAAAGCATATAATGCGGAGGGCGGCTTTTTATATTTTGGTTTTTAAATTCGCTGTCTTTCTCAAACATCATAAAAAAAGCATCCGGACAAAAGGAGTGTAACACGGTCATCAACGGCAATTTCACATAAAATTTACAAATTGGGACTTGTAATATCGAGCAAACTATGATATAATATTAAAGCTTTAAAAAAGAAAGATATTTATACAGGGGTATAGCTCAGCAGGTAGAGCAGCGGTCTCCAAAACCGCGTGCCGAGGGTTCGATCCCTTCTGCCCCTGCCAAAAAAGCACGCATCAAGCGTGCTTTTTTATTTCTATTTGCTTAGGCGAGTTATAGCGGTTATATTCGGCTTGCGCTGATTGATATTGCACTTCGCGCAGTTTGAAGGCAAATAGAATATCACTGCTCCGAAGGGGCAATATCTCATCGAGAGCAGAAAAAAATTTCGAATCCAAGGGTCCCAACCATCTGCAAAAAAACTATAAACCATATTTTCCCCATAGATATAAAAGTCGCGTATGCGACTTTTTTTGTTTTTTGCTGTAATGATATTGGTATCTATTATTGATAATGCATGATCAGCAAGTCATTTTGCCGGTTTGTGTATTTTCATTGAGAAAAAACGGAATACTATTGCCGAAAGCCAGCTGAGAAGGCAGATTGACAGAAGGAAAAGTATACCTATGCCCCATCCCCAGAATAGAAAACCGTAAATATCTGTTTCAGGATTTGATTTTCCCGTCCAGCCGACAGCGTTTATCACAGAGTAGACAGCGCCGTATAAAAATGTGGGAAGAATGCCCCAGAGAGTTATTGAGAAAGGATAATACCGTTTCGGTCTGATAAAAAGCATTTTTATCATACCAATAACTGGGACTATCAGATGAAACCACAGGTTTGCACGCAGATACATATTCTGATAGCCGTATACAGGTCCGAGAAAGCCGACGACGACAAGAAAAGTTACTGTCACAACGGTAGTTCCGGTAAGCTGCAAAACATACAGCCAATCTGGTATTTCACTGTTTTTTCTTATCATCGTGAATATGATCATGACAAGAGACGCTATTGCACAGAAAACATTCGACTGGACAGTATAATATTTAAATGCGCTTAAGCCTCTTGAAGAAAGCGAACCGTCTGTTTTTGCCGTCATCATAAGAATCAGAGCGAATATAACGAATATTACGATCGCGATATCTAAAATCAAAGCCGATTTTTTTTGCATATTTCCCACCTTTTATATTACCGGCAAAGTAATCGTTTTTTCACACAGTCCTTTTGCTGAAACAGTTAAGGTCACACTGCCTTTCTGCCAACCGGAACGTATTACCGCTAGAACACTGCCCTGATATGCCGTGAAGCTGCCCGAGCAATAGTTTTCTTCCGTTACGGGACGAGCATTGCCGAATGCGGCGAGTGTTCCGGCGCCTTTAACGCTCGCGGTGCATAGAAATTCGGCGTCAGGAACTCTTTTGCCGTTGCAGTCCACTATTTCAGCCGTTATAAAGGCAAGCGAATGTCCGTCGGAAGAAAGAGATGCGACATTTGAAGAAAGTCTCAGCGATGCCGGAGAATCTGCCGTTGTTATCTCGTTTCTGCTCACCTCAGTATTGTCGTTATAGCTTATCGCAGTAAGTGTTCCCGGCTCGTAAACGAGATCGAAACCGGCGATAAAGCCGTTTTCCTTGCCTGCCCCCTTGCGGCCGAGACTTTTGCCGTTCAGAATGAGTTCCACCTCTTTTGCGGAGGAATAAACATCAGCGTGGACGGGCTTGCCTTCATATCCGCGCCACGTCCAGCGATTTTCGCACGCGTTCCATCCCCAGTCGCTTATTGAAACGTCCTTTCCGTAATTTTGAGGGTATCCAACGGCAATATAGGTTTCAGTTGATCCCCATACCGCTTTGCGGAAGTGAAGCTGCGGACGGTCGAAACCGCAGATATCGAAATCGCTGTCATTAGCTACGCGCCATGGATACGGGGAAGTCATTTGAGGGCTTTCTCCTTTTGAAGAATCGTAATATACGGCTTTGCCGATGCCTGCTTCACCTAAATAATCGTATCCTGTCCATGTGAAATCACCTATAACATACGGAAGTTTTTCAACTTTATCCCATATTTCTGCTATGCGGGCAGGGAAGCTTTCCGTCCCGCATATCACCCTTTCCGAGAACCGATGTCCGTCGCTTTCGTATCTGTCAGACTGATAATTATAGCCAGTAATATCGAGGACAGAGGCGAAAGGTTCCGTATATTTGCCCCAGCAGTAATCTTCGTATTCTTTTGCCGAGGCTGAACCGTTTTCTTTTTCGATCTGTTGTTTTTTTTCAAAAATATATTCATCCTCTTCGGGGACTGTTCCGCCCCAAAGTATACATATGGCGCTCGTTACAGGTCTTGTCGGGTCAAGCGATCGAAATTTTTCGGCAAGAGTGGCCGCAACGGAATAACCGTTGCCTGCGCCGCCCCGTTCCGAAACTTCGTTGCCTATCGACCATATGCAGACAGACGGATGATTTCTGTCACGCAACACAAAGCTTTCCATGTCGCTTTCCCAGAAATCTCTGAAATACAGATGATAATCATAATTATTTTTCCTGATATTCCACATGTCAAAAGCTTCGTCGACAACAATAAGGCCGAGTTTGTCGCAGATATCAAGCAAATGACGTGACGGCGGATTATGTGCGCTTCTTATCGCATTGAAACCGTTTTTTTTCAAAAGAGAAAGTTTTCGATACTCGCTGTCGTAATACGAAGCCGCTCCCAGGATTCCGTTGTCGTGATGAATGCAGGCGCCTTTCAACTTTACTGTTTTGCCGTTGAGCATAAAGCCGTTTTTTGTATCTGCAGATACCGTGCGGATACCAAAGGATATTGAATCGCAATCAAGAATATTGCCGTTCAGGTCTTCTATTTTCGCATTGACTTCATAGAGAGAAGGGACTTCTACGCTCCACAGTTTTGCGTTCGGAATTATGAGATGCAGGCGGCAGAGAGTCTTTTTTCCGGCATCAATGTGGAAGACGGAGGACGATTTGTTTCCTTCCGCTTCTGCAAAAACGCGAAATTCGCCCGACTTTTCCGTTTCATTATGAGCGGTAACCTCAACCGTAATATACGCAGCGCCGTTATCTATTCTGTCGGTATGAGCATAAATACCCCACGGAGAAATATGGATGCGTTCGCTTACAAGGATATCCGCGCTTCGATAGAGCCCGGAGCCGCTGTACCAGCGAGAGTTGGGCTGAGATGAATTATCAACATCTACACGAAGTGAACCGTTTTGTTTTTCTGTGATAAACTCCGATATATCAACATGAAAAGGAGTATACCCGTATGGATGAAAAGCAATTTTACGATCGTTGTAAAATACGGTCGTAAGTCCGTATGAACCGTCAAACTCTACGATTATTTTTTTGTTCTCCCATTCTTGCGGGATCGATATTTCCTTTTCGTAAACCCCTCTCCCGCCTTCATAAAAACCGGAAGCGCTTGCAGACAGTGCGTCTGGCGATACATCTGTTTCGATGGTAAAATCATGAGGAAGGTCAACAATACGGGCGAAGCTGTTTTTGTTTGAGGTAAATTTCCACCCTCTGTCAAGAGAAATGCGTTTCATGTGATATTCTCCTTATATTATTATGTTCTGCCGGTTGTAATCCGACTCAGTCTTTTATTTTTATGCTGCACGATCCTGTTATGCCGGAAAGTGTTTCGCATCGGTCTTCAGGCATATTCTCGCGCTCGGAATTTGTTGCGACCTCAATACGAACGGTATTCATTCCCTGTTTGAGATATCCGCCGATCTCAAAGCAATAATCGGGAACGATCTGCAGCCCGGCGCTGCTGCCGTTCACAAATACCTCAACGCCTTCGTGAGCATCGCTTACAGATAAAATTGCCCGGGACGGGACCTTTTCAATAAAATCTTTTCTTTCATATCTCACAAAGCCCGAAAAATGAGGCATTTCCGCTGCGAGGCTGTCGGGAAGAGATACTGTTTTGCCGTTTTTGAAATTCGGATAGTCGATCGCCCTGCAGACACTGCGCTCCCAGTCGTTGTTCAGAGGAATTTCAGCTCCGTCAAAACTTTCGGGGAGAAAATATGACGACGATGCGTTGCAGCCGAACAGCAATATTGTGCTTTTAAGCGGTTTCAATGTGAGGCAGACTTTTGTGCGGTTACCATCTGCTTCGGTTTTTACGCTGCGAAGGCCGTTTTCCCACGCATCGTAAACGCAGCATTCGCCTGAAGACGGCAATGAAACGACACCTTTCCATAGTTCCTTACCTTCATTTACAAACATCCATAAATCCATATCCGATGCAATATGAAGCATGCGGATATCGGGATTTTCGGGATTAAGCAAAACGGAGCGCAAAGATCTTTTGTCAAGTTCATCGGGAATAAGCTCGGGACTGATGTTTGCGGCGTTGATTATCTGAACTCCCTTTTCTTTCAGATAAGGAAGTATGTTTTCAACGCATGGTGCGAGATGTTCACACGCCGGAATGATAAGTGATTTATATTTTCTTCCGTTCACGCAGAGACCTTCGGAAAGATCCGTATTGTAACGTTCCTTTCGTGTGAATACATCGGCAGGTATAAAGTCATACGCTATCTGATTTCTTGCTAGAGGTTCTGCTACATCCTCAGGCGGCATACATTTGCCCATCCAGTCGCTTTCTGCCGCGTATAATACAGCTGTTTCGGGAACAGAATGACCCGATTTGGTAAGAGTGGCTATGCGGTTCATATAAAGCATAAGTTTGCCGAAATGACGGATCTGCGGGTCGTTACCGTGGTTGTAAAAATGCGGAGGACAGTCCGGGTCGGGATATTTACGAAGTGAAAACGCATGAGGCACAAAATTATTGATATTTCTTACGAGGCAGTGATCAGCAAGGTATTTTTCAAGCCGAACGCCCTCTTTCCAGCCGACTGCGCCGAATATTTCGCACATGCTGTCGCCGTGTTTTTTTGGATCGATAGCAGCTGCAGACGCTGCGAGTGACGCAAGGACAAAATGATAAAAACGTCCGCTTCTGCGTTCTTCGTCAATTTCTCCCTGAGGTCTGACCTGCGTGCCTATCATATCTATTCCGGACATATCCTGACCGCCGAGACCGCGGAAATAATGGCCGAGGCTTGAGCCGGTTCTGTAATGCTGATTCTCGTCCTCTATAATATGGCCTATATACTTAACGCCGTGATCTCTGCACCATCCGCCCACCTGCTCGGAAAAGTTTTTTTCGACAAGTGAGGTCAGCGCATCCATATACTCAAAACGGACTTTTGCTGCTTCGGTCTGATCGAAAGATCTGTCCCATATAAGCGGCATCAGCGAGACCCAGTTATCGCCGAGGCGTTTTTTCATTTCTGTCTGAACATCGCTTCCCCATGCCTGATCTTCAAGCTTCCATATGGGTTTACCGGTATCATAAAGATGTCCGTTGCCAAGCTCCGGCTCATCAGAGAAAAAGCCGGCGATGGTATTGCCGAAATCGGAGGAATAATGCTGCCAGAATTTTTCATGAACTTCGTCAAGAAGAATTCTGCACGATTCTTTTGACGTCATGTTGATAAACTGTCTTCTTGCTCCGCGATTGCGTGTAAGGTGAAGAACATACAAGGTCCACTCTCCCTGCGGAACGCGGAAAACAAATGATTTTTTCTCAATATTAGCGCTCAGATCGATTATTCCGTCGGGCAAAGAGCCGTTTTTCCGGACTGCGATCAGACCGAGAAGCTTATCGTCGTCATAAAAGCGTTTGTTTCTGTTTTCGACATCATATCTTTCCATATCGTTATACGGCACAAACGGTGTTGATACGCGGCATTCGTCAACATCAACGGTCATTTCAGAACCGGACGGAGGGCACTGGACCGTTCTGTAAACAAGGCATTGCCTGCAAAGCTCTAAAGGAGCATCTGCCATTCTGCCGTTTGCAAATCCCGTCGGGAAATGACTGTCGTCGAGGATCCAGACCTTCATATTGCGATTTCTTGCCTCGTCAAGAATAACATCCATATCCTGCCACCACTTAGGACCTGCAAAATCGGGATGCGGACGGCTTTCAACGCAGACTGCGCGTATATTTGCGTCATAGACTGCCTTCATATAGTCGCGGATCGTTTTCTCGTCTTCTCCGTGCAGCCAGAAAAAAGGGAATATATGATTATCGAATTCGCCGTTCAAAAGTTTATTCAAAGTTTCCTGCATAACAATCTCTCCGTTACAGATATTTTCTTATATGATATTGTAACATTTTCAGACGGAACTGTCAAGAACAAGTTACATCTGAAACTGTTTTTTTATGAAAAATCCTTCCGAAAAACGGAAGGATTAAATATATCATTCTGATTTGCCGCTGAGCTGTCTGTCTATGGACGCTGCAGCCTTTTTTCCTGCGCCCATTGCGAGAATGACCGTTGCCGCGCCCGTGACTGCGTCGCCTCCGGCATATACGCCTTCACGTGTTGTTTTGCCGTTTTCGTCAACAACGATGCCGCCCTTTTCTGTTGTTTCAAGGCCTTCTGTTGTTGTTTTTATAAGCGGATTGGGCGATGTGCCTATTGCCATGATCACACAGTCAAGAGATATTTCAAATTCGGAACCATGTTTTTCGATGGGTCGTCTACGTTCTGAAGCATCCGGCTGTCCGAGCTCCATTTCCACGCATCTGATGCCTGAAACAGATTTACCGTCTTCAGAAATGATGGCAACCGGGTTTGTGAGCAGTTTGAATATGATTCCTTCTTCCTTTGCATGCTCAACTTCTTCTTTTCTCGCGGGGAGTTCTTCTTCCGAGCGTCTGTAAATAATATATACCTCTTTCGCGCCGAGGCGTTTTGCGCATCTTGCGGCGTCCATAGCAACATTTCCTCCGCCTACGACCGCAACTTTTTCGGCTTTCATAACCGGAGTTTCGGAATCATCTTTATATGCCTTCATGAGGTTTATACGCGTAAGAAATTCGTTTGCGGAATATACGCCGTTGAAGCCCTCGCCCGGTATATTCATAAAATTGGGCAGTCCCGCGCCGGAGCCTATGAAAACTGCTTCGAAACCGTTTTCAATAAGCTCGTCAACAGTCAGAGTTTTACCGATAACCACATTTGTTTCGATTTTTACTCCGAGATCTTTAAGACCCTCGACTTCTTTTGCAACAATAGCTTTGGGAAGACGAAACTCGGGGATACCGTATACAAGAACGCCTCCTGCCGTATGCAATGCCTCGAAAACGGTAACATCGTACCCTTTTTTTGCAAGATCGCCGGCGCACGCAAGCCCTGACGGTCCGGAACCTATAACAGCTACCTTATGTCCGTTTTTTTCGGGCATTACTGTTTTTGCCGAGTCTGCGGCATTATGCCTGTCTGCAACAAATCTTTCAAGACGACCGATCCCGACAGGTTCGCCTTTTATCCCCCTGACGCAGTATTTTTCGCACTGCGATTCCTGCGGGCATACTCTGCCGCAAACTGCCGGCAGGGAGCTTGAACGGGATATTATTTCATACGCTTTTTCGAAATTGCCTTCCGCCGTTTCTTTTATGAAGTCGGGAATTGCGATCGACACAGGGCAACCCTGAGTGCAAGGTCTGTTTTTGCAGTTAAGGCAGCGTGAAGCCTCGTTTAACGCCTGTTCTTCGGTATATCCGAGCGCAACTTCTCTGAAATTCTTGTTTCTTACATCCGGTTCCTGAGACGGCATCGGATTTTTTTTGGGTGACATATTCGGCATTTTGCGCACCTCACTTTACATTCAAAAGCCTGCAGGCTTTCTCGCGTTCAAATTCCTTATACATCGTGTTTCTTCGCATTGCCTCGTCAAAGTCGACCTCATGACCGTCGAAATCAGGTCCGTCAACGCAGGCGAACTTCATTTTTCCGCCTACCGAAAGACGACATCCGCCGCACATGCCTGTTCCGTCTATCATTATGGGATTCATGCTGACTATGGTTTTTATGCCGTATTGTTCGGTAAGTTTGCATACAAATTTCATCATTATCAGCGGTCCGATAGCGATGACCTCGTCGTATTCGGCACCGTTGTCGATCAGCTTTTTCAATGCATCCGTAACAAGACCTTTTTCACCGTATGATCCGTCGTCAGTCATTATTATCAGATTTTCGCTCGCTGCCCGAAATTCATTTTCAAGAAAAACAAGCTCTCTGTTTCTGAAACCTACTATAAAATCAACGGATGCGCCGAGGTTGGTGAGTTTTTTTGCAACGGGATACGCTATTGCACACCCTACTCCGCCCCCTATTACAGCAACCTTTTTCAGTCCGTCTGTTTCGGTCGGTCTGCCGAGAGGTCCTGCAACATCGCAGATAAAGCCTCCTTCGGGTATTTCATTCAGTTCAGCTGTTGTTGCCCCGACTATCTGAACGATGACGGTAACGGTTCCGGCATTCCTGTCAAAATCGGCTATGGTGAGAGGAATACGTTCGCTTTCGTTTTTCGGTCTTAATATCACAAACTGGCCTGGCTCGGCTTTTTTAGCTATAAGCGGCGCTTCGAATGTAAACAGCGTTACCGTTGGATTAAGCTTTTGTTTCAGAATGATCCTGTTCATTTTTAGCGTTCCTTTTTGTCATCACAAATTGTTCAGTTGAGTGATCGTATCGAATATTCTGCGAGCCGCTGCCTTCTGCTCGTTTGTAGTTTCGGCAAAAGGTTTTCTGCATCCGCATGAGTTTATACCGTAAAGCGCCAATACTTCTTTGAGAGTCTGATATATTCCCGCTTTGAGAAGCATGTCTGTAACGGTGTTTATCTTTTTCTGTGCGTGAAGAGCTGTGGGAATATTGTTTTTACGGCAATTTTCAAATACTTCCTTTCCCCAGCTGCCTATAATATTGTAGGTGCTGCCTATCGCGCCGTCGGTGCCGAGAACAGCCGCAGAAAGAAGAGCCTCATCAACGCCTGAAAAAATAAGTTTGTCGGGGAATGCGGTTCTTATACGTTCAAGAAAGAAATAATCCTGAGCAGAATTTTTAACGCCGATAATATTGCCGTGCGAAAACAGCGTCTCAAAATCCGGCATCGAAAGAGAAACAGACGTAAGGACCGGAATATTGTAAACAACAAGAGGCAGTTTTGATCTGTCGGCAAGCCTGAGATAATAATCAACGACTTCCTTGTTTGTAAACTTATAATAAAAGGGCGTTACCGCAGAAACAGCATCATATCCGTTATCCGCCGCAAGATCCGCAAGGTCGTAAACTTCATCGACCACGTTGGAACCTATATGCGCGATAAGAGAGACTCTTCCGTTTGCCGCTTTTGCAACAGAGGAAAGCACTTCCCTTTTTTGGCTGTGGCTCATAAGAAAGTTTTCGCCAGTGCTTCCGCAGACATAAAGTCCGTCGGCGCGGCAGTTTTCAATTACATGATCAGTCAGTTTTCCGACAGCATGTGTATCGGGGTTTCCGTTTTTATCGAAAAGTGTTAAAAGTGCGGGATAAATGCCTTTATTCATCGGGTCATCCTCCGAGACAGTAATAATATTATTTTATTGTAACACAAATCACAAACAAAGTCAACAGCCGTCCGAGGTGATCGGACGGCTGAAATAGTGATTATTCGGATTTTTCGTTTCTTATCTGAACACGCCTGATCTTTCCGCTGATGGTTTTTGGAAGTTCATCAACAAATTCAACAACTCTCGGATATTTATACGGAGCCGTGAGCCGTTTGACGTGATTTTGTATCTCTTTTACAAGCTCGTCCGATGCTTTGTCTTTATATTCTTTTGTAAGTATGATCGTAGCTTTTACCGCCTGACCTCTTATCGGATCGGGAACAGCTGTAACGGCACATTCCATTACGGCGGGATGCTCCATAAGAACGCTTTCGATCTCAAAAGGACCTATGCGGTATCCGGAACTCTTGATGAGATCGTCTGTTCTGCCGACATACCAGAAGTATCCGTCTTCGTCGCACCATGCCATATCTCCGGTATGGTAAAGATCGTCGTGCCATACTGCGTTTGTTTTTTCGGGATCGTTATAGTATCCGATAAACATACCCAGAGGTCTTCCGTTCTCTGTTTTAAGACATATCTCCCCTACGGCGCCAGGTTTTACCTTGTTGCCGTTTTCATCTGCAATTATCATATCATACTGCGGAGTAGGCTTGCCCATTGAGCCCGGTTTCGGGATCATTCCAACGAGGTTGGCGACAGTAAGAGCGGTTTCGGTCTGCCCGAACCCTTCCATAAGCGAAATGCCCGTGATCTCTTTGAATTTATTGAAGACCTCGGGATTAAGGGCTTCCCCCGCGATCGTAGCATATTTAAGTGAACTGAGATCGAATTTTGACATATCGGCTTTTATGAAAAAGCGGTATATCGTGGGCGGAGCGCAGAATGTGGTGATTTTATATTTTTCTATCATCGAAAGAACTGCGTTTCCGTCAAATTTATCGAAATCATAAGTGAAGACCGTTGCTTCGCAAAGCCACTGACCGTAAAGCTTGCCCCACACCGCCTTGCCCCATCCGGTATCGGCGATAGTAAGGTGCAGACCGTCCGGATCGACGTTATGCCAGTATCTTGCGGTAACGATATGACCTATGGGATACGTATTGTCGTGAACGGCAGCTTTGGGATATCCGGATGTCCCGCTCGTGAAATACATTATCATCGGATCTTCGTTTTTTGTAGGAATTCTGTCGAAAGTATCGGGATATTCACTGATCTTTCTGTCAAAATCAAGCCATCCTTCGGGGGCGGGAGCTGTGGCGATCCTGATTTCGAGAGAAGGTGATTCGGGAAGAGATTCATCCACATGAGATGTTATTTCTCCGTCGCCTGCACAGACGATAGCTTTTATCCCGGCAGCGTTAAAACGATACACATAATCCTTTTTAGTAAGGAGATGTGTTGCCGGAACAACGATAGCCCCTATCTTGTGAAGGGCAACAATGGATATCCAGAACTGATAGTGACGTTTGAGAACAAGCATCACCCTGTCGCCTTTGCGGATACCGATATCTGTGAAAAAGTTTGCTGCTCGTGAGGAAAGGCGCATCATATCGCCAAATGTAAATCTTTTTTCCTCTCCGTCATTGGATATCCACAGCATGGCGAGTTTGTCAGGTTTCGTTCTGCCGAGCTCATCAACGACATCGTACCCGAAATTAAAGTTTATTCCGGGCTTCATTTCAAAACGCTCGATATGTCCGTTTTCATTGAAATATTCATTTACGAATTTATTGTAAAGCATAATATTACCCGTTTTTTTCAAAACGGCTTCATGTTCCTTTCGTTATCTAATAATTACGATCAGTTTTTTCCGATAACGACGGCTATAAAAGTACAGTCTTCCCCATTTACGGCTATCATCCCGTGACCGTGAGCGCTGTTGTAGTAAATACTGTCTCCCGGTTTCAGATATTCGATATGGTCTTCAAGCCGAACCTTGAGTGTGCCCGAAAGAATATAGTCAAATTCCTGTCCTTCATGAAAAGAAAGTGCTATTTCACTGTTCTGAGCATCCTCGTCGTATTTTGCGGTAACGAGGAAAGGTTCGCTGATTTTGTCTTTGATGAACGGAGCAAGATGCTGATATTTAAATCCTTTTCTGCGCTCTATCGGCAAGCCTTCTCCGGCACGTGTGACAGAATAGAAAGAGAGTGTCGGTTTATCGCCTGTTATCAGTTCCGTGATATCGACTCCGAAATGCTTTGAACACTTATAGAGAAAAGTAAAGGAAAAGTCGATATCGCCTGTTTCATGAGCTATGTAGTCCTCCTCGGTCGTGTCGCAAACCCGCGCCATTTCGTCGGTCGGTATATCAAGTATCATCCGCAGGCCGCGGATTCGTTCGGCTATGGCTTTTACATGTTCGTTCATCTGCGAACCTCCATCAAAAAATTTTTACCATATTAGCACAAAAAAGTATTTTTGTCAATAGATTTTATTTGCCGAGGACTTGAAAAAAAACGAAAAAACTGTTATAATACTTCCATTAAAGAACAACAGGTCTGATTTACATGTATATTTCTGCGCAGAGTACTGATTTATGATATTCATCACTGCCGACGGCGGCGGCACAAAAATTATCACTTTTGCGTTTGACGAAAATCTTAATGTGCTGTTTCGGCAAAAGCCGGAGGCGTAAACAGTCTTTTTATGGATAAAAACGAAGCGAGATACAACATAGCAAAAGTTGCTGATACGCTTTTTGGCAGTCTCGAAAAAAACCTCGGGAACATATGTGAAGTTGCAGGACTTTACTATACCATTGCCGGGCTCGGAAGCGGCTTTGATATGGGCAGAAAAGCGATCATTGCCGCAATAAGATCGCATGACGGAAGAGGAGAAAAAACAGAACTCGAAGAACTTGTTTTTCATTCACTCGGTCTGAAAGACTCGCTTTGGGAGGTATGCTCGATCCACAACAGACCGTCTTTCAGAAAAGATGTTTTATCTCTGACGCGTGCTGTTGAAACGGCATGCGGTCACAGTGACAGGGCAGCACTCGAAATAGCGGAAAAGCCACACAAAAGAACTTTCATTGGCTGCTGTAACGATCATGGAAAAGCACGGATACAACAGCGATGACACTTTCGTTTTTACAACAGCCGGCGGCGGATGGAAAACATCGGCAAGAATGACGGAAACATTTGTCCGAAACGTGACTGAGCGTTTTCGTTATCTGTTTTCAAAAAGCCCCTGTTTGAGCCCGTCGCAGGCGGCGTGATAAAGTATATTTTCGACAAGGGCGATACGCCTCGGGAGGAGCTGCTGAAAGAAAAACTCAGCGGATTTTTATTATGACAACCGTAGGAAACAATATAATAACCGAATTTACGGAAAAAAAATCCGTTTTTATCGGACAAACATTCTGGGTGACTACCGAAGATGAAGCAGAAAGCGCGATAGCTTCGGTGAGAAAGTCAAACCCCGACGCTACACACGTCTGTTATGCGTATATACTGCGTGCCGGATCTCTTCAGAGATTTTCGGACGACGGTGAACCCTCGGGAACGGCAGGTATGCCTATACTTCACGTTATCTCTTCAAAAAAGCTCTGCGATACGCTTATAACGGTCACAAGGTATTTCGGAGGTATACTTCTCGGCGCAGGCGGTCTTGTGCGTGCGTATTCAAGATCTGCCTCTGATGCTGTGGAAAAAGCAGGGATCGCTGACGTTGTGCTGTTTACGGAATTTGAAATGGAGTACGGCTACGAACTTCACAGTCAAATGGAACGGGCTCTTACTCAAGCAGGCGCGGAAATAACAGACAGAGAGTTTACGGAGAAAGTCCGTATTGGCGCAGTCATAAATTCCTCCGATTATGAGCGGTTTTGCAGCGGAATAAAAAGCGTGTGGCATAAAAACGTGGAAATAATAGATAAAAAGACGATCGAAAGGCGCCTGAAAAAAGAATAAATCTGTTAAAAAAACGAAATTATTGTTAAATGAAGCGAATACTCTTGAAAAGAGCGGTGAAATAGTGTAAAATATTATATTATATATAATACATTGATATTTCGGAGAAATCCGATACGGAGAGAACTATGAATAAAGCAGCAATCATCATGGGGAGCGACAGCGACCTTCCTGTGCTTAAACCGGCGTTTGTTCTTCTTAAAAAATTCGGCGTGGAATACACGGTGAATATCATTTCTGCGCACAGAACTCCCGAAAAGGCGGCGGAATTTTCAAAAGCAGCAAAAGAAAACGGCTATTCGTGCATTATCTGCGCAGCAGGAAAAGCGGCGCATCTTGCAGGCGTTATGGCGGCGTATACTGCCCTTCCCGTAATTGGAATTCCGGTCAAAAGCTCTACTCTTGACGGTCTTGACAGCCTTCTGTCAACTGTTCAGATGCCCAAAGGCGTTCCGGTTGCAACGGTCGCTATAGACGGTGCGGAAAACGCTGCTCTGTTAGCCGTTCAGATAATGGCAGTAAGCGACGGCGACCTTTATAAAAAGCTTACAGAGTATAAGAAAAAAATGGCAGAAGATATTGAAGAAAAAGACAAAAAAGCAGCCGAAGCGGCTGAATCCCTTGGTTATTAAGCATAATAAACAAATCAATTATTGATATTTATTCTTATCCCATTAATCGAAAGAGGTAAAACAATGAAAAAGGATCTATTATACGAAGGCAAAGCAAAAAAAGTTTATTCAACCGAAAATCCGGAAGAACTTATAGTTGATTATAAAGACGATGCCACTGCGTTCAACGGTCTGAAAAAAGGAACGATAGAAGGCAAAGGCGTTATAAACAACAAAGTAACGAATCATCTTATGAAGATGCTTGAAAAGAAGGGTATTCCGACTCACTTCATAAAAGAGCTTTCAGACCGCGAAACGCTTGTTAAAAAAGTTACGATAGTTCCGCTGGAAGTAATAGTAAGGAATATAGCTGCGGGATCGCTTTCAAAGAGACTCGGTCTGCCCGAAGGAACAAAGCTTGGCTCCACTGTGCTTGAATACTGCTATAAAGACGACGCGCTCGGAGATCCGATGGTAAACGATTACCATATAAAAGCAATGAATCTTGCAAGTGATGAAGAGCTTAAAACAATTGCGGATTACTCTTTCAGAATAAACACTCTTCTTTCCGAATATCTTGCGGATCTCGATATCGAACTTGTTGACTTTAAGCTTGAATTCGGGCGTCTTACCGACGGCACGATCGTTCTTGCAGACGAGATATCTCCCGACACCTGCCGTTTCTGGGACAGCAAAACCCATGAAAAACTTGATAAAGACCGTTTCCGCAGAGATCTCGGCAATGTTGAAGACGCATATAAGGAAATAATGAAGAGACTGATGGGCGAATAATAATAACGGAGTTGAAATATGAACGAATCAAGTCACAGCGCAAGTTATGCCGCTGCGGGGGTAGATGTCACCGCAGGTTATAAAAGCGTAGAACTGATGAAAAAATTTGTAAAAAGCACATACAATGCCGGAGTTTTACAGGACATAGGCGGCTTTGGCGGTCTGTTCAAGCCGGATATGACCGGAATTGAAGAACCGGTCCTTGTGTCGGGCACGGACGGAGTCGGAACAAAGCTGAAAATAGCGTTTCTTCTCGATAAACACGATACCGTCGGAATCGACTGCGTTGCTATGTGCGTAAACGATATTATTTGCTGCGGCGCATCTCCACTGCTTTTTCTTGACTATATAGCGACAGGTAAACTCATTCCCGAAAAAATTGCGGAAATAGTTAAAGGCGTGTCTGACGGGTGCATTCTTTCAGGAGCAGCGCTTATAGGCGGAGAAACGGCAGAAATGCCCGGTTTTTATTCTGAAAGCGAATATGATCTTGCCGGCTTCGCGGTAGGAATGGTCGATAAAAAAAATATCATAGACGGTTCGGCTGTCAGTGAAGGCGATGCGCTGATAGGAATCGCATCGTCGGGCGTTCACTCAAACGGTTTTTCGCTTGTAAGAAAAGTGTTCGGCTTAAATGATGCGGAAGCTGAAAAATCGCTTTCCGTTTACTCTGACGAGCTTGGCAAAACTCTCGGAGAGGCGCTTCTGACGCCTACGGAAATATATGTCAAAACTATAAATGAAATCAAAAAATCCGTTAAAATAAACGCCATTTCCCATATAACCGGCGGCGGTTTTTATGAAAATATGCCCAGAATGCTTCCGGAAGGAATATCTCTTGAAATAGATGCGAAGTCGTTTCCTGTACCTCCGATATTTTCGCTTCTGCAGAAATGCGGAGATATACCGGAACGAGATATGTTCAACACTTATAATATGGGAATAGGAATGGCTCTTCTTGTTTCGGAAAAAGATGCCGCTGCAGCTGTTGCATCCGCAAAGAACGCGGGCAAGGACGCATATGTGATTGGTCGCGCGGTAAAAGGCGAAAAAAAGATTATTTTCAGATAATTTCGCTTTGGGAGAATTTAAATGAGCAAAATATCCGTTGCCGTTCTCGTTTCGGGGGGCGGAACAAATCTACAGGCTCTCATAGACGCCGAAAAAAGCGGGATAATAAACAGCGGACATATTTCCGTTGTTATTTCAAGCAAGCCCGCAGTTTATGCGCTCGAACGCGCGGCAAAAGCCGGAATACCGCATTTTGTTGCGGAAAAAGCGCACTTCGGCAATGACGAAAAAGCATTCGGAGAAGAAATAGAAAAACACCTTCGCGAATATCGCGCGGAAGTTATCGTGCTTGCGGGATTTCTCTCAAAACTCCCCGAGCAGATATGCGACGAGTATTCGGGAAGGATACTGAACGTTCATCCGGCACTTATTCCGTCTTTTTGCGGAAAAGGGTTTTACGGACTAAACGTTCATAAAGCCGCTCTTGAATACGGAGTGAAGGTCAGCGGCGCTACGGTGCATCTTGTTGACAGCGAATACGATCACGGCAGGATCCTGTTACAGAAAGCCGTTGACGTTTTACCTGACGACACTCCCGAATCACTTCAGCAGCGAATAATGATCCAGGCAGAACATATCATCCTGCCTCAGGCGGTGGAAATGATATGCAGCGAAACTATTAAAAACAAACAGACAGTATAAAACATTGGGGGTATTTACTTGGCTTTCTCTTTCAAAGGCGGTATCCATCCCGACTACAACAAAGAAAGGACATACGCTAGTCCCATAGAAGTGCTTCCTCCCACAGAAGAGATGTATCTTCCGCTGTCCCAGCATATAGGTGCGCCGTGTATTCCCACGGTAAAGCCCGGGGATCCCGTAAAAATGGGACAGATAATCGCTGACAATCCTGTTGCGATGGCATGTCCGATCCACTCTCCTGTATCGGGAAAATTCAAAGGAGTCGTGCAGCACTGGCATCCTTCGGGAACACGCCAGCCGACCATGGTAATAGAAAACGACGGACTTGACACGGTCGACGAATCTCTTCATCCTTACGAGGGAGATCTTGACGATCTTACTCCTGCAGACATCATACAGTTCGCGAGAGAATCAGGGACCGTCGGAATGGGCGGAGCGGCATTTCCGCTTCATGTCAAGCTGAAGACGGCTCTTGACAAAAAAATAGAAACGATAATTATAAACGGATCGGAATGCGAACCGTTTATCACGGCAGACCACCGTGCGATGGTTGAATACCCGAGCACGATAGTAAACGGTGTGAAGCTGATAATGAAATGTCTTAATAAGGATACTGCCGTAATAGCGATAGAGTCCAACAAGCCCGACGCTATCGCGGCAATGTCCAAAGCGACGGAAGATTCGGATATCCGTATTTGCGAGCTTCCGACAAAATATCCTCAGGGCGGAGAAAAACAGCTTATAAAAGCGATAACCGGAAGAGAAATACCTCCGGGAAAACTGCCGATGGATATAGGATGCGCCGTTTTTAATGTTGACACATGCGCCTCTCTGTTCAGATATGTTTCCAAGGGCAGACCGCTGACAAAGAGAGTATGTACTGTTTCGGGATCTGCGGTTATACGTCCCGCAAACCTGCTCGTCCGTATCGGAACGCCGTATTACGCGCTTTTTGACTACTGCGATGGATTCATCGAAGATCCGTATAAAATCATATCGGGCGGACCGATGATGGGTTCGGCTCAGCATGCGCTTGAAACGCCGGTAGTTAAAAATACTTCCGCCCTTCTCGCTTTTTGCGGAGATGAGGAAAGTTTTGAAGAAAACCCGACCTGCATACGGTGCGGCAAGTGCATAGAAGTGTGTCCGATGAGACTTTTGCCTACATATATTTATCAGCATGCGCTCGCAGAAGAATTTGCCGAGTGCAAGAAGCTGAATGTAACAGACTGCATAGAATGCGGATGCTGTTCGTATGTATGTCCCGGAAAGCTTCATCTCGTACAGGCAATGAGAATGGCAAAGGGTAATATTCCGAAAAACTGACGGAACTTTCCCGAAAATGTAAAATTCAATTGAGACAGATTTTATAAAAGACCGGAGTGTTTTGTTTTGGCTAAAAAACTGCTTGTAACCTCCTCACCGCACTACAGATCGGAAAGAACGACGAGCAAAGTAATGCTTGACGTTATAATTGCTATGCTGCCGATCTGCGCGATGTCGGTTGTATATTTCGGATGGAGAGCTCTGGCGCTTACAGTGGTAAGCGTAGCGGCGTGTATTGCGTTTGAATCGCTCTTCAATCTTATTGTAAAGAAAAAGAACACTGTAAGCGACCTTTCTGCTGTTGTAACAGGTATGCTTATGTCGTTCAACCTTCCCGTGACTGCACCGTACTGGATCGCAGTTGTCGGCTCGTTTTTTGCGATAGTTATTGTTAAAATGCTGTTCGGAGGACTGGGAAAGAATTTTGCAAACCCCGCTCTTGCGGCGCGCGCATTCCTGTTTTCCTGGCCTACGCTTATGACGACATTCGTAAAACCGTTTATCACGCCTATGCTTCCTGTATTCCGTGATCCGATATTCGTGAACGGTGCGGATCTGCCGGACTACATAGACACAGTCACCACTGCAACTCCGCTTGCTTCTCTTAAAACAGGTGTTTTGCCCGAAACGGGAATTGCAGATATGTTTTTCGGCAATATGGGCGGCTGTATCGGCGAAGTATGCACAGCAGCAATACTTCTCGGCGGAATATATCTTCTTTTAAGAAGAGTTATCACCTGGCATATTCCTCTCGCCTATCTTGGAACCGTAGCGCTGATAACATTTGTATTTCCGCTTACCGGAGGGAATTTTGACTGGCAGTTTATGGTTTATGAACTTCTGAGCGGCGGACTTGTGCTTGCGTCGTTTTTCATGGCAACAGATTATGTTACGGCTCCCGTAACGGCAAGAGGAAAGCTGCTTTTCGGCATAGGATGCGGACTTCTGACCGTATTTTTGCGTTATTACAGCGGATACAGCGAGGGAGTAAGCTATGCGATACTGATAATGAATGTTCTTGCTGTTCCGATAGACAAAATAACGAAACCGAGACGTTTCGGAATAGGAGGCGGCTACAATGATGCTAAATGATATAAGCTCGGAAGCATATGAAGACGTAAAATCAACGGTACCTGCGCAAAAAGAACGTCCGTCGAAAAAATCAGGCAATGAAATAGTAACACTTTCATTCAGGCTGATGATAATCATAGCAACCGTTGTTCTGATGCTTGCAGTCGTTAATGCGCTGACAAAAGATCAGATAGCCGCGAATGAAAAAAAAGCCAACGATGAAGCCAGAGCTGCGCTTTTTCCGGAAGCAACATCGTTCAAATCCGTATCTGCGGATATTTCCGAAGAACTCGCAAAATATGTAAGCGATATATACGAGGCTTCGGGTAATAACGGAATACTCGGTTATTGTGTAAATGTGACAAATAACGGCTTCGGCGGAAAAATAAATATGATAGTCGGCATATCGTCCGAAGGACTGATAACGGGAGTTAAAGTGATCACCCATTCCGAGACTGCGGGCGTGGGAGAAAGAATTATTTCGAACGGCTCGATACTTTCGCAGTTTGTGAACGTATCGTCAAATTCACTCTCGTCGGTATCTGCGATCACGGGAGCTTCGGTAACATCAAAGGCGATCATTGAGGGCGTTAGGAAAGCTATGGACGCAGTAACGCCTATAATAGACGGAGGTTATTGATATGGCTTCAAAGAAGAAAAAGACATCATATCTGAATATCCTCAAAGAAGGAATCATAACAAAAAATCCGACATTCATACAGCTGCTCGGAATGTGTCCAACACTTGCGGTAACAACGACCGTTGCAAACGGTATCGGAATGGGGCTTTCCGCAACATTTGTGCTTATATGCTCAAACTTTTTCATTTCGGTTCTGAGAAAATTTATTCCGAACAGAATAAGAATAGCTTCCTATATCGTTATTATCGCCGGATTTGTATCTGCTGTTGAGATGGCAATAAAAGCGTGGCTTCCCGATCTTGCAAGTTCGCTTGGGCTTTTTATTCCGCTCATAGTTGTAAACTGTATTATTCTTGCCCGCGCGGAAGCATTTGCTTCTAAAAACGCGCCGCTTCCATCTGCTATGGACGGTCTTGCGTGCGGAATCGGGTTTACTCTTGCGCTGACGATCATATCGACTGTGAGGGAACTTATCGGAAGCGGATCGATATTCGGTGTAAACTTACTCGGTCCGCATTACTCCCCTGCCCTTATAATTATTCTTCCCGCAGGAGGATTTCTTGTTCTCGGTTTTCTTATCGCCCTTGTCCAGTTTATTATGGCGAAAGTTGAAAGGAGAGGCGAATAAATGCTCAACTTGCTTGTAGTTTCAATAAACGCGATACTCATCGAGAACTTTGTTCTTGTAAAATTTCTCGGATGCTGCCCGTTCCTCGGTGTTTCGAAAAAAAGCGAGACCGCGCTCGGTATGGGCCTTGCCGTTGTGTTTACAATGACTATCGCCTCTGCCATGACATGGCTGTTCAATGAATTTATTTTAAAACCTTTCGATCTTGAATATCTTCAGACGATCGCATTTATTGCGATAATAGCAACTCTTGTTCAGATCATTGAAATGTTTTTGCAAAAAAGCATTCCTTCCCTTTATTCCGCACTCGGCATATATCTGCCGCTTATCACTACAAACTGCGCGGTTCTGGGCGTTGCGCTTCTGAATATCAACAACGAATATGACTTTATCACATCCGTTGTATACGGTTTTTCCGCGGGAGTAGGTTTCCTTGTTGCAATACTTCTTTTATCTGCGATACGCGAAAGAATTGCGTATTCGGATATTCCCAAGCCTTTCAGAGGATTCCCGATAGTGCTTATAGCTGCTGCGCTTTTAAGCATATCGTTTATGGGATTTCAGGGTCTCAAGCTTCCTTTCTGAAAGCGAATGAATAATAATTGACATGGGAGTAAAATCGGATGGATTTTGTTCAAATACTTATCACGGTTTTAATAATGGCGGTCTTCGGACTGGTCCTCGGTCTTCTGGCCGCACTGGCAAGCAAATTTCTTTCAGTAAAAAAAGATGAAAGAATAGATCTTATAGTAGCTGAACTTCCCAAAGCGAACTGCGGCGGATGCGGATATGCGGGATGCGAATCTTACGCTCAGGCAATCGTTACTGCCGGAGCACCTGTAAACAAATGCCCCGTAGGCGGAGACGCGGTTGCAGCAGCGGTCGCAAAAATAATGGGTGTAGAATCTGAAAAAACAGTCAGAATGAGAGCTCAGGTTCTTTGCAGCGGAACGACTTCACTGGCAAACAGAAAATACAATTATGCGGGACTTGAAGACTGCCTTTCGGTTGCAAAACTCGGCAACGGTCCGAAAGAATGCCCTTACGGATGTATCGGTCTCGGAACGTGCGTGAAGGCGTGTCAGTTCGGCGCAATTAAAGTGGAAAACGGCGTTGCGGTCGTTGAATACGAAAAATGTCATGCATGCGGGATGTGTGTTTCCGCATGTCCTCAAAAGCTTATCACGCTTCTTCCTTTCGACACTGAAATATGGGTCGGCTGCAGATCTCACGACAAAGGTCCCGTTGTGAGAAATCTCTGCAAAGTAGGCTGCATAGGCTGCGGTATATGTGCGAAGAACTGTCCGACAGGCGCCATAACAGTTGCTGAAAGCGTTGCACAGATAGACTACGACAAGTGCATCAACTGCGGAACATGCGTTGAAAAATGTCCGAGAAAGATCATCTGGTCCGGTAAAGTGCAGATGTCTGCAGGCGACACTATAGCAAACGAACCCGCAGCCGAACCGATCGAAAGAAGAAGACGACAGAATACTGAAGACAGATCGTCTGAACAACAATGATTTTTAAAAGAGAAAAAAGTTATAAATATACGCCGGCAAAAAAGCCGCTGACAAGAAAACGAATCGCGCTGTATGCTGTAATTGCGGCAGCGTTATTCGTTCTCGGTTTTTTTTCGGCATATCCGATTATGACATTGGTAGGTATGTTTTCATGAACGGTAAAATCAACGGAAAAGAAATCAAATTTGAAAAGGGACAAACGCTTCTGGATATACTCGGCAATTCCGAATTCACGCTTGATGCTCCGTGCGGCGGCAGAGGCGTCTGCGGAAAATGTAAAGTGACCGCCAAAGGCATGCTTTCGCCAATAACGGCAAAAGAACGTGCGCATCTGACGGAAGAGGAGATAAAAAGCGGGATACGTCTTGCTTGCTATTGTCATGCTGAAGGTGAGTTTGAGCTTTTTACCGGCAATTCTTTTTATGAGATACAGACCTCTGCGGAGCATGCGGCATATGAAATATGTCCGGATGAAGCAGTCATTGATTTTGCCGAAAAATACGGCAGAGCAGTCGGAGTTGCGACAGATATAGGCACAACAACCGTTGTTTCGGTATTTTATGATCTGATTTCCGGAGAAAAGCTGTTTGAAACATCTGCTATAAATGCTCAGAAAACCTTCGGCGGCGACGTAATGTCCCGTATCGGGTTTGCGATAGAGTCGGATAGCGGAGACGAAACACTTCAGAATGCAATAATCGGGCAGATCAACGGAATGATCAAACAATCAGGAATCAACACAGATGAAATATGCAGAATATTCATCTGCGGCAATACAACGATGCAGCTCACGGCATCAAGACTTTCGATAAAATCGCTTGGCGCTGTTCCTTTTGAACCGCTCTCGTATTTCGGTTGTTTTTTCAGTGCCGAAAAGCTCGGTTATAACGCAAAAAATGCAGATATTTATTTTATGCCGTGCTGCGGAGGATTTTTCGGCGGCGATGCCGTCGCTTGCATGCTTCCGTGCAGATACGGCGACGGAAAGACAAAATTTATTGCGGATATAGGAACAAACGGAGAGCTTTCGCTTGAAGACGGAGATAAGATATACGGATGCTCCACGGCTGCCGGTCCCGCTTTTGAAGGCGCATGCATAAGATTCGGAACGGGAAGCGTTGAAGGAGCGATAAACGGAGTAAAAGCAAGCGACAGTAATCCTGACGGATTTGAGCTGAAAACTATCGGGAATAAAGCGCCCGTCGGCATCTGCGGTTCAGGGCTTATAGATATAATCAATGTTTGCCTCAAAAAGGAATTGATCGACGAATCGGGACATATAGATGATGACTGTCCCGAATTTGAAGGCGACTGCGCAATAAAAATAACCGACGGAATTTATCTGACACAAAAAGACGTGCGAGAAATACAGCTTGCAAAATCAGCTATATGCGCAGGAACGATAGTGCTTGACGGAATGATACGGACAAAAGAGACACCTCAGGTAAGTATTGCAGGCGGTTTCGGAACAGCGATAAACCTTGACAGCGCGAAGGGAATAGGACTATTGCCCGGAAACTACTGTGAAAAGGCAAAAGCTGTCGGAAACGCCGCGCTTGCGGGAACAACCATGGCTCTGCTTTCCGAAAACAGCAGAAAAAAAGCCGAAATGCTCGCAAAAAAAGTCTGCATTCTTGATCTGTCAACCAATCCCGTATTTCAGGATGAATATGTTGAGAATATGATTTTCGATATATGAATAGTATCGATATAACAGCAGAAATGGACTTTAACGCAAATTTCTACAAAAAAATCAGACAATACGGTGAAAACAACGGTATCCACCGTTTTCATATGCCCGGGCACAAAGGGGCCGAAAAGTTTTTCGGAACCGATATTGCCGCATACGACGTTACGGAAACAGAAAAAACCGACAATCTGTTTTTTCCGAAAGAAGAGCTCATCGAAGCGGAACAGAGAGCGGCACGGCTTTTCGGCGTAAAAAGAACTGTTTTTCTGGCAGGAGGCGCAACGCTTGGAAACCAGACGGCGTTATCGTTTTTTCAGGGAAGAAAAATTCTTTTTGAAAGAAACATACATATATCTGCCTTGAATGCCGCGATGCTGCTTGATATTGAACCTGTTTTCGCGTATAACGGCTTTGACAGCCATACAGACGTTGTTTTACCGATAAGCCCCGATGAAATCCAAAAGAAGCTTGACAAAGATAAGGATATTTCTGCTGTTTTTTTAACGTCTCCGAATTATTACGGACTTTGCGCGGATATACGCTCAATAAAGGAGATATGCGATAAACACGCCGTAAAGCTTATTGTGGATAATTCTCACGGAACACACCTTGTTTTTTTCGAAAATTGTTCCGACGCTCCGGATTATTGCTCTCATATGGCGGATATAACGGTCGATTCTGCACATAAAACGCTTCCGTCTCTTACGGGAGCGGCAATGATCCATTTCAATTTTGAAATCTCGCGTGAAGAAATCTGTTCGCACATGCTTGCTTTTTCGTCAACCAGTCCATCATTTTTAATTCTGGCTTCTCTTGACTATGCTTGCGGTTGGTGCGAAAAAAACAAAGTCAGATTTCAGGAAACAAGCAATAAAGTTGACAAATTAAAAGAAAAGCTGAAGTCCCAAGGCATACATGTGATCGAATCTGATCTGTACGATCCGATGAGGTTATGTATTGCTGCAAAAAATGCAGCGAAAATCGATTTGCATCTCAGGAACAAAGGTATCATTTCCGAAATGCAGACGGGTAACCTCATAGTGTTTATGCTCTCTCCGTTCAACAGCGACGAAGACTTTTCGGCGATTGAAAATGCGCTTTTGGAAGAGCATTTTGAATGTCCCGAGCACAACATCAAACCTTTCCCCGAAACAACGATGGCAATTCCCTCAAAAAAGGCTTTTTTCGGAAAGAATACGGAAACAGACGTAAAAAAGGCTGTCGGCATGATTGCGGCAAGAGCAGTTATTCCCTACCCTCCCGGAGTGCCGATACTTATACCGGGGGAGCTGATCACAAAGGAGAATGCTGACTTTCTTATGATCAATAATACAAAAAAGGTGACAGTCTGTGAAATTTGACGGTCTTATTGGCAACAACGGCGTAAAAAAAACTCTTGAAAAGCCGTTTCACGCATATATAATACACGGTCCAAAAGGGTCGGGCAAGCACACGCTTGAAAAAATACTTACTGCGTCTTTCGTATGCGAAAGCGATGAAAAACCATGCGGAAAATGCAGCCAATGCAAAAAATATCTGTCGGGGAACCATGTTGATGTTATGTATATTCCAACAGATATAAAGGTAGGCATACTCAGAGAAAAGCTGAAAGACGCCTCATATCTGCCAAATGAAGCAGAGCACAGGGTTTTTGTTTTTTACGAAGCGGAAAAGCTTACTCCTGCCTGTCAGAATGCTCTTCTTAAAATAGTTGAAGAACCGCCTTCTCATGCGGTATTCATTTTTCTGACCGAGAATACAGGTGCGATCCTTTCGACCCTCCGTTCGCGCTGCGAAATGATCGCTATGGAGCCCGTGGACGACAGGGAAATATATAAATATCTTCTCAGGCCCGAATTCTCAAAGATCTCCGATGAACAAAAAAAAGCTGCTGTGGCTTTTTCTGGCGGATATATAGGCGCCGCATGTTCATTTTTATCAAACGAAAAATCGGAACTTCTCGTAAAATGCGACAGATTTGCCAGGGCGATCATTAACAATCGTATGGATGAAGCCTTACGGATTGCGTCGTTCAAAGACAGAAACGAACTGGTGTTATTTACCGACGAGCTTTACTCATATTTTACCGTTCACTTGCGTTCGCTGAAAAGCGGAAATGTTGACGGACTCAACAGTGAAATACAATCTCTGGGGCCGGACAGGCTTGCGTTGTTATGCATTAAACTCGCGTCGCTCAAAGACAAAATGAAATTCAACGTAAACGTGTCGCTTTTTTCAACGGCACTCATTGCGGAATGCCAAAGCATATGCCAAAATGATCAGATATCATGAGTATCAAATATTACAATAAAGCATTATAAAGAAAGAAGATCGTAAATGGAATTAGTGGAAATTGTTGGAGTAAGATTTAAAAGCGTAGGAAAAATTTATTATTTTGACCCTTGCGGTAATCTGTTCAAAAACGGAGACAGAGTTATCGTTGAAACGGTTCGCGGTCTTGAAATAGGAACAGTTGTAGTAGAAAACAGACAGACGGAAAAACTGGAAAAATTCACTCCACTATCCCCCGTTATTCGTCTTGCAACGCAGGAAGATATAGAAACAGACAAACAGAACCGTGAAAAAGAGAAGGCAGCATTTGCGATTTTTGAGGAAAAAACGGCAAAGCACGGACTTGAAATGAATCTTGTTGACGTTGAGTATTCTTTTGACAACAACAAAATCATTTTCTTTTTTGTGGCAGACGGAAGAGTTGACTTCCGGGAACTTGTAAAAGACCTTGCGTCCGTGTTCAAAACGAGAATAGAACTGCGCCAGATAGGCGTAAGAGACGAAACAAGAATGATCGGGGGGCTCGGTATTTGCGGCAGAAAGGTATGCTGCGCAAGTTTTCTGAGCGAGTTCACCCCCGTTTCCGTAAAAATGGCGAAAGACCAGTCCCTTTCCACTAATCCGCAGAAGATATCCGGCACATGCGGCAAACTTATATGCTGCCTGAATTTTGAAGAGGCTGTGTATGAAGAGGCATACCAAACAATGCCCAGGGCGGGCTACACAGTAAAAACGCCCGATGGTCAGGGCACGGTAGTTGAAGTGAACGTTCTCACTTCCACTGTTCGTGTAAATATAGGATCGGAACGCGAGGCGGATATACGTTCATATAATTCGGCGGATGTAAAAACTATCAGCAGGACTGCGGATGAAGAAAATAATTCCGAACTTGCAGCAATTGCGGACGCGGAATAAGCATAAACTTAAAAAATTATGTAAAAGCTATTGCAAAAAAAACAAAAATGTGTTATTATATATTTTGAAATTATGACCAAGGAGGTATTTCTTTTATGGCACATGTAATTACCGATGAATGCCTGTCCTGCGGCGCATGCCAGGCTGAATGTCCCGTTGACGCTATCTCCGAAGGAGACGGCAAATTTGTTATCGATCCAGAGCTCTGCATTGACTGCGGCGCCTGTGAATCTGTATGCCCGGTCGGAGCTCCGAAAGAAGCTGAATGATCGAGCGATAAAACCAATAAAAGCGGTTATCCAAAACCGCTTGAAATAAGAAGACAATTTTTGTATTCTTATTTCAGGCGGCTGAGTAACCGCTTTTTAAATAAGAACTATTATCAAGGAAGGCGCGGCAATGGCGATTCGGCTTGACGATCTTTGCATTAACGGGTATAAAATATATCAGGACGACGCCGGTTTCCGTTTCGGGACCGATGCCGTGCTTCTTGCGTGGTTTGCAGGCACAAAAAAATTCACAAAAGCAGCGGATCTCTGTTCGGGTAACGGCGTTATACCGATCATTCTGTCAACTCATTCATGCTGCAAAGAAGCAACAGGATACGAAATCGACTTCAACCAGGTCGAGCTTGCAAAAATGTCTGCAAAATACAATAAAATAGAAGACAGGGTGTCTTTTTTTCAGCGTGATATAAGAAAAACAGATACAGACGGTTGTTTTCTGCACGGATATTTCGACCTTGTAACTGCAAATCCTCCTTATATGACAAAAGATTCAGGGCTTGTGAGCGACAGTTTAGGTTCAGCGAGAACAGAACTTACATGCGACCTTGCGGACGTTGTTTCAGCGGCAAAATTACTGCTCAAACACGGCGGAAGATTTTGCATGATCAATAAACCGGAAAGACTGACAGATGCTATATGTATTATGCGCAGCAGCAGAATCGAGCCGAAAAGACTGTTGTTGACTGCCGCAAAACAAGGGAAAAAACCGGAACTTTTTCTGATAGAAGGAATAAAAGGCGGAAAACCGGGGCTTTTTTGCGAGCCTTTGATGGAAATATACGGTCCCGACGGAAAATATACTGAAAAACTTGAAGAGATTTACGGAAGAAAATAACATGGAAGGCAAAAAACCTGTTTCTTTATACCTTGTTGCAACACCGATAGGAAACATGAACGATATTTCGCCGAGAGCACTTGAAACGCTCGAAAAAGCGGACTTTATCGCCGCTGAAGACACAAGGGTAACCGGCAAGCTCCTCGCAAGATACGGCATAAAAAAACCTCTTATAAGTTATTATGAGCACAATATGATGCAGCGCGGAGAAGTGATACTTGAACGGCTCAGACAGGGTGAAGTATGCGCGCTTGTTTCGGATGCAGGTATGCCTGCTATATCCGATCCGGGAGAAATGATCGTAAGGCAGTGCATGGAGGAAGGGTTTAAGGTCAGCGCTATACCCGGACCGTGCGCAATGGTATGCGCTCTTGCAATGAGCGGTCTTTCTACGAAGCGGTTTACATTCGAGGGTTTTCTTTCTACCGCAAAAAACAGCAGAAGAGAACATCTTCTTTCGCTCAAAGACGATACGCATACGCTTGTTTTTTACGAAGCGCCTCATAAACTGCTCGGAACTCTTGAAGATATGCTTGAATATCTCGGAGACAGAAAAATCGCGCTTGTGCGCGAGATTTCCAAAATATATGAAGAAGCGATACAGACTTCTCTTGCACAGGCGGTTGAAGAGTATAAAGATAAAAACATACTCGGAGAATTTGTAATTATAGTTGAAGGCGCAAAAAAGAAAGAACAGCCTGCAATTTCAGAAAATGAGCTTGAAAAGGAGTTCCTTTTACTTACCGAAAGCGGAAAATCGAAAACTGAGGCTGCAAAAGAGCTTGCCGCAAAATACGGCATGCATAAAAGAGACATTTACGAAATGTTCAAATAAAAAAACAGCGGTCTTACGACCGCTGCGAAAATATAATCATTGATTATTTGAGGAAACCAAGACTGCTTATAATTGCAGGTTCTTTAGCTTTGCCTCCGCAAACCTGGAAGAAAGCAATTATCTGAAGAACTGAAATGATCGCAAGGCATATACCTCCGGCAATCCAACCGAGAAAAGGAATAATAAATGCAACACAGCAGATCATCTGGCATACCATAAGCTTAAGAGCCTGTCTGATGTGGAAAGCAACATACGGAGAATCTTTTGACAGAAGAGCAGCAACAATAACACCTAAAAGAGATGTGATATAAGGCAGCATAGCTACTACCTTGTTATCGGATATATCCTTCGGATCAAATTCAGCGGTGTGATCGGTTGCATTTATTACGGTTGCGGCTGCAGGCGCAGCTGCTGCTCCGGTCGGAGTTCCGCAGTTGGGACAGAATGTAAGGTTATCTTCCATCTGGGTGCCGCATTTTGCACAGTATTTCATAGTTTTTTCTCCTTTATATATATTTTTTTTGGTTTTTTACAGTATATAACAAAAATCGTAAAATGTCAAGACTTTTTTTTCAATTGTACGTGTTGTTGACATAAAAATATTACAGTGTGAGGCATGATTTGAGTTTTTTTGAGTTGTTGTTACTCGGAGTTGCGCTTGCAATGGACGCATTCGCTGTATCCGTTTGCAAAGGTATGGTCATAAAAAAACCTAAAATCCGCAACGCCGCGCTGATCGGACTGTTTTTCGGCGGATTTCAGGCTTTGATGCCGTTTATAGGATGGTTGCTCGGGAAGCAGTTTGAAAGTGTGATCAAGACATATGACCACTGGATCGCCTTTGTCCTTCTCGCTTTTCTGGGCGGAAAGATGATATATGATGTTATAAGACAAAAAGGTGAAGCTGAAAGTTATAAAAACAATATTGATATAAAAGAGCTGTTTTTACTCGCGATAGCAACAAGTATAGACGCTTTGGCGGTAGGAGTGACGCTTGCTTTTCTGAATGTTTCGCTTGCTGAAGCGGTAAGCATTATAGGGGTCACAACATTTATTATAACATTTGGCGGTGTTTATATCGGAGCAAAAACAGGCGAACTGCTGAAGGACAAGTCGCAGATAGCAGGAGGAGTTGTTCTTATTATAATAGGCATCAAAATTTTAGTTGACCATCTTATCAGCTCGGTATGATGGCAAAACGAAGATAAAGAATAAGAAAATGAAAGGGCTCGGGAACAATGAAGCTTGATCTTGACATTGAACAATTCTGGAAAGACGAAGAAACTGCAAGGGAAGAAAACTGTTTTTCAAAAAAGGCAAAGCAGGCGGCGCTCGGTATTCGCATGAGCGACGAATGTGTTTTTGCCGAACTGGGGGAAGAGGGACAGCCATGGGGATATACCGACCCGCAAAGAAGATACGATCTTAACTGCAGATATAATGAAAAGGCGATAAAGATCGTAGGAAGGCCGCTGCTTTCAGAAAGAAAGCCAGATCCGAAACAGGATTTACTACCGAAGCTGCCCGAAAGAAAGCAAATAGGTGAAGTTTTCGGAGGCAAGTATGTGTTTGACGGCAACACAACGTGGCTGAGAGGGACTCTGAATGACGCAGAAGACCTGAAAAAGAAGCTTGATGAAATTGATTTTTTACTTGCAGATAAAGAGCGTTTCCGTTCTTTTGTCCTTCCTCCTGACTGGGACGAAAAATGCAGGATCGTTTTTGAAACAACGGGCAGACGTCCCGGTCTTGCAAACGGGATAAGGGGACCCGTAACTCTTGCAACAAGTGTTTACGGCACCGAAAACCTGCTTTTTCTTTACTATGACGACGAAGGACTGTTCAAACGGTTCGGAGATACGATAACAAGAGTGCTCGAAGCGTTTGCAGACTTATTTATAGTTGAGGCAGGATATACGCCGGATAACTTTCCGCACGGATACTGGTTCAACGATGACGACAGCAACCTGCTGACGCCGGAAATGTACAAACTGCTCGGTTATCCCACACTCAAAGCGATGTTTGAAAAGTATGCGCCGAACCCTGGAGATCAAAGGTATCAGCACTCGGATTCCGCTATGGGGCATCTTATTCCCCTGCTCGCGGATTTTAATCTTACGGGTTGCAATTTCGGCCCTACCGTAATGGTCAGAGATATACGCAAATATATGAAAAAAACACGAATAGACGGTCAGATCGCACCTTTTACGTTTATGCGGAACAATGAAGACGATATAATAGCTGAAGTAAAACGTGACTGCGAAGCTGCAAAAGAAGGGGACATAAGAGGTCTTCTGGTGTCTACCGCGGGCAGTATAAACAACGGAAGTCTTCTGACGAGCATGAGAGTAGTAATGGCTGCAATTCAGACATACGGAAGATATTGACTGTAATAAATGAGTATTTTAACAAAAGACAGATCGTTTTATAAAACGATGTTCACGATCGCATTGCCCGTAGCGCTTCAGCAGCTGATCTCGCTTGCAGTTGTAATGCTGGACAATGTTATGGTAGGTTCGCTTGGAGATATTTCTCTTTCCGCTGTATCTCAGGCAAATCAGGTCACAGTATTTTTTACTTTTTTTGTCCGGGGAATATCGGGCGGCGCAGCATTGCTCATATCGCAATACTGGGGCAAAAAGGATACCGGAAGGATAAAACAGATTTTTGCGATGACTTTTATCACTACAGTGATACTTGCAGGATCCGTAACACTTTTAGTATTTATTTTTCCCAATCATGTTGTTAAATTTTTCTCAAATAATACTGAAATCCTCTCTGAGGCAACATCATACATAAAGATCGCATGTTTTTCATATATTCTTTTTGCCGTTTCCGATACTTTTATTGCAATGCTCAGATGTGTTGAGATAGTAAAAATAACATTTATAGTTTCTATAATCTCATTCTTTACAAATCTCGGTGGAAACTACATTCTTATTTTCGGAAAGCTCGGCCTGCCTGCTATGGGTGTTCGCGGAGCTGCTCTGGCAACGGTAATTGCGAGAGGAACAGAGCTGATAATCGTAATGCTGTTCTTCTTTAAGGGACAGAAAAAGCTTTCCGTTCATGCAAAAGATCTTTTTTATGCCGAAAGAGCGATGTGGAAAGACTTTTTCAGATACGGTATTCCGGTTATAGTCGGCGACGTGCAATGGGGGCTTGTGGGAGTTGTAAAGGCGGTGATCATAGGTCGGCTGACCGTTGAAATGATGGCTGCAGTTTCAATAACCGATGTTGTTATGCAGCTGGGGCTTATTTTTGCAAACGGGCTTGCCGCAGGCGCCTGCGTAATAATAGGCAAAACCGTTGGCGTTAACAATTTTGAAAAAACGAAAGAGTATTCGCGCAGCATTGAAATCATTTTTGCCGCAGTCGGTATTATTATGGGTCTGCTCGTGTTTACATCGCGTGCGTTCCCCGTTTCGCTTTACTCTAATATTTCACAACAAACAAGGGACCTTGCCATGCAGCTGCTTGCTATTGGCGCCGTATCTCTGATAGGAACAAGTTACCATATGGCGTGTTTTACGGGTATCAATCGCGGAGCGGGAGACAGCCGATTTGTTTTTCTTGTGGATATGATATGCGGATGGCTTGTTGTCGTTCCTCTTTCCGCGCTTGCCGCAGCAGGGTACCTGAACGAATGGCACCCCCTGTTTACGCTGCCGCTTGTTTATCTCTGCACACGAATAGACCAGTGCTTTAAGTGGATAATCGCATTTATCAGACTTCGCGGAAACAAGTGGATACGGAATGTGACGAGAGATTGAAACGACAGTATACGCAGAAAAATCCGGATTGTTACAAACAATCCGGATTTTGAATTATGGTGACCCGTAGCAGAATCGAACTGCTGCCCCAGCCGTGAAAGGGCCGTGTCTTAACCGCTTGACTAACGGGCCGAATGGTAGCGGAAGCTGGATTTGAACCGGCGACCGTACGGGTATGAACCGTATGCTCTAGCCAACTGAGCTATTCCGCCATACCAGCTCTCCTGAAATCTGATACAGATATCAGACAGCTTATATAGTATACACTAAACGAACGGATTTGTCAATACTCTTTTTTCGGATTTTTGTGATATTTTTGTGAACTCAATGAACGAATATCAACAATGTAATAATATTAAAAAATAAAAAATGTTTTTTAAAAAGTGATTGACAAGATGAACATTTTAGTGTATTATTATAATATAAGGGAATATATAGACAAAAGATTAATAAAAAACAGGAGAACGATATGTCCGACATCGAAAGAGATGAAATAATAACGCTGACTGATGAAGACGGCAATGAAATTGATTTTGTTGTTGTAGACGGTGTTGAATACAACGGAAAAGATTATCTTGCGCTTGTTGAGCAGGAGCATTACGACGACGATGAATGTGAGTTTACCATTCTCAGAGTAGACGAAACCGAAGGCGACGATGCGATCCTTGCCTCTATAGAAGACGAGGATGAATTCAACAAGGTTCTTGAAATGCTTGAACAGCATCTTGACGACGAATTTGAAATTGAAGATATAGATTAAACGAATTTCCTGCGCGGTTCGTGTTCCGCAGGTATAATTAAAACCTACACCTGTTTGTTGGGATTCCGCCTTCCGCTGCGGGGGAGCAGACCTCTCGGAGATGATCCGAACGTTGGGAGCACAAAACAGCGGAGAGGAATCAACCCACTTTTTAAGCAGGGCTTAAATTTGCCTCGGAATTACACGTTTTTATGTGTTCTCCCCACGGCCGTGCGGGAAATTCTTTATATAATTATTTGAAATCATATAATGCGGGCAGGCGTCCGCACAGGTGAAATATGACAAACGATATTAGTCTCATACGCAATTTTTCTATAATTGCACATATAGATCACGGAAAATCCACGCTTGCGGACCGTCTTTTGCAACTGACAAAGACCGTTGCAGACAGGGACATGGAAGAACAGCTTCTTGACAATATGGACCTTGAAAGAGAGCGCGGAATAACAATAAAAGCCCGTGCGGTAAAAATGCTGTACAACGCAAAAGACGGGAAGACATATACATTCAATCTTATAGATACCCCGGGTCATGTGGATTTCAATTACGAAGTATCACGCTCTCTCGTTGCGTGCGAGGGGGCGGTTCTTGTTGTTGACGCATCTCAGGGCATAGAAGCTCAGACGCTCGCAAACACATATCTCGCAGTAGACAACGATCTTGAGATAATGCCTGTCATAAACAAAATAGATCTTCCGTCGGCAGATCCGGACAGAGTAATAAAGGAAATTGAAGATACGATCGGCATTCCTGCCCAGACAGCGCCTAAAGTATCAGCTAAAACGGGAGAGAACTGCGAAGAGATACTCGAAAGAATCGTAACGGATATACCCGCGCCCAAAGGCGACAGGAATGCTCCTCTTCGCGCCCTGATTTTTGACAGTATTTATGATTCTTACCGCGGGGTTATTGTATATGTCCGTGTATTTGACGGCACGCTGAAAGCGGGAGACAAGATAAGAATGATGTCTACCGGTGCGGAATTTGAAGTAGTTGAAACAGGATGTCTCAGACCGTTCGGTTTTGAAAAAGAAGACATTATTGAAGCAGGCGAAGTAGGCTACATAATGGCGTCGATAAAAACCGTGCGTGATACCCGTGTAGGCGATACGGTTACGAATGCCGATAATCCATGTTCGGAGCCGATGCCAGGATACAAGCAGGTTCAGCCGATGGTATTTTCGGGTGTATATCCTGCGGACGGAGCCAAATATGAAGATCTCAGAGAAGCTCTTGAAAAGCTTCAGCTCAATGACGCCTCGCTTTCATTTGAAAAAGAGTCGTCTGTTGCTCTTGGATTCGGTTTTCGCTGCGGTTTTCTCGGTCTTCTGCACATGGAGATAATACAGGAACGCCTTGAAAGAGAATACAATCTTGATCTTATAACCACAGCGCCGAGCGTTATATACAAAATAAAACGAACGTCGGGTGAGGAGGAATATATTTCAAATCCTTCAGCTTACCCCTCCCCTTCCGAAATCATGACAGCGTATGAGCCGTTCGTAAAAGCCGATATTTTCTCTCCTACCGAATTTATAGGCACTGTTATGGATCTTTGCACTGAAAGACGCGGAGTATTCAAAAACATGACGTATATTGACGAATCAAGGGTCAATCTGCATTACAGTCTGCCGCTCAATGAGATCATTTATGATTTTTTTGACGCTTTGAAGTCACGTACAAGAGGCTATGCCTCTCTTGACTATGAATTTGAGGAATATAAAGAAAGCAAACTTGTAAAACTTGATATTCTGCTCAACGGCGATATAGTAGATGCGCTGTCGTTTATCGTTCATTCAGACAGGGCATATTCAAGAGGCAGAAAGATCGCTGAAAGGCTGAAAGAAAACATTCCGAGGCAACTTTTTGAAATACCCATACAGGCTGCCGTAGGTGGAAAGATAATTGCAAGAGAAACCGTAAAAGCGCTTAGAAAAGACGTTTTGGCAAAGTGTTACGGCGGAGATATAACGAGGAAAAAGAAGCTGCTTGAAAAGCAGAAGGAAGGAAAGAAGAGAATGCGCTCATTCGGCACGGTTGAACTGAGCCAGGAGGCGTTTATGTCTGTTCTGAAATTTGACGAATGACACAATACGATCTGATAGCGGATATTTACGACGAGTATACGGACGGTTTTGATTATTCCGCATATATTGAGCGTATATTTGAAAAAGCTCCGTTTCTTCCCGAAAGAGGTCTTGTGCTCGATTGCGGCTGCGGAACAGGAACGCTGATTACAAAGCTTGAAAAAATTGGATATTCGTGTACCGGAGTTGATATCTCACCCGAAATGCTTGAAATTGCCGCTGATAAAATATCGGACAGCGGTTTTGAGCCGCATCTTGTATGTCAGCCGCTTGAAAAAATAGATCTTTACGGGGCATACGATCTCTGCTTTTGCTCTCTTGACACGATAAACCATCTTTCCAAAGATCAGCTGACAAAGTTTGTCGGAAGACTTATCAACTTTACCGAGCCGGGCGGTTATTTTATATTTGATGTCAAGACCGAAACGATGATGAAAAGATCCGCTCGCTTAAGAGTTACGGACAAAGAGAAGTCAACGCTTATTCTTGACGGTACATTTACAAAAGACAGACTGACAAATTATATAACCGTTTTTTCGGAAAGAGACGGACAATACGACAGATATGACTGTGTAATAAAAGAAAATCTTTACAAGAGAAACGAATTGAAAAAGATACTTATGCAATCGGGATTTACTCCAATAACCGTTTTTCCTTTCAGGGGCAGAGATATTTATATTTCACGGAAAGAAAAAAATCAACTCATGCATAACACGGAGAATACGGATGAAAAGTGAAACGATTCAAAGATATATACACGGCGATACATCGATAATCGTGTCGTCTCTTCACGGGATCTGTGAAGAAATAGCGAATAATCAAGGCATTTCAGCGAACGGCGATTATTTATCGCTCGGTACCGCAGCGGCATTCACGGCAGCACTCGCAGCAGAACAAAAAGAAAACGAAACATATCTGACCGCCTGTTTCAAATGGGCAAGGACAGGAAAGTCTATTGCGGTAACCGCATTCGGAGACGGCCGCATGTGCGCATACATAGAAACCTCCGAGCCGGTAAAAGAGGCGGACAACACGATTCTTGAAGTTACAAGACATTCGGATGTGGGCGGCGAATATGTAAGCGTGGTCGTCGGAAAAAACGTTCAGGGAACGATAAACGCATATATCTCTGAAAGTATGCAGCGAAACGCAAAATGGAAAGCAATTAGGGACGGCAAAACGACGATCGGAGTTTTTGTTCAGGAGCTGCCCGGCGCTACCGACCTCAGACAAACATGGGAAGATATCAAGCCTTTTTTCAAGACCCTTGACGATGGAGAACTGATCAAAGCAGGCTGTGAAAAACTCGGAGAACGTGAACTTAAGTTCGGATGCCACTGTTCAAGAAGAAGCGCACAGAAGATACTTGAAACTCTTCCTGTCTCCGAACGGGAATCACTGGGAAAAACTGCCGAAATCGTATGCAAATTCTGCGGAAAGAAATATGAGATAGAAAATGAATAAAAATCATTATTTTTGCGAAATAACAGAAAAACACACGTATAACAACCTTACAGATTTTACTGTTGCATTTCCTGATGCGAAAAAAATTTGCAAACCGGGTCAGTTTTTGCATATACTTTGCGGCGGAAATTCATTTTTGAGAAGGCCGATAAGCATATGCGATGTTTCGGAAAACTCACTCAGATTTATTTTTGAGATCAGAGGCGAAGGAACAAGGGCGCTCGCAGAAAAGGACGAAGGCGACATAGTTGATATGCTCGCTCCTCTCGGACACGGCTTTGAATTATCGAAAAAAGACGAAAACGTAGTGGCTATAGGCGGAGGAATAGGCAGTTTTCCTTTGCTGTATGCAGCGAAAAACTGCGGCAGCGTAAAAGCGATACTCGGATTTCGAAACAGTGACGCCGCATACGACAGATTTATCGACGATTTCAGGAAAGTCTGTGACGTGGCTTTGATGACAGACGACGGGACGGCGGGAGAAAAAGGATTTACTCCGCAGGGTCTCGAAAAGATGATAGAAGAAGGCGACAAGCCGGATAAGATCATTACATGCGGTCCTATGGTAATGATGGAAAAAATCATTTCCATTGCCGAAAAAAACAAAATTCCATGCTATGCGTCTTTTGAAGAAAGAATGGGATGCGGTATAGGAACTTGTCTTTGCTGTTCAACGAAAATAGGCGGAAAAATGCAATGCGTATGTAAAGACGGTCCCGTATTTGAATTTTGAGCCGGAAACTGACGGTCATTTTGTAAACTTTTTTCTAAAAGCATTATTTTATGATTGACAATCGTGAAAAAATATGCTAAAATAGCTATACTTTATTTCGGTAAAGTGGTAAATCGATAAAGTGTTGGATGTTTTATATGAAATCAATTGACTACGGAAGAACAGACGGAAGAAGAGATTATATTTTCGGAGATGCTGAGCTCAGGCGCGGCATATGCGAAAAACTGATATCACTGATGAAAGAATCGGGATATAAAGAAACCGTTACCCCGACTGCCGAGTATTACGATGTTTTTTCTGCTGATCCGACAAGACCGATGGGGAACAGCGTATATAAGTTTACCGATGAACAAAACAGGCTTATGGCGCTCAGGTGCGACTGTACTGTTCCGATCGCGCGTATCGCTGCAACGAAACTGGCTGATACGCCCCTGCCCTACAGACTTTTTTACTGTCAGAATGTTTTTTCCGCCCCAACGATGGGCAACAGACTGACTGAAGAAACACAGTGCGGCGCCGAGCTGATAGGAACGAACGCACAAAACCCGCTGGACGCCGATGTCGAAATTCTTGAGCTTGCCTCAAAAAGCATGGAAAAGCTTTTCGGTCTGAATTTCAACATAGAGATTGGTCATGGAAAGCTTTTCACGACGCTTGCGGAGTTATACGGAATTGGTGATGAAACGGCGGAAACCGTCCGAAAACTTATTGAAACAAAAAACTTTGCCTCAATAGAAACGATGAATATCCCAAAGGCATTCAAAATGCTGCCAAAGATGTTCGGCAGCGCCAGTGAGGAAGATCTTGCGGGGCTTGATGCTATTGTTAGCGAAACCGGTTCCGAAAAAATAAAACAGATAATCGATTATATCAAATCGATAATAACAAGCCTCAAAGAAAAAGGATACGGCGACTGTTTATCCTTCGACCTCGGACTTGTAGGCCGTCTGGATTATTATACAGGCATAATTTTCGGCGGATTTGTAAAGGGGCTTGGGCATGCAGTATTACTCGGAGGCAGATACGACAATCTTACCGCAAATTTCGGAAGAGCGCTTGCCGCTACGGGATTCAGCGTTACGGTAGACGATATTTTTGATCTTCTTAAAGATAAAAAGAACGAAGCAACAATCGCCGCGCCGGCCCGTCCCATTCGCATCGCTCTTACAAAAGGCAGACTTGAAAAGAAAACGATAGAATTGTTTGAAAAAAACGGTATTGACTGTTCATCGCTTATCAATAAAGGAAGAAAACTTGTTTTTCCTTTGCAGAACGGTAAATTTGAAGTTATGCTTGTAAAAAGCCGTGACGTTATAACATATGTTGAGCGCGGCGTATGTGATCTGGGAATAGTAGGAAGCGACACTATAGCGGAATACGGAACATCAGTATATGAGCTTGCCGATCTCGGCTTCGGCGCGTGCCGAATGGCGCTTGCAGGTCCGGCAAAATATAAAAACGACCCCGACAGTTTTTTCGGAGGATACTCAAAAAAAATCATTGCAACTAAATTTGTCAATATTGCAAAACGATATGCAGCAGCAAAAAAGGCCGACGTTGAAACCGTATCCATAGAAGGATCCGTGGAACTTGCACCAATTCTCGGGCTTGCGGACGGTATTGTGGATATAGTTGAAACAGGAGATACTCTGAGAGAAAACGGGCTTGAGATAATAGAAGAGATATTTCCGATCTCCGCAAGAATAGTTGCAAATATCGCCGCAACAAAACTCAGAAAAAAGGCGATAGACGAAATTTTGTTTGAAGTATTCAAAGTTTAACGCATTCATCAGAGGTGAAAATATGCTGAAAAGATACCGTGAAGCAGATTTTTCCGTTTTTTTCAGGGAACTTGAAGAAAAAAGGAACTCTACTGAATCAGATGTAACGAAAATTGTTACCGAAATAATAAATGACGTCAGAAATAACGGCGATAAGGCGCTGAAAAAATATACGGAAAAATTTGACGGCGTAATATTAAACGATTTTGAAATTCCGGTTATAAAAGCGAAGGAAGCATTTGAAACGTCAAAAATAAAAGACGCGCTTTCCGCCGCCGCAAAAAACATAAGAGAATATCACGAAAAGCAGGTTGCTCAAGGTTTCAGAACGGAAAAAGACAACGGCTGCGTTGTGGGCAGACGTGTTTTGCCTCTCAAACGTGTGGGGCTGTATGTTCCCGGAGGAAAAGCCGCTTATCCCTCTTCAGTGCTTATGAACGCTATTCCTGCCAAAGTTGCCGGCGTTGAAGAAATAATTATGGTCACACCGCCTCCGAAAAATGAAGATGAAAACACAGATATTCTTGCCGCAGCTGCCGTTGCGGGTGTAGACAGAATTTTTTACTGCGGAGGAGCGCAGGCGCTTGCCGCGCTTGCATACGGGACCGAAAGCATGCCGAAAACCGATAAGATTGTCGGTCCGGGCAATATTTTTGTAGCTACAGCAAAAAAGCTCCTTTTCGGAACGGTAGATATAGACATGATAGCAGGTCCTTCCGAAATATGCGTTATTGCAGATGAGAATGCGCCAAACGAATATGTTGCCGCGGATCTTCTTTCTCAGGCAGAGCATGATGAGCTAGCATCTTCGGTTCTGATTTGTTTTTCCGAAGAAAAAGCGGACGAAGTGGAAAAGGAGATCGAAAAACAGATAAAACGTCTTTCACGCTGCGATATTATAATGAAATCACTGAACACAAACGGAGCTGCGCTTATATGCGGCGATATGCAAAGCGCTCTTGCAGCGGCAAATACCATTGCTCCCGAACATCTGGAATTATGCGTAAAAGAACCGTTTGAATATCTCGATTTTGTCAGAAACGCAGGTTCTGTATTTCTCGGATATTATTCTCCGGAGCCGCTCGGAGATTATTATGCGGGACCTAATCATGTTCTGCCGACGTCCGGCACAGCAAGATTTTTCTCTCCTCTTTCAGTAGAGAGTTTTACCAAAACAAGTTCTTTTATATATTACACCTCCGCGGCGCTATCTGCCGCTTCATCGGATATAACCGCAATAGCCCGCGCCGAAAGGCTGACAGCTCATGCGAATGCGATCGAAATAAGGAACGGTAAATAAAATGACATTCGGAAAAAACCTGAAGGGTATGGAAGAATATGTTCCGCAAACTTATACGCCCGAAATGATCCGTCTTGACGCAAACGAGAGTTATGCGGATATGCCTGACGAAATGAAAAGCAAAGTTCTTGCCGAGATCAATGCCCAGGCGTTCAACAGATACCCTGACCCCGCGGCAAACGCATTATGCAAAGCATTTGCCGATTATTACGGACTGTATGCCGCAAATGTTATAGCCGGTAACGGAAGCGACGAACTGATATCGATAATGTGCTCGGCGCTTTTACCGTCGCATTCAAGAGTTCTTGTAGTTTCTCCCGATTTTTCGGTATATAAAATATACGCGTGTCTCTATGAGAACACTGTTATTTCCGTTGAAAAAGACGAAAATCTGAATTTCAATCCGGACGAGCTGATCTCAGTTGCGAAATCCCGAGCAGTTGATCTGATCATATTTTCAAATCCATGCAATCCGACAGGTCAGGGCATAACCGCAACAAATGTCGAAAAGATCATATCATCGGTAAACTGTGCAGTATGTATCGACGAGGCATATATGGAATTCTGGGCTGACAATGAAACCGTTATGCCTTATGTAAACAAATATGACAACCTTATCGTGCTTAAGACATTATCAAAAGCGTTTGGCATGGCAGGATTCCGGATAGGATTTGCTGTTGCGGGAACTGAAATCATCTCACTCTTCAGAAAAGCAAAAATGCCGTATAATGTGAGCGTTTTATCTCAGGCAGCAGGTCTTGCGGCGCTGAAGAACAAGGAATACCTGAAAAACATGACAGCTCAGATCATTGCGAGAAAAAACATGCTTTATCAGTCAATCAAACCTCTTGAAATGTCTGATTTCAGAGTTTTCGATACAAAGACAAATTTTATTACGGTCAGAACGCCCAATGCATTGTCGATCCACGACTATTTGCTTAAAAACAAGATCTCCGTCCGCTATATTTCACCTGATTTTCTGCGTATAACAGCAGGCACGAGAGGCGAGAACGATATATTAAAAACAAAACTGGAGGCAGCGATAAATGAGACAGGAATTCATTAACAGACAAACAGCCGAAACACGTATTTCCGTTAATCTGTCCATTGACGGAACAGGTTCTTTTGACGGTTCATCGGGCATAGGATTTTTTGATCATATGCTTAATTCGTTTGCGGTCCACGGCGGATTCGATATCGTTCTGAGCGCAAAGGGAGACCTGAATGTTGATTGTCACCACACTGTTGAGGATATCGGAATAGTGCTTGGCAGAGCCTTTTGCGGAGCATTGAAAGATAAACGGGGTATTGCGCGGTTTGCCAGCTGCGCCGTACCGATGGACGAAGCGCTTGCAAGAGCTGTCGTTGATATTTCGGGAAGACCATATCTTGTTTTTGACGCAAAATTTGCAGAAAGCAAAGTCGGCGAGTTTGACACATGTATGACTGAAGAGTTTTTCAGAGCATTTGCATTTAATTCGGGAATTACGCTTCATATGGCTCTTTTATACGGCAAAAATTCGCATCACTGCATTGAAGCTCTCTTCAAAGCCACTGCGCGTGCGCTGAAAGCAGCAGCGAAAATCGAAAGTGACGATTTTTTAAGCACAAAGGAAGTTATAGAATGACCCTGGCAATAGTAGACTATGGCGCAGGGAATCTCCGGTCCGTAGCTAAAGCATTTGATTTTATCGATCAAAAATGCATCATTACATCATCGGTTGATGAATTAAAATCATGTTCGGGGATCGTTTTGCCGGGAGTTGGTGCTTTTCGCGAAGCCGCATTTAAGCTGAAAGAAGCAAAGCTATGGGAAACGCTGAAAATCGAAGCAGAAAAAGGTAAAGCGCTTTTCGGTATCTGCCTGGGAATGCAGCTTCTTTTTGATGAAAGCTCCGAATTCGGACGAACAGACGGGCTCGGACTGATCAAAGGCAAGGTCGATAATATAAACACAGGCGGACAGCCTATCAAAATTCCGCACATCGGCTGGAACAATTTATGTTTCAATAAAAAATCCGCTCTTTATGACGGAATAGAAAACGGAACTTACGTTTATTTTGTCCACTCATTTTCGGCAAAAACTGATGATGAAAACGTTACGGCATATACGGACTACGGAATCAATACCGTCGCTTCAGTTGAAAGAAATAATGTGCTAGGCACACAGTTCCATCCGGAAAAAAGCGGCGTAAAGGGATTAAGAATACTGAAAAATTTTTGTGATATGGTGAAACATGATAATTTTACCTGCAATTGACATAAAAGACGGACAGTGCGTCCGCTTACTTCGGGGAGAATTCGGAACGGTGCATAAAGTTGCCGAAAGTCCCGAAAAATCCGCTCGCAATTTTATCGAATGCGGCGCAGAATTTTTGCATGTTGTAGATCTTGACGGAGCTCTGATAAAAAAGCCTGCCAACACGGAAACGGTAAAGAAAATCATTGCGCTCGGAGTGCCTGTTGAGATCGGAGGCGGTATACGTTCCGAAAAAGATTTTGAATCATATGTTGAAGCGGGTGCAAAGAGAATAATACTCGGTTCAGTCGCGCTGACAAACAAATCGCTCGTAAAATGGTGTGCCGAAAAATACCCCTCTTTAACCGCTGTTGGAATAGATGCGGAAAACGGCTTCGTTTCAACCGAAGGCTGGCTTTGCAGGGGTAATGTTGAATACGCTGAACTTGCAAAAGAGATGGAATCGATCGGTGTAAAGAATATTATCTTTACAGACATCTCGAGGGACGGTACTCTTGAAGGACCGAACACAGAACAGCTTGCAAAGCTGAAGGAAACGGTTGATATAAACATAACCGCATCGGGCGGAATAAGAGATATAAACGATATAAAAGCATGTAAATCACTGGGATTATACGGCGCGATCTGCGGGAAATCCCTTTACTCCGGAACTCTTGATCTGCGGGAGGCGATAGAATGCTCGCAAAGAGAATAATACCGTGCCTCGATATAGACAACGGCAGAGTTGTAAAGGGCACCAACTTTATACACCTTCAGGACGTAGGAGATCCTACCGCAATAGCAAAAGAATACAACGAGCAGGGTGCAGACGAAATAGTGTTTCTTGATATAACGGCATCAAGTGACGGAAGAGGAACGCTGCTTGATGTTATAGAACGGACGGCAAGCGAAGTTTTTTTGCCGGTAACTGTCGGCGGAGGAATAAGAACAACGGAAGACATAAAAGAAATACTGCGTGTAGGGGCAGACAAAGTTTCGATCAATTCCGCAGCAGTTAAAGACGAAACGCTTGTTGCGCGAGCGGCAGATATGTTCGGCTCACAATGTATCGTTGTTGCTATAGACGTAAAACGCGTGCCTTCAAGACCTGACTATAACGGAGTTTTCCCTCCCGATTTCGGCACGGACATAAATGATTTTCATGTTGTTATTCACGGAGGTCGGCAAGATACGGGAATAAATGCCGTTGAATGGGCAAAAAAAGTTGAAAAGCTCGGAGCAGGAGAGATTCTGTTGACATCAATGGACACCGACGGCGTAAAAAAAGGATTTGACCTTGAAATAACTAAAATAATCGCCGATGTCGTTTCTATTCCGGTAATTGCCTCGGGCGGATGCGGATGCCTTGAAGATTTTGCCGATGTCTTCAATAAAACCGACGCTTCTGCCGCACTTGCGGCGTCACTTTTTCATTTTGGAATCATTTCGGTGCCTCAGGTAAAGCAATTTCTGAAAAGCAAGGAGATACCTGTAAGATGAACTGGGAAGATATGATTTTTTCGGAAAGGCAGCTTGTGCCGGCAATAATTACCGACTGCGAAAACGGCGATGTACTTATGCTGGCATATATGAACAGAGAGTCTTTCAGAAAAACACTTGAAACAGGCAAAACATGGTTTTTTTCACGCTCAAGAAACGCTTTGTGGAACAAAGGAGAAACAAGCGGACACTGGCAGTATGTTAAATCAATAAAAACTGACTGCGATACAGATACGTTGCTGATTGCCGTAAAACAGATCGGACCGGCTTGTCATACGGGTAAACGCAGCTGCTTTTTCAATATAATTACGGAGGAAAAATGAAAGATACATTAAGCGAACTTTACGACGTTGTGCTGTCAAGAAAAACCGAAAAAACGGAAGGATCTTATACCTGTTATCTTTTTGAAAAAGGACTTGACAAGATACTGAAAAAAGTTGGAGAAGAATGCGCCGAAACGGTTATTGCCGCAAAAAACGCCGAACGCGCAGACGGTGATACGGAAAAAAGGTCCGAGCTTATAGGAGAAATATGCGATCTGTATTATCATCTTACGGTTATGATGGCATCCCTCGGCATATCACCTGACGACATCAATGCCGAACTTGAAAAAAGATCGTTAAAAACAGGCAATCTTAAAACTTTTCACTCAACGGATAAAAACACGTAAAAGCAGACTTAATTCTGAAAAATTTGTAAAATCGAAAGTTTTACTCTTGACAAAAAAAACGGTTGTGCTATAATACACGCATACTGAGTCAAAACGGAGTTTGTAATGAAAAGATCTCGCTTTTTTACAGCTGAATATTTCTTTTTCGGTTTTGCATTTTACTTTAACAAGCAAAGCCCGGTTGTGTTTAGCTGAAAAAGTGTAAAGAATTTTGAGTGAAAACTCCGAACAATAATACACAATATTCTCACAGCTGAACACCGGCTGTGAGTTTTTTTTGGAGGATTTTCTATGATAGTACTTCTCAAACCCAATCCTGACAAAGCGCAGCTTGACAGTCTTATTAAATGGCTTGAATCAAAGGGCGTTGAAATTCATCCTACTGTCGGTACTACGCAGACTATACTCGGACTGGTAGGCGACACTTCGCATCTCGATATAGATCTTATCTCGGCTCTTGACATAGTTGCAGGCGTTCGCCGCGTTCAGGAACCATATAAAAACGCCAACAGAAAATTTCATCCCGACGATACTGTTGTAAAAGTAGGCAATACATCTATAGGCGGAGGCAGTCTCACACTTATAGCGGGACCCTGTTCTGTAGAATCCGAAGAACAGATATGTTCCATTGCTAAGCAGGTAAAAGAAAGCGGGGCTACGCTTCTTCGAGGAGGAGCGTTCAAGCCGAGAACATCCCCCTACTCTTTTCAGGGACTGAGAGACGAAGGACTGAAGCTGCTTTCGATCGCAAAAAAAATGACAGGGCTTCCGATAGTAACGGAAATAATGGATATCGAACATCTTGACTCATTTGATGATGTGGATGTTATACAGGTCGGAGCAAGAAATATGCAGAATTTTGAACTTCTGAAAGCACTCGGAACAACACGCAAGCCGATTTTGCTTAAAAGAGGCCTTTCATCTACTTACGAAGAACTTCTTATGAGCGCCGAATACATTATGGCCGGAGGAAACAACAACATTATTCTTTGCGAACGCGGAATTCGAACATTTGAAACATATACAAGAAATACTCTTGATATTTCAGCTGTTCCCGTCCTCAAGCAGCTGACACATCTGCCTGTTATAATAGATCCGAGCCATGCATCCGGCAAATCCGCACTCGTTTCGCCCCTTGCATGCGCGGCAGTTGCCGCAGGGGCAGACGGACTGATCATAGAAGTTCATAACGATCCCGAACATGCACTTTGCGACGGACCTCAGTCTATACGACCGGAGGCATTTGATGCTCTTGTAAAAAAACTTGCCAAGGTTTCTGCCGCTGTAAAAGATTAAATCGGAGATACGGCTATGAACAGACGCACGGTAAAAATAAATGTCAACAAAGAATACGATGTGATCATCGAAAGCGGGATTCTGCCTTATTGCGGAAAAATCGTTAAAGAAAAGCTGGGAGACTGCCGTATTGCAGTAATAACCGATTCGAATGTTGCCGATCTGTATCTTAAAACAGTGCTTTCATCTCTTGCCGAAGAAAAACTTCCAACGGAACACTATATTTTTAATGCGGGTGAAAAATCAAAAAACATATCAACACTGGCTGATATTCTTGAATTTCTCGCCGATAATAAGCTGACTCGATCCGACGCCGTGATTGCCCTCGGCGGAGGTGTAACGGGAGATATTGCGGGATTTGCGGCGTCTGTATATCTGAGAGGCGTAAAGTTTATTCAAATACCTACAACGCTCCTTGCCGCCGTTGATTCATCCGTTGGTGGAAAAAACGCCGTTGATCTGAATGCCGGAAAAAATCTTGCAGGGACCTTCAAACAGCCGGATGCGGTAATATGCGATCCGATGACACTCTCTACACTTTCAGAGAAAGAATTCTCGAACGGTCTTGCCGAGGCTATAAAATACGGTGTCATTTTCAGCGAACAATTATTTGAATATTTTGAGAACGACCAAATCGAAGATAATCTCGACGCAATAATAGAAAAATGTGTTGTTTTTAAAGGAAAGACGGTTGAAAAAGACGAATTTGATACCGGAGAGAGAAAGCTGCTGAATTTAGGTCACACAATAGGTCATGCAATTGAAAAATGCAGTAATTACACGATTCCGCACGGTTTTGCCGTGGCTGCCGGAATGGCTATGACCGCACGTGCCGGAGAAAAATGCGGCATAACAAATATCGGAACGGCAAATAGGATCGAAAATTTAATGAAACGCCTTTCACTGCCAATAAGCACGACTTTTGACTGCTCTTCTATGACTGCTGCCGCTTTATCGGATAAAAAGCGATCCGGAAACAAAATAACGCTAGTGATTCCCGAAAAAATCGGGAAATGTATTCTTAAAGAAATTGCTGTAGATGACATCGAGGATTTTATAAACAAAGGTAAAAATGATCAATGGATATCAACATAACCCCCTCCCCTCTGTTCGGAAAAATCAATGCCATAGGCTCAAAATCCGATATACACAGGCTGCTTATATGTTCTGCTTTTGCAGATAAAAAGACGGAAATACGAAGTTTCTTTTGTTCGGACGATATAAATGCTACTTTAAACTGTCTGAAAGCGCTCGGCGCGAAAGCAGAAATATCGGACGGGAAATGCGTGGTCACTCCGATAAAAAAAGTGGCGGAATACCCTGTTTTTGACTGTATGGAGAGCGGAACGACGTTACGCTTTCTTCTTCCGGTCGCATGCGCAGTTTGCGAAAAAGCCTCTTTTTCGGGACGAGGCCGTTTGCCCGCAAGACCGATTGAGGAGCTTATGTCAGCGATCGAGTCAGGCGGAGTTTCTTTTTCAGGCAAGAAACTACCGTTTGAATCTGAAGGCAAATTGAATCACGGCAGATTTTTATTGCCCGGCAATGTCAGTTCACAGTATGTCTCGGGGCTTCTTACTGCGCTTTGCTTAGTTGAAGGCAAAAGCGAAATAATTTTGACATCACCTCTTGAGTCGTCGTCATATGTTGATATGACATTATCAACGCTGAAACTTTTCGGAGCGGAAATAACAGCGGAAAGCGGAAAGTACACGATATACGGCAACGGAGGTTTCACGTCACCTGAAACGGTAACCGCTGACGGTGACTGGTCTAATGCGTTGTTTTTTATGGTTGCCGCAGCGATCAAAGGCAAAGTTGAGATCAACGGGCTGTCGCTGTCAAGCGCGCAGGGAGATAAGGCAGCGACGGAAATATTAAGACGATCCGGTGCGAATATTGAAGTAAAAGAAAACAGTATAATTATTTCAAAAGGAGACCTTCGCACTTTCGACACGGATATCTCCCAGATTCCAGATATGTTGCCTGCACTTGCTGTTTTAGCCGCTTTCGCGAAGGGCACATCCGAATTCAGCGGCGGCAGAAGACTGCGTACAAAAGAAAGCGACAGAATTGCTTCAACAGTTGAATTACTGACGGCTCTCGGCGGAAAAGCAGCAGAAACAGAAGACGGAATTAAGGTTTTCGGAAACGGCGAGCTTGCAGGCGGAACTGCGAACGGGGCAAATGACCACAGAATAGTTATGGCAGCTGCTGCTGCCGCCACAGCATGCAAAAAAAATGTTATTATCAAAGGCGCACAGGCAATAAATAAATCATATCCTACTTTTTTTTCAGACTTTAATAAACTCGGAGGGATAACGAATGTCATCTGAATACGGAAAAGCACTTAAAATATCTGTTTTCGGTCAGTCACACGGAAAAGCGATAGGCGTTAATATAGACGGTCTGCCTGCAGGAGAAGAAATAGACGAAGATGAACTTCGTGTTTTTATGTCAAGACGCGCCCCCGGGAGGAATGATTATACAACAGGCAGAAAAGAGTCGGATATCCCGATTTTTCTTTCGGGAATAAAGGACGGTAAAACATGCGGCGCACCGATTTGTGCGATAATCGAAAACAATGATGCGCATTCATCGGATTACAACGGATTCAACGTAACACCCAGACCGGGACATGCCGATTATACGGCTGTTGTTAAATACGGTAAAAACGCGGATCTGCGCGGAGGAGGTCATTTTTCCGGAAGAATGACCGCACCTTTATGTATTGCGGGAGGAATAGCAAAGCAGATACTCGAAAGGCGGGGAATAAATATCGGGGCGCATATCGCATCGGTCGGTAAAGAAAAAGACGAGTGTTTTCCGCTTGAACCAACAAAAGAAATGTTTAAAGATATCTCGTTGAAAGCATTCCCCGTAATAAACGATACTTGCGGTAATAAGATGATTGACGTGATAAAGTCAGCGGCGGCTGAAAATGATTCAGTCGGAGCAGTTATCGAGTGCGCCGTTATTGGTATTCCGTCCGGATTAGGATCGCCGATGTTTGATGGAATAGAAAGCCGTATTGCGCTTGCTGTTTTCGGCATTCCTTCTGTAAAAGGTATAGAATTCGGCTCAGGTTTTTCATCGTCACAGATGCTGGGGTCTGAAAACAATGATGCGTTTGAAGTAAAAAACGGTGCAATAAGGACATCCACCAACAATTGCGGAGGGATACTGGGAGGTATTTCTACCGGAATGCCTATAATATTCAGGGCAGCATTCAAACCGACACCGTCTATAGGAAAAGAGCAGAAAACAGTAAATCTTGAAACACTTGAAAATGCATTTATAACCGTAAGGGGCAGACATGATCCGTGTGTGGCTGTGAGAGCTGTTCCTGTAATCGAAGCAGTTGCCTCAACGGTGTTGCTTGATATGCTTCTGGAGGAAAAGAATGGAATTATCTGATATCAGAAAAGAAATCGATGCAATAGACTCTCAACTTCTTCCGCTTTTTCTTGAAAGAATGAAGCTTTCGGCAGAAGCAGTGAAGTATAAAAAAGAGCATTCGCTGCCGATTCTGAGCAAAACGAGAGAAAATGAAATACTTGAGCGTGTGATGAGCGAAAGCGGTGATCTGGAGCAATACTCGCACAGACTATATATGATGATCTTTGAGCTGAGCAGAGCATATCAGGCGACGCTGTTTGACGGAAAATCAAAAATCAAAGAGGAAACAGAAAAAGCTTTGACTGTTTCCGAACAGGCACTTCCGCAGAGAGCTACGGTTGCATGTCAGGGCGTTGAAGGAGCATATTCCGAAGAGGCGGCAACAAAACTCTTTCCTCGCGGAAATCTGATGTTTTTCAAAACTTTTGAAGCTGTTTTTGATGCAGTGGAAAACGGATTTTGCCGTTACGGTGTAGTTCCGATCGAAAACAGCTCCAATGGTCCTGTGAAGGCGACATACGAACTGCTTCATAAAAAAAACGTAAAGATCGTTAAAAGCGGCCGTCTTTTTATCCGACATGAACTTCTCGCATTACCCGGAACACGATTAGAAGATATAAAAGAAATACGATCGCACGAACAGGCGCTCGGTCAATGCAGTGAATTTTTGAAAAAGATTGGTTCAAAAGCAGTTATCAAGTCGTTCCCGAACACAGCCATGGCGGCAAAATCCGTTGCAGACGGGAAGGACCGCACTGTTGCGGCGATCGCTTCTCATTCAGGATGCGCACTTTACGGACTTGAATGTATTGCGGAAGATATACAAAACAGCGACAATAATTATACTCGTTTTATCTGTATTTCTAAAAACGCTGAAATATATCCGGGTGCAAACAGAATAAGCTTTGTTGTTGAGTGCGAAAACAAGCCGGGAATGCTTTACTCTATAATAGCTAAAATCGCCGCACTTGAGATAGATATACTGAAGGTTGAAAGCTGTCCGATCGTGGGCAGAAATTTTGACTTCATGTTCTTTTTTGAAATAGCATCGAGCGTAAATGACAAAAAAACAGTTTCAATGCTCGAAAGCATTGAAAATGAGTGCAAAAAGCTGATTTTTCTCGGAAATTATTCGGAGGAATGAATGGAAGATAAAATCTACGGGCTTCTGGGCAGAAAACTCGGTCACAGCTATTCCGTTTCAGTTCACCGAATGCTCGGCAACAACGCTTACAGACTTTATGAACTTGAGCCCGACGACCTTGGATCGTTTATACGTCAAAAGAATATCGGCGCCCTGAACGTTACTATTCCGTATAAAGTTGCTGTAATGGATTACTGCGATTTTATTTCGCCCGAAGCAAAAGAAATAGGTGCAGTAAACACCATAGTGAACAGAAACGGTAAACTATTCGGTTACAATACGGATAAATACGGTTTTGAAGCAATGCTTAAAAACGGCGGGATAAATGTTGAAGGGAAAAAAGTGATCGTTCTTGGCAGCGGAGGCGCGGGGAAGACGGCAGATTACTGCGTAAAGCATCTTGGAGCCAAAGAAGTGGTAACGATTTCGCGAAGCGGTAAAGATAATTATGGGAATATAGACATACATTACGATGCGGACATAATAATAAACGCTACGCCTGTAGGAATGTTCCCCGATAACGGAAAATCGCCTGTTGAGCTTGAAAATTTTTCCTCATGCTGCGGGGTTGCGGATATGATATACAATCCGCTTCGCACAAAACTGCTCCTTGACGCAAAAAAACTCGGCATACCGTTTGCAGGCGGTCTGATAATGCTTACAGCACAGGCAATAAAAGCCAACGGGTATTTTTTTGACACGGAAACAGATGAAAAGACCGCCAAAAAAAAGGCAGATCTGCTTGCAAAAGAGAAAGAAAACATCGTTCTTATCGGCATGCCGGGCAGCGGAAAAAGCACGGTGGGAGCTGCTCTTTCCCTGCTTACCGGAAGAGAAGTGATTGATATCGACAAGATCATAGAGCAGGAAACAGGTAAAAGCATTCCTCAGATATTTGAAGAATGCAAAGAAAAGGGTTTTCGCGAAACAGAGCAAAGGATAATTGAAAACGAGGGGAAAAAATCAGGCAAAATAATCGTAACCGGAGGCGGAGCAGTTACGGTAGATGCAAACTATGACTCTCTGAAACAAAACGGACGGATATACGAAATAAAAAGAGATATTTCTCTGCTTTCCACAAACGGACGTCCGCTTTCGCAAGGCGCCAATCTTGTTGAAATGTATAAAAAAAGAATGCCGATGTATGAAAAGTTCAGAGATGTCTGTGTAGAGAACAATGCAACGCCTGAAGATACCGCAGAAAAGATACGGAGGGATTTTTTTGAAAATTCTTGTTATTAACGGTCCGAACATCAATATGCTCGGAATACGCGAGCCTGATATTTACGGCAAAGAAACTTATGCCGAGCTTATTGATAAGATAAAAAAAGAAGCTGATAATATCAGCGTTTCAGTCAGTTTTTTTCAATCTAATCATGAAGGTGAAATAGTAGACGAAATACAGAAGGCATACGGCGTATTTGACGGAATAATAATTAATCCGGCGGCATATACGCATACGAGCATTGCGATCGCCGATGCGATCAAAGCAGTAGGCATTAAAACAGTGGAGGTCCACATATCAGACCCCGACACGAGAGAGGAATTCAGAAAAATATCGTATGTCAGACCTGTTTGCGCCGCAACAGTAAAGGGAAAGGGATTTGCCGGATATATCGAAGCTCTTCGTATTCTGGCAGAAAAGTAAATAAGCATACAGTATATAATACTTTTTCATAAAGAATAAAGAACAGAAACGACCATGCGGAAAAGTTACTTCTCCGCATGGTCGTTTTGTATTTCACTGTTATTATTATCCGGTCGTTCAGATTTTACGGCATATTGGCAACAAGTCTGTTTTCTTTTTTAGCCGGAATCGATTTCAATTCGTTTATAAATTCTTCGATATGTCCGCTATAAACTTCACGCGGATCGCATGAATAGCGTATGCAGTATTTTGCGGCATATCCGACTACCTCACCCATCATACCGCATGTTCGCATAACACGCGCTGTTCCCAGGGCATCGTGAGATACGCTTATATTTCTGCCTGCCATAAAAAGATTTGAGATATTTCTTGAATAAAGTGATCTGTATGGAATAAAATACGGCTTTTTAAACGGTTCGTGATAGTCTTTAGCAATAAACGCATCGCCTTCGTGAAATGCCGCATAATACTTTCTGTCAGGGTAATGAACATCAAAATTCCATGTGGACGGAACACATGAATCGGGATATTCGACGCCTTTAAGAACATCGCTTTTAGTCATAATTATATCGCCGAAGAGTCTTCTAGATTCGCGTTTGCCTGCTATATACGCGCAAAAACCGGGTTTGTAGTTTTTATATGTACCGTCTTTGTTTTTCATTGCGTCTACGGCGCCGAACATTGCGCGAAAACATAAATCACGGGCATATTCCATTTTGGCTATCGGGTCGTGTTCCATACCGCACTCCCAATACCAGCAGCCAAGCTTTCCCTCTTCATTTTTTTCGTTATTCCGTTCAGCGTTCAGACGGCCGGGAAAATCGGCATTCGAAAGATCGATTGCCCATGGGCATTCTGGGAACGTTTCTTCTTTACCCGTATCTTCAAGATACCACATACACGTCATACCCATGTGTCCGTTTGTGGTCACCTCAAAATCTGCTCCTGCCAGCGCGCCGATCGTTGCGTCACCTGTGCAGTCCGCAAAAAGTCTGCCGCGTATAATGCGGCGTTTGCCGTTCTTGAAATCCCACGATATAACGCCCTTGATCACACCGTTTTCCGTAACGACATCTGTGACGGAGTTTTCAAGATAAAGAGTTATGTTTTTTTCGGCGCAAAGCAAACCGAGCTTTTTTTCGTCCTCATAATTTTCGGGCTTGTTATCGGAACTGTGCTGTGTTGCTATGGCCTGTTCTATTTCATTTGTAATATTACCTATTCCGGGGAACGGTTCAAAATGTGTTTCCCCTCCAAGCCATACACGAACTTCCGAACTGTTGTTGCCGCCGACTACAGGTCTGTCCTGCACAAGCGCAACTTTCACGCCGTTTCTTGCTGCGGACAGTGACGCGCATATGCCCGTAATGCCGCCTCCGCAGACTACAAGATCATATTCTCCCTCGTCTGAAGGTTCTTTTGATCCCATGCAGGAGTATATAAATTGTCTGACTTCCTCTGGTTTTTCGGGAAGAACGGGATTTTCTTCATCTGTAAGGAATATCATACCTACACGACCTTCAAAGCCCGTAAGATCGTGCAGCAAAAGCTCATGAGATCCTTCTTCAAGAAAAACTCTGCCGCCCTTTTGCCATGACCAGCGGGCACCGCTGTTTCCATAAACATCACCGATTTTTTCACCGTCGATATGCAGTTCGAAAATGCCGGGGGCGTATTGAGGTTTCCACGGCGCCACCCAGTTGAAAGTATAAGCGTATGCGGTATAGATGCCCGGAGCAGATACGCAAAACGTTGTTTTTGCGTCGTCAACAGGGGTGCCGAGTCCGTGCGCAAGGAGATACGGAGTTCCCATTGTAAGAACGAACTGTGTGTCAAGAACCCATCCGCCGCGGTTTTTTACTTCTGTCGCATTGATAAGAATGTTGCCCATAATTCTATCTTCCTTTCAGTAACTTTAGCAGGTATTTAATTACATAACATAAAACGGTCGCTTATATGGTTTATTACATATTATTTATCTTATCAAACTGCATACAAAAAAACAAATAGTATTTTACGGCAAAGAAAGAAATATCACTCATCCAGCGCCGGATCGTAAAGTTTATCAGCTTTGACATGTTTTTTGTAGTGGATAAAAAATGCTATAAGCTGAACGATAAATGTGACGGTCCATGAAACGACATACGAAAGATAGAGGACCTCGGGCGTGTGAAACTGTTCAAGCTGAAAAACAGTAAATATCCATACGATCCTCAGACCGCATATGCCAAGAACAGATATGATCATTGGAGAAACGGAAGAACCCATACCGCGCAAAGCCCCTGTCGTTACATCCATAAGTCCGCAGAGGAAATACGGGAGCGAAATATAGGCTAATCTGATAATTCCGACAGAAATCGCTTCGGCGGAATCGGTTATGTAAATAGATAAAAGCTGTTTGCCGAAAATATTTACAAGCGAGCCGTTTATAAGACCGACGACTGTAACGCATGCAAGGCAGATCCAGAGCGATTTTAATGCGCGTTTATATTTTTTTGCGCCCGTGCACTGTCCGGTGAAATTAACTGCGGTCTGATGGAACGCATTGATCGTAACATACACAAAGCCCTCGATATTGCCCGCCGCAGCATTACCTGACATGAAAATATCTCCGAAAGAGTTTATGGAAGACTGTATTATTACATTTGAAATAGAAAAAAGCGAGCCCTGTATGCCGGCAGGAAGTCCTATACGGACTATTTTAAAAAACTGCATTTTATAAAAGCGCATTTTAGAAAGGATCAGGCGGCACGAATCTGTTCTTACCATAAGCGCTCTTACAACCAGAACGGCGGAGATACCCTGAGATATTATTGTTGCAATCGCAACGCCCGCTACATTCAGATCAAAAAGCGTAACGAAAACTATGTTTAATATTACATTTACAACGCCTGCAACCGAAAGATATATAAGAGGACTTCTCGTATCCCCTACTGCGCGTAAAATTGAAGCGCAGAAGTTGTATACCATTGAAAATGTCATACCGCAGAAATAGATCCGCATATATACGGTTGAAAGCCCGATAACATTTTCAGGCGTGCCCATAAGTTCAAGAAATATCTTCGAAAAAATCACACCGATCGCGGTAAGAATAATACCGCTGACAATCGCGGTAGGCAAAGACGTATGGACGGTTCTGTGGACGGCCTGATCGTCATTGCCGCCGTATCCGTGAGCTACAGAAACGCCTGCGCCTACGGAAAGGCCGACAAAGAGGTTGATGATAAGGTTTGTTACAGAACCGGTAACACCGACTGCCGCGACGGAAATACTGCCGCAGAATCTGCCTACCACAACAAGATCTGCCGCGTTGAAAAGCAGCTGCAGAACGCTTGTTAAAATTATCGGAATCGTATATTTGACAATATTCCAGAAAAGCGGTCCCCGGAGTATTGAATTATTATTGTTCATTCTATTTGTCCTCGTTTCATCAACAGCCGGTGTATTATAGCATAAAATATGGAATATTGCAACATTATTATATCAGTAAAATCAGTTGTTGAAGATTTGTCACTTTGTTACACGAGAGCGAAACATTTTGACGCAGAAACTCACTTTATAATGTTTTATTTCAGATTTTTCTTTTTTCTGCCCGAATTTTTTATTTCGCAGGCAAATTCTTCAGGATGTTTAAGATAATAATCCTGATGCTCCTGCCCTGCTTCATAAAAGGTTTTAAACGGCTCCACGCTTATATAAACGCTTTTTCCCGAGTCCGTTTCAAGTTCTGTTATCTTTTTTTCTGCGATATGCTTTTCGCTTTCGCTTGTATAATAAACCGCAAGAGTGTAAGAATGGCCTCTGTCGATAAACTGACCGTCTTTATCAAAAGGATCGACATTTAATAAAAAAATATCAAAAAGCTCATCAAAAGAAACGGTATCGGGATCATAATCGACTTTTACGGTTTCACGGTGTCCTGTTTTTTGATGTTTTACATCAAGATAGCTCGGGTCTTTCTCTTCTCCTCCGGAAAAGCCCGCAGTAACTGCCACAACTCCGTTTTTTTCTTTAAAATCGGGGGTAATGCACCAAAAACATCCGCCGGCAAAATATGCCGAAGAAGAGAGTTCCGTTTTTTTCGTATCAAAAACCTCCTCAAAAATGGCGTGTTCTTTAAGAGAACGGGCGCATTGAAGTTCCTCTTCCCCTTTTACGGTCCACACAAATTTATGTGCATGAAAAAACTCTGTGGTAAGCCGGACAGGGAAAGATCTTCCGTATTCTTTGTTATACGCTATAAAAGCGGGACGCGAGACGAAATTAAAAGCCATAATGGTGAGCATAAACGTAATGGGATTGTATTTTTTCTGTTCTTTGCATACATTTGTATACAGCTGTCCTGCAAAAACATCCGGAATAAGCTTTTTTATTTTTCGAATAAGAAACGGATTAAAAGACTCTACTATATAATCCCCTGAATATTCTTTTAAAATCGGCGCGATTTTATCGCAGAGAGAGGTGTCAAGGTTTTCACCTTTCAATTCAACGAGTATCGGAACTCTTCCGTTAACAAGAGACAGAACTTCACTAAGCTTAGGTATATGCATGTCTGTTTCGGATAAACGAAGTTCTTCGATCTGATGAGACATCATTTTACAAAGCTGCCCGTTTACACCCGTCATTCTTTTCAGATCGCTGTCATGAAAAACAAATACTTCTCCGTCTGAAGACAACTGAACGTCAAGCTCGATGCCAACGCTACGGTTGATCGCCCGTTCAAACGCGGCAAGAGAGTTTTCGGGAATACTTCCGCCGTAAAGCCCTCTGTGAGCGTATTCGCATAAAACATCAGGGTTTTGCGGATTTTTTGAAAGCGGTCGCGCAAGAAAGAAAATATAAACAAGAAACAGAAAAAGCAGTATTGCGGAAATAATAGCAAAGATCACTGTCAGTCACCCACATCCAAGTGTTCAAGAGCACTCTTTTTTACTATATTTGTAGTATCACCGTGTTTCACGAAAAGCATTGTTGCAAATGATAAAATAACAAAAAGAACGCCGAACGGGAAAAATACGAACCGCATGCCAATCAGATCATAAAGAAAACCCGAAAGAATAGGCGCAACGATCTGTGCAGACATTGAAGCGGTATAATAGTAACCCGTGTATTTGCCCGTATCGCCGCGTTTCGCAAGTTCAACGACCATCGGAAAAGAATTTACGTTTATCGTAGCCCAGCCTATACCCGCAAGCGCAAACACAGGATACATTATTATTTCCGGAATATCAGGAGTAATGAATATTCCTATAAAGAACGCTGCGGCAAGAAGAAGAACGCCTGCAAGAACAGTCTTTTTTCTTCCGAACCTGGAAGAAATTATGCCTACAGGCACATATGATATTATAGCCGCTGCCTGAGCAACTATAAGCGTTAAATTGAAGTCAAAGCCGAGAATATTTGACGCGTAAACAGAATATTTGCTTGTTATTGAGTTATATCCTATAAACCAGAGCGCAACAGAAGCGAGGATTAGAATAAGCGAATGTCGTTCTTCAGAAGTAAGCTTGTGTTTTTCGGATACTTCCGTTTCTTCCTCAATACCGTATTCTGCAGACTGTTTTTCCATTTCATCCGCCCATTTCTTTTCCTTCACAAAAAGCATAAAGATTGTAAAACCGAGAAGCATAACTGCGCACACGGCGGCAACATAACCTATATAAGGCATATATGTTTTTTTTGATGTGGCAAAGATCATACCGAGAACAAGTACGATTATACCGCCTGCGGAACCCATAAGATTGATAACGGCATTTGCCTTTGAACGAAGAGGTTTCGGAGTTACATCCGGCATCAGCGCAACAGCCGGTGAACGAAATGTCGCCATTGCGATCAGAACAACAAGAAGTGTGGCAAGAAATCCTATTATCGGAATCGGATTTGAAAGCGTTAATTCCAGAGTTGTCTGTTTTATAAAATCATCGGCCGCTTCCGCGGAAAGATTGGGTATATTTGCAGCCAAAAGCTGCGAAAGCTGATAATTATCGATAAACGAAAGAGCAAAAAAAGCGGCAACGGCAACGATCGTGCCGATAAAAATAAAAGGTGTTCTTCTTCCGAAACGCGAATTGACCTTATCGGAAATAGCGCCGAAAATAGGCAGCATAAAAACTGCAAGAATATTGTCAAGAGACATGATCACGCCGGATACCGTTTGAGGAAGTCCGAAATGATTCGTTAAAATAAGCGGTATTATCGCGTCATATGCCTGCCAGAATGCGGAAATAAGGAAAAATGCCATACCCACAAGAATAATGCGTTTGTAGTTAAGCTTCATATTGTCTTCCTCTCGTTATTTCTCATATTTTGTTTATTATAACATATCGTAAAAATATTTGCAAGAGGGAGAAGTCCCGAAATAAATTCGGGACTTCTTATATGATCACAGTTCGTATTCCATTCCGTCATAAGCCGTTATTACGCCGTATCCGTTCATTTTTTCGCTGAGAGCCTTATGATCCTGATGAAGTGTTCTTGCCATATGGCTTATACAGAATGCGCCTATGTATTTTTCAAGTGATTTTTTCATTTCAAGAACCATATACAGATCATTATGCTCAAAAATACGGTAGTCGCCGTCTATAAACCCTACTGTAGCATCTAATACGGCAAGATCCGGACGATACTTTTTTATCGCCTGAACTTCGCCGTATAAAAGCCATGCGCCGTCAAGTCCGTAAAACAGGGTCTTTGCGCCGTCCGAAACAATAAAATGGACCGGCAAATCAGCAGTGGAATGATTAGCCGCATACGCCCTTACGGTGTATTTACCGACGGTTTTTTGATCACCTGCGTAAAAAGGAATAAAAACCGCGCCGCTTTTTTCGAGCTCTTTTACCGTTTCTTCGCAATAGTGGTCGCTGTGAGGGTGAGTATTGATAATATATTTTATTTTTGCAGGATCTTTGCAGTATTCTTTCAATGCGTCGAAAACACATTGGTTAGGATCTATCAGCAGTATATCGTCTATGAGAGCAGACGATAATCTTCTGTGTTCTTTTGCGTCAGCAGGTCTTTCTGCGGGCCAGTCTGCGGCACCGGTTCCGAGGAATAGTATCTTCATTTTTTTACCTGCCTGTAAATTTATGAACAAAAGGCCATGAATCATCTGCAAAAAAGCGATGATCTCCTTTTCCGATCACATGAACGATTTTATCTGAAATACCAAGCGCATCGTATGCTTTTTTGCCCTGAATGAACACTTCTTTTGCGCCGTCAATCGGAAATATGGGATCCGCATCCCCGTTCACCTGTATATAGGCGGTGGGAGCAGCCATACAAATAAGATCGCCCATATCAAAATATTCCATTATATGCGGAACATAATTGCATGAACAGTGATTCATAGCCCCGATAGAGGCTTTGTATGAGCAGACTGCGCAGGAAGGCATTGCAAGAACGAGGCGACTGTCAAGCGCTGCTGTATATGCTGTTGCCGTACCACCGCCGGAATTACCCATAATACATATGCAGTTTATATCTGTTTTGTCCGAAAAATCGGACTCAAGAACGTCTATCAGTCGCATGATATCCCACACGCGTTCACCGATAGTAGTTCTTCCCATGAGAAGCGCATTCATGCTTTCCTCGTAACATGCGGGACCGTTCGCCGTGCCTCCGCATTCGCCGAAATTTCTTTGTTCGCATGCTATTGCCGCGAAACCTTCACGCAAAGCCCTCATCGCAAAATCGCGGTCACCGCCAACAAGAGAAGCCTTTTCTTCGCCCGGATAGACGGTTCTGTCCAGCGAAACATGCATACCCTTGCTGTGTCCCTGAAGGCAGATCATAACAGGGGGATTTTTTACTCCGTCGGGCAAAAGCAGATGACAGGGAACGCGGTACCCCTCTTCGCTCTGAAAACTAAAGCGTATTTCGGTCTCACTGTCGATTTTTTGCGTGTATTCGATCTGCAAAGCCGGATTGCATTTTTCTATTTTATTTATTCCGAGAAGTTCGATCAGCTTTTCCCTTGATCTTTTCTGCCATGCGGTGATATCACCGCCATTGAACGACATTGACGGAACTGTTTTTTTCAAAAGCTCCCTGCTGAAATTACATGCACCTTTCATAATGCTCTCCTTTAATTATGATTTTTTTTTGACAGCACGCGCTTTGCCGAATGATAAATAAAATAAACCAGCATTTCAGCCGCAAAGAATATTATGATGTTTAAAAACGGCATAATAAAGACTGAAACGCTTTTATCGAGAATTCCGAACGGGTCTGCTGTGACAAAAAACCAGTTGTAATTCGCAGAATAACTGCCTGCGGAGCCATTGTAAAGGAAATTGCCCAAAAGTGCCCACAATGTCATACCAACAAGGACCGCAATGTCTTTACGGAAGTTTTTGACGGAAAATCCATTTTCAAAAACGATCGTTAAAAAACCGTATGCAGTCATTACGCCGTGGAACAAAAGAGTTTGAACAACACGGTATGTAAACGGATGGACGGCATGCCACATTACGCCCGCAGGATAAATAAGGTAGACTAAATTTGATATAAAGCCGAGCAAGGCAAAATTCATTTTATATTCAGAAAGGAATTTAACGTGTCTGCTCAAAAAACACATCACGCACATTGCGGTGCAAACGTGAAACGGAAGTTTTTCGATATCGATTTCTTCATACGCAAATGGCATGAGAAAAAAGTCAGCAATATAAAGAGCAAACGCTGCGGAAATAAAAAAATTGCATGTTTTTTCCCTGATGGCGCCGCTTTTATTTTTAATAAGGATACTGACAACGCAAATAAGAGCGAAAATAAAAAGTATAAAGCAGATGTGAAACGGTCCGAAACAAGTAAAAATATCTCCGCCTTTGCGGTCGCAGAGTATATCGTGAATAACAGAATACATTTTTCCGTCTCCTCATCCCATTTTTCTATATTATAACAAAAATCATGCAAAATTGCAATACAAAACAGGTATCATCATTCTATTTTTATATAAAAAAGTATAAAAGAAAAGATCCTGTGCTTTCACACAGGACCATGGAGCGGGTGACGGGAATCGAACCCGCACAACTAGCTTGGAAGGCTAGGGTTCTACCACTGAACTACACCCGCAATCGCTTAAATATTATATTACAAAGAGCGTGAAATGTCAAGGTGTATTTTGTAAAATTTTCGTGAACACAAAAAGAATATACATAATAATACGAGATAATCAGTATTCAACCCCGTAAGTATCGCGATATTTTTTCATGGCATCAAGGTATTCCATACCCGGAACGGCGCCGCTTTCGATCGAAGAGATGATATCATTGATCGTTACTATGGAGTAAACATCAACGCCGAAATCCTGTTTTGCAGACTGAACTGCGCTGAGATTACTGTCAAGAGCTTTTTCCATACGGTCTACAGTTATGACCATGCCTGTTATTTTGATATCAGCAGCCGTGGTAAGCTTCGGAAGGACCTCCCTGAGAGCTTTGCCGGATGTCATAACATCCTCTATAATTATAACCCGATCTCCGTTTTTCAGCTTTGCACCTACAAAATCGCCGCCCTCGCCGTGATCCTTTGCTTCCTTGCGGTCAAAACAGTATCCAGTTTCGATACCGTATTTCAAAAAAAGCGCCTGGGACGCGCATACCGCAAGCGGTATACCTTTATATGCGGGGCCGAAAAGAGTATCTGCGCAAAGATCGTTTTCTTTTATCGTGTCTGCGTAAAATTCGCCGAGTTTTGCAAGCTGAGCTCCTGTGCGATAGTTGCCGGTATTGATAAAGTAAGGAGCTTTTCTTCCACTTTTAAGAGTGAAATCTCCGAAAGTCAGAACTCCGCATTCTGTCATAAATTTAACAAATTTTTCCTTGTTTGTCATATTGCAATCATCTTTCATCTGTATTATAATAATGAGTATACCACACCGATGATAATTTGTCAACCGTTTTCAAAGATCTGTGCGGTCAATAAAATTTTTTTATTTTACGGAACATTTTTCAATTGTTTCCGTCTAACGAATCAAACAGCAAAAAATGTTTTTTCAATACCATTCTTTTTACCGATTTAAGGAGGATATTTATGAAAGTGCACAAAAAAATCGTTGCCGCGGCGCTTGCTGTTGCAATGTCTTCTGCTCTTTGCGCAGCAACTTCGGCGGAACCAGAAAAACCGGTGGAAGAACCCGTGGAAGCTGAATACGATATCATTGAGATCGACGAGCCCGACAAAGAGTATACGACTATCGTATATCCCGGTCATGTTGTTTCTACACCGTCGACCGAAGTTAAAGACAGCGCGGAAATCGACCAAAAACTTGCGGAAATAACGCTTTCCGTAAGAAACACGATCGGTATCGGTGACGAATATACATCATTTAACGGCAATTTTTCAGACAGCGTTACAAACCGTATGTGGTATCTTTACTGGTCAAATGACGACAACGATATAAATGTTACCGCAGCAGAAGACGGAACCGTAATTCGATACAACAAGTATTATCACAACAACTCATCAAATTCTTACAGTGCATACAACAGATTTTACAATCCGAAATTCCAGAAAGCATCAAGAGAAGACGCCGTTGGATCTGTCAAGCGTTTTTTGCGCAGAGTATTAAACGAAACGGAAAGTTTTGTTATCGGCGAACAATTCAATGAAGATATTCTCTCTCCTCTCGGAAGATCTTCTTATTATTTTTATGCAACGCTTACAGTAAACGGTCTTGAAACTCCGATAAATCTCAGTATTACGGTAGATTCGAATACTCTTGAAGTTACCAGCTTTTCAAGAAACGACTTCAATGATTCATATTTCGGCGGTTATCCTTCCGCAAGCACTATATATGCAGAAAGCAACGCTTTCAAAGCACTTTCTGGGAAATTTGAAAGCACGCTCAAATATTATATCGTTTATGATGAAAACGACACGGAGCATCTTCATCCGAAAGCACAGCTTCAATACCGATTCAGCCCGACAGGAGACTGGTATTTTGACGCTCTGACAGGTGACACCGTAGACAGAAACAAGCTTTACGAAGAAGTTTACGGCAGAGGCACTGCATATACAACAAATTCATCATATGACATGGAAGTGATGGAAGAGGCACCTGCTGCAGAGCCCGATATGAAGTCATATACTCTGACGCAGGTAGAACTCGACAATATCGAAAAAATGAAGGATGTTCTGTCTCCCGAAAAAATAGCGCTCAAAATAACGGAGAAATATCCTGAATTCGGACTTCAGTTTTTTGAAATCGCTAATTCAAGCTACACCAGAAATACCGATACCGATGAGGTAACCGCATCTCTCTATTTTACAAAACGTGTAACAAGAGGTTCGGAGATAGGAATGTCTGCCAGCGCATTCAAAGAAAACACATCAAACGGCAAACAGATCTATTATATCAGAAAGTATGTTACAGCAGACGGCAAAACAGGCGAGCTGAAAAACTACTATACCTCTATGCCTTACGTAAACGAAAAAGATTATGACAGCGGCAAGAGAAAAGTTGATACTCTCAGCGTAGGCGAAGAATTTCTTAAAAAGAATTTTCCCAATGAATTCGGTGCGTCAGCATTGACAAACACATATATAAACGGCAACAACACAACCGCAAATTACACCTTTACAAATACCGTAAACGGTTATCCTCTTGAAAGCAACTCTCTTTCAGTTATTGTAAACTCGATCGACGGCACGATCAATTCATTTGAAAAATGGTGGACGGACGGTGTTGAATTTGAAAGCGCGGACGGCATTATTTCTTCAGAAAAAGCGCTTGAAATATTCACATCCGACTTTACACCGAAGCTCCAATATATAACGATCCCGGTTGCAATTGACGACAAAGCGCCTGAGTTCAGGCCCTATATAAACGCAGGCTGGGGCGGAAGTTATGTTTACTCGTTCAAAACAGCATATGTTCTTACAAATGACGGAAAAACTTATGCAGTCAAAGCGAAAGACGGTGAATTGCTGAAATACGATTACAGCACTAACTCGGAAATCGCTGTTTATTCGGATATCAACGAATGCAGATACCCCGAAAAAATAAACAAACTTGCGACATACGGCATTTCGTTCGGCGGAACCGCGTTTGAGCCGAAAAAGACTCTTACGCAGCTCGATATGATAGTTTTCCTGCTCAATTCAATGGGTTGCAGATACTCTGTTGAAAATATAAACGATGATTATACCGATTCGATCTACAGAGAAGCCGTATACTATGGTTTTGTTGACGCAGGCGAAAAATCGCCCGATCTTATCATGAGAAAACAGGATGTTGCAAAAACGATCATAAGAGCATCCGAATACGGAGCGACAGCAGCTCTGAGCGGTCTTTTCAAAGCAGATTACAAGGATGCGGATTCCATTACCGAAGGATACGCCCCCTATCTGATGATAGCGGATGAAGCAGGACTTTTCGATGCTGACAGCCAAAATAATATACATCCTCTGGCAGCAATGACAAGAGAAGACCTTGCAATAGCTATATACGCATTTATGGACAGATAAAACTTTTCATTCAGTACCTCCATAAAGGGATGTCCGGCAAAAGTCGGGCATCCCTTGTTTTAACTGACAAAATTTAATAATGCTATTGCAATAAATCTTTATTTGTGATACAATATAAATAATAAATTACGATCGGAGCCGCAGATGATTTCTCCAATACTTTTTGCCGGCATTATTTTTTCGGCAATATGTTCTCTCGTGATCCCAATAGCAGTGTGGATATACCTTATAAAAAAAGACAAAACAGGATCGATGAACAGATTTATTCTGCTTGGTCTTTTCAGTTGTTTTGTTGCGCAGATAATTATACGAGACCCTGTACTGCTGATTTTAAGCACCCAGGACAGTTTTGCAGATTTTGCGAACAATAATCCCATACTATTTGCTCTTTTTCTTTCGTTTACAAGAGGATTATTTGATACATCCGCAAGATTTTTGGTACTGAAATTTGCAGTTAAAGAGAATATACGATTCAATTCCGCTCTCGGAACCGGTTTCGGTCACGGCTTAAGTGAGACGATCGCCTATACGGGCATTTCGGTCATAGTAAATCTTATTGTAAGCATAATGATAAACACAAATTCGCTTCCCAATACCGAGCAATATAAAACGATAGCCGAAACTCTTTCATCGCAACCGATCTCTTCCTTTTTTGCTGCGGGAACGGAGAGAATTCTTGCTATTCTGATACATATCGGGCTTTCGGTCATTATAGCGTATTTTATCAAAAAAAATATGTCCGCTGCCGGATTTGCGATATGTCTTGCAGCGCATACGGTTTATGATCTTACGGTTTCACTTATCTCGCAATCCGGAGCATCTGTATGGCTCACCGTGCTTGCCGCTACTGTATTTGCCGCTGCGTTCACAGCTGTAACGATATACATGCGAAACGCAGAAAATGCTGATACCCCTAAAATCATCAACTAAAAAAACAGTCCCCGAAATTCGTTTTGAATATCGGGGGCCATTGTTTATTTGACGTTTTTTTCTCTTGTTTTTTCTCGGACTATTATATTTATCGGTGTTCCTGTAAGCCCGAATGTTTCTCTCATCTGATTTTCGATATAGCGCTGGTATGAGAAATGAAAAAGCTCGGGATCGTTGACAAAAATAACAAATGTGGGAGGTTTTATTGAAACCTGAGTCATATAAAGCAGTTTCAGTCGTTTACCCTTATCGGTAGGCGGCTGAACTTTTGTTGTGGCTTCAACAAGAACGTCGTTCAGAACACCTGTTGTAATGCGTCTTGAATGCTGCTCCTTAACAAATGTTATCATTTTAAAAACATTTTCCACACGGAAGCCTGTTTTTGCCGAAATGAATACGATCGGAGCATAAGACATGAATTTAAGATCTTCAGCGATCTCTTTTTTCAGCTTATCCATCGTTTTGTCGTCTTTTTCGACAGAATCCCATTTGTTGACAACGACTACAGACGCTTTGCCTTTTTCATGCGCAATGCCTGCTATTTTGGTGTCCTGTTCCGTAACGCCGTCATTTGCATCGATCATTATCAATACGACATCCGCGCGGTCTACCGCCATATATGAGCGCAAAACGCTGTATTTTTCGATTTCGTCTTCGACCTTGCTTTTTTTGCGAAGACCTGCCGTGTCAATAAAAACAAACTTTCCGAACTCGTTTTCAACGTCCGCATCAACCGCATCTCTCGTAGTGCCAGGAATATCGGAAACGATAGTTCGCTCCGATCCGAAAACGCGATTAACAAAGGAGCTTTTGCCGACATTCGGTTTGCCTATAACAGCGACATATGTTGCGCTTTCGTCTTTCGGTTCGGACGGATGATCCTTCAACCGGGTAATTACCTCATCAAGAAGATCTCCTGTGCCAAGACCGTGAACAGCTGAAACTGGAAACGGGTCTCCAAGACCGAGATTATAAAACTCATAAAGCTCGGGAGGCGGAGTTCCGGGACGGTCAACTTTGTTTACACACAAAACAACATCCTTTTTAGCTTTCAGAAGCATATCGGCAACTTCGCTGTCAGCTGCAGTAACGCCGGTGGTGATATCCGTTACAAGGATAACCACATCTGCTGTTTCTATTGCTATCAGAGCCTGGGTCCGCATTTGCGAAAGGATAACATCATCTGAATGAGGTTCTATTCCGCCCGTATCGATAAGCGTAAACGGAACCCCTGCCCATTCGGTATCATGATACAGTCTGTCTCTTGTGACTCCGGGCGTATCTTCGACAATAGACGGTCTGCCGCCTACGATTTTATTGAAAAGAGTGCTTTTGCCGACATTGGGTCTGCCAACGACAGCAACGTATGAATTTGCCATAGTTTTTCTCCAGTTCGCAAAGTGTTTCTTGCGTTTTCAGCCAAGAACGGAATGGACAAACTTAAGTTTTTCACGGATCTTCAGCTTTTGCGGGCATTTTTTCTCGCATGAACCGCATTCGATGCAGGAAGAAACAAGCCCCTCTTTTCCGCTTTCGTTAAGTTTGTCACAGTATTTTTTGTATTCCGCAACGGCATGATCTTTTAATCCGTATACGTTATAGAGAGTATAAAGATAAAAAATATGCGGAATATCGATATTTTTCACGCACGGCATGCAATACCGACAGCCGGTGCAGTATAAATCGGAAAACTTTTTAAGTTCTTCAAGACTTTCTTTTATGTCTGAATTTTCCTTTTCCGTAAACGGGATATCTGACGACATGACCGCAACGTTTTTTTCGACCTCTTCAATACTTCTCATTCCCGAAAGTGCGCATGAAACCGACGGATTACCGAGAACGAAGCGAAGAGCAAGCTCATAAGTTGCCTTTGCGGAAACAGAACCTATTTTATCGGCAAGAGCTGTGGGTGCCGCAAGCCTTCCACCGCCGACCGGTCCCATCGCAACTACTCCCCTGCCGGTCGAAGCAACGTATTCGAGCCCCTTTTCATTTGAACGGTCTAGAGTATTATATTGTATCAGCATCGTTTCAAGCATCGGCGCCTTTGAAATGATGTATTCAAGATCGTCTGGATTTCCGTGAAAAGAGAATGAAATATGCTTGATAAGACCTTCATCTTTCGCCTTCATCGCTTCGGACAAAAGATCGTATTTAAGCATGATATTATCGAACATTTCTTTGCTGATCGACCAGAAATGATAAAAATCGACATAGTCTGTATCGAGCTTTTTAAGAGATCTTTCAAGGAATGAGCGGTAATCTGACGCGGAAGAGATCCTGTCTACAGGTATTTTAGTGGAGATGTTTATTTTATTTCTGAAAGGTTTCACGGCTTTGCCGAGAACGACCTCGCTGTTGCCGTTGCAATAATAAAATGCGGTATCGTAATAGTTTATGCCAAGTTCATACGCACGACGAAGCATTGGGATCGTTTTTTCTTCGTCGATCTCCTGTGTTCCTTCTATCGTGGGAAAGCGCATGCAGCCAAAGCCGAGCGTGGAAATATCGACCCCAGTTGAACCGAATTTTCTGTATTGCATAGTTTCACCTTTCATAATTTTTATATTGGTTCAGTGAAGTTCGGAAAGGACTTTGAGCGTATTTTCAAGAAGCGAACTGTAAGACTGACGTTTTGCTTTTTCTTCGTCGACTACTTTAGCAGGAGCCTTTGATACAAAACCGGGGTTTGCAAGCTTTTTGTCTATTCTGTCGATCTCGGCTTCAAGACGCGCCTTTTCTTTTTCGAGACGTGCTTTTTCCTTTTCGATATCTACAAGCTCGCCCATCGGAATATATGCTTTTGCATCAGGGCTCAAAGCAGTAGCTGTTTTTTCTGCAGGAGTACCAGAGTTGACAATTATTTCAGACGCTCCTGCCAGGCGTTTGAGAAATTCAACGCAGCGTGTATATTCTTCCGGATTTGAAGTTTCGATGTAAAGGCTTGTTTTTTTGGAAGCCGGAACATTCATATCAAGGCGCAGCTGTCTGATATTCTTTATAAGAGACTTAACATTTTCCATAGCGGCGGCATCTGACTCAAAAACAAGGCTTTCGTTATATTCGGGGTATGGCGCTATCACAAGAGCTTCGCCTTCGTGAGGCATCGTCTGCCATATCTCTTCGGTTATGAACGGCATAAACGGATGAAGGAGCGCAAGAGTGCCGTTAATGACATAGCAGAGTATGTTCTGGGCGGATTTTTTTGTTTCCTCGTTTGTATTTGTTTCAAAAAGACGCGGTTTTACAAGTTCGATATACCAGTCGCAAAGATCGTCCCAAACAAAGTCGTAAAGCTTCTGAGCGGCAACGCCGAGTTCGTATTTATCGAGATTATCACGAACTTCTCTTACACATGTGTTGAATTCGGTAAGGATCCACTTATCTTCGATCTCAAGTTTATCCGGAATTTCCGCATGATCGATATCAAGGTAAGTAAGAGCGAAACGAGCTGCGTTCCATATTTTGTTTGCGAAATTTCTTGACGATTTTACAACTTCATAATAAAAGCGCATATCGTTTCCGGGTGAGTTTCCGGTGACGAGAGTATATCTGAGCGCATCTGCGCCGTATTCGTTTATTACCTCGATCGGGTCGATACCGTTGCCGAGAGATTTGGACATTTTTCTTCCCTGAGAGTCTCTGATAAGTCCGTGGAAAAGGACATGTTCAAACGGGGGTTTTCCGGTATGTTCAAGCCCGGAAAAAATCATTCGTGAAACCCAGAAAAAGATTATATCGTATCCTGTAACAAGAACGGATGTGGGATAGAAGTATTCGAGATCTTCCGTTTTTTCAGGCCAGCCGAGCGTTGAGAAGGGCCAGAGCGCCGAAGAGAACCATGTATCCAGAACGTCTTCATCCTGTCTCATCTTTGCTCCGCACTTCGGGCATACATCGACATCTGTTTTTGAAACTACCATTTCACCGCATTTGTCGCAGTAGTATGCAGGAATTCTGTGTCCCCACCAGAGTTGACGGGATATGCACCAATCGTGGACGTTATCCATCCAGTTCATATATATTTTTTCAAGACGTTCGGGATGGAATTTTATTGTTTTGTTTGCTACGACCTCTTTTGCGGGTTTTGCAAGCGGCTCCATCTTAACAAACCACTGATCTGATGTGAGCGGTTCAACGGTAGTTCCGCAGCGGTAACACTGACCTACATTATGAGAATGCTCTTCTACCTTTACGAGAAGCCCTGCCTTTTCAAGATCTTCAACGATGCGTTTTCTTGCATCGTAACGGTCGAGTCCTTCATAAACACCGCCGTTTGCGTTGATCGTGGCGTCATCGTTCATAACACGGATCTGCTCGAGACCGTGGCGCTGACCGACAAGGAAGTCGTTCGGGTCGTGAGCAGGCGTGATCTTTACGCATCCGGTTCCGAATTCTTTATCGACATATTCATCGGCAATAACGGGAATTTCTCTTCCGACAAGAGGAAGAATAAGCGTTTTGCCGACAAGATGGGTGTATCTTTTGTCATCGGGATTGACCGCTACGGCAGTATCGCCGAGCAGTGTTTCGGGTCTTGTGGTGGCAATAACGACATATTCATTCTCAGAACCTTTGACGGGGTAACGGATATGCCAGAAATGTCCGCCCTGTTCCTCGTATTCGACCTCAGCGTCGGAAAGAGCTGTTTTGCAGTGAGGACACCAGTTTATAATTCTGTGCCCTCTGTAAATAAGACCTTTGTTGTACAGATTAACAAAAACTTCTTTGACTGCCTTTGAGCAGCCGTCATCCATTGTGAATCTTTCTCTTGACCAGTCGCATGAAGAACCGAGTTTTTTCAGCTGATTAATGATCCTGCTGCCGTACTGATCCTTCCAAGCCCAAACTCTTTCAAGGAATTTTTCCCTGCCGAGATCATAACGCGTAAGTCCCTCGTTTTTGCGAAGGAACTCTTCAACTTTGATCTGCGTTGCTATTCCTGCATGATCTGTTCCGGGAAGCCAGAGCGCTTCATAGCCGCACATGCGTTTATAACGTGTGAGGATATCCTGCAACGTTTCATCAAATGCATGCCCCATGTGCAGCTGCCCCGTAACATTTGGCGGCGGAATAACGATAGTGAACGGTTTTTTATTTTTGTTTACATTGGCTCTGAAATACCCGTTGCTGACCCAGAAATCATATATACGGTCTTCAACATCGCGCGGATTGTAATTTTTTTTCAGTTCTTTTTTCATAGATGCTACCTTTTGCTCAGTATTTTATATAACTTTGATCTTGATAAAAGATTTTTTTCCTTTTCTGACTATTTCGCCGTTTATCTCGTCTTTTGCAAATGACATAGTGGCGCTTTCGACAAGTTTATCGGCAACGAATATGCCTTTCTGATCAACAAGGCGCCTTGCCTCGCCTTTCGACGGAGCCTGCTTTGTTTTTACAAGGAGATCCGCTATGGTAATACGCCCTTCATCGTTGAAATCGGCTGATGTAAGCTCGACCGAAGGCGCGGATGCGCCCGCATTGCCCGAAAAGAGGGCTTTTGCGGTCTGCTGTGCATTGAGCGCTTCCTTTTCTCCGTGAACAAGGCTTGTGAGCTCAAATGCAAGTATTTCTTTTTTCACATTTATCTTTTCATCCGGCCATGTTGCCATATCGTCTATCTGCTCTATGGGAAGGAACGTAAGCATGCGAAGGCATTTCATAACATCGGCATCATCCACATTCCTCCAGTACTGATAAAAATCGTAAGGAGATGTTTTTTTCGGATCGAGCCATACGGCATTGCCTGCTGTTTTTCCCATTTTTTTGCCCTGAGAGTCGGTAAGCAGAGTGATCGTCATTGCGTTTGCGTCCTGACCGAGTTTACGGCGTATGAGCTCTGTGCCTCCCAGCATATTAGACCACTGATCGTCGCCTCCGAATTGAAGATTGCAGCCGAAATTTTTGAACAGGTAATAGAAATCGTAAGACTGCATTATCATATAGTTGAATTCGAGGAAAGAAAGTCCTTTTTCCATACGCTGTTTGTAACATTCAGCGCGAAGCATATTATTGACTGAAAAGCATGCTCCGACTTCACGAAGGAGGTCGATATAGTTGAGTTCGAGAAGCCAGTCTGCATTGTTTATCATCATTGCCTTGCCTTCGCCGAATTCTATAAATTTTTCCATCTGTTTTCTGAAGCATTCGGCGTTGTATGCGATATCTTCCCTGGTAAGCATTTTTCTCATATCAGTTCTTCCCGAAGGATCTCCTATCATGGTCGTTCCTCCGCCGATAAGAGCAATGGGAGTATTGCCTGCCATCTGAAGACGTTTCATAAGCGTGAGCGCCATAAAATGACCTGCCGTGAGGCTGTCGGCAGTGCAGTCAAATCCGATATAAAATTTGGCTTTTCCGTTATTTACAAGATTTTTGATTTCTTCTTCATTGGTAACCTGAGCTATAAGTCCTCTTCTTTGCAGCTCTTCATAAATTTGCATTGCTTTTCTCCTTAGAAAATATGTATCAATTTTATAGTGTCTGATCGTCGATCATTTCCCGCGCGGTCTGTAAAAGTGCGGGGGTTATGCTGTCTCCGCCCATGATCCGGGCTATTTCATTTATTCTGGCCTCGCCAGAAACCGGAGTAACTTTAGTATATGTTCTGCCGTCTTTTGCTTCTTTTGAAATAACGAAATGCGTATCTGCTTTTGCGGCTATCTGGGCAAGATGCGTAACAACGGCTACCTGATCCTTTTCTGCCATCTGCTTGAGTTTAATTGCTATTTTCTGAGCGGCACGACCGCTGACACCCGTATCTATTTCGTCAAAAACAAGCGTCTCTGCGCCGTTTTTTGAAAGGATATTTTTAACGGCAAGCATAATTCTTGAAAGCTCGCCCCCGGATGCGATAGACGCAAGAGGTTTGAGGTCTTCGCCGATATTAGCGGAGATCAGAAATTCCACGCTGTCAGCCCCGTCTTTTTCCTGCTGTTTATGTGTGATTTCGACGGAAAAACGAACTTTTGGCATATCAAGGAATACAAGTTCGCCCGTGATCGCTTTTTCAAGTTTTTCGGCAGCGTTTTTTCTGCTTTCAGTCAGTTTTTTTGAGGCTTTATCAAGTTCGGATTGAGCCAATACCAGTTCTTTTTGAAGAACTGCTATTTTTTCATCAGAAAACTCGATTTTTTCAAGCTCTTTTTTCGCATTTTCAAGAAATCCGAGCATTTCGGTAACGGTGTTGCCGTATTTTCTGCGGAACCCTCTTATCATGTCAAGGCGGGACTCTATACCGTCAAGTTCTGAGATGTCATCGTCAAGGTTATCCGCATAATGCGAAATATCATCTGAAATATCGTCAAGCTCCGCAAAAACATCGTGAAGACGTTCCGAAAGCGAAGCGGCGTCTTCATCAAAGCGTGCTATATAATCAAGCTCGATTACGGCAGATGAAGCAAGATCTCTTGCGTTTGTATCTCCTCCGCAAAGAGCTTCTTTTGCCGCATAAAAACCGTTTATGACTTTTTCTCTGTTTACAAGAGAAAGTCTGCGTTTTTCAAGTAATTCGTCTTCCCCCGGCGTAAGTGCGGCAGCCTCAAGCTCGTTAATCTGATATCTGAGGATATCTGTTCGCATTGCCTTTTCCCGTTCGTCAACGGATAGAAGATCGATCTGTTTTTGTATGTTTTTAACTTTTGTATATTTTTCCGAATATCCGTTTCTTTCTGTTTCATTTTCGGCAAACGAATCAAGATAAGAAAGATGGGTGGACGGATCTGAAAGCGCAATGTTGTCGTGCTGTCCGTGAATATTTATAAGATTTTTACCGAGTTCGCGAAGCATTGCAACAGTAATCTGCCTTCCGTTTGCGCGCGCAACACTGCGTCCGTCAGAATTTATTTCTCTCGAAACAATAAGCTCTCCGTCTTCGGCATCGATCCCGAATTCATTCAAGAGGTCGGATACCGTTCTGTCTGAAATGTTAAAAGTTGCCGAAGCATAGGCTTTTTTGCATCCTGTTCTTATTATATCTTTGCTTGTTCTGCCTCCGGTGATCATGTTTATCGCGTCGATTATCATACTTTTGCCGGCACCTGTCTCGCCCGTCAGAACATTCAGTCCGGCGGAAAAAGAAATATCTGCCGTTTCTATAACGGCTATGTTTTCGATATGCAGAGAGGTGAACATATTTTTCCTTTCAGTCTTGCGGATCAGATGCTGAGCGTTGATTTAATGTTATCCACGATATTTTCGGCAACAGTATTGTCTCTTGTTGCGAGAAATATCGTATCGTCACCCGCTATAGATCCGATAACGCCGTCGCGCTCAAGTGAGTCTATCGCGGCGCAGACGCCCTGCGCCATACCTGAATAGCATTTAACGACTACAAGATTCTGCGCTTGCTCAACAGATACTATGCCTTCACGGATAATGCCGAGGAATTTGGACGGCAACAGCGGCTGAGACTGTGCTGTTTTGGACGGAAGAGCGTATCTGTATTTGTTTTCGTTTGTCAGAATTTTAACAAGCTGCAACTCTTTTATATCTCTTGATACGGTTGCCTGGGTTGCGGTAAAGCCTTCTCTGTTAAGTCTGGCGGTAAGATCGTCCTGGGTCTCGATCTGTTCATTGCGGACGATTTCTATTATTTTTGAGTGCCTTCTGCTTTTTTGTTTCATTTGATCTGTCCCCTAATGTATTTTTTTTGAAAGAATATTATAAAACGAGTTCGGATCGAACCGTATCAGTTTAAGAGAAAAAGGTGATTTTGAAATGGTAACAGGTGTTTTGGAGGGAATAGAAACTCCTTCGCCTCCGTCCGAATAAATACGAACACGATCGTTATCTCTCGGAGAACCGAGAACCGAAAGCATTGCACCGTCGTTGAAAATAACGGGACGTGCATTGAGGGTGTGAGCGCAAATGGGGGTCACGATGATCGCATTCAGAGCAGGATCTGTCACAGGGCCTCCTGCGGAAAGAGAATAAGCGGTAGAACCCGTTGGAGTCGCAAAAATAATACCGTCGGCACGATAATGAGCAATCTCGAAGCAGTCGCACGACAGGTTGAAATCGATCAGTTTAAGCACGGAATCGTGAGTTATGACGATATCGTTGAGCGCATAAAAATCGCACTTTTTATCGGGGAAAGAAACAGTAGCTTTAAGCATCATTCTGTTTTCTACGGAATAATCTCCCGTCACAAGTCGGGAAAGAGCGGAAATACCGTCAGGTTCAAGACCTGCAAGATATCCGAGATTGCCTTTGTTTACGCCTATCACGGGACATCCTTCTTTGGCTGCGATATCTGCTATTGCAAGGATCGTGCCGTCGCCTCCGACCGTAACGGCAGCCTGACAGTCGCCGATTATTGCCGAAAGGTCAGCCGGAGAAGATACTACATTGCTCTCCGCTCCGTGAGCAGAAAGGCAGGAAACGATCTCTTTTGTGACAGAAAGATCACTGTCGCGCTCTTTATTTGTAATTACTGCGAATTTCATATGAATACCCCGAATCAATCTGCATTCTGCAGCTGTAAATGCAAAAGGAATTCTTTATTCCCGTCACCGCCGAGTATAGGTGAAACATCTGTATTTATAACAATAAAACCTTCTTTTTCGGCAAATGTTATGAAATTTTCAAGAAGACTTTTATGTATGATCTCGTCTTTAATGACACCGTTTTTAACTTTTTTTCCGTATTCAAACTGCGGTTTGAACAGACAGATGATATCGCACGGCGTATCTGCAAATATTTTCAAATAGGGCAAAACATGCCTGAGCGAAATAAAGGAGACGTCACAGGTTATTATTCCGACTTTGCCTACTCTTTCCGCGGAAAGAGCATTGATATGCGTTCCTTCAAGATCGACGACTCTTTTATCGTTTTTCAGTTTTTCTGCAAGCTGTGCGTGACCTACGTCGCATGCGTATACTTTAACGGCACCGTTTTGCAGCAGACAATCGGTAAATCCTCCCGTTGACGCTCCGATATCAAGTGCCGTGCGTCCCTCTGCGGAAATCCCGAATACCTTAAGGGCATGTTCAAGCTTAAGTCCTCCCCTGCCGACGTAACGAAGAGAATCATTGACCGTTATGTCTTCATTGCCGCATACTTCGCGACCCGCTTTTGTTTCTGGAATGCCGTTTACAAGAACGTCTCCGTTTTTTATGAGCGTTCTTGCATATTCTCTGCTTTTGAGCGAAAAATTGTTGAATACAAATATATCAAGACGCATTATTTTTTCTTTTTCTGATCTGCAACACGTTCCGGAATAAAAATACAAATTACGCGTGAAATCGCATATATTATTTTGTCTCCGAATACGATAGCTATATTTTTGCCGATCGCTTTCAGACCGACTGTGAGCGATGCGGTAACGGCGGTAAACAAAAAAACAGTCAGGAATCTGTCGGAAGAAAAAATTTCCGCAAACTTAAGTGCAAGAACAGAGCATGTCGTTCCGCTTATAACTCCGCAGATATCGCCGATAACGTCATTACAGAAATTAGATACCGCGGGCGCTTTTGCGATAAGGGAAAGCGCGGTTTTTGCGCCTTTTACTTTTTTTGCCGCCATAGAATTGAATGATTTTGCGTCGACCGCCATGATCGCGGTCCCCACAGTATCAAACATTACGCCTACGGCTATAAAGAAAATGAGAACGAAAAATGCAATAACTATATTGACATCTGCAAGAACGCTTTCAGAAAGATACGACATGCCGAAAGAAAGAATAAATGTTACGGCAAGTATCTTCAGTGTCCAGTTCCAGTTGACAATATGCTTTTTTCTGTCTTTTTCTTTTGACTTCTGTTTTTCTTTTTCCGCAGCAGGGTCTTTTCCGCCGATCACATCGGCATTTTTATTTTCTGCCTGCTGCGATAATCGGGGTTTATCGTCCGATTCCATATATTTCCTTTCTCTTGCATATAGTAAATACAATTAATCTGTCGCAAATCCGAAATACGGAACCGCGGCAGATAGTTTCAAAAAAAGTGATGATAACATTCAAAGTAAATCTTACGTCTTAGGTCAAGTAGGTTTCCCCGGGAGCTTCCTTCCGTCGCCGCAAAGGAGGTTTCCCTTTAAAGCTCGAGGTACAGCGTTGCCGCATATACGACTTGATTGCCACTCAGCACGTACTGCAATCCTTTGAATGCAGAAATATATTTCTCAGCCTAGAAGTTTTCCTTAACCTGATCAACAAAGCTCTTAGTCTCTTTTGCAGCTCCGGTTTCAAACGCAAAAGACTATGGTCCACGGCCATGGTCCACAGTCCGGCCGCAATCCGCCGGGTCCACTCAAGACAGGCTACGACTGCATACAGCACGTTTTCGGTTTTTTCCTGAAACGAACCGCCTTGCAGGTTTAATCCTGAACCGTAACTTTTTATATATTGCAAGCCACGAGAGCAGGTCTCCAAAGACGACGGGATCGCTTGCGCATGCCGTTGCGGGCGCCCGGCAGTCCCAAGTCCAGATACTTGAGGGTAAAAGAACTTCCTTCCAGCACTCACCCCAGACTGGGCGTAAGAAGCAAGCACAAGAAGTTTCACAGATGTGCCCTTCGGTGGATTTTTAGGCCCACCCTGGTAGCCTGATGATCGGACTAGGATACTGTATCATCTATTTTTTATTATATCATACTTATTCACTTTTTTCAAGTAGTTTTGCATAAAAACTTATACATTTCACTTTTATTTAATACTTTAATGTATAAATAATGTCCAGTAAATCAAGGCAATTGCAAGTCCGAGAAGACATCCGAAAAATATTTCCGTTTTTGTATGCCCCATAAGTTCCTTAAACAGTTTTTCTCTCTCCACACGCTCGTCGATAAGGATGATCTGATTGATTATTTTAGCCTGTTCGCCGACTGCATAACGAACGTTTGCCGCATCGTATGTAGTAACGAACCAGAAAACCGCAGCAATGGCAAATTCAGCGGAGGTGACCCCACAGATAAGGAACACCATCGTAAGAACGGACGTAACAAGTGAACTGTGGCTTGACGGCATTCCGCCGGAGCCGAAAAACCTGTCAATAAGAATCTTTTTGGCTTGAACAGATGCGATAATACCCTTTATGGTCTGAGCAAAAAACCAGGCAAGAACACCTGTATTGAGAATATGATTTGAAAATATTATTTTAATAAATTCCGGCATAATGTCAGTCCTTTATTTTACGATCTTCTGCCCGCAAGATAATCGGAAAGCGCGCAAAGAAATCCGCTTCCTTCGATATCGGCAACTTCCTTTTTTGCTGCGGCAGAAAGAGCATCGACCTGATTTTGTGATTTTTCAATACCGAGAATATCAACAAACGTTGTTTTCATTTCGGCTTTATCTTTTCCGATCGTTTTTCCGAGTTCTTCAACGCTGCCCTCGACATCGAGGATGTCGTCTTTTATCTGAAATGCAAGTCCTATATTTTCGGCATATTTTCTTGCTTTCTCTTTTTCTGCTTTTCCGGCATTTGCGGCAATACAGCCCAGTATCGCTGACGCTTCTATCATAGCCCCGGTTTTGAGTGCGTGTATTCGCATGACCTCATTTTCGGAAAGTCCCGGTCTGTTTTTGAGATCGAGCATCTGACCCGTGATTATGCCTTTAAGACCTGATGCCGAAAGAAGAACTGATATGCCTTCAAGTTTTTGATGATCCATAAGAACGGAGTTTTCTGTTATCACCTCAAAAGCTCTTGCGTAAAGTCCCGCTCCCGCCATCAAAGCGGTGCTTTCGCCGAAAACGACGTGATTGGTGGGTTTTCCTCTTCTCAGTGTATCGTTATCCATACACGGCAGATCATCATAAATAAGCGAATATGTATGTATCATTTCAATAGCGCACGCAAAAGGCAGTGCTGCTTCCGTTTTTCCTCCGAACAAGGCGCAGAAGGCGAGAACAAGGGCGCCTCGTATCCGTTTTCCGCCTGCAAAGATACTGTATCTCATGGCAGACACAGCCTCTTCTCCGTTGTCAATGATCGCTTTATCAAGAGCATCGTTTACGGCATTACGGTAAATTTCAAGTTGATCTTTAAAGTTATCCATTTTCTTTTTCCTGAAGAACTGTTATTTTTCTCTGAACGTCTTTCAGCTTTTCATCGCAAAAAGCAGCAAGACGCACACCTTCCTCGTAAAGAGCCAAAGATTCGTCTATACCGAGATTGCCGTCGGCAAGACGGGCAGTTATCTCTTCCATTCTGTTCATAGCCTGTTCGAACGTCATTTTTATTTCATTCTGCGACACAGTTGATCTCACCGTCCTTCATTTTGATAAAAAGCCTGTCGTTTTTCTTCGCTTCTTTTGCCGAAGCAAGCGGTTTTCCGTTTTTATAAACAACGGCATAGCCGCGTTTTATGACCGAAAGAGGGTCAAGAGCCGAGAGTGAAGAAACAGACAGAGCAAGCGCATTTTTCTTTTTCTCGAAAAAAGCATCAAAAGAAGAAAACATTGCAGTTTCTGTCTTGTCCAGCAAAAGCTCCCTGCTTTCGATATAATGCTTTATGTTAAGCCTGTTCTTTAATGCTTCAAGTTCCGAGCTTTTGATTCCTTCAACGGCAATAAGTTCTTTTTTCAAAGTATATCGAAAATCCGAAATGTATGCCGATATTTCTCTCATATCCGGGACGGCAAGTTCGGCTGCGGCGGAAGGCGTCGGAGCACGCATATCTGAAACAAAATCGAGAATAGTAAAATCAGTTTCATGCCCGACTGCGCTTATAACGGGAATGGGACATGCCGCAACAACGCGCGCAAGAAGCTCATTGTTGAAGGAAGAAAGGTCTTCGTACGACCCGCCTCCCCTTGCGATGATTATTACATCAGCGTCGTTTTTCTTACCGAAATACTCGACTGCTCTTATCACGCTCTCGGCAGATTCGGCACCCTGAACAACGCAGGGAAATATTTCGATTTCGGCGATCGGCCACCTTCTTGCGGTTACGGATAAAATATCCTGGAGCGCCGCGCCGGAAGGCGATGTTGCAACCGCGATCTTCATCGGAAATCTGCTGAGAGGGAGTTTTTTTGCATCGTCGAAAAGTCCCTCTTTTTCAAGCTTTTCCTTCAGCTGTAAAAATGCCGCTGTCTGAGCCCCGATTCCGTCCGGAATTATATCGGTAACATAAAGCTGATAAACGCCGTCTCGCTCAAAAACTGAAACGCGCGCAGCAAGAATAACATTCATACCGTCTTCGGGCATAAATGCGAGTTTCATTGCGTCCGAACGAAACATTACGGCTTTTACAGACGACTGTCCGTCTTTCAGAGTAAAATACATATGTCCGCTTTTCCTGTAAAGAGAAAAATCGGATATTTCTCCTCGAACAAGCACGGAGCGAAGGATCTCATCGGAATCAATCAGGGATCTGACATAAAAATTCAGTTGAGAGACGGTAATTGCGGATTTAAGCATACTATACCTTTCTGTTATATTGATCCGCAGCGGAGAGATATTTGTTGAGAGCAAGGTATGCTATCCCCGCAGCATTATCAGATGAAAAGCGCGGTTCGGCAAAAAATCTGTTGTTGCCGGAAAGAATGTTTTTTATCCTTTCGTTCGACATAACTCCGCCTACAAAAAGAACCGGGAGGTTATCGGGATTATAATTGTCGCACAGTTGTTTCACGGTAAGCGCGACGGTTTCGATGATATAAAAAGCGATATTCTCGGGAGCAACGCCCTTTTCCAGCATTGTTTTTGCCTTGTTTTCAAAGCCCGAAAGAGCGCATCTGCCATCTTTGATTTTAACGACAGGTTTTTCGGGAAGGGTCCCGCCTGCCGAAAGACTCTCAAGCGCAGGTCCCGCCGGAAACGGAAGACCGAGCATGACGCCTGTCCTGTCTATAAGCTGTCCGACGCTGATATCGCCCGCAGAAGCGGCTATGGTAATATCGTCCATTCCGTTTACGCGCAGCAATTCGGTTGTTCCTCCGGATGCGTGAAAGCACATAAAAGGTCCGGAAAGAAGGTGTTCGCAGCGTGACGAGAAAACAGCCGCGGCGATATGCCCCTGCTGATGAGAAAAACGGTATACAGGAACGCCGAGCGCCGACGCGAGAGTTTCGGCAACGGAAACGCCGTATATAAAACACGGCATATAACTGCCGTCAATATTTCTCGGGCGTGACGATACGCCTATCGCACGGATATCCGCTTCAGCGATTTCAAGACGAGAAAAGACCTCCGCGAACTGTTTGACGTGAGAAAAAACAGCATCGCTCTGTCTCAGTCCGAGTGTTCCCGGTGCAACAGGTAAAAGCTGTTTTTCGCTTTTGCAAGTGCCGTCTGTCATCACAGCTGCGGCAGATGTGGTATAATTGCTCGTATCTATACCGAGCGCGCAGAATTCACTGCTCACGGCATTTGACATATGAGCCTAAAACTCCGTTTATATACTGAGCCGCAGCATTATCCACATCATATTTTTTCACAAGTTTAACCGCTTCGTTTATGGCGACCGAGGAAGGGACATCTTCCGAATAATTGATCTCATAAACCGCGATCCTCAATGCCGCAAGAGCGGTTTTTGAAAGTCTGTCAATAGTTCTCGCAACAAGAAACGGTTTGATTTCGTTGTCGATCTCTTCTATATGTTCAATAATATCCGAAAATGCCTTTTCACAATATTCATCCGTTTCGTGTCCCATATTTTCAGCCGAAAGAGCGATGATTTTTTTGGGATCGGGATTTTCGCTGAATGAGGCTTCAAAAAGGAGAAGAAACAGGCTTTCACGAGATTCGGTGCGTTTCATTTATTCAGTTTTCGCTTTCTCTTCAATAACACCCGCAACGATGATGTTAGTTTTAAGCACGTTTATACCGGTCATATTAGCAACGGTATCTTTAACGTTTGTTTGAACCGCAATTGAAACATCGGGGATCTTGTAACCGTTTTTTACAACGATCTGAACCGTAAGTTCGAGACCTTCCTCACTTCTGATAATACCGATGCCCCTGCGGACGTTTTTGATATTGCCTACAACGTTTTTTGCAGATGGAAGCAGTTTTTGCGGCACGCTTGCAACGCCGTCTATCTCAAGAGCGGCATTTGCAGCAATTGTCGCGATCACGTCTTCGGAGATTTTTATGCTTCCGTTGTTCTGTTCATCCATAATCATATATTCCTTTCAGATAAATTATCATAATAAGCAGACTGCATACTGCTACACATATATTATAACACATTTTTTTTGTTTTGTCACTATTAAAATGAATAATTTTTATAAAATCCTGGAAAATAATGATATTTTCGGATTTTCTCGGGATACAGCAGTATCGATTTTAATAACAGTCTATTGAAATTCCCGTTAATTTATGTTATAATGTAAAAAAAAAACGGAGGAATCAAATGAATTTCAAAAGGATATTTGCGCTTCTCTTGTCTTTTGCAATCGCGGCGGCATGTTTAACGTCGTGCGCGGATATTGATGTAGAGGAAATTCTTCATGACGTGGAAACGATCCTGCAGGAAGAGACCTCACAGGCGGAATTTCCGAATGAATCCGAACCCGAAACAGAAGCTGAGAACGAACAAAAGCCTGACTCGGCGGAGAATGCTGATACACAGAGCGATACAGAAACGGAAAACGGGAATAATTCCGACGCCGCAGGAACTGCGGATACACCGAGCGATACGGAAACGGCAGATGAGAATAAGCCCGCCGCCGAGGAGAATGCGGAATCACAAAGCGAGCCCACGCTTGATGAAAACGGGGTTTACACATCTAAAGATGACGTCGCGCTCTACATCCATATATACGGAAGACTTCCCTCAAACTTTATAACAAAAAACGAGGCAAGAGCTCTAGGCTGGGACGGAGGAAAGCTTGAGCCGTATGCCCCAGGCAAAAGCATCGGAGGAGACTACTTCGGAAATTACGAAGGTATGCTGCCAGAGAAAAAAGGCAGAAAATATACGGAGTGCGACATTGACACTCTCGGAAAATCACGCGGAGAAAAGCGTATTGTTTTTTCAAACGACGGTCTTATTTACTACACGGATGATCATTACGAATCGTTCACACTTCTTTACGGTGAAGAATAAACAAGAGAAAGGCTTTTTTTATGATAGAAATTATTATTGACGGAAAAGACCTGCACACAAAACAGCAGGCGCATGAATTTTTTTCCGCGCAGGAGGGTTTTCCCGCTAAATACGGAAAAAATCTTGATGCGCTTTTTGATGTTCTCACTTCGATGCCCGAGGTAAAAGTAACGGTAAAAGGACCTCAGAGTATTGTTGACAATCTCGGCGAATATGGAAAAAAACTGCTTCTTGTCATCAAGGATGCGTGCGACAGAAATCCCGGCATAATTCTGGAAGCTATCGAAGATGAAGAAGATAACAGCGCCGACTACACCGAAAACCGCAAAAACGAGTGCGGTTCAGACAAAGACAGCTGAAAGTCCGTTACTGTCGAGACAGGAAAACGAATTCACAGATAATTCGCTGTTTTTAAGTTTATTCTCAGTTTATAATCATGTTATATAATAATATGATTGAATTTTACTGAGGACAAAGCGGAAATCAGCTGTAAATTACGTAAGCTTTGTCCGGAAGGACAATGTTTATGAACACACAGACTGTAGACGGAACACTTTTTGCGAAAATGCTTTCAGGGGGCGTCTCACTGCTTTCGGCGCACGAACGCGAGCTTAATTCGCTGAATGTATTTCCTGTTTCGGACGGAGATACCGGATCGAACATGCTCAAAACGGTTCGTGGCGGAACGGCAGAAATAGAACGTAATATTTCCTACGGCAAAATATGCACGGTATCGTCTCTCTTTGCAAAAGGCGCCCTTTTAGGCGCGCGCGGGAATTCGGGCGTAATACTTTCACAGATATTTGCAGGCATAAGCAAAGGGCTTGCCGGAATAGACAAAGCAAATGCTTCCGATCTGGCAAAAGCGTATTCAAAAGGCATTGAAACATCTTATGCAGCGGTAACTCACCCTGTTGAAGGAACGATCCTCACGGTTTTCAGAGAGAGCGTTGAATACGCGATCGATAAAATAGACAGTCATTCTTCGATAGAGGATTTCTACTCTCTCCACATAAAAAAAGCGGAACAGTCCCTTGCGGAAACACCTAATCTTCTTAAAGTGCTGAAGGATTCCGATGTCGTCGATTCGGGAGCAGCAGGATACCTGTATTTTGCAAAAGGAATGCAGGATATACTTGAGGGCAGAGAGCACGCTGTTTCAGACGGAGAATTGCATGAAGAAGCCGTTGACATAGAAAAATTCACAAGAAACAGCGTTCTGGAATTCGGATACTGCACCGAATTTCTTCTCAGGCTGACCACATCAAAAGTCGATCCTGACAGTTTTGATATAAACTGTATTATCAATGACCTCGAAAATCTCAACGGCGAAAGCATCGTTGCATACAAGCAGGACGACATTATAAAAGTTCATGTCCATACTTTTTTCCCGGGCAGAATACTCGCGAAAATGCAGGACTACGGAGAGTTTTTGACCGTTAAAGTTGAAAACATGATGCTGAGTCATGACGAAACGGCTTTTCCCTCAAAAAAAACAGAAAAACCGTATTCGGTTGTTGCAACCGCATCGGGAAACGGAATGATAAAGCTTTTTGAAAATCTCGGCGCAGATGTCGTTATAAAAGATGAAAGCCCTTCGGCAGGAGAATTTATCGATGCATTCAAGAAATGCAGCAGTAAACAAATCATAGTGCTGCCAAACCATAAGAACTCTTTTCTCGTTGCGCGGCAAGCCGCGTCTATGATAAACGATACGGATATCCGGGTTATTGAAACCAAAAGCTTTATGCAGGGCTACAGCGCTTTATCTGTTCTGACTCCGGGTCTGACGGATATCAACTCGCTCCAGAAAAGCGCTGCTCTCGCAGCGGAAAATGTAGTAGACGGCGATGTTGCAATGGCAGTAAAAGATGCCGAGATCAACGGATTTTCGATTAAGAAGGGCGAATATATCGCAAGAGCAGGAGGAGTGATCGCTGCAGTTGAAAAAACAGCGGAAAACTCGTTGAAAAAGCTGCTTGAATCATCCGTCACCCCGCTCACGGAACTGATAACCGTATTTGCAGGCAAAGACATATCCGATACAGAAAACTTAAAATCCGAAATAAGCGACCTTTATCCCGACTGCGAGGTGACGGTAATCGAAGGCGGTCAGGATATTTATGATTATCTTATAGCCCTGGAATAAACCATACTGAAAACATCCTCAAAAAAGGAGATCATGAAAATGAAAAAAATCGTTGCTTTAATAATCGTTTTTGCCGCAGTTTTTTCGCTCTGCGCATGCGGAGCGGCAGGAGGTCCGAAGGGGAAATATGTTGATCCCGAAACGGGAGCCTCCATAACATTTGACGGAAGGAAAGCAGTTTTTGAAGGAACTGACGGAGTGAAGGAATATCCATACAAGATGGATGGAGATACGATCGTTATCACCCTCACAAAAGGAAAAAAAGCAACATTCTGTTCGTATAACGAAGAAGAGGATACCGTATATATAAATATTGAAGACGGTTCTCAGGTCTCGTTTTTTAAAACAGAAGAATAAATTATAAAACAATATAAAAACAACAGGAGCATTACAATGGCAAAAATCAAGATCATGTGCACATCTACGGGATGCATTGAATACGCGCCCGAACGTTACTGGAACCTCGGCATAGAGATAATAAGAATCCATATTCTTTTTAACGGCAAAGAATACAAGGAGGGAACAGATCTTGACCCTGTTGATTTTTACAATCAGCTTGAAACGATAAAAGACCCCAAGAATCATCTGCCCTCAACGGCGCTGCCCGATACGGAAGATATCCGCGCGGCCTTCGAAAAAGCGATCAGCGAAGGGTATGACGAATCCATAGTTTTCACGCTTTCCTCCGCGCTTGGAGGAACATACAACAAGATCTGTTTAATTGCAAGAGAATTTGAAGACAGGCTGAAAATACATGTGGTAGACACTAAAATAACTTGTTTCGGAGAAGGACTTCTTGCGATAAAGGCGGCAAAATTTGCCGCAGAAGGAATGCCTGCGGAACAGATACTTAAAGAGACTGCATGGATGATGAAACGTCAGATATTTATAGGCATAGACGGAAAGCTTGACTATCTTATCTATAACGGACGTCTGAAAGGCGGCAAAGCGTTTATGGGACAGATGCTTAATATCTGCCCGGTCATTCATTTTTCTGAAGAGGGAGAAATAGTTGCTCTTGAAAGTGTTCGCACTCCAAAAAAAGCTCTGATGCGCACATGCGAACTGCTTAAAGAAAAAATCGGGAACCGTGACCCGAAAGACTATCTTTTATGGCATGTATACACCGGTCCGTCAATGATAAAAACACTTCGCGAAATAGAAGGCAATTACGGAATTGAAACAAACCACGAGGACGTTATTATGTCACCCGTAAGCGGATGCCACAACGGTCCGTGGCTGGCAGGCTACGGCGTTGCGTATTTACGAAGAGAGGACGAACCGCTGGAGAGCTGACAATGATCGAAGTATATGAGGTAAAAACGGGCAAGGACATAAGGGAATTTATAGAATTTCCGCTCCGTCTTTACAAAAACTGTCCCTATTTTGTTCCGCCTCTTTACGGAGATGAAAAGAAACTTCTGAAAAGCGGCGGTGAAAACGAAAACGCAAGCGCAGTTTTTTTGCTTGCAAAAAAAGACGGAAAAACCGTCGGAAGGATACAGGGGCTAATTCAGAAACAGCACAATATAAAACACGGATCTTCCCAGATGCGATTCACAAGATTTGACTGTATTGACGACGCCGATGCTGCAAAGGCGCTTTTTGACGCGGTCCAATCTTGGGGAAAGGCAAGAGGAATGACGGAGATATGCGGTCCTCTTGGATACAGCGATCTTGACAGGGAAGGATTGCTTGTTGAAGGGTTTGAAGAGAATTCAACATTCGAAGAGCAGTATAATTTCCCTTATTACGGACCGCTGCTTGAAAAACTCGGATTCAGGAAAGACATTGACTGGGTCGAGTATGAGCTGAAAAAACCGGAAAAGAAAAACGAAACGCTCGCACGTGTCGCAGAGCGTGCACTCAGGATGAACGGACTGCATATAGCAGATACATCGTTGTCAAAAAAAGCATACATAGAAAAATACAGAGACGGTTTTTTTGACTGTCTTGAAGAATGTTACAAAGACCTTTACGGAACGGTGCCTCTTGACAGAAAAGCGCAGGATGAACTTATCAGTCAGTTTCTTATGATCGTCAACAAGGAATTTCTCGTTTTTATCTGCGATGAAAAAGAAAATGTTGCCGGATTCGGGCTTTGTTTTCCGGGTATCGGAGACGCTGTAAAAAAAAGCGGCGGAAGACTGACCCCCGCTGCACTTGTAAAAATACTAAAAACGGTAAGAAAGCCGAAGACTATCGACCTGGGACTTGTAGCGATCAGACCCGAATATCAAAAAAAAGGTGTCAACGCCGTTGTTCTGAACGGACTGATGGAAATGCTGTTTTCAGGGAAAGCGGAAAGATGCGAAACAAATCTCAATCTAGAAAACAATCTCGCCGTTCAGGCGCAGTGGAAGTATTTTGATTCGCGAATGCATAAACGCCGCCGTTCATATATAAAAAATACAGATCAGTAAATATGATAAAAGCACCGGATCTTTAATTGATCCGGTGCTTGTTTGTTTTAGATCAGCCGAAAAGTCTTTTAGCTTCTCTTAGACTTTCCTCGGGCGGCATCAAAGGACCGTATTCAAGTCCGCAGCAGCCTTTGTATCCGGCTTTGTCGACCGCATCGAAAATGAAACGGTAGTTGTTTTCGCCGTTTTGAAGTTCGTGTCTGCCGGGGTGGCCCGCAGAGTGGAGATGGGCTATTTTATCAAGATTGTTAATGATATTCGGTATGATATTCCCTTCGCTGACCTGCTGGTGATAGATATCGTATACCACCTTTACAAATTCACAGTCTGCTTCTTTTATTATCTCAAACGCTTCGACAGCCGATACAAGATAATAACCCGGATGGTTGACGATCGTATTGAGCGGTTCTATCATCACCGTCACGCCGCTCTCTTCAAGGATCGGGCGGGCAAGACGCAGAGTCTGAACGATATTTTCATGCTGTTTTTTTCTTTCATCGCCGGTATCCTGACCGACCTGAGTGATTAGTCTCTTAACGCCTGCCGATCTTGCCGCGCGGCAGCTTTCTTTCAGCCCGTCGAGCCACGCCTGTCTGAATGAACTGTCAGTAAGACGGAATTCCGATGTGCACATACTTATAAATTCGACTCCGTTTTCTTCGCAGGCGTTTCTGACAGCCGGAAGATCGAGCGACTTCCAGTCGTATGTTTCAATAGCGTCAAAGCCAAGATCTTTGATCTTTTTTACGGCATCAATAAATGGCATACCGCCGAAAAAGCAAGGGACAGGAACACATAAGCGCATAATAAACCTCCTGTTATTTAAAATATATAACCTGACCTGATTCCATAGATTCGTTTGCGGCAAAAACAAGCTCGTGAGTTTTAAGCGCATCTGAATAATCTGAACGGATACGGGATCTGTCTCCTGTTTTTACTGCATATATAAACGCTTCATCAAGATAATAAGTATGGTCTATGCTTTCTCGTTTAATATCGTATGTATAATCAGCCGTTTTAAATATAAGGTTGTTTCTGAGTCTGTAATCTATAACCATATCCTCGAGGGTGATGACAAGTCCGCAATGGGCTCTTCCGGATAGCTGATAACATCCGCTTACAAGCGTTGCGGTATAATTGTTTTCGAAGCGAATCACTGCTGTGGAATGGTCATCGGTATCGTATTCGGAAGAACAGTTTACTCCGGGTTTGACTATTCCCCTTGAACATGTTGCGTAAACCGAAACAGGTTCGCCGAAAAGATAGCGAAGTTCATCGGCAAGGTGAATATTCTGCTCCACAAGCTGACCGCCGCAAGTGCTCTTTTTCTGCCACCACCAAACACCGGGAATGCCGCCTATCCACGAACCGTATACAAGTCCGCCGGGCTTATGTTTAGGCAGCTCATCACGTATCATCTCTGTGAGTTTAAGATATCTGTCCTGAAATCCGACGGATGTGATCAGCCCCGTTTCACGCACTCTTTTTGAAACATCTCTTATCCTGTCAATATCCATGTCAACCGGTTTTTCAACAAGAAACGGTATGCCCATTTCGACTGCCCTTATTTCGGAAGATTCATGTGCGGTAGGTTCTATGCAGATCACGACAGCATCAAGAGTATCTCTTGACTCGTTGTTGTATAGTTCCGTATAGTCGTGATAGATGCGTTCGCAGCCAAACTGCTTCGCTGCGGAAATGCGTCTTTCCTCTATCGGATCAGCAACAGCGACGACTTTTACGTCATCCATTTTCAAAAAAGACTGTCTGTGAGAATTCGAGCGGCCTCCGCAGCCGATAAGACCTATTCTGACCTGTTTCATTTTTTTTCTCCTTTTCATATTGTTCAGCAATACTGTTTATCTGAATTTTGCAGCAAATTCCTCAATTTTCGCATAATTGATCTGCGGTGCGGGAGCGCCTGATTTTTTAATATTTTTAAGGACCACTTTTGCGATAATTCTGTCTATGCCTTTCATTTCGTCCGGGTTTATTTCGGCGCCGAAGCAACCGCATACGACAGCCTTTTTTACAAGGATCGGCGAAAAGTTGTTTTCGATATAGTTATTTGCGTGTGACCCGTCAGAGCAGCAAACGAAAATGCCTACGTTCTTTTTCTGAATTTCGAGTTCGTTTGAAGATATGTACTTTTTCAGCTGAGAAGGTATTTTTCCCGCCCTGATGCCGCCGCCGAGGATTACATTGTCATATTTTGAGATGTCACATGTATCTATTGCAAGATTGAAAAGTGCGGAATCCGGTATTTTTCTGTAAAGGTCTCTTGCGCATTTCGCAGAAGAACCGGATTTGGAATAATAGATTATTGCGGTTTTCATTCGATTCCCTTCATATCTGCAGCATTGTTTTTACGAACGTATTATATCATATTTTTTTCATTATTTCAAGATACGAACCAATGTTTTTCTTTACGCAGAAAAATCAGGCTGTTTTCGTCATTATATTTATTATAACAATAAATTTTACAATTTGTCATAACGGAAATCTATTGACACACGGTAAAAATGCTGTTATAATTCAGTGTAGTAAATTCAAAAACGGAGAGTAAAAATGAGAAATATCGACTATGTAAAATCGTTTGATCCCGAACTCGGCAATGCGATACAGGCCGAACTTGAAAGACAGAAAAGAAATATTGAACTTATTGCATCGGAAAATATAGTTTCCGAAACCGTTATGGCGGCTATGGGAACAATTCTTACAAACAAATACGCGGAAGGATATCCCGGAAAGAGATATTACGGCGGATGCGAGTGCGTTGACGTTGTTGAAAATATCGCGAGAGACCGTGCATGCAAACTGTTCGGCGCCGATCACGCAAACGTTCAGCCTCACAGCGGAGCGCAGGCAAACCTCGCGGTTTATTTCGCATTTCTTAAACCGGGAGACACGGTAATGGGTATGGACCTTGCCTGCGGAGGACACCTCACGCACGGTTCTCCTGTAAACATGTCTGGTTCGTATTACAATATAGTGCCTTACGGTGTTGACCCGAAAACTCACTATATCGATTACAACGAGGTTGAACGTCTTGCAAAAGAGCATAAACCCAAAATAATCGTTGCAGGCGCTTCTGCATATCCCAGAATTATAGATTTCGAGAAATTTGCGCAGATCGCGCATTCCGTCGGAGCACTTCTGATGGTAGATATGGCGCACATTGCGGGACTTGTTGCCGCGGGACTGCACCCCTCTCCGTTCCCGCATGCGGATATAGTAACGACTACCACACACAAAACGCTCCGCGGTCCGAGAGGCGGTATGATTCTCTGCAAAGAGGAATTCGCAAAAGCTATCGACAAGGCGATATTCCCCGGAACACAGGGCGGTCCCCTGCTGCATGTGATCGCGGCAAAAGCAGCATGCTTTGGAGAAGCACTGAAGCCGGAATTCAAAACATATCAGGAACAGATAGTCAAAAATGCGAAAGTACTTGCGGATTCCCTTACTGAAAAAGGTTTTGACCTCGTTTCGGGCGGTACGGACAATCACCTGATGCTTGTTGACTTGAGAAAATTCAATATAACTGGCAAAGAGCTTGAGCACAACCTTGACGAAGTGCGCATAACGGCAAACAAAAACGCTATTCCCAACGATCCGCAATCTCCGTTTATCACATCCGGCGTTCGCCTAGGCACTCCGGCGGTAACATCGAGAGGGTTTATTGAAGAAGACATGAAAACAGTAGCAGAGTGTATATACAACACTGCGGTCAATTTTGAAAAAGCAGATGAAATCAGACAGGTTGTGGCTTCTCTCTGCGCAAAATACCCGATATATGCCGACATAAAATAAACTACAAGATTATTCATCATAGAGGTGTATTCAAATGACAGACCGTGAAAACATACGGGAGCTTATAAAAAAATATGCTGAAGATCTCGCTTTTTCGGAAAAAAGCAGAGAACGCGAAAACAGGTATAAAGATCTGAATGATCTGAAAATAGTCCGTCCCCCCGTTCTTATTTTCGAAATACCCTGGGGCGAAATAAGATCCGATGAAATAAAGTGCACAAACGAAACATATCACGGAACAGAGTATTCTCTTCGCTCGCAGATGTTTCAGAATAAGTATTTCGGCGGAGACCACTGTTATGCGCCCTACTGGTCGGTAGGAGTAAGAATCAACAATACAGGAATAGGACTGTCGGTAAAGGAAAGACAGATTCCATCCACAACCGGCGCATATATTGCAGCTCATGAATATATTGATCAGCTTCAGACAGAGGAAGATCTTGAAAAGTTCAAAATTCCAGAAATATCATACGACCGTGAGGCTACGGACAAGGCTATTTTTGAGGCAAAGCAGCTGCTGGGGGACATTATGCCCGTTCGTAAAACAGGAGTTTCGCTGTATTTTACATCATGGGATAATTTTATGAGCCTTCACGGAATAGAGAACTGTTACGAAGATCTTATGGATCGACCGGAATTTGTTCATGAAGTAATGAAAAAATTCACTGAAATCCACAACCATGTTATAGATGAATACGAAAGACTGAATGTTCTTGAAACTGAGCTGTATTATCTTCACTGCACCCCTGCCCTCTGCCATGATATGCCGCATAAAGATCTTGATACGGAAGTTATAAAGGCATCAGATGTATGGTGCAGAACTTCAGCTCAGGTACTGGCAGTCGTTTCGCCTGCAATGCAGACTGAATTTGACATCGATTATGCGAAAACATACGCCAACAGATGCAAACGAACATATTACGGCTGCTGCGAGCCTCTTCACAACAAGATCGACGAACTCCGGGATATTACAAATTTAAGACGTGTTTCGATCACTCCGTGGGCGAATGTTGACGAAGCTGCGGAAAAGATAGGCAAAGATTTTGTTTTGTCATACAAACCGAATCCTGCTTTCGTTGCAGGCAAGACATTCGAACCTGAACAGGTCGAAAAAGAGATAACCCGTGTTCTTGAAGCGTGCAAACGTAATTCAACGCCTTGTGAATTCGTATTAAAGGATATAAGCACCATTGCAAACCGTTGGGAAAACCTGATGGAATGGAACAAAACCGTTAACAAGGTTATAGACAGATACTTCGGGTAATGATCGGAGGAAAATATGGCTTCACCTCTTGCCGCAAGAATTAGACCGAAAGATCTTTCTGAATTTGTCGGTCAGAGTCATCTTGTATCTGAAGGCAAACCACTTTACAGGATACTTGAAAGCGGCAATATACCGAATATGATTTTCTGCGGTCCTTCAGGCGTGGGAAAAACAACGCTCGCATCTATCATTGCTGCAAAAACGCAGAAAACCCTTCACAAGCTGAATGCTACGACCGCATCGACCGGGGACATAAGAAATATTATCTCATCTCTCAATTCACTTGAAGGCATGAACGGCGTGCTGCTTTATCTTGATGAAATACAGTATTTCAACAAAAAACAGCAGCAGACGCTCCTTGAGTTCATTGAAGACGGGTCGATAACACTGATAGCATCGACAACAGAAAATCCCTATTTCTATGTTTATTCCGCAATACTCAGCCGTTCTACCGTGTTTGAATTCAAGCCTGTTGACAGCCGCGACATCAAAAAAGCCGTAACAAGAGCTTTTGAATCGGTAAGAAAAGAAAGCGGGCTGAAAATAGAAACCGAAGACGGCGTAGAAGACTGTATTGCGCAGACATGCGGAGGAGACGTAAGAAAAGCGATTAATGCGGTCGAAATACTGACATCGGTAAAAGTCGGGCAAACAGAGGTTTTTGTGACACTTGATGATGCAAAGACCGTATCCCAGCGTTCAAACATGAAATACGACAGGGATGGAGATGCGCACTACGATATTCTCTCGGCTTTTCAGAAATCAATACGCGGCTCAGATGAAAATGCCGCGCTGCACTATCTGGCAAGACTTATTGAGGGAAACGATTTGCCGTCTATATGCCGCCGCCTTCTTGTAATTGCCGCGGAAGATATCGGACTTGCATATCCTAACGCAATAGCCATAACAAAAGCCTGTGTTGACAGCGCACTTCAGCTCGGTTTTCCGGAAGCCCGTATTCCCCTTGCCGACGCCGTCATTTTGCTTGCGACCGCGCCGAAATCCAACAGCGGTATATGCGCAGTGGATGCAGCTATCGACAGAATAAGAAAAGGCGAATTCGGCGATGTTCCTGATAATCTGAAAGACTCGCATTATGCGGGAGCGCAGAAACTCGGCAGAGGCATAGGATATAAATATGCGCATGATTATCCGGATCACTGGGTAAAGCAGCAATATTTGCCTGACAAGATAAAAGATGATGTTTATTACGAATACGGAGATAACAAAAACGAGCAGGCAGCAAAAGCATTTTGGGATAAAATTAAAAACAAGTAATAAGGACGAGGGATATCCCTCGTCCTTTCATTGTAAAAGTATTATTTTTCAATAGCTGCCTTTTGTGAATTTATGGCGCAGATTCTTGCGGTATCAAATTTTTCTTTGCGAGAAAACGAATAAATACCGTTGCATTCCTGCATTAAATCGGTCAGCTGAGTATAGCAGAATGCGCACATTTTCGGATTTGAAAGCAAAGCGTTTACTAGTCCTTCATATCTTGAATAGAATTCTTCGACATTTTCGGGAGCTTTACCGTAACCCCAGCCATTGGCGTCGGTATCTTCGCATGTCCACCATGTTCCTCCGAACTCCGACACAAAAAACGGCTGATCAGCATACTGTGACATTTCTTTCGGGTTTTTGAAACGTTCCCCGTTACCGTTTACAAGCGTTTCGTAATGTTCCGCAAATTTTACGGGATCCTGTTCATAATCGTGTACATCGTATATATCGGTCTTGCCTGCGTGGATGTAACCGCTCGTATCGATCATCGGTCTGAACGGGTCGATCGCCTTTGTAACGTCGTATACTGTTTCAAGAATATCAGCAATGCGGTGCGCCGAACCAAGCTCGTTGAACGGGCACCATCCTACGATCGACGGTGAGTTATAATCTCTTTCGATCTCCTCGACCCATTCTGAGAGCATCGCGAGAAGAGCTGCGGGATTATCAGTATCCAATCCCCAGTTCGGATATTCGTCCCAAAGAAGATATCCGAGCTTATCAGCCCAATATATCAGACGCGGTTCAAATATCTTCATATGAAGGCGTGCTCCGTTGAAGCCTGCCTTTTTTGAAAGGATAATATCGTTTTTCAGATCGTCGTCAGAAGGTGCGGTATATATTCCGTCCGGATAAAAGCCCTGGTCAAGAACAAGGCGCTGAAAAACAGGTTTGTTGTTGATTTCTATTGCATATCCGTTTATAGATACCTTTCTCATTCCGAAATAAGCAACAGCTTCGTCATTTCCTATTCTGAGTTTGAGATCGTAAAGAGTAGGCTTTTCCAAAGACCACAGAGACGGATCCTTTATTTCGAGAGAAGTTTCTGCGGCTTTTCCTTTTACTTTGATCTCTGTAAAGGAAACAGACTTGCCATCGAGAAGTGCTTCGGCGTAAAACGTTTCTGAACACTCTTTGTTGAAGGTGGCAACGATATGAAGTTTTTCATTATCGATATCCGGAGTGAGCTTAAGCTTTTTAATATATACATCGGGAACGAATTCGAGCCAAACCGTTTGCCAGATGCCTGTTGTGCGCGTATAAAGGCATCCGTAATTTGCGTATTGCTGACTTTGTTTTCCTGAAGGCTGAAGGGGACTTCTTGTATCGTCAACTGCGTTTACAGTAACGATATTTTCCCCTTCGGTGCACAACTCTGTTATATCAAGAGAAAACGGAGTATATCCGCCTTTATGTTTGCCTGCGGCACGTCCGTTTATCCAGACTTCGCAAAGGTAGTCGACTGCACCGAAATGAATTATTATTCTTCCGTCGAAGTCGCCTTTTTCGAGAGAAAACGACCGTTTATACCACACGCTCTTCATAAAATCAGTGTATTCTATACCGGATAGTTTTGATTCGGGAGCAAACGGGACATTGATCTTCATATCATAGCAGGCATTTTCATAAAACTTGCGTTCTTTGCCCGAACAGCCGTGATCAATAAGAAAATCCCATTCTCCGTTAAGGTTGCGCCATTTTTCGCGAACAAGACCGGGACGGGGATATTCGGTTCTCATCATAATAACTCTCTCCTGTTTTTTTTGATTGTTGTAATTATTCTTACTGCAGAGAATCTGCGAGTTTATCAAGCCAGTCGCCGACAAAAAGTTCGATAAGTCCGTCATCACAAAGTTTTGCGACAGCGGGATCGACCGGAATGCGAGCTGTGTTTTCCACTCCGTATTGAGATACGACTTCGGGTAATTTGCTCTCACCGTAAATATTGATTTTCTTGCCGCAGTCAGGGCAAATAAGATAGCTGTAATTTTCCACTACTGCCTTGATCGGAATACTCATCTGCTTTGCCATATTTACCGCTTTGCCAACGATCATCGTTACAAGATCCTGAGGAGATGTAACAACTACAGCGCCGTCTACCGGAATAGACTGAAATACCGTAAGAGGCACATCGCCTGTTCCCGGAGGCATATCTATAAACATGTAGTCTATATCTCCCCATATAACGTCGGTCCAGAACTGTTTTACAGCGCCTGCAATAACAGGACCTCTCCAGATGACCGGAGAAGTGGGATCGTCAACAAGAAGATTCAACGACATTATTTTGATGCCGGTTTTTGTTTCAACGGGGAAAAGCCCTGTATCGTCGCCTTTCGCGCGTTCTTTTATGCCGAATATTCTCGGAATAGACGGACCGGTGATATCTGCATCAAGAACAGCTGTTTTGAAACCTCTTCTCTGCATTGTAACGGCAAGAAGTGAAGTTACAAGACTTTTACCTACTCCTCCTTTGCCTGAAACAACACCTATCACGTTTTTGATGCTGCTCATGGCATGAGGAGATTCCATAAAATCGGTTTTTTCTTTTTTTGCACAGTCCGAACCGCATGTTTTGCAATTATGTGTGCATTCTTCAGCCACTTTATTTATCTCCTTTATAAACATATTTGTGATTAGATTATATCATATCATTTCAAAGTTATCAAGGGAAGAATTCCGAATAAAATGTTACATAAGAAGGATGTCGCAAAATAAAGATGAAAAAACAGCCCATAGACGCGAAATCGTTAACATTTTGCAAAATCTGAAGGATTTTTATTGACAGAGAGGCATTATGTGTGATAAAATATGTTGTTGTGATATTCATATACTGAAAGGACAGATAAATACTTATGATCTGCGAAAATCTCAGAAACGTTGCAATAATTGCCCACGTTGACCACGGTAAAACAACGCTTGTAAACGAGATGCTCAAGCAGGGCGGCGTTTTCAGAGAAAATCAGGTGGTTGCCGACAGAGTAATGGACTCTAACGACCTTGAACGTGAAAGAGGAATAACCATACTGGCAAAAAATACAGCCGTTCATTACAAAGACACAAAAATCAATATTGTTGACACTCCGGGTCACGCAGACTTCGGCGGAGAGGTTGAGCGTATTCTTAAAATGGTAAACGGCGTGCTTCTTCTTGTTGATGCGTTTGAAGGACCGATGCCTCAGACACGGTTTGTTTTGCAAAAGGCGCTTGATCTCGGGCATAAGATAATTATTGTTGTAAACAAAATAGACAGACCAGACGCGCGTCCCGATGAAGTTGTAAACGAAATACTTGAACTGCTTCTTGATCTTGACGCAACAGAAGAACAGCTTGAATCTCCGGTAATATTTGCTTCCGCAAGAGCAGGCACCGCATCACTTTCTCCCGACGGACAGGAAAAAGATCTGAAAGTGCTTTTCGATACGATAGTCGATTATATCGATCCGCCGTCGGGCGACGAAAACGGACCGCTTCAGATGCTTGTTTCATCAATAGACTACAGCGATTATGTAGGCAGGATCGCTGTAGGCAGAGTTGAAAGAGGAACGATAAAGCAGGGCATGGATGTCGTGCTTACAGACTGGCACAAACAGCGCCCGGACAGCAAGGCGAAAGCCGTAAATATTTATACATTTGACGGTCTTGCAAGAAAGCCCGTTACCGAAAGTACCGTTGGAGATATCATATGCGTTTCGGGAATCGAAAACGTAAATATAGGAGACACAATCTGTTCTCCCGCATGCGTCGAGGCTCTTCCGTTCGTAAAAATAACCGAACCTACAATGGAAATGACGTTTATGGTCAACGACTCACCGTTTGCAGGCCGTGAAGGCAAATTTGTAACATCAAGAAATCTGCGCGAACGCCTTTTCAGAGAGCTGCTCAAAGATGTATCTTTGCGCGTTGAAGAAACAGATACGACCGAGGCATTCAGGGTATGCGGAAGAGGCGAAATGCATCTTTCGATTCTTATTGAAAATATGCGCCGCGAGGGATACGAATTTCAGGTATCCACGCCGAGAGTTCTTTTCAAGGAAATAGACGGCGTTCAGTGTGAACCGGTCGAACGCGTTATCATGGATATTCCGGAATCTGCCATGGGTGCCGTAATGGAAAAAATGGGCATAAGAAAAGGCGAATTTCAGCATATGTCCAATGTAGGCGGCAGAACACGTCTTGAATTTATAATTCCTTCAAGAGGGCTTTTCGGCTACCGTTCTGATTTTCTTACCGATACACGCGGTGAAGGCATACTTAACTCGATTTTCGAAGGTTATGCTCCGTTCAAGGGCGATATTCCGAGAAGAGACAAGGCATCGCTTGTTGCATACGAAACGGGCGAAGCAACAACTTACGGCATTTTCAACGTTCAGGTACTCGGCACAATGTTCATCGACCCGCAGGAAATGGTATACGCCGGTCAGATAGTAGGAGAAGCGCTTAAGAACGATGAAATAACCGTAAACGTATGCAAGAAAAAACATATGACCGCAATACGATCCGCAGGCAAGGACGAAGCTCTGCGCCTTGTTCCTCCCCGCAAAATGAGCCTTGAACAGGCGCTTGAATTTATTGCGGATGACGAGCTCGTTGAAGTAACGCCTAAATCAATGCGTTTGAGGAAAAAGATACTCGATCACGATATCCGTATGAAACAGCTTATGCGTTCAAGGGAAAAATAATAATACCCATATATTTTGCCACATTTTATTTACAAAATATACAATAAAAACATTGTTGAAACCTATTGACAAAAAGCGTTGAATCTGATATAATATTCAAGCACGCAGGAGTGGCGGAATTGGCAGACGCACTACTTTGAGGTGGTAGCGGGCGAAAGCTTGTGTGGGTTCAAGTCCCGTCTCCTGCACCATAAAAAAAGACTTACCTTTCGGTAAGTCTTTTTTATTGATCTGTGGGCTCGACGAAGAACCGGAGTTTTGCGAATGCAAAACTCGAGCATTTGCCAGTGTTGCAAAAGATTATGATTATATTAAGCAAATGCGTTCAAGTTGTCCCGTCTCCTGCACCATAAAAATAGACTTACCTTTCGGTAAGTCTTTTTTTATTGATCTGTGAGCTCGACGAAGAACCGGAGTTTTGCGAATGCAAAACTCGAGCATTTGCCAGATATCCAAAAGATAATGATTATATTAAGCAAATGCGTTCAAGTTATCCCGTCTCCTGCACCACAAGACCTATCCGAAGGGATAGGTTTTTTTTATTTGATACACTATATACAAAGAAGAATCGCAGCGTTTGACGGACAGCAAACCCGATAAAAGTTCTGTATTTCACACAACTTTTTATGTAATCTTCAAGCCATAAATCGAGCCAGTTTTTGTAGATCATTATTTTTTACCCCTTTCCTTTTACTGAATGATATATTGACTTGCAGGGGAAAATATGATAAAATAACAAACAGTAAGAGGATTGTCCGAACAGCCTTGATATCAACGATGAGCGTTCGACGCAAAAACCCGACACAAACAGAGCAGGCAATAGTTGAATAAAAGTTTTATGTATTAACACTTGGGGTGAGTTTAGATGATAAACACCGCTTTTAGCGAAGAATATCTTAAAAGACGATGGATGGAATTCTGGAACAGAGAAAATGAAGACCGTCCCCTGCTTTCAGTTGCCGTTCCGAAGGGAAATGCGCGACGCTCCCCTGCCCCGACAGCTCCGAACGGAATAAAAGAAAGATGGCTTGATACCGAATTTCAGATAAAATGCGCACGATACGGGGCGGAAAACACATCATATCTTGCAGAGTCTTTCCCGATTTTCAACCCGAATCTGGGACCTGATTTTTTAGGCGCGGTATGCGGATGCGACCTGAAATTTTCAAATGTAACGAGCTGGGCGGAACCTTGCATACGCGAATATGACGATTTTCCCGATATCGTATTTGACAAAAACAACCCGTGGTGGAAAAAAATGGTTGAGATCACGCAAGCGGCTGTGGACGACGCTAACGGTGATTATCTTGTGGGAATTACCGATATCCATCCGGGAGCGGACGCAGTTGTTTCTCTGAGGAGCGCAGACATTGCGGCGATGGATCTTTATCTTGAGCCCGAAGAATTCAAAAAACGAGTCTGGCAGATCTTTGACGTTTTTAAAAAAGTAACGCAGGGACTGCACGATATTATTTCGCAAAAGCAAAAAGGATCGTCAAACTGGATGTGCCTGTATCATCCCGAAAAGCTATGGTATGTGACGAGCTGTGACTTTTCGTATATGATCTCGGGTGAACATTTCAGAGAATTCATATTACCCGAACTTACTGCGGAAGCAAACTGGCTGCCTGCGACGATATATCACCTTGACGGCATCGGTTCTCTGACGCATCTCGATACGCTTCTGAACATAAAGGAGATAAACGGCATACAATGGGTGCCCGGCAGCGGAAAAGCGCCTGCAAGAGAGTGGGGAGAAGTGTTAAAAAAAATACAGAAAGCCGGAAAATGCATTGAAATGAGCTGTGAGCCGGAAGACATCATTCCGCTTTGCGAAATACTTGACCCTCGCGGCGTTCATTTTGGCATAGGCGGAAGTCTTGACAGATATGAGGCGGAAAGCCTGATAAAGGAAGCCGAGAGTGTCTGCCGAAAAAAAAGAGCGCAATTTGCGGTAAAATGAAAAAGGACAGAAGAAACTGTCCTTTTTTTTGATGATCTTAAAAAAATGCAGACTACGAAAAATCTCAGCGTATTCATATTGACATCTGCGGTGAATTGTGATATTATAAGCATATAATATCACGATATGTGATTAATCTAAAAAAATACGGGGGATATTGATGACATTAAAAGAAAAGCTTACTACTCTTATTGCAACAAGGCAGGTAACACTCGGGCTGATCGCCTCAAAAACGGGAGTAACGCCGAGAACAGTTCAGAATTATCTGCGGGGAAGGACGGTGCCGAAAACACATGAAAAATATCTGTCTATATGCGATACGGTTGACGAGCTTTTACAGACATGTCCGAAAAAGCGTGAAAAGAAGTGGTATATGAAATATATTCGGGGCAAAAGGAAGATGAACAACGCGATATAGATACGACTGACATATTTTTTATATTCTCTTGAAAAGTTCACAATTTTGCAGTATAATATATGCATAAACTGCCACCGGGTAGAAGAATGCAATGCATTCATAACGCAGCATTAGGTCTTAGAAGCTGCGCTATGGATGCTTATTTTTTTGGAGAAAATAACATGAAAAAAAGGATTTTCGAATACTTTACAAAAAGAGAAATACTGCTTCTTGTTCTGTCATATTCATCTGTTATAATATCTTATTTTTTATTTGACCATTCAGACCTTCTGACGCTTACCGCATCGCTGACGGGGGTTACATTTCTTATTCTTAACGCAAAGGCCAATCCGCTCGGACAGTTTCTGACGATCGTTTTCAGTATTCTTTATGGAATTATCTCATATCGGTTCCATTATTATGGCGAAATAATAACGTATCTCGGTATGACTGCGCCGATGGCTTTGCTGGCTCTTATTTCATGGCTGAAACATCCCTATAAAGGGAAAAAATCAGAGGTAGAAGTTAATACGATACATAAAACAGAATGGTTGTTTGCATTCATATTGACTGCGGCGGTAACGGTTATTTTTTATTTCATTCTTGATGCGCTTGAAACGCCGAACATCGTTTTCAGCACGATATCAGTTACAACAAGCTTTGCCGCGGTATACCTGACTTTTCGTCGAAGTCATTGGTTTGCGATAGCATATGCCGCAAACGATCTTGTTTTAATGGTGCTCTGGACGCTCGCTTCGCTCACAGACAGGTCGTATATATCCGTACTTGTATGCTTTACTGTATTTTTTGTGAACGATATATACGGATTTATAAACTGGGGGAGGATAAAGAAAAGGCAAGGGGTAGATAATCAGACATGATGTTTCGGAACACCTTACAAAACATATTCGCATGAAAATACCGCCCGTGATTATCGGGCGGCATTTTAGATATTTATAAACCTCAGCGTGTTTCTTTATTCTGTTAATTCTTTTAGAGCACTTGCAAAATTTGAAGATTCAACTGAAAAGAGATAATTGGTCGTAGTAAAATCCTGGTCAACAATGTAAAAATAGGTTGTTCCACCAGATAGCAATGAGGCCATCAATAATGGTTCATATTCATCGTCTAGCAAGAGGCGATCTCCTCCTTCCAGCATATAAGCTGTGAAAGTATATTTTTCTCCATTAGATGTTCGCATAACAACATCATAGTATCCGGTACCATATGTCTGTTTAACAAGATAATTACCATATGTGAAAAGCAAAAAATAAAAATCAATATGCTGAGTTTTTTCCTTGTCTGCTGCTATAATCACGTCTAGCAGACTATCTGTTGTTGCGGAGTTTGAAAATGTTCCAGATACAACGGTTGCTATATATTTGTCATTTGTTTCCATTTTAAACTCATCAACATATCTGTAAACAGACCAGTTACCCTCGCTTTCCCCACATCGGGAGCATTTACCGTCAACATAGTTATGACCAAGTGAATTGCCGTCTGTAGTGCCACACGTTGAACATGTTTTAGGTACAGTACAAGTAGCATTTGTCCATTTATGTCCAATTTCAGAAATAACTTCTTCATATGAATAACCACATACAGTACATGTGTATATATTTTTGCCTTTCTGTGTACAAGTTGCTTCTGTTGTCGTTTTTGAATAATTATGGTCAGCAAAATCTCCATCTGTTTTTCCACAAACAGTACAAGTTCTTTTACTACTACAAGTTGCACTTTTCCATGAATGCCCGGTTGCAGTGATTATATCTGTTTCTTTTTTACCACACCTTTTACAGGTTTTGACACTTTCCCCGTTGTGTTCGCAGTCCACATGTTTTGTTATAACTGCCTCTCCGTAATCGTGACCAAGTGGCTCACTTGTTTTTATCTGAGTCTGTATAATTTCTCCGCATATGGAACACTTTTGTCCCTCACTCAACCCAGCTTGGGTACATGTAGCAGATTGGGATTCGATTATTTCAATTATATGATTGTTTTTTTCAATTATTTTTTGCTCAACAATAATCTCATGGCACACGGAACAATGGCTTCCCTCTGTAAGTCCTGTTTGAGTGCATGTAGGGTTAATCTTTTCATCGATTACTATTGTGTGACCAAGCATAGGCACAGTCTGAACTTGTTTTTCTCCACAAGAACAGGTGCGCTCCTGCTCACCTGAATCCGTACATGAGGCATTCTTCACAGTATTCCATTCACCAAAATGATGACCTTTTGCAGGAATAATTTGTGTTTGCTTTTCCCCACAAGAGCAAAGCCGTTCTTGCATTCCGTTTTCCATGCAAGAGGCGTTTTTTACAGTTTTCCATGTCCCGAACTCATGGGTATGTGCACATGAACTGATAAATAGTATCATTAAAAGTAAAATAGGTATAACTACCAATATTCTTTTCATGTTTAATCCTCATTTCTTTTTGATAATTCTATTAAGATTGCCTTGGCCATTTCTTTCACAGAATTGTTCTTGAAATATTTGAACTTAATCATAGCAAGTTGAAAATATTTATTCTCTAAAGAAGTCTTAGTAATTCCATGTAAAATAGGCAAAATGACCTTTTTATGAGAAGAATTCTGTCTCACTAAAAGAGACGTCATTTCATACTCTGTCCATTATGCCGATATAATGCTTTGAGATAATCAATATGGCTATACGGCAATTATTTAATCCCTCATCGACTTTTTCTTTAATGTTATCACCCCATGCAATTGAATCGTCATCATAAAAAACTTTTATGCCCAGCGACTTCATTTCGGAAACAAGCTTGTCAACATAATTGGCTTTATCTAATGATGCATGTGAAACAAAAACATCGTATAGCATTACGCTTCTCCCTTTCAATTACAAGCTGGAATATCTGATTATCTATCCAGACACTTATAAATAATCAAAAAGTAGACTTTTCGATAATAAATGAAAAATGATTTTTCGGGTGAAAAATAGTTAAAACTATTGACAAATAATAAAAGATTTGTTATAATTAATTTATAGTTAGGAAGTTGTCAAAAAGTCTACTTTTTGACAACTTTTCTATTTATTCAATTCTTTTCGCTTTCTGTAAAAAGTTGATTCGCTGATATGCAGTGTTTTAAGAATCTCTTTTGTTGAGATATCTCTGTTCTGCCATTTTGTTACAAGTTCTGAAAAGTTTTCCGGCATACATGTCTTTGGTCTGCCGAAAACAACCCCGTTAAACTTAGCGACAGCAATTCCCTGCGCCTGTCTTTCTTTAATTTTTTCTCGTTCTGTCTGAGCAACAAAAGATAGAATTTGCAGTATAATATCAGAAATAAAAGTTCCTATTAAATCTTTGCCGTAACGCGTATCAAGCAGCGGCATATCTATAACACAGATGTCTATGCCTATTTCTTTAGTAAGAATACGCCACTGATTTTGAATCTCCTCATAATTTCGGCCAAGCCTATCTATACTAAGAATGTATAATAAATCACCAACTCTAAGTTTACGGACCATTTTCAAATAATTCGGTCTGTTAAAATCCTTTCCGGATTGCTTTTCGATAAAAATATTTTTCTTTGGTACTCCCAGTTTGTCCATAACAGATAATTGCCTTGATTCGTTTTGATCAAGAGAGGAAACTCTCACATAACCATAGATATTCATTCAAAATAAATCCTTTCTATTAAACTGAAAGAAGTATATAACAAAGAACTAAAATAAGTATTAATGTTGAAGAGAGAAAGGAGTAACAACTATTAAAGGTTAGCAAAGAAATCTATCCTTTAATCATGGCGGAGAAAGAGGGATTCGCCGTCTGCTTCGCATACTCTTCGTTCGGGC
>CACZQB010000060.1 GCA_902783255.1 Oscillospiraceae bacterium | reverse complement strand
TTTATCTCAGAACATACCACGACGGCTATCATCTTTACCCGAAGGAAATGCTGTTCAATAACAAAAACGATCCGCACGAACAGTTTAATCTTGCTGAAAAAGAACGTTCTCTTTGCGAAAAAGCAGTCTATTACCTCAATGAATGGCATGACGAAATGATGCTTACCATGCCCGATGATGTTGATCCTCTGTGGACTGTTATGAGAGAAGGCGGACCATATCATACAAGAGGACATCTCGAACAATACTGCAAACGCCTGGAAGAAACAGACAGAGCTGAAGGCGCTGCCGAACTTCGCAGACGTCATCCGAACGAAAAATAAAATACGGAGAAAAAACGATGGAAAGAATATATTACGATACTTACGAAAACCGTATCCGCGTAACCGTCTGGGCGGATACCGGCTTTGATGGAAGCCTACGGATCCATAACTATACGCGCGGAGTCTATATCGACGATATTTTCGGTATGGACGAAGATGAAACCTTCGCCGTAATTCCCGCAGATTCAGTATCAGATGCGCTCGCTGCCTCAGGCGCGTCTTCGCTTAAGGAACTGCTCGTTTATTTTGATAATTTCGCCCGTTTCCGCGACGGCTATGAACGGGTGAAATCGTGGCTTGAAAAAGAGGGCGTCGCTTTCATCGAAGAAACGCTGTGACGGAGAACGCTTTTATAATAGCTTGATAATTTGCTCCTTTAACGGGATCCGGACGGTAACGATTCCGATCATCGCCGCCTTATTTTATTATATCTTAAACCATTTCAGCATCATTTCCTCCCAAAAATAAAATTTTATTATTTTCTATTGATATTTCTGCTTTTTTTGATATAATGAAAAAAATGAATAAGGAGTAAAAAAAAGAATTATTTTAAGAAAATAATAAGCGTTCTGGTAATCGTCTCGGTTCTTGCGATATTTGCGGTTTCCGCGGCTGCGTCATTGTCTTACACCACGTCTGTTTACTGGAATGCTAATGAAACCGCAGCGTGGGCGGTAACAGAGGGCACGGGACCTTCTGCGCAGAATTTTTATGTAATGGCAAAAATAACAAGTTCGTCAACGGGTCAAACCGCTGTTGATTATGGAGACAGTAATTTTACAACGTATGCAATTGCTACTACCAATCAGGTTGCAGTGACTTATCCTTCGAGTATTCCGCTGGTAACATATTCAGGATCTATTCAATACGGTTACGCTCCTGTTATTGACGGATAAATAATTAACAAAATCTGACCCTGCAAACTCTAACGTTTATAGGGTCAGTTTTATTATTACACTGTTTTAAACATCATTTACTTCAACAGAAAGGATATTAACATTATGAGATCCGTATTTGCGGATATTTGGTCAAGCTTAAAGAAATCACCGTTTCTTTTCCTTTTTCTGTTCGTTCAAATCGTCATCACAAGTCTGATTCTATATATTTCGATCGCTAATTATTACTGGACCGAAGAGGCAAACAATACTGCAAATATAGCTTGGGGCAATAAGGAATATTATAAGCTTTACAATCCTGTCGTTATGGATGACAGCGATATGGAAGAGTTATTTTCGTTCATATGGACTCCCTCGTATTATACTTATATGATGGATCCGGATACATACGATTTTTATTATTCTTTTCTTAAAAAAGTTGAAGATCTTACCGAAAGGCTTGAAGAGATAGACGGTTTAACGGTAATGCCCGTAAAAACGAGTTACACTACGTTGCTTGAGGAGCGCAACTGGTCCGAAGAGGATAAAAAATACGGAGAGTTCGACATGTTTGAGCAAAACACGCCGTCAGTAAAGGACGAAAACGGCAACATAAGATACGTCAGGCTCAAAACTCTTTATGTAGACAGTAAATATTTCGAATATTACAATACTAAGGTCAGCGAAGGAAGACTTTTTGAGAAAAACGATTTTCTGTACGATGACGAATATGTTCCGGTTATCATGGGCAGTAAATACAAAAAGTATTTTTCTTTGGGCGAGGAGTTTGAAATTCAGAGTCGGTTCGGCAAAACAAAAAACAAAGTTATCGGCTTTATCTCCGAAAATCAGTATTATACACATCCGAACGGAGTTGGCTGGGTTTTTTCCTATGATAGTATAATAATAAAACCGATTATAGAAAGAAAAGCTGACGAAATACTCGAAAACGAGGAATATCTGCCTTATCTCGGACAGCTTGGCGCAGTTATCGATCAGGCGTTTTTGCTTATCGAACCCGAAAAGCAGGATGAAGTCGTATCTGAAATCGAAAATCTTCTTGACGAGTTTGAGCTCTCCGATTACGTTCGGCTCTTTCATTTGAGGATCGACAAAGAAATCGTGAGCAACTATAACGATCAGCTCGTTATCGGCATTGTGGCATGCGTGTTAACGCTTATCTTCTCTCTTTTCAGCTTCATATTTACAATGCTTTATAAGATAGATAATAATATAAAAAACTACGCCATCCGTATGGTGGTGGGCGAAACGTATACTGGCATTTCGCTGCGTTATATTTTTGAATCTTTGATCGTGTTTTTTCTCGGTCAGGCAACAGGTCTTTTCCTCTTCAGGATTTATGCCGTATACTCATATATCTATCAGGGCTACAACAGTCTTGAAACGGCAACTCTGCGCACGGGAATTATACTTAATATAATTTTCTGCATAGTAAGCGCCGTTATTCTTTATTTATGCGTTTCGGTCAAGCTGCGCTCTTACAGTCTTGCAACGCTCATCCGCGGAAATGAAGTGAGAAAAGAAAAGCATCTGCCTTTTTACCGCGTCGTCATCTTCCTTATGCTTGCCGTTGTCGGCGTTTTTGCGATGTTTATAGCAAGTTATCGTGTCCTGCTTGACAGAATAGATATTTATTACAACAGTTACTATACAAAAAACGTTAAGATAGCATACGTTTTGAAAAAGAGCGGCGATGATGCGCCGGAAGTAACGGTAAACTGCGATGAAATAACCGGTAATGTCGGCGATTCTGTCATAAACAAATATATCGATATGTTTTACAAGGGCGACGACTATATAGAGGAACGCGGGCTTTACTTTAACGGATATATAGACCCCGTAAATATGCTTTACGGAAGATTTTTCACTTCCGAGGAATCAGCCGGAAAAGAAAAGATCGCCGTCGTTGGAAAAGGCATATACGAAAAATATGTTACTTTTAACGAAGCAGGCGAACCGGTATATCACTCCGACGCGCTTGACGCAGATCTTCTCGTAACAGGCGTTATGGGCAAGGAGGACGCCGATACAAGTATAGACTTTACCGTTTTTACTCCCATAAAAGTTGCGACTGCAAAAAGCGCTTCGGGCTCCTATACTCTGGACGGAAAAGATAAAGCAACCGTTGAAAAACTCACCGAAGAATTTGAAAAATACGTTTCCGAAACCGCTGAGATAAACACGAGAGATTATAAACCGCGAATAACCGTCGAAGCTCCTACCGATATGCTTCTTATGCTGCTTGCGCTTATAGTTATCAACGCAATGGTCTTCTGCTTCTATTACGTATCAAAGCAGCGGAATATTCATTACGTCAAAAAACTTGTCGGTTATTCAAAAATAATGATTCTTGCCGACACTCTCATTGATTTTCTCGTTCTTACCGCCTGTGCGTTCATTTTCGGCAATGCGGTCACGGTCCTTCTTAAAGAGACCGTTTTCGCCGGCGCGTGTCTGTTTTCGATTTATATACTCGATTTTCAGGCGGTCCTTATTGCTTTCGCCGCCGTTGCGCTGCTTACCGTCGTGCTTACCGTTATTGCCGTGGCAAGAACGTTCGCTTCGGCAAACAACAACGAATACCGCGTATGATTTATAATTCACTTTACTTTTTTAATAATAATTTCACATCTTTTTATTGACTTTTCTGCATATAAGTGATAAAATAAAGGGTAGTATATATTCTGCCCTTTTATTTTTTTAGGAGACAAACAAATGAGTGAAACCAACAAACTTCAATCAATGAATAAACGGTCAAAAATAAAAAAAATAGCCTTATACGGCATTCTTTCCGCTATAATAATCATAATGAGCTTTACTCCTCTCGGATTTCTTAAAGTAGGCACTTTTTCAATAACGTTTCTGCCTATTCCGGTCGCTGTAGGCGCTGCTCTTCTCGGTCCTGTCGGAGGCCTCTACCTCGGCTCTCTTTTCGGTCTGATGAGCTTTATTCAATGCTTCGGCTTAGACCCTCAGGGAGTCATTTTGCTTGAACTCAATCCGATTTTCACATTTATACTCTGCGTAGTCACAAGAGCCTTGATGGGATTATGCTGCGGTCTGATATTTAAATTCCTGTCAAAAATAGACAGAACAAAAGTCGTTTCTTTCATCGTTTCGAGCTTTTCCGCAGCATTTTTGAATACGGTCTTTTTCCTTTTTACTTTCACCGTGCTTTTCGGTGATGGAGAAATCACTGAGCGTTTCGGAGCATCTATTTCAACAATACTTCTGACAGTTGTTTCCGTAAACGGAATTATTGAGGTCATCGTCTGCACCGCAGTCGGATTTGCCATTTCAAAAGCGCTTTCCTATTTTCTTTTCAAGGAGCGTAGCCGATGAAAACAGTTATCGGTATCGATATCGGCGGCAGCACCACTAAGATCGTCGGTATCAACAGCGGAACACCTATGAAGCCTATGCAGGTTAAAGCAACAGACCCAATAACTTCGCTTTACGGCGCTTTCGGCAGATATCTCAGCGAAAACGGACTTTCGATCCCCGATATTTCCGAAATACGCATAACCGGTGTCGGCTCGTCGTTTGTTAAAGACGATATTTACGGCATCAAAACCGTTAAAGTCAACGAGTTTTCGGCGATCGGTCTTGGCGGATTGTATCTTACCGGTCTTTCAGACGCTATCGTTGTCAGCATGGGAACAGGCACGGCGTTCGTTCACGCTAAAGGCGATAAATTCGAGCATCTCGGAGGCACGGGGGTAGGCGGGGGTACTCTGCTCGGTCTCTCGTCAAAGCTTCTCGGAACCAGAAATTTCAATAATATCTGCGAACTTGCCGCGGAAGGCGATCTTGCAAAAATCGATCTTGCGGTAGGGGATATTACAAAAAGCGAAGCGGGAATACTGAAAAACGAAACCACGGCGTCTAATTTCGGTAAGATTTCCGATTATGCCAACAAAAACGATATTGCCGCCGGACTGATAAATATGGTATGTCAGACTATTGGTATGCTCGCATATTTCGCAAGTCGCTTTTCGCAAACTTCAAATATAGTTCTTTGCGGCAGTATGACAACCATACCTAATACATCCGATTATTTTTCAGTTATCAACACCCTTTACGGCGTGAACATATTCGTTCCGGAAGATGCGGAATTCGCAACTGCTCTCGGAGCAGCACTCGTAAAAGCTGATACAGAGTAATTCAACAAAAACGGAGATTTCCGATGCAGAATCAGGCAAGCTCTATTTTCGAAGAAATAAAAGATTTTTCCGTATCAACCGGAATATCTGCAAAAATATTTAATTCCGACGGCGTCGAAATAATGTCTGTCGGTAATTGTCCCGAATGCGAACTCTGCAGACTGGCCGGATATCCTCAGTCTGAATGTATAAAAACGCATAAAAAAGCAGGGGAAGATACGCTCAGATTCGGCGGTAAGTATATATATCTTTGTCCTATGGGGTTTGTTCATGCTTCTTCTCCGGTTTTGACGGAAAAATCCGAAATCGTTACCGCATCGGCAGGTCCCATGCTAATAATAGATAAAAACGATTATTATAACGAATATGTAGGGAGCAAGGAACAGCTTTCCGATGATTCTGTTGCCGCAATAAAAGAAAAGCTTGCTTCAGTAAATTTATATTCTCTCGAAAAAGTTACGGCATATTCCAATCTGCTTTATTATATCGCATCATATTCAAGCGGAAAAGATGCTGTCAAGCTGCTTAATACCGAGAAGGACGAAGCCGGCGAAGATAATATAAACGATAGCCTCATCAATCTGAAAAACGGATTTACCGACAGAACGGAATATCCTCTGTATAAAGAGAAAGAGCTTATAGACGTTATGTCTGTAGGAGACAGAAAAAACGCCCAGCGCCTTCTGAATGAAATACTCGGTTATATATTTTTTGCCACAGCAGGCGATATAGATGTAATCAGAACACGTGTTGCAGAGCTTATCGTTCAGCTTTCCCGCACGGCAGCATTAAACGGCGGCGTCAATCGTCAGAAAATAATGGATATCTCGGTTGAATATATGAAAACAATATGGACGCTTGATTCGATCGAAGATATATCGGCATGGATGTCCAGGATTCTTTCTTCCTTCACGCAGATGGTATTTTCTTCAAAGGATATAAAACATATAGATGTTATCCAGAAAGTCGTCGCATATATCAACAGCAATTATATGTGCAAAATCTCTCTTGACGATATAGCAAAGGAAGGTTTTTTGTCATCATCGTATCTGAGCAAACTTTTTAAGTCGGAAATGAAGATAAATCTTTCAACATATATCAATAATGTGAGAGTAGAAAAAAGCAAACTTCTTCTTCTGGACGATTCATTGAGTATTATGGATGTTGCAACTATGGTCGGTTTTGAAGAACAAAGCTATTTTTCGAAAGTATTTCGAAATGTTACCGGCGTATCTCCCGGTAAATTCAGGCAGTTAAAAGGTCATATCTGATTTTAAAATAGATATCTGTAAAAGGAGAACTCTTATGAAAACAAAAGCCAACAGACTGTACGGAAAAATGGATGTTCGACTTGAAGAATTTGAACTTCCTGCGATCAAGGATGACGAGATCCTTGCCAGAATTGTTTCGGACAGCGTTTGCATGTCATCATATAAAGCATTGGTTCAGGGCAAAGACCATAAGCGCGTTCCGAATGATGTTGCCGAGAATCCCGTAATTATCGGACATGAGTTCTGCGGCGAGATCATCGAAGTAGGCGCAAAATGGCAGCATAAATTTAAACCGGGCAATAAATTTTCGGTTCAGCCTGCGCTTAACGCAGATTTTAATCCGTATGCCGCACCGGGATACTCATTCAGGTATATCGGCGGTTCGGCAACATACGTTGTTATCCCGTCTGTGGTAATGGAACAAAATTGTCTTCTTGATTACGGCGGCGACGCTTTCTTTTACGGTTCTCTTTCCGAACCGATGAGCTGTATTATCGGCGCCTTCCACGCCACATATCATACGAAATACGGCGTCTATGAACATGAAATGGGTATCCGTCAGGGCGGCAATATGGCGATTCTTGCGGGTGCCGGTCCGATGGGGCTCGGAGCCGTTGATTATGCGATCCACAGTGACAGAAAACCCGGTTTTCTTATCGTTACGGATATTGACGATGCGCGCCTCGCAAGAGCGGCGGCCATACTTACCGTAGAAGAAGCAGCAAAAAACGGCGTAAAGCTGATGTATATAAACACATCAAAACCCGAAAACAATAACGATTACATCAAATCCCTTACAGACGGAAAGGGATACGACGACGTGTTCGTTTTTGCTCCGGTAAAGCCTGTCGTCGAACAGGCCGACAGTCTCCTTGCAAGAGACGGATGCCTTAATTTCTTTGCAGGTCCTACCAATCCGGAATTTTCCGCGAGCATGAATTTCTATAATGTCCATTATTCAATGACTCACATCGTAGGCACAAGCGGTGGAAACACAGACGACATGCGTGAATGTCTGAAAATGGTAAGCGAGGGTAAAATTAATCCCGCGGCTATGATAACCCATATAGGCGGGCTTAACTCCACCGCAGATACTCTCAAAAATCTCCCGAATATTCCGGGAGGCAAAAAGCTTATTTACAATCATATAGATCTTCCGCTCACCGCTATTGCAGACTTTTCAAAGTCCGACGATCCTCTTTTGCAGCAGCTTGCTTTAATAGTTGAACGTAATAACGGACTGTGGTGCGCAGAAGCTGAAAAGTATCTTCTTGCAAACGCAAAGCAAATATAAATACAAAACTGTAAAGAGGGAATATGATTATGCTTGAAAACCTCGTTAAACTTTCAAACCAGTACGGCAAACGCGAAGATTGCGTTATCGCCGGTGGAGGAAACTCTTCCGTTAAAGACGGAGATTTTATATATGTAAAGGCGTCGGGCACAACACTTTCCACAATAAATGCGGAAGGTTTTGTTAAAATGAACCGCAAGGCCCTCGCCGAAATGTTTACACGCTCTTATTCCGACAACACCGCTGAGCGTGAAGCGGAAGTCCTCAGTGACCTGATGAACGCCAGAGAAAGAAGCGAATACGCAAAACGCCCGTCAGTTGAAACATCGCTTCACGATCTTATGCCTCAAAAATATGTTCTTCATCTTCACCCCACAACGGTCAACGCACTTTCCTGCGCAAAAGAAGGCGAAAAATACGCGAAAAAAATTCTTGGCAATGATATCGTGTGGATAAAACCGACGGAACCGGGCTGGACGCTTGCCGTTGAAGTCAAAAAGGCAACGGATGCATACAAAGCCGAATATAAAAAAGATGCTTCGGTCATTATTCTCGCTAATCACGGTATTTTCGTCGGAGCAGATACCGCCGAAGAAGCAGACAGAATGTATTGTGATATATTCGATAAGATTGAGAAATATCTCTCCGTTTCACCCGATCTTTCTGAGATTGATTTCGACCGCGAAAAGGCAGCATATGCCGCTCCCGCTATCAGAATGATTCTTAAGGGCGAAAGTGATACATCTTCCGTCGTTTTCAGAACCTGCAGTGAAATAAAAAGATATGTCTCCGATGAAAAATCATTTGCACCCGTTTCGCAGGCATACACTCCTGATCATATGGTATACTGCAACAGCGAATTCCTTTTTGTGCCTTCCGCAGACGGTGTTGATGCGCAGGACGATCTGATAAAAGAAAAAATCGACGCATATAAAACAAAATACGGTTATCTTCCCAGAATAATTGCATTGCAGAATGTAGGCGTTTTTGCTCACGGCGCTACGAAAAAAGCTGCAGATGTTGCCATGAAACTGTTTATAGACAACATGAAGATAGCAACATATGCAAATAATTTCGGAGGCAGTTTACTTCCTCCTGAAAAGCTCGTAAATTTCATCAACAACTGGGATGCAGAACGTTACCGCAGATCGGTAAGTCTTACCACCGCAAATAAACGTCTTGGTGAAAAAATTGCAATAGTTACCGGTGCTGCTCAGGGATTCGGTGCGGGAATTGCAGATTCTCTCATTGAGGCAGGCGCTAAAACCGTTATAGCTGATCTTAACTATGAGCTCGCAGAAAAAAATGTCGAATCAATCAATGAAAAATACGGCGACCATACCTCTTTGGCAGTAAAAACAGACGTTTCCGATGAAGCAAGCGTTCAGAATATGATTATCGAAACTGTCCTTGAATACGGCGGACTTGATCTGTTCGTCAACAATGCGGGCATAGCCAAACCCGGTAATCTCGAAGAAATGAGCCCCGATCTTTTCTCTTTAATTACAAAAATCAATTATACCGCATATTTCCTCTGCACAAAACACGCTTCACGAATAATGAAGATACAGTATAAATACAACGAAAACTACTATACCGATATAGTTTGCGTAAACTCAAAGTCCGGTCTTCAGGGAAGCAATAAAAACTTCGCTTATGCCGGCAGTAAATTCGGTTCGATAGGCCTTACGCAGAGTTTCGCGCTTGAACTTCTTGATTATAATATCAAAGTCAATGCCGTATGTCCGGGCAACTTCTTTGACGGACCGCTCTGGTCGGATCCCGTAAAAGGATTGTTCACGCTCTATCTTAATTCAGGCAAAGTCCCCGGTGCAAAAAACGTCGCTGATGTAAAAAAATATTACGAAAGTAAAATTCCCATGAAGCGCGGATGCTTGCCTTCCGATGTTGCTCGTGCGATAATGTATTGCGTTGAGCAGGAATACGAAACAGGGCAGGCAATTCCCGTCACCGGCGGTCAGGTCATGTTGAAATAGCAAAACTTAATAATTATATTCAATATACAGAAGGAAGTGTTTTATTTGGCAACACCTGTTATTATGCCCCGTCAGGGCCAGAGCGTTGAAAGCTGTATAATCACCAAATGGCAGAAAAAGCCGGGCGATCATGTAGCTGTCGGCGATGTTCTCTTCACATATGAAACAGATAAGGCGACTTTTGACGAAAAAGCAAAGGTAGAAGGCGAACTTCTCGGCATTTTCTTTGAAGAGGGCGATGATGTTGAGTGTCTTCTCAATGTATGCGTCATAGGCAGCAAAGGCGAATCTTACGAAGAATTCGATCCAAAAAACGCCGCTTCTGCCGAAAAGACAGATGAATCGGAAAAAACCGAGCAAGCTCAACCTGTAGCTGCAGTTCAGCAGGTTGTTACGGCAGCTTCGGCAACGGACCGTCTTAAAATCTCCCCGAGAGCACGTAATCTCGTCTCCGATACAGGCGCAGACCTTCGTTTCGTTACACCGACAGGTCCTAACGGACGTGTTATCGAGCGTGATGTCAGAAAACTTATTGCCGAGGGCAAAACAGTTTCTTCTGCCGCTGCAAATGAATATTCCGCAAGCGCAAAAGGCATCGTCGGAACCGGAATCGGCGGTATGATAACAACTTCAGACCTTTCGTCCGCAGTCGAAGAAATAAAGCCCGCCGTTGCCGCTTCTGCTGCAGCGTCGCTCGATTTCGGAGAATGTGAAGAAGTTAAACTTCCGAATATCCGCAAAGTAATAGCGCGTCAGATGCATGCGTCTCTTTCTGAAATGGCGCAGCTTACTCTCAACACATCATTTGATGCAACAGAAATTCTTGCATACCGTGCAAAAGTAAAAGAAGGCAGAGAAAAACTCGGTCTTGCCAATATAACACTTAACGATATCGTTCTTTTTGCGGCTTCAAGAGTTCTCCTTTCCCATAAAGACCTGAATGCAAACTTCTTTGACGATAAGATAGTTTACTATAAACATGTCAATCTCGGTGTTGCCGTAGATACTCCGAGAGGTCTTATGGTACCCACGATTTTTGGTGCAGATACAATGTCTCTTAGCGAACTTTCCGAAAAATCGAAAAAACTTCAGGAAGAGGCGAAATCAGGTACGGTTAATCCCGATTTACTTAAAGGCGGAACATTTACTGTCACAAACCTCGGCAGCCTCGGCATAGAATCTTTCACTCCCGTCATAAATCCTCCTCAGACAGGTATTCTCGGTGTTGACAATATCACAACAAGAGTAAAAACCGTGAACGGTGAAATTAAACCATATCAGGCGATGGGACTTTCTCTTACATTTGACCACAGAGCGCTTGACGGCGCGCCCGCAGCAAGATTCCTTTCAGACCTTGTTTCCGCGCTTGAAAGTTTCTCGCTCCTGTTGGCAAAATAGGGGAGGAATGAAAAATGATTTACGATCTTATTGTTCTCGGCGGCGGTCCCGCAGGTTATCTTGCCGCAGAAAGAGCTGCTCACGCAGGTCTTTCAACCGTAGTTATTGAGAAACGCTTTTTCGGCGGTTGCTGCCTCAATGAGGGTTGCATTCCTTCAAAAGCTCTTCTTTATTCCGCAAAGATCTTCGATTATACCCGTCACGGTGAGAAATACGGAGTTACTGCCGAAAACCAGAAAATTGATCACTCAAAAGTAGTTGAACGTAAAAACAAAGTTGTCAAAACACTTGTTTCAGGTATAAGAGGCGCCCTCAAAGCCAACGGAGCCGTTGCAGTTGAAGGCGAAGGATATATTCAGGGTAAAAATTCTGCTGGTAATGTTACCGTTGCGGTTGGCAGCGATGTATATGAAGGTAAACATCTTCTTATAGCAACCGGTTCCATGCCTGTAGTTCCTCCTATCCCGGGCGTAAAAGAAGGGCTTGAAAACGGGTTTGTACTTACAAACCGTGAAATACTCGATCTTAACAGTATTCCCGAAAATCTCACAGTTATAGGCGGCGGCGTGATCGGCCTTGAAATGGCTTCTTATTTCAATTCCGTCGGTTCAAAAGTAACAGTCGTTGAAATGCTTGATAAGATAGCCGGTCCGACAGATCCTGAAATAAGCGAAATACTTATGAAAAACTATGCGGCAAAGGGAGTTGATTTCCGCCTTGGCTGCAAGGTAGTATCTGTTGAAAACGGTCTTGTCACATACGAGAAAAACGGTGCTGCCGAATCCGTTAAAGCAGACAAAGTTCTTCTTTCTATAGGCAGACGTGCCGTAACAAAAGATATAGGTCTTGAAAATCTCGGCGTTGCAATTGAACGCGGTGCCGTTGTTACAGACAGATACATGAAAACAAATGTTGCAAATATATATGCTGCGGGAGATATAAACGGCAAATCAATGCTTGCGCATACAGCATACAGAGAGGCTGAGGTAGCAGTCAACAATATCCTCGGCAAAAAGGACGTTATGCGATACAATGCTATCCCGTCTGTTATCTATACAAACCCTGAAGTGGGTTCGGTAGGCGAAACAGAACAGACAGCGTCTCAAAAAGGAATAGATTTTTCAGTTGCAAAACTTTCCATGCGTTATTCCGGAAGATACGTTGCCGAAAACGAAGGCGGAGACGGTATTTGCAAAGTGCTTGTTAATAAAAAATACGGCAATGTTATCGGTGTTCATATGATATGCAACTATGCGTCCGAAATAATTTGGGGCGCAGCGCTTGCGATCGAACAGGAAATGACGCTCGACAAAATGAAGGAGGTCGTTTTCCCGCATCCGACAGTAAGCGAAATAATCAGAGAAGCTATTTTCAGTATATAAGGAGAGAAAACAATGCCTAAAAGTCAATTTATAAGCCCTGATGAGATACGCAAGAGCGGCGTTCTCAGCTTTCAGGATATCCCGCTTAATCAGTATAACAAAACGATCAAAGAAGAAAAAGAAAACTTCTCGGATAAGGACTTTATGAGAATTTACCGTGATATGGCGTATATCCGTGAATTCGAAACAATGCTTTATCTTATTAAAACAACAAGTGAATATAACGGTGTTGCTTACAATAACCCCGGTCCCGCACACCTTTCTATGGGACAGGAAGCATCCGCTGTAGGTCAGGCATATCTTCTCGGGATCGACGATTTTATCTTCGGTTCTCACAGAAGCCACGGTGAAATCCTCGCAAAAGGTCTTTCCGCTATCGAAAAAATAGAAGATAATCAGCTCTATGATATCATGAAAAATTTCCTCGGCGGAAAAATACTCAAAATCGTAGAAAAGGATCAGAAATCAACAAAAGATCTTGCTGTGGATTTTCTTATTTACGGTGCGCTTGCCGAAATATTTGCCCGTGATACCGGTTTCCATAAAGGACTCGGCGGTTCAATGCACTGTTTCTTCCTTCCCTTCGGTATCTATCCCAATAACGCTATCGTCGGCGGATCTGCTACCATCGCTGCTGGCGCCGCGCTGTTCAAAAAAGTAAATAAGAAAAACGGTATTTGCATCTCCAATATCGGTGACGGTGCAATGGGTCGCGGTCCCGTTTGGGAAGCAATGAACTTTGCCGCTATGGATCAGTACACTCAGCTTTGGGAAGATGCATACAAAGGCGGACTCCCCGTTATCTTTAACTTCTTCAACAACTCATACGGCATGGGCGGTCAGACATACGGCGAAACCATGGCTTACGGTATCCTTGCAAGAGTCGGCGCAGGCGTTACTCCGTCTCAGATGTATTCTGAGCGTGTAGACGGCTACAATCCTCTCGCTGTTATCGATGCTATGCGCCGCAAGATCGATATTATCAAAGAGAACAAGGGCCCCGTTCTTCTTGATACTGTTACATATCGTATAGCAGGCCATTCTCCTTCCGATTCAAGCTCATACAGAACACAGGAAGAAATACAGGCCTGGGAAGAACAGGATGTTCTGAAGTCATACAGCGCAAAGCTTATGGAGGCAAATGTAGGAACAGAAGAAGATTTTGCTACGATCAGAGAAGAAGTTAAAAACCGAATTACCAAGATCTGCGCTATGGCAGTTGACGAATCGATTTCTCCGAGAATGGATCTTTTCAAAACACCCGATGCGATCGAAAAACTTATGTTCTCAAACGAAAAGATCGAAAAGATGGAAGACAGACCCGTTGAAGTCAATATGCCTATGTCAGACAACCCGCGTGTTCAGGCAATAGCCAAAAAGGAACGCTGGGGATTCGACGCCGAAGGCAAACTCGTATCCAAAAACAAAGTTTTCCAGCTCAGAGACGGACTTTTCGAAGCTATTATCGATAAATTCTACAAAGATCCCACTCTTATCACATACGGCGAAGATGTTCGTGACTGGGGCGGTGCTTATGCCGTTTACAGAGGACTTACCGAAGCTCTTCCTTATCACAGACTTTTCAATGCGCCGATATCCGAGTCAGCAATTATCGGTACAGCTGTCGGCTATGCAATGGCAGGCGGACGCGCAATAGTTGAACTGATGTATTGCGACTTTATCGGTTGTGCCGGTGACGAAATATTCAATCAGCTCGCCAAATGGCAGGCAATGAGCGCAGGACTTCTCAAGATGCCCGTTGTAGTCCGTGTATCCGTCGGATCAAAATACGGCGCTCAGCATTCTCAGGACTGGACATCGCTCTGCGCCGCAATCCCCGGACTCAAGTGCGTATTCCCCGTAACTCCGTATGATGCAAAGGGTCTTATGAATGCTGCTCTTGCAGGAACAGACCCCGTTATATTCTTCGAAAGCCAGAGAGTATACGATGTAGGCGAACAGTTCCACGAAGGCGGAGTTCCCGAGGGATACTATGAAGTTGAGATCGGCGAACCCGACATTAAAAAGCAGGGTAGTGATATCACGATCCTTACAGTTGGTTCAACACTTTATACAGCGCTTAAAGCGGCAAAGGAACTCGAAGAAAAATATAACATTTCTGCAGAAGTTATCGATGCTCGCACGATAGTCCCGTTCAATTACGATAAGGTAATCGAAAGTGTTAAGAAAACAGGTAAGATCCTTCTTGCTTCCGATGCTGTAGACCGCGGCTCCGTTCTTAAAACAATGGCAGCCAATATTTCAGAGCTTGCCTTCGATTATCTTGATGCTCCGCCGGTTGTAATCGGGTCTCGCAACTGGATCACTCCCGCATTCGAGCTTGAAAAACACTTCTTCCCGCAGCCTGATTGGATTATCGATGCAATTCATGAGCGCATAATGCCTATTCAGGGTTATGTTCCTGTTCGCAACTTTACAGACGGCGAACGTCTCCGTCGCGAAAAACTCGGAGTTTGATATTACACAACAACGGCAGCGGGTATCCCGCTGCCGTCTTTAAATTCGCACATTTTTTTGAACATTTTTACATGATATTGATTTATTTATAAAAATATGCTATAATTTCATAGTTCGCTGACTGCGAATAATATTAGTCAGACTACGCACACGCGGTATATCCGACGAGGTGCGGAAAATATGTTTTTCCGTTGCCGGTTCAGCTGCGTGGTGGTAACAACTGAAAAAAAGGAGCAAAAAAAATGGCAGTAGTATCCATGAAACAGCTTCTTGAAGCCGGTGTTCATTTCGGACATCACACAAGAAGATGGAACCCCAAGATGGCCGAGTATATTTTCACCGAAAGAAACGGTGTTTATATTATCGACCTTCAGAAAACCGTAAAGAAAATTGAAGAAGCTTATGACTTTGTTCGTCAGCTCGCAGAAGACGGTGAAACCGTTCTCTTTGTAGGAACAAAGAAACAGGCTCAGGACTCTATCCGTGAAGAAGCGGAAAGAGTAGGTATGTATTACGTCAACGCAAGATGGCTTGGCGGCATGCTCACAAACTTCACCACGATCAAGACACGTATCGACCGTCTTGCTCAGCTTCGCAAGATGGAGGAAGATGGAACATTCGATCTTCTTCCCAAAAAAGAAGTTATCAAACTCAACCTCGAGATCGAACGTCTCGAAAAATACCTCGGCGGTATTAAAGACATGAAAAAACTTCCCGGCGCGCTTTTCATCGTTGACCCGCGCAAGGAACGCAATGCAGTAGCAGAAGCCAGAAAGCTCAACATTCCCATCGTTGCAATTGTTGATACAAACTGCGATCCCGATGAGATCGATTATCCTATTCCCGGCAACGACGATGCCATTCGCGGCGTACGTCTTATCTCCTCTACTATCGCAAATGCGATCCTTGAAGGTAAACAGGGCGAACAGCTTTCAGACAGCGCAGAGGATGCTGCTCCGGCTGAAGAAGAAACAGCAGACGAAGAATAATACAGGGAGGAAAGTAAAATGGCAGTCAATATTACAGCTAAAGAAGTTCAGGCTCTCAGAGAGAGAACCGGCGTAGGCATGATGAAATGCAAAGAAGCTCTTATCGCTACAGACGGCGATATGGAAAAAGCCGTTACATTCCTTCGTGAAAAAGGCCTTGCTGTAGCAGCAAAAAAGGCAAGCAGAATCGCAGCCGAAGGTATCATTTCTCTTTATTGTGACGACAATGTCGGTGTTCTCGTTGAAGTAAACTCCGAAACAGACTTCGTTGCTAAAAACCCCGTTTTCAAAGAATTTGCAGACGGCGTTGCAAAAGTTATCGCAAAAAACAATCCTGCTGATGTCGAAGCTCTTCTCGGCATGAAATTCCTCGATTCAGATCTTACCGTTGAAGATGTTCGTAAAGAAAAGGTTCTTGTTATCGGCGAAAATATCAATATCCGTCGTTTTGCCCGTGAAGAAGGCGCAACATATTGCTACAGCCACGGCGGCGGAAGAATCGGTGTTCTTGTTAAATTTGACGGCAAAGGAAATGGCGACTTTGCTTCTGATGCAAAAAATGTCTGCATGCAGATCGCCGCTATGACTCCTGCTTATCTTAACAAAGAGTCCGTTCCCGCAGATATTCTTGATAATGAAAAAAATATTCTTCTTGCTCAGATCAAAAACGATCCTAAACAGGCTAACAAACCCCAGGCTGTTATTGATAAAATGATCAACGGCAAGCTTTCAAAGTTCTATACCGAAAATGTTCTTCTTGAACAGGCATTCTTCTTCGACGAAACAGTTACTGTTGGCAAGGCACTTGAGCAGTCAGGTCTTAATCTCGTTTCTTTCACTCGCTTTGAAAAGGGTGAAGGTCTTCAGAAGAGAGAAGATAACTTTGCGGCTGAAGTTGCAGCAATGGCTAAATAACAGAACATAAACCATATTATATTTTCATACACTAATTCGGAGGTGTGAATACTTTGCCTAATATTAAATCAGCAAAGAAACGTGTTAAAGTAAACGCTGTAAAGCGTATGCAGAATAAAATACAGAAAAGCCAGATGAAAACAGAGCTTAAATCTCTTACAGCAAAAATATCTGAAACAAAAGATGCAAAGCTTCTCAGCGAAGCTTACAAAACTCTTGATCAGGCAGTTGCAAAAGGTCTTCTTCATCGCAATACGGCGGCTCGCAAAAAAGCGCAGTTCGCAGCAATGGCTAAATAACACAATTCTATTGAAAACGGTTCCGTTAATTCGGAACCGTTTTTTCAATTATTGCTTTATCACTCTTTCATCAGGCTCAATAACCGCTTTATTGACTTTCAGAGCTTATAGGTATATAATATACGTGTCGATCGGCAGAATTATATAAAAAGGAGCATTTTTATGTTTAATATGATGAATGTGGCAGAACGTATTCTGACCGCAAGAAAGAAAGCAGGACTTACTCAGATGGAAGTTGCAAATAGAGTAGGAGTATCCTTTCAGGCAATATCAAACTGGGAAAGAGGAGTATCTATGCCCGATATATCAAATCTGGAACCCCTTGCTAATGTTCTGGGTATGACGGTCGATGATATTATTTGCGATCCCGTAATTACTTCAATTATTAAAAATGAAGAAATACCCGAAGAGATATCTCCCGACCAATTCAACGCAGTTTCGCCTCTTTTGATGCCTGAAACAAATATCGAACTGCTTAAAAGAGTTGAGAATAATACAGATAAAGAGCTCAATATCGAGTCTCTGTGTAAGGGAAAAAGCGAAATAGAAAAAATGGTTACAGAGGCATACGAAGATGATAACGTCACAGCTGTATCCATCCTTATCGGACGCTGCTCCGAAGCATTTATTTCAGACCTCGCAGAAAGGGCATATGCTCAGAAAAAGGCTGAAAAGGATTATGAGGACGAGCATGAAGACGATGAAGATTATGAAGAACCTGATTATCACAGAACAACGGGACTGTTTTCGGTGATAATACAGCATGATAGCGACACACACAGGCACGAACTTTTCAAAAGAGCTGTGAAGGATCGCCTTTCGTCGTTTATATCAATTCTGTTACCATATATAGGATAAAATAGCAATTATGTAAATGCGGCTGAATTAAACAAAGTCAAATATCTACTTTGTGAAAGATGTTAAATTTCGAGCTATGGTTTGTAGAGATATTCTATCGACTCAAACTGAGCGAAGTGCAATTTTATCCTACTTAAGGCAATATAACTGTGCAGAAATATTAGAACATCCCCTGAGAGCAGAACTTTGCTATAAGACCCGCCCGTATGCAGAACCTTGTTACTCGCCGAAGGAGAATATAGTTGAAAAAGCCCCGCATAAGCGAGGCTTTTTCTGACCGTGGCGATCAATTTAGATGCATTTCCATAAAAAATCGGCGTTTCGGGCATTTCGGCGAAAAGCAAACGTACATTTCAGATGCATTGTTATAACAGCAAACAAGAATTTGTCAATATCATTCGTCAATCAAAGTAATGGAAAATCCTATTTTTTTCTCTTGAATTGACGGTATTATTGCAGCAATCTCCGGAATCTTTCATTACCGCGCAGATAATCGAACTCCTCTTGGCTCAGATACTCTTCGAATTCATCGCTCATTCGTGTCCCCTGATTACCGATCCATTCGCGGGTATCTTCTTCAA
>CACZQB010000059.1 GCA_902783255.1 Oscillospiraceae bacterium | reverse complement strand
TTTCCTGCAAGCTAAAGTCGCGAAAACCGCAGGAAAACGGAGCTTTTGCGAGAAAACCGGAGCTTTCACGCTGTACCGAGTGACGAAGCCGAGCCGCTTTCGAGTCAGCCCCGTTATGACCACTTCGATACCTCTCCGTATTATGAAAATGAATGTGAAACAAATCAAAGAATTGATATTTCCCAATTCATACTTTGATATTATAGCACAACAGAATTTTTTTGTCAATAGGCAATAAACAATTTTCTTTTTCTTTTACAGTCAATGAAATCATATTTGTGTTTATTATGCTTGCATCTGATTCCGAATCCGTCAACTGAACAAACGCCGGAAAGAAACAATCACGATTTGTTTTCGATTTTTTGCCTTGATTATTTTCGTATTTTGATGTATAATTTATTACTGAAAATCAGAAAGCCATATTTTACATACGACATACGACTTTCACGCAAAAGTATGATGACAGGAAGTACACAACGGAGTTAATAATATGATTTACGAAAAAAACGCTATTATTCCCGCAAGCATGTGCGATGCAACAACAAAATTATCAGTTATTTCAATATTTCAGCTAGTTGAAGATGCTGTGACCGATCTTATGGCAGATCTTCATATAGACGGAATTACAGCCATGAGAGAATATGGAGCAATGTGGGTTTTTGTTAAAAACGCAATTCATATTTTGCGCCGTCCCGAGTGGAGGGAGATGTATATTATCCGTTCGTATATTTCATCATTTTCAGCCGTAAAGCTGCTGATAGATACCGAAATATTGTCCGGAACAGATCGTTCACCGCTTGCCCGCTCTCGTCTTGAGCTCTGCGCACTCGATCTGAATACGGGAAATATCCGCAAGGCATCTACAGTCGGTATCACTCCCGATACTCAATGCTTTCAGACGGAAGAAGGACCTGAATTTTCAAGATTCCCGAAAAAAGAATCTGAAATTATAGACAAAGTCCGCGTTTTATCAACAAATATCGACTATTGCTCTCATACGAACAATATTGAATACGTCCGTTTTATTCTAAACACATACAGCGTAAAAGATCTTGCTGAAAATGAAATAGATAAAATAGAAATTCATTACGGAATGCAGACTTTTGAAAATGATATCCTTTCCATCGGGAAATACAGTGAAGACGATTACGATTTCTTCTCGGTAAACTCCGAAAGAGGCACAGCCGTTGAATGCAAAATCGACTTTAAACGGTGATTATCATACTTTCATGCATTAAATCAACCCCTGTCACAATAAGAATGACAGGGGTAATCTTAATTTGAACAGACAAATCATCTTCTCTGAGGGTTTTTTTCGATAATGAGAATATTCAAATAATATTTTTATATCAAATTCGAACAAACGGTGTCAATTGCAAACAATATAAAAAAAGTATTGACAATTACGCTTTGAAGTGATAAAATAACATCATTGATTGTGCGCAATCATATGACGCGCAACAGTATCTTTTTGATTTAAACGAATCGCATATGCACAGGAGGAAATTGCAATGAAAGTTGAAGTCAGATATTATTCACGTTCGGGCAATACAAAGTCCGTAGCTGAAGCGATAGCGGCACAGGCAGGCGTTCCTGCGGTTTCTGTAGACAGTGCCGATGCGCAGCTTAGGGAAACTGCTGATATCCTCTTTATCGGAGGAGCGCTTTACGCATACGGACTTGACAGTCATCTGAAAAACTACCTTAAAACTCTGAAAAAATATGACGCAAAAAAGGCAGTTGTATTTTCAACGTCGTGGCTTTCCAAACATTCGGTCGATCTTATAAAAAAGGGACTTACGGATGCCGGTATCCCAGTTGAAACAGAGTTTTTCTATGTTAAAAACACACCGAGCGAAGAACAGCTGAAGGATGCGGCGGCATTTGCAAGGAAGTTTCTGTAATGAAAAAAACAACTGAAATCGATAAATACTACGGTATTCGTCTCGGCAATCAGCTCTGCTTTCCATTATATGCATGCGCAAAAGAAATTGTTCGTCTTTACAGAAAACCGCTCGCCGAGATCGGTCTTACTTATACTCAATATGTTGTAATGATGGTCCTCTGGGAATACGGCACAATGTCTGAAGGTGAGCTAGGCAAACACGTATACCTTGATTCGGGCACGCTTGCCCCGCTTTTGAAACGGCTTGAAAAACAGGGTCTTATCTCACGTATCCGCCCCGAAAACAATGAAAGAAAGCTTTTTATCTCGCTTACAAAAGAAGGCGAGGCGCTGAAGGACAGGGCGGTAAACGTTCCTGTGGCAATGCAGGGTTGCATACCTATGCCGGGAGAAAAACTCATAATGCTTCGCGACCTTCTCAATCAGGCTCTTGAATGCATGGAAAAGGAGGACTGAGAGTAATGACAGCAGAAGCATTATTGGGTATTTCCATACCTTTTATAGGTACGTCTCTCGGCGCTGCCATGGTCTTCATTCTTAAAAAAAATGTTTCCGGAAAATTGCAGAAAGTCCTTTCGGGCTTTGCTGCCGGTGTAATGGTAGCCGCTTCATTCTGGAGTCTTCTCGCGCCTGCGATCGAAAACAGCATGCATATGGGAAAGCTCTCGTTTCTTCCCGCGGCAATCGGGTTTCTTGCTGGCATCGGGTTTTTGCTGCTTCTTGACAGAGTTACGCCTCATATGCATTTTGACAACCAGGAAGAGGGTCCTAAAACAGGTCTGAAACGGACAACGAAACTGATCCTTGCCGTAACACTTCATAATATACCTGAAGGAATGGCTGTCGGCGTTGTTTACGCAGGATTTCTTTCCGGCAATTCAGGCATCACATCTGCAGGAGCTCTTGCTCTCGCTCTCGGTATTGCTATTCAGAATTTTCCCGAGGGTGCGATCGTCTCAATGCCTTTGCGCGGCGAAGGCATGAATAAAACAAAAACGTTCCTTTTCGGCGTTCTGTCAGGTATCGTCGAGCCTGTTGCGGCACTTATTACGGTTCTTGCGGCAGCTGCGGTCGTTCCTGTTATGCCTTATCTTCTGGCGTTTGCTGCCGGAGCAATGATGTATGTTGTCGTAGAAGAACTTATCCCCGAAATCTCGGGCGGAGAGCATTCAAATATCGGTACAATTGCCTTCTCCCTCGGCTTCGTTCTTATGATGGTTCTCGATGTTGCGCTCGGATAAAACAATATCTTTTTTTCTGAAAAATATATAAGGAGAAAAAAATGATTTACGATTATACCGTTACCACAGGAAAAGGTGAAAAGCTCAATCTTGCCGATTATAAAGGCAAAGTTATCATGGTCGTTAATACAGCTACAGGCTGCGGATTTACCCCGCAAGACGCACCGATCGAACAGATGTATAAAGACTATCACGACAAAGGTCTTGAGATCCTCGATATTCCCTGCAATCAGTTCGGTCAGCAGGCTCCGGGAACAGATGAAGAGATCCATGAATTTTGCACCATGCATTTCAACACAACATTCCCTCAGATGAAAAAAGCGGATGTAAACGGAGAAAACGAGCTTCCGCTTTATACATACCTGAAATTACAGAAGGACTTTGAGGGTTTTTCAGATCATCCTTATAAGGAGCTGCTCGAAAAAATGTTTTCTTCCGTTGATCCGGAGTGGGATAAAAAGCCGGACATCAAATGGAATTTTACTAAATTCATTATCGATCGCAACGGAAATGTGGTCGCTCGTTTTGAACCTACTGCCGACATGTCGGAAGTTGAGACATGCGTAAAGTCGCTTTTGTAAATAAAACAATAAAACAAAATTATAAATCATAATTAAGGAGTAATTATTATGGCACAGGTAACTAAAAAAACAATGATCGGTGAACTTTTAAATATCAATCTTGACGTGGCTGCCCCCATTCTTCTCGGTATAGGCATGCACTGCCTCGGCTGCCCGTCTTCTCAGATGGAAACTATCGAAGAAGCTGCCGCCGTTCACGGCATCGATGCGGACGAACTCGTTAAAACTCTCAACGAAAAGCTCGCAGAAGCATCAGAGGACTGAATGTCCCTGTCTTTCGGATTTTTAACAGCTATTATTGTTGAAAGACAGGAAAAGAGATTTTTATGTTAACCTTTGAACCGTTTTCCATTTCCGCAATGAAAAAATTTATTCGCTACATTAAAAGCAATCCTTCTTTATGCAGTGATATTTCCGCAGGTTTCCTTTTTATGTGGCACGACGGCGCTGATGTTCAGTTCTGTGAATGGAACGGAACTTTTACGGTCCGTCAGATAATAGGCGAACAGCCCGCTTTCAGTTATCCTATTGGCAATGATCCTGACGGGATGATCTGTGAGATCAAAGAATATGCACGCTCAAACCGCCTTCCGATGCGCTTTTTTGCGGTAGATAAAAATACGCTTGAGATCATTTTGTCAGATCCGCGTCTTTCTCCCGCAATGTTCGCTTTCGACAGACGCTGGAGCGATTATATCTACTCATTTGAAGAGGCAATGACTTTTCAAGGAAAAAAATACAGCGGACAGAGAAATCATATCAATAAGTTCAAAAAGCTGTACGGCGAGCCGGATATCCGTTTCCTAACCGAAAACGACAAGCCGGAAGTTGAGAAAATGCTGAAAGAATACGAAAAAGAGCATCCCGAAGGTAATGCCATCGAAAGGATCGAACTTGAAAAAACAAAAGAGCTTTTTGAGGTTTTTCAGGAACTCGGCTTATTCGCCGCAGGATTATTCGTTAACGGTGTTCTTGCCGCTTTCAGCATAGGCGAAGTAGTCGGAGATACGCTTATTATTGATGTCGAAAAAGCGCTGACCTGCTATGAAGGTATTTACCCTACGATGTATTCGGGGTTTGTAAATCTTATATCCGAAAAATCAGGCGGACCTCTTAAATTTGTCAATCGCGAGGACGACTCCGGTGATCCGGGGCTCAGAACATCCAAACTGCAGTATCACCCTGTGTCGATAGTAGATAAATATCTCGTTCATGTGTCTTCTCCGGCTGTCAGGGCAAAAAAAACGGTCACGCTCAGATGCGGCGATATTTATCTTACGGAATTTCGCGAAACCGATAAACAGGCTTATCTAAGGCTTAATACGGATATAGAAAACAACAGATTCTGGGGTTATGATTACCGTGAAGACGAAACGATAACGGGCCCTGTAGACGAGAATACATTTTACGATTCCGTAATGTATGATATGCAGGCGGGTGACTCAGTCAATTTGGCAGTTCGTCTTTCCGAAAACGGTGAAATGATAGGGGAGGCTATCCTCTGGAATTTCACATCTGTTTCAACCGCAGAACTCGGCTGCAGAATCTTGCCCGAATACCATGGAAAAGGATACGGAAAAGCGGCTTTCGGCGCCGCCGCAAGATACGCCGAAGAGATATTGAACGTTACGCTTATCGCACGTTGCAATATTGATAATACTGCCTCAGAGCGGATGATTTCCGCAAACGGATTTTTGCCGCTTTATGACGAAAAGGAATATCGCTATTTTATACGAAAAACTGCTGTAAATGAGTGCATTCCGGTATGCTCATATTCATTGTGCAGTCAGTGAAAAGGAGATCATATGAAAAAGCTTACTGTTTTTTATCTTGATAACTGTCCGTATTGCCGCAAGGCTAAAGAAGCTGAAAAGGAAATAATATCTTCAGATCCTTCACTGCAAAAAGTCAAGATCGAGTGGATCGAAGAGTCGCTGCATCCCGAAATTGCGAATACTTACGATTATTATCGTGTTCCCTCAGTTTTTTTTAGTAAAACAAAACTTTATGAATGCAGCCCGGAAGACGATTACAATACGATAAAAAGCAATTTTGAAAAGGCAATAAAGATCGCCGCTGAGCAATAGCGCAAAGCGGATATCACGATCTTGTTTTGAAATACCGTTAAATATACATTCGGTTAAAAATATATTTAATCGACAATTTGAGGATCATATGGAATTTCTTGACATAATAAAAACCAGAAAAAGCGTCAGAACATTCGACGGCAGGCAGCTTTCCGATAACGACAAGACAAAACTCACTGTTTTTATCGAAAATACAGCGAACCCATACGGTATTCCCGTTGACTTCGTTTTTCTCGACAAGAAAGAACATAGGCTTTCAAGCCCCGTTATTTCAGGCGAAACCGAATATGTTGCGCTGAAAGTTCCGAAAACTCCTCACTGCGAAGAAGCACTCGGCTTTTCTTTTGAAAAATTCGTGCTTTACGCCTGGTCCCTAGGTATAGGAACAACATGGATAGGCGGAACGATGAACCGTAAGCTTTTTGAAAAAGCCGCCGATACAAAAGAATATGAGATCATGCCTATCGTCAGCCCTCTCGGTTATCCGTCAAAAACACTGTCATGGATCGATAAACAGCTCAGAAAACATGTTCACGGGAACGACAGACTGTCTGCTGACGTCCTGTTTTTCGAAAACGATTTTTCAACCCCTTTAAAAAACATCTCCGACAGTCTCGAAGCGGTCAGATTTGCTCCTTCCGCTGTCAATAATCAGCCGTGGAGAGTAGTAAAAGACGGCAGCAGATACCATTTTTACGAAAAACATATGAAAAGCTACAATCCCAACTCTCCCTGGGATATTCAGAAGATCGATATGGGCATAGCGCTTTATCACTTTATCGCTATCTCAGGGGGAAATCTCGAAATATCCGATCCATGCGTAAAAACGGATTCAGATATCGAATACATCGCCACTGTCAATGTCTGATAACCTCACGCAACTTTAAATCACCGCCACCGACAAAATCGGTGGTTTTTTTTGTATAAGCTGTTCTGTAGATATGCAATTCAGAAAAATATCTTTTTCATGTTTTAGAATTTAACATTTTAACGACTTTTTCACGACTTAAGGACATTAATATTGACTGTATTATAAAAAATTTGATATAATTAAATATATACAATGTAATATGATTAAATCTTAAATGATCCTTCGGTGTCGAAAGGAAAAAACGGTATGAAAAAAATAATGGTTGTATTTTTGTCGATCATGATGATCGTGTCGCTTGCGGCAGCATCTTTTGCCGACGGCGCAGCATTGTCATGTTCAGCAACGAACGATCAGCTCAACAGGGGAGATTCGGTAACTGTAACAGTTTCCCTTTCGGGTGCTCCTGATGTAAAATCAATGCAATTGACGTTTGATATCCCGACCGATGTATTTACCGTAGATGGTGGTTGGAGTATTTCAGGCACTATTGCAGACTTTAATAAAAGCAAAAATCTTGCGGTAATCGCGTTTGAGTCTCCGACAAATATAAACGGAAGCATCTTTACGCTTGATCTTACCGTTAAAGATGATGCCGCATACGAAGATTTTGATGTAGCAATTACTCCTACAGTAAAAGTATCATCCGAAGAAGGTGAAACAGAAGTCCCGTGCGCAGGCACATCCGTTACGCTCACAGTAATCGATCCGTCCTGCCGCCATAACAACAAGACTTCAGTTGCGGCAAAAGATTCAACTTGTATTGATCAGGGATGGGACGCATACGCAGTTTGCGGCTCGTGCGGACAGCTTTTCAGCGCAGACGGCAAAGAGATAAGCGAAATACCTTACCGTGAGCTGAATCCCGACAATCATACGGGCAACACAGAAATACGCAATCAGAAAGACGCAACATGCACCGAAAATGGCAACAGCGGAGATACATATTGCAAAGACTGCGGTGCGCTTATTTCTGCAGGTTCGAAGATCAAAGCTCTCGGTCACGATTTCGGCGCATGGATAACTACTACAGCACCTACCGAAACAACGGAAGGCGAACAGACAAGAACATGTTCAAGAAACTGGCAGCATGTTGAAACAAGAACCGTTCCCAAAGCAGACCACGTTCACGATCTTAACCATATTGCCGCAAACAAAGCAACATGTGACCAGCCCGGCAACACGGAATATTGGGTATGTTCAACCTGTAACAGACACTTTTCCGATGCTCAGGGCAGCAACGAAATAAACGCAAACGATGTGATTATTGCGCCTGCTGACCATCATTGGGGCGAATGGGTAGTAACAAGAGAAGCAAAAGCAGGCGAAAAAGGCGAAGAAACACGCACATGTATTTACGATTCAAATCATAAGGAAACGAGAGAAATTCCCTCACTTCCCGAAACCGAAAATACCGACGCGCAAACAGAAGAACCTTCGACCGTAGCCCCCGAACTTCCCGAAATCACAGTTCCTGAAAACGAAATCATAGAAAACCCCGATACACAAGCAGAAGAACCTTCGACCGTAGCCCTCGAACTTCCCGAGATCACAGTTCCCGAGAACGAAATTATCGAAAACCCCGATACACAAACAGAAGAACCTTCGACCGTAGCCCTCGAACTTCCCGAAATCACAGTTCCCGAGAACGAAATTATCGAAAACCCCGAAACTGCAAACGACGAAAATACGGCAATCTGGCTTCCTGTTGTCATCATCGCCCTTTTAGACGCTGCAGCCGTTGCGATTATTGTGATCAGAATAAAAAAATGACTGTTCCTGAAATCTTATAACTCTCAATGTTATCTTAATTATTATTTGCTATTATAATTTGTTCGAATATTATTATATTGCTCAGAAAGGCATAAAATAATGAAAAAGCGCTTAATTATTGCAGCAACTATGTGTTTGATTGTGATTTGCTCAATAGTTTTACCAATAAGCATGTATGCTGCCGTATCTCAGAATAACTATGAGCAAACATCATCGTCCAAAGGGACTCTTTCGGTAGAAAACAAAACGGTATTTGTTTCAGATCAAATATTTACGCTTGATTTTGCTCTCAGTAACCCCGAAATGATCAAATCAATAGCTTTGTCTGATTTTTCTTTTGATTCATCTGTTTTTGAAATCGTAAGTGGCGAATGGATCGTGCCTGATACCGCTATAAACAGTTGGGATCCGTCACTCCGGTTCGGCGCGGTGTCTTTCCCCGATAACTGTTACGTCAACGGTATCATATTTCAACTGACCCTCAAACTGAAAAACAATGCCGCGGCGGCAGATTACAGCATCAGCTGCAATATCATAGCTAAGAAAAAGCATTCGTCCGGAGAGGAAGAAAGTATTGATATAAATGTTGTCGGAGGCACTGTAACGGTCGTTGACGTCCTACAAGGCGATGTCAACGGAGACGGCGTTGTATCAAGCGACGATGCTATCCATCTGCTTTATCATACCTTCCTTCCCGACCGGTTCCCCGTAAATCAGAATTGCGATTTTGACGGAAACGGCGCTGTTGCAAGCGATGATGCGATCTATTTGCTTTATCACACATTTTTGCCCGATTCGTTTCCCCTTAATAATGCGGCAAATCAACCCGTTGATCCCGTATCCGTTGACTGGTCGTTTGCGAATACCGACGAATTCGTGCACATCGCCAATATAATAGGCAGTGAAAAAACAGTTGTCAGCGCTACAAGCAACAATACATCGGTAGCAAGCGTTTCGGTTCTTAACGGAGATTATATCATCTATTCAATGGCTCAGGGCACCGCAAGGGTAACTGTAAATCTTCAGGACGGTTCGGTTTATCACATAAATGTGACTGTTCAAAGCAATGATCCATCTCCCACGACCGTCAAAGTAAGCGTTGTTGTAGCCGCAAATGGCGACCTTGTTCAGGGTGAAACATATTCCGCATACCTCACGTTCTCGCCCGCACTTTCTTTTGCTCAACAGTCAACTCTTACATATTCCTTACTTGCAAACAACAATAATGTGACCGTTTCGCGGGCATCGGCAAACGATCCCTCTAAAAACAATTTTATGATCACACCTTCAATTGCAGCAGGCAACACGACTCTTACAGGACTCATAACTTCTTCGGATCCATCTCTCAAATTCGAATATGTTCCGAAAACAGTTATGATCAATACTCCTTCAACCTCTCCCGGACTGACAGCAACTTCAACAAACGTCAGGGGCGGCAACAGCGTAACGGTAACACTTTCGAATGCACCGGCATTTACGTATAACTGGTCTATCACATCAGAAAGCGGAGAAACGATCGCTACATTTGAAAACGGTAAAACAGAATGCGAAACAATAGTTACAAATACATCAAGAAGCCTTACTGTCAAAACCAACGCTGTTTCGGAAAATCAAAAAATCACCGTTCATGTTACCGGCTATAACAATATTGAAATAGCGTCCTTGCAGATCACCGTAAACAAGTAAAACAGTTTTGCAATATAATGGAAAACATTATTAATTCGGGTAAATAAATATTTAAAAAGAACGGATATCTGACTATGAACAATACCGACTTATTCCTTGATTTATATAAGCAGCTCGAACAGGCTGCGGTTTCATATTACGGACTTCCCTCAGACGGCAGCGCAGTATCTAAGCTTGAAAAACTGAATCAGTTCAAAGAGATACGAAATCAGATCAAATATTGCAGAGAAGTTCGCGCACTCTTGTCGCATAATCCTAAAATCGACGATGATTTTGCGGTCATACCGAGCGACGCAATGATAAAAACACTGCAAAAAGTGATAGAGCAGGTCAAAGAGCCGCCAAACTGCTTTGATAAAGCTATAAAAGGGAGCAATATCCTTATTGCCGAGCCGAATGACAATGTAATTGAAAAAATGAAGGTCATGAAGGCGTTCGGGTTCTCGTATATGCCTATAATAAGCAAAAACAGAGTTGTCGGCGTTTTCGGCAAAGATACCGTATTTGCGATTACTCTCGACGGATATGAAGATATTATATCCGATTCCACATGTTTCCGCGATATTGCTTCATATACTTCCGTAAGCAGAAAAGACAGAAATACATTCAAATTTGTTCAGAGAAGTATGCTCGTTTCCGCTGCCGAAAAAATGGTAGTTGACGCTTTCAGAAAGAAAATACGAATAAATCTTTTACTCGTTACCGAAACAGGCAGGGTCGATGAGCCGCTTTTAGGCATCCTTACTCCGTGGGATGTTATGGACGGCTGAAAAACCGTTTTTTCGGTTATAATCCTGCTTTATGTGAAAAAAGCTCTCCGTCTGATCGACGGAGAGCTTATGTATTTTTCGATCATTTATTCGCCGTAAACAGCAACACGTGCCTGATAGTGAGGTGTCATAAACTCTTCAACTATCTGATCATAAACTTTCTGATTGGATTCAAGAAGTGTGGATATCGGAGTAGTCGTTTCCGTTGCGCTCTGAATAACGCCGCGGGCGCCTTCTCTGAAAAAGCCGTATTCGGTATTTCTTGTAAGATTTGCCAGAACTTCAGTATCTCTTCTGTCAAAAAACGTCTGGGCAGTCATGTATTCAATAATAGAGTCTTTCGTGGGAAAATCTTCAAAAGGTTCAAGCAGTGCAGAAAGAAGAAGCGCAGATGATGCCGTATCTTTTGCGTTGAAAGGAATTCCTATTGAGTTAGGCAGGCTTTCATGGTACGAAAGATATACTCCCGGTTTTGCGTTAGGACCCTGAGGGAAGGGGAGCAGGGCTACATTATCCATCTGGAACATTATGGAGTTTATATCCCTTGTCAGTTCGTAAGCCCATGCGCAATACATCACACATTCGCCTCTGTAAAATTCTGTCGGGTCTGCGGCGCTCTGAGAGGGGTGGAAACAGTCTGCGCATGTATCAAGCATAATGGACCTTGCACGTTCTAGTGCAGCAATCCCTTCGGGCGTATATGCGCCGCAAACGACCTGACCGTCCTTGAATTCCGATACCGCAACGCCGTTCGACAACAGCATGTTCATAGCGAAATATGCGTCATGGCATTTGATCGCATACACCTTGTTCCCGTTGTCTTCATGAGTATATACCGGAAGCAGCTCTTCAAAAAGATCCCATGTCCATTCGCCGTTTTCAACATAATCTCGCGGGTCTGTCTGACCAAGCCTTGAAATGAAGTTTTCATTTACCGTGATCACATGTCCTGGGGACGAGTAAAGCAGCTCAGGCCAGGCATATGGAGTAACCGCATACAGATCGTCTTTCCACATTACAGACTGGAGCATGTTCGGGGTACCGTATTTTTCATAATTGTTAACGTCCAGATACTGCGACAGTCCCGAAAGATATCCTGCGCGGATATCAACAACAAGAAAATAGCTCTCATGCTTCACAAGATCAAGAGTTTGAGCGCCTGACATAACACCTGTTTCAAGAACAGGCAAAATATCATTGTTGTAAATTACATTGATCTTACAGTTCATCGAGTCTTCAATATTCTTTTTTCGCTCTAGCGCATAGTCGGCATTTGCAGTTCCCGGTGCAAAACCGAATACAGTATCCCCTGTAATGCCTGCCCAACCTATGGTCATGTTTGCGCCTTCAAGATCCGTTTTGTCTGATACCGAAAAGTCGTATTCTGGTATTATCTCTTCAACTGTTTCCCCGCATGAGCAGAGAATAAATGAAAAGGCGATCATCAAAACAAGAATTTTCATAAATTTTGTCATGTTTACTCCTCCATGCTTGCTGATTTTGTATAAAATACAGAATGTTCTTCTGTATTAAACATGTACTGAAATCTCAAAGATGATTTCACATCTTTGTATAGAAAATTATCGTTCAAGTATGCTTTTTATATGTTTTTTGTATTTTTCTGCCACGGAAGCAGGCGCCGCTATTTTCATTTTTCCTCCGAACTGCGCAAGCCAACCGAAAAAAGTAGGACTGATCTGCACCGAAACCGTGGTTGCGATTTTATTATCGTCAATCACTTTCGTTTTTATATCCTCACCGAATTTATCAAATACAGGTTCTGCAAGTTCTTTATCAAACTGTAATGTTACTTTCGCAATATCGCCGCCGAACATTTTGAAAACCTGCTCTGTATATGAGCTTACCCCATTGATTTTTGCGATCGCTTCATCCGACAGCTTTGAATCTTCGACAACATTAACGTGATCCATCCTGTCAATGCGATAGTTTGCCGTTCCCTCGGGATGTCTGCTGAGATATCCCATGAGATAATAATTGTCCTCGTTGAAAATGAGCGCGATAGGTTCTACGATATATTTTTTCTTTCTGCCGTTAGGCGTTAAAACATATTCACGTTTTGCAGCTTCATTCAGATGAAAATAATTGAATGATATTTTCTTTTTTCTTGCTATCGCTTCTTCTATGCTGTCCACATTATAGAGGATCGATTCGTTTGAGTGTTTGCGTGTGTTGAAAACCACCATATTTTTCTTTAAGATCTCAGCCTGATATTTACTGGCGGACGCAGAAATTTTATCGATCAGTTCTGCGGACTTTTTTTCGGTTATAAAACGTGAGGCGTGAATAGCGTCAATAATGATTTTAATTTCAGGCGTGGCAATCTCGCGGTCAGAAACATAATAAAACTTTTCTTTCTCTTTTAGAAAGCTCATTATTTCAAAGCCGTTTTCACTCAGCGTTTCAATATCTTTGCTTAACGTGCGCACGTTGCTTGATATTCCCATATCCTTCAATGTCTGACATAGTTTTCTTCTGGATATGGGATGATTTTCATCTGTCTCTTTTCTGAGATACTCATATAGTTTCAAAAGCTTTATCTTTTGCGTAAAATCACCCATAAGCGCCCTCCGACTTTGAATACCATTATTATATAATAAATGAATGATTATGTCAAGTATTTTTATTGTTACCGAAAAAGAATGGAATATATATGATTTGTTTCGCGACATTCAAAAAACGGCGTTGATTTTATTGAATCTTTCATTATAATGCACGGCTGAATCGTAAGATTATAAAATATAACCCTGCCGACATTGATCACGGCAGGGTAAAGAGATAACAGTAATTATGCGGAAACAGATTTTCAATAGCTGAATCTTGCTATCATTTCATCCTGAATTGCTTTGGGAAGGTCAACGAAATGTGCAGACACCCCCCACATTCTGACAATGAGGTCTTTGTATTTTTCGGGTTCGGTCTGAGCTTTTTTAAGCGATTCAACATCAAGAACATTCGGCTGATGCTGCATGCCGCCGTTGTTGAAATATCCTCTCAGCAGCTTTCTGAATACTTCCGCTCCGTTGTTTCCTTTAAAAACAGATGCAAAATAGTTCACCATTACGCAGAAATTCCATTGAACGAGCATCGGTTCGATCTTGGAAGCGGATTTCAGGGCTGATGTCGGTCCGTTTTTCATCGTTCCGTTTTCCGGAGTGAGAGATACGGCCACAGCTTCACCCTTCCTTCGTCCTTCAGGTGTTGCCATAAGTCCCGATCCGGTGGCTACAGGGTGAGGCTGATGTATTCCGCCAAGCACACGTCCGCCGGCATATGTGGTATATTTTTCACACTCAGAAAGACAGAACTCAAAAATATCTTTTGCAATGAGGTCCACATAATCGTTGTCGTTGCCCCATTTCGGAGAGTTCCAAAGTAAATTGCGCATAATTTCGCCTTCATCTCCGGCAAAATTCTCTTTGCATGCGTCATATACTTCTTTGAGTGTATATTTTTTTTCTTCAAACACGATCTTTTTTATCGCAGCAAGTGAATTTACTGCTTCCGTTGATGTTCCGAATATGAATCCCTTTTCTTTTATCGGGTACGGTTCATATATAACATCAGATGCGTTTTCTATGCAGCCGTGGAAAAGCGCGCTCAGATAGGGCAGGGGCGCCATCGGGCTGTTGCCTCCTCTGTCACGAGGAAGATTACGGTTTTTTACACCGTCAAAGTATTCGTCCGCATTGCCCGCTCCGTATGTAAGAACCTGTTTTTGCGCGGCGTTGAATCTATCTACAGAGTTTTTTATTGCACTTGCAAGCTCAGATTTATATATGTCTGTAAAAACGTCAAAAGTCTCTGCGTCGCAGTTTTTTTCTATTGTTGAAAGAAGCACTGATATCAAGGATGTTTGCGCCACAAGCCAGAAATCGCCAAACCCCGGAATGTTCATATCCTGGCAAAGATCAAAGCCGTAATTCCTTGCATATTCTTCTGCAATACCGGCATTGGTTAAGCTTTTGATAAAGAGATCGTCATTATAGTATGAAACGAAATTGCAGCCGTTTATCGTAAGCTCAGATGCTTTTTCAAGAAACTCAGGCGGATTTTTGCTGTTTATTCGTAAATTGAATTCAGGTTCGGGCAAGCGTATTCTTCCTATAGCGTCAAGGAACATCATTGTTACCGGATTTACGGCATTTTCGCCGTCAGGCAAAACGCCGCCCAGAGTTACTACGAGCTGCGCGTTGTATTTTCCGTAATATGAATCGAGAACATCTACCTGATCATACATTTTGAGAAGAAGACAGTCTATTAACTGCTGAGCTTCTTCTTTTGGAGTATCCTTAAGAAATTTGCCGAGGATCACATCAAGTCTGCCGTAATTAATAAACTGAAAGCTTTCAATGATCGTTCCGAGATGGGTAAACCATAAAAGCTGAACGGCTTCATGAAATGTTTCGGGTTTTTCTCCGCTTATTTTTTTGCATATCCGAGAAATAGTCTCAAGCTCTGCTTTGTCTTCAGATCTTTCTGCTTTTTTGGCAAGTTCTTCGGCTTCATCGGCATACCGAAGAATAAGATTTTTCAAGCCCGTATAAGCAATTTTTACACTTTCCAGAAATTCACGGTTTATCGGTTTGAGAGAAGGGTCTTTTTCTTTTTCCTCAGCGCTTTTTATAATACCGTCAATGCCTTTTTCGAGCATAATGCCTAAATCAGGACAATAATGAGTTTTATTTAAGTGACTTTGATCGCATCCGAAAAGAGCTATATCCTGTTCGTTTATATATTTTACAGGATTATAAAGACTGTACATAAAAACATCATGTCCGTCTTCATTGCCCTTAAGAGGCGCAAAAAATGTTCTTGTTCCCACAATAAGCTCTTTTGGTCCTATGTATACCGGCATATTATCGAATATCCATTTCAGACCGAGCGCTTTCCTTTCGGCTATGCTTACGGGTTCATTCGCAAATGAAACATAAGGCATTGGCGTTCTGCGACATTTATTTGCGGCAGAGAGCGTCTGTTCTTTTAAAAATTCTGTTCTTGTCATAAGAATACCTCGCATTCAAACAAGTTTGATTTTTTTGCTTCTGAATATATTTTCAAATGTTTCCATTGATTCGGGTGTTACTTTCTTCGTTATGTCGTAAGCGTAATTCATCCCAAGGGGGACATATTTATCGGCGCCGAATGAATGATACGGCATCAGCGTTGCCTGTTCGACAGATCGCAGCGACGATATAATATCCGCAATGGCTGTGATCTCTTCAACATTGTCGTTAAAGCCGGGTATAACAGGTGTTCTTATCCATAATCTTTTGCCCAGATCAGATAATTTTTTCAGGTTTGAAAGAATAATAAAATTATCATTTCCGGTAAATTCTTTATGGATATTCGGATCTGCGCATTTAATATCATAAAGATACAGATCGCAAAATTCAAGCGTTTTTTCGATCGATTCCCACGGAACACAGCCTGATGTGTCTATTGCCGTTGTGAAATTGCTGCTTTTAACTTTTTTCAGCACCGAAGCAACAAAATCTGCCTGCAAAAGACATTCGCCTCCGGAAAACGTTATTCCGCCATCCGACCCGTAAAAGATATCGTCTTTGATGAATTCCGAAAAAATCTCGTCTTCATCTGTTTCTTTGCCGCATACGCAAAGGGCTTCTGAAGGACACTTTTCCGCGTCGGACAACGACTCTCTTTTACCGCATCTTCCGCAGCCGAGACATTTTTCCTTATGAAAACTCAGCTGCGGTTTTGCTGAAAGCCCTTCCGGATTATGACACCATACGCAGCGAAGGGGACATCCTTTCATAAAAACCGTAGTACGTATTCCGGGCCCGTCATGGACGGAAAAGCGCTGAATATCAAATATAATGCCTTTCATTTCGTTCTCCCGATAGCGAATATTGCGATATTACCGCTTCATCAATTCAGGTCGATCCAGTATCTTTCAATATACACTTTTTCGTCAGGTTCATAAACTGCAGATTCATATATTCCGCCGTTATTGAGGATTGTTCTTCTGCTTCCTTCATTGCCTTTGTTGCATGTGATCAGCACTTTTTCAAGACCAAGCTCTCTGCACTTCGGCAATACGGTTTTCAGCATCATAGTAGCGTATCCTTTACGGCGCTCGCTCGGAGCGATCGAATATCCTATATGACCGCCGAATCTTTTCAGATAATCGTTGAAATAGTGACGTATCTGGATCATGCCGACGATCTTCATATCTTCTTCCCGAACAAATATATATTGTGTGGCAGGGACAAGACCTTTGCTGACCGTCAACGGATCCTTATTTCGTTTTGAATATTCTATCCATTCTTTTGGACTTTCAAATGTTTCGAGTCCGCCTGTGCCGTCCATAGAATCTTTGCAGTCAAGAAACTCTTTTCTGTAAAGACGTATCTGATTTTCAAATCGTTCAGTCGGTTCTATAAGCTCCACAGTGTTTATTTCCCTTAAAATGTAATGAGCGAACAAATGATTATTTCATAAGCTGCATTTGTAAACTTTGTCTCCCGTATGAGAGATCTGCGTTCCGTCGGGAAGAACAACGTTTGCTGTTATTCCGTCAGCAGTGCAAACGTGTATATCTGCGCCTCCGTTTGTGCGATCCCAGCGAACGAAGATCTCGCCGGCAGGGGAGGAGTATGATGCCTGCGCATATGAAAGACCGTTGATAAATGCAGGTTTTATAGTAACGTGATCGTGTTTTATGCCGTCGGGATTATATTTCAGACCGGCAACGCATGAAATAAACCAGTTCTTGATATCGCAGAACATATGATGATTATGCGAAAACAGTCCGTCTTTCGGCAGACCGAAAAATTCCGGTATTGTGGTTTCTCCGAATTCTATAAAAGCGCCGTACGACGGAAATTCCCTGCGTGTGATCATCTTCCATGCAAGGTCGCTTTCACCTGCGTCGGAAAGCACGTGGAAAATAACACGCGCGCCAAGAATTCCGGTATCAAGGAAATCACCGTTTTCGTGAATCATTTTTATTAGATGCTCAGTAGCTTTTGCCTTTTCGTCCTCATTGAATATGCTGTAGAAAAGCGCCATTGACTGACTTGTCTGGCAGTCTGTATCTGCAACACAAGACTCTTTGTTGATCAGGTTTTTGCGGACAGCTTCGCGTAATTCGGCGCCCAAATTCAACGCATAAGCCTTTTCGTTATCTTTTTTGAGAATATCAAATATAAAAGCAGCCATTTTTGCGCATGCAATGATCGTAACGCTGTCGGTAAACTTCAGCGTGGACTTAACTTTGCCGCCTATCGGACACCAGTCGCCAAGGCCGTATGCAAGCAGCCCGTTTTCGTCTCTTTTTCCCGAGGCATATTTAAGATATTTAAAAATCGCATCGGCATTTTCTGTAAGTATCTCTTTGTTTCCCGTGTATCGGTATGTAAAATACGGAATGAATATCAGCGCAGCGTCCCATGCCGGTCCGTTGCCCCATTGATACCCCCAACCTCCTGTCGGGATAATGCCGGGCAGCTGACCGTCTTCTTTTTGTGCTGCACGAATGTTTCTCAGCCATTCAATGTAGCTTTTTTCAACATTCATCGTCATAAGCATATGCTCCGACGAAAGAGCAGCGTCACCCGTCCAGCCGTTCTTTTCTCTGTGCGGGCAGTCTGTCGGGAAATAATAGAAATTTGAGTGGTCCGAAGCATCGCACATTTCATAAAGTGTGTTTGCGGTCTCGTCGGAACAGCAGAATGTTCCCATGACCTTTGAAGCTGAAGTGCAGATAATAAATGTAAGAAGATCGGGAGTTGCCTGAGCTTCGTCTATTCCTATCACCATACAGTATCTGAAACCGTGATAAGTGAACGGCGGCTCGAAAATCTCTTCTCCGCCCTTGCAGATATATACATCGCGCTGAGAAAATCCGTCGGGATAAAAACTGATATTGTTATAATCCATTTCTCCGTCTGTCATCATCTCTGCGAATTGAAGAACAACGCGCTGTCCGGGTCTTCCGTTGATCTTAAGGCGTATTATACCGGCATTATTCTTGCCGAAATCATATAAGTAACCTTCTCTTCCGTCGTTTGCGTCTTCCGGATGCGACATTTTCTCAACGTCGCCTCTCGGCGTAAAATCGCGCATTTTACCGAAACGAACGGAGCTCGCTTTCAGCTCAACGCCTGTAGGCAGCACTGGATCAGCCTCGCATATGCGGAATTCGCCTTTCGGTGTAGCGCATGTTTTCGCGTTTGCCCAGTTTGTATCGTCAAAATCAGGCATATTCCATCCGTCGATCTCATTTCGCGCATCGTATCGAACGCCTGCTCTCAGATCGTCAAAATACAGCGGCGACGGCGCAGTCTTTACGGTCGTATCCGAAACTATCTGTGTTTTTCCGACATTCAGCAAAAATGCAAGCTTTGGCGCGGAACGGAACGACGCTTTGTCAAAATCCCATATTACGCCGCCCGGAGCGTTCTGCATTCCGTTGCCAAGCTGAAATCCCAATACATTTTTTTCGTTCGTTTTTACATATTCCGACAGATCATAGTCATCAAAATATACTATATGATCCGTATTCGAAATATACGGCGCAATAAGACCTTTTGTTATCTCTTTTCCGTTGATCCATACGCGGTAAAAACCGAGTCCCGTAACACGCAGCGTGCAGTCTGACGTATCGGGAATGAATTCTTTTCTGAAATAGGGGGACGGAACAAAGTTGTGATATGTTGAATATTCTTCTGTTGCGCAGATAAACTGATTTGGAAAATTCATGATATTCATCCTTCTGAAATATAATATAAATTCGCTTGGTTTTCATCGATATTATAACTGAAATAACAAACAATGTCAACCCGTAAAAAATAAAAATTTCTGTTTTTTCAGCATAGTTGCGATATGACGAAAATGGCGTCCCGCAAATATCGCAGGGATGCCATTTCTTTATGATTATGATTTGCTTATTTGTCAATACTTCCTGTTTTCAGTCAAACAAAAACCCGTCGGAAAATCTTTTTCTCCGCGACGGGCTGATTTATGAAAGATATTATTATACAGTCTATTTTACCTCATTGCTCAAATCTTTTTTGGCAAGAATTCTTAAAACGGGTATTATCCCGCAAAGAACGGAAATAAGCACAGCGATTATTATTACTATTACAACTGTTTTTATCGGCAGCGTTGCAAAATACGCGAATTCGCTTTTTGCAAAGGCTGCGTTCGTGTTGAGCAAACATATCGTTATAAACGAGATTGCCACTCCTGTAAGCGCCGTAAGCGCATATTTTGATGCTACCGACGCTATTATCCCCGCCGTGGGTACGCCTACCATTCTGTTTACCGCAACAACTCTTATGTTCCTTGAACTGTATCTTGCGGATACTATGATGAGATTTAACGCAACAAGCACCGTTGCCCAGAAATACAGATGGCGTGAATAGTATTCAAACCCTCTTATATTGTTTTCATAATATATATTTTCAAATTCGATTTCTTCGTGATCCTTTTTGAAATTTTCAAGCTGCGCCCATATGGCGTTGAAAACTTCGTCCGCGCGTCCGTAAAAATCGGAATCGATCATATATTTAGTTAATATTGCCTTGTCGTTATCGTAATATCCGCCCCAGTTAAATATAATTATCAGGTCAAGGTCGCTTGCAGTTTCAAGTCCCATTGTGCCTATAATTCTGAATTTATCCCCGTACGCCTCAACGTATTTTTCTCCGTTTTCTTCCAGAATTCTTTCAAGCACTTTGCTGCCTACAACGCACGTTTTTTCTTTTGATATTATCTCGTCGTCCGTAAAGAAATGACCGTCAAGCATATGAGGCTTCGGATAATTCCCCTTGCCGTATATGACCCTGTGCGTCATTGTGCTCGGACCCGCCTGAACATCGTTTACAGTGTCATATAAAACAAAATCCGATCCGAGAGATTCCGTATCTATTCTGAAGCCTGTTCTCTTTGCATTTATCATTATCTTTCTACTGTCCGAACCGTAAAAACCGTTATAGTATCGGTTGTTTGTTCTGCTCAGATCAAGCTGATTTACAAGAATAACTATGATGAATGTTAAAAATGCGTATATTATAACATTCAGAATATTTTCAAGACGGAATATCTTCATCTTTTCACTCCTTATCTTTAATGGATGCAGAAATATCCGTTGCCGACGCGTATATTCTTGATATAATATATGTCAGCGCAAGTATAATAATATTCATCACGGCAATTACTGTATATATCTTTCCCGTATTGAAA
>CACZQB010000058.1 GCA_902783255.1 Oscillospiraceae bacterium | reverse complement strand
CGTTCATATAGTAGACCGCGTCGGCGGCGGAGACTCATTTGGCGGCGGACTGATTTATGCGATATCGGAAAATTATTCCAATCAGGATATCATAGAATTTGCAGCTGCTGCTTCATGCCTTAAACATTCTATCGAAGGTGACTTCAATGAAGTATCCGTTTCAGAGGTTTTAAGACTGATGCGCGGCGATGGCAGCGGAAGAGTGCAGAGATAAAAAAGAATAATTATACAAATAAACAAGATGACCGTTTTTTTCGGTCATCTTATTTTTGTATTTGGTTTTTATTCTTTAATCAAACAAATAATTTCTCTGCGGTTTGCCCTGGAAAAGGGAACATCCGTCGGTATATCCCTCAGGTCTGTTTTTAAGTTCGTTTATAAGGCAGGAACGAAGATAATTTATTCTATTTGCGTAAGCTTTATCGTTTATAGCATCATGCAGTTCAAAAGGATCTTTTTCGAGATCAAAATACTGTTCTTTTCCGGATCGCATAAACCATATATATTTATCGTGTTTTGTAACAATGAACTGATTGCCGATATCGCCTCCGCTGTGCTCACCATGGATATATTCACGTGAAAAGCTTTCCGACAGAAGATCTTGTCCGTCCACGGTTTCAGGTATTTCGGCGCTTGCATATGAAAGAAGAGTAGGCATGATATCACGAAGCTCAGCAAGTGAATGGCTAACTCCCCTTCTGTTGATCCCGGTGCCGGAAATAATAAGAGGAATGTTGACAGAACCTCTGTATGGTCTGCTTTTCCTATACATATTATGATCGAAAAGAAGGTCGCCGTGATCAGAAACGAACACAATAAGAGTATTTTGCATCAGGTTTTCGAAAAACAAGCCGTCAAGTAGTTTTCCAATCTGATTATCGAGATGCGAAATACAGGCATAATAGCCTATCATGGCACGCCTGCGCAATTCTTCGTCAAAACATCCTTCGGAAGAAGTGAGAAGTTTGCTTTGTTCGCCCATTTCAGATGCCCAGTCGCCTACAACAGGAGGTTTTAAGCGTATATTTTCATACATATCAAAAAAAGCTTTTGGTGCATCAAAAGGCGCATGCGGTCTGACATATGACGCCATAAGAAAAAAAGGTCTGTCTCTGTCTCTTCGACGAAGAAAATCAAGAGAACGGGATGTGACCCAGTTTGTGGGATGATATTTTTCATCATAGATCCACGGACGTGCAAGCCATGAATTACAGTCTAAACCAGTGTCTGTAATGTCCGTATCAGGTCCAAGCTCATTCTGAAGCCACCAAAGATAATCATCAGCTACTTTTTGATTTTCATAATACGGTTTTTCGCTGTTTCTGTAGTAATGAAGATAGCCGTCATGAAGCTCGACACTCTGAAAGCCGAGATTATTGCGCAGAGGATGGACATGCATTTTGCCGACGCACTGGGTCTGATAGCCTGCTTTTGTAAGTTCGCCGGCGAGAGTATGAGCATAATTCCAGCGAATACCGTCCTGATACCCTACCCTACCCGTATGATGTTGAGACATTCCTGTCATGAGTGCAGCTCTGGCGGGGATACACGATGGACAAGCGCTGTATGCATTATCGAAGCGAAGCCCGGAAAGAGCCAGAGAATCAAGATATGGGGTCTTTACATCGGGATGACCCGAAATTCCGAGACAGTCGCCCCTCATTTCATCGCAAACGATCAGAAGAATATTTCTCATATGGATACTCCGTAATTATAAAACGGGAAAGAGTATCGCTCTTTCCCGAAATATCAGTTGCCTTTACCGTAGGATATTATATAACATTTTCCCGCTTTTCTGCCGAAATTCATCATATCATCGTAATTAGGAAGGAAAATATCTATATCATTTCCTTTTATTCCTCCGCCTACATCCATTGCGGTACAATATCCGTAAACAAAGCCGTTGTTCAGAACGATATAAAGCTTAGAATAAAGAGGAATGATTGTTGAGTCGACGGCGACATAACCTACCTGAGTGGGGTCTCCCGTAGCGGTAATAAGTCCGCCTTCTTCGACGCCGGTATATGCGGTAACATTAACGTCAATAACAGTTATATACTCAGAAGGAGGCCCGTTTCGGACATCGAGAAGATCCATTCTGTTTACATATACCTTTGCTGTGACGGGTTTTTTTGTGATTTTTTCACTTATTTTCGTTGAACTGACCTCAACGCCGTCCACATATTTGGTCCTGTATGTGATTTCTTTAATGCCATTTTCGCCTTTTTCATTATCTTTAACTTTTTTCCCTGCCCATATTGAATATATCATAGGCATTTCAATAGTATCAAATGGAATTGTTATCTTTTCAACGGTTTCTTTATATTCAACACGACCTATTTCGACGTAAATATCTTCAAACAACGGAGTGTCGACAGTATAGCCTTTATTAATATAGTCGTCTTTGGATATTGTAACACCTGCACGTTCAAGAAGATTACCTACAGTTGCATTATCTTCAACAAGAAAAGGAAAAGTATAATCTTTTCTGTCCGCGGTAAGGTGTGCAAGAAACGCTATTTTATCGCTGACTACAATTTTCTGGGGGTCATTGTATACAGGTTCAGTAACGTCAATGATAACATCCGATATTTCTTCTGAAATTTCATTTTCTTTTACGTCATCCGTTTTTGCATCAATAATTATTTCATAAAAGAAAAAAGATGAAATGGTGAGAACAATAAACATAGCAACAACAAGAACATAACGATAAATTCTTTTGTCCTTTTTGCTCATATTATTTTTTACTGCCATTTTTGTCACCATCCCTTCTGACAATCAAGTATAAACACAAATATCAAATTGTGATAAAAATTGATGTAAAGTATTGTTGCTTTAGAGGAGTATGGCTATTATATCATATTTTCAAAGGTTTGTCAATATATAATTTTTTATTGCAACCAAGCTATTGTTTTAATTTGAGAAACAAAAATGTAATATTTATTTCACACACGTTTCGTGATACAACGCATTGTAGATTAAACAAAGCAGAGGAATGTAAAGGTATCTGACAGCCAACATTTCTTTCTGTAAAGTTGACAAACATTACGTATCAATTAATATCACATATATAATTTTGAGTAAAACAATAAACAAAGAAAGGACTTGATATTCCACTCTTCGTTTTATATTTAAATGTTGATTACAGGAACGGAATAGCACATATATGAAGGTTCTTTGAATAGAGTGACATTTATTTCAGGGAATTTCTCTCTGATCTTTTCACGAAGAGAAGGAATGACCGGGTATTCCGTATTGAAATGACCTGCAGCTACTACATTGAGCCCTTTTTCTTTTTCTTCTATATACTGTGAATGCTTCATTTCCCCGGTAAGAAGAGTATCTGCGCCTGAAGCTATTGCAAAAGCAATATCTCCTCCTCCAGATCCTCCCATTACCGCAACTTTTTTTACTCTTTTTCCGCAATCTATATAATTAACATCATTTATTTCAAGTTTATCCGCGACAAGTTTCACAAAGTCAGCCATGTTTGAATCGGTATATCCGATCCTTCCTATGTTTTCAGGAGTCCAGATTTCTGTGTCTTTCAGTCCTATCAGTTTGCATAAAACATCGTTTACTCCCCCATTTGCAGCATCAAGATTCGTATGTGCGCAAATTGCGTCAATTTCATTTTTACACAGATCATAAACAGCAGATTCAGACGATATTGATTTTAAAGGGTTAAAAATAACCGGATGATGAGAGATTATCAGTTCGGCATGCTTATTTACGGCTTCGGCTACTGCATTTCGGGTGATATCAAGGCACATCAGGATATGAGCTACTTCTTTTTCCTTGTTTCCGACAAGTATACCTACATTGTCAAATTCCATTGCCGAAGAAAACGGGGCAAAAGAATCTATATATAGGTGAATATCTTCTACTTTTATTTTGTTATTATGCATCAAAGGCACTCCTTCAGTAAATTCATTTCATCGGTGATCATATTGATGTAGTTTTCATCGTGAATTTTAGATTTATTGATGTTTTCAAGTATTTTTGAACGTGTATAGATCAGTTTTTTTATATACATCTCTTTTTCAGCTGATTTTTTTCTTTGTAGAGCGGGTGACAGCAGAACATCAATTGCAGAATAATCTTTCGGTAAATCCGTTTTTTGGGTTTTTATTACTGAATACAGTTTTCTTCCCTGCTGCTCTGCAACGATATCTTCATCAAGTATCTTATATCCGTTTTTATAAAGGAATTCCCGAAGAGCGTCAACAGCAGTCATTGCCTGTAAAACAAATGTTGCTGCGTGATGTGAGATATCTGATGATAAAATATCGATTATCATTTCACCGCCCATTCCGGCAATAACGATGGTATCAGTGTCATCGGGGACATTCTGAAGACCATTTGTCTGTATAGTTGTTATTTTATCTGAGAGATTCCGTGAAAATATGTATTTTTCAGCTCTTTTGAGCGGTAAAGGACGTATGTCGCAAGCATAAGCTTTTTTATAAAGTCCGTTTTCGATCAAATAAACCGGAACGAGTGCGTGATCGGTGCCTATATCGGCAACGACCCCGCACTTATCCGTAAAATCAACTATTTTTTTCAGTCTTGGCGAAAGCTTCATCATGCCGTAAGAGCATTGAGAGCATCTACCAGTTCGTCTGCATCAATGCCATGAACTTCGCAAGCTTCTTCAATCGTTTCGCCTGCAGCAGCCATACAACCTACGCAGTGCATACCGTATTCTACGAAAATATCAACTGTTTCGGGAGCTATGCTGAGCACCTTTGATATTATCATATCTTTAGTAATTTTCATTTCCATTATATCAGTCTCCTAAGTATCAATTATTAGTATTGACGTTAATACTAATCCTTATTGAAATCTCTGTCAAGGACAGCCTGAATCCTGTCTGCAGACTCTTCCAGTGCTTCATTGATTCCTTTGCGGGCGTTTATTATGCTTGACCACGGAAAAAGGCTTACAGCTCTGTAATAGTCCGGTTCTGCGTTGTCATACATAGTGAAATAATATTCAGCGCTTTCTTCATGAAGGAAATTTTGCCTTGCATATACTTCGCGCCATTCAAACGGATCGTTGCCAAGCGGAGAATAAAGATCTGACAACATAGCGTTGATAATATCCATATCGGCAGTTATAGGGACAGCAATCAGCCTGTCTGCGTATCCGAGATAAGACTTCCATTCTCCGTATTTTGCAGATGGACCTGCAGGACAGGGAACGATAGCGAAGTCAACATCGTTATACATAAATCCGTTGTCTGATGCATCAACGGTTCCGACATAGGAATATTCGTAGATAAAGGCAAGTCTATTTTCTATAAACGTAGGATATTTCTCACCGTCATTCTGGATTGCAACGACACCGTCATTGAAGAGTTCCTGCGCGAACTGCATTGCCTCAACGGCTTCTTTTGAGTTAAGATTGTTGACGAATCTGCCGTCTTCATTCTTTTTGACAAGTGTTCCGCCGTTATTAAGAATGAGTGTAGTGAGGAAATAATCCGGAAAGCTTGTCTGATAATACATTCCGAAAACGCTGTTGGGATCATTAGGCGTTCCGCCGATTGTTTCGAGAATATTTCTGAAAGTTTTCCATGTCCATTCACCGTTTTCAATCAGTTCGAACGGATCAAAACCGAACTGATGCAATACGGTCAGATTTGCATAAAAAACGCCGCCCATCTGAGGGAAAGGAATTCCGTGAAAACCGGGATAAAACGCTTGATAATCATCGCCGCGCTTGAAATATTCAACAAGTCGAACAGGACCCCATTTTCCTTCTTCTATTCCTTCAACAAATCCGGGAACAGGTGTAAGTGAATTGTAAAGGCCTGCATCCATATTCGGCCAGTGAGCATCTGAACGGGCATCAAAAAGGTCTGCCCAATGAAGACCAGCAGCATGTGTTGCGGCAAGACCGCCCGGACTTTTTTTGAAAACGAACTTGATATTATATTTTTTTTCTATATCTTTGTAGCGTATTTTCAGTCTTTCTGTCCATTCGGAATCTTCATAAGTTTCATACGGATTTACTTCGATTCTACCTTCACGTTCTTCTCCAATAAAAACTATTTCTTTACCATGAAAATCATACGATTCTTCTAATTCTGCATTAAGATCGTAATCGAAAATCTCTGTTTCTTTGCCCTGTGCACATGAAACAAACGAAAAAGCGACGGCTGCAATAAACAGGAAAATAAGAGCTTTTTTCATTTTTAATAATCTCCTTTATATGAATGCTTACGGCAGTTGAGTACATGGAAAAGACCGTCATATCGGAGCATATCTGCCCCGATATGAAAGGAATATGCTATTTGGTCACCTTAAGTATACGGTCGTTGACATCCTTTTTGAAACTGTCAATATATTTATTGACGTATTCAACGATATCAAGATCGGGATCTTCTATAAGCGGTGTAAGATCCATTGCATACATAAGGCTTTCTGCGGTATCGGTGCCGTGGGATGCATAATATGTTGCGTTTGCGACACGTCTGCCCTGAGTAGCGAGATCATAGCGTTTTCCGCCTGCAACCTGAGAGTCGAAAAGCGAAACGAGAGATGCCGCCATATTCTGATGGGCTGTTACATCGAAAACTGTTTTTTCTTCGTCATTTACCCAGTCAAGGCTTCTCCAAACTTCACCGCCATATACTTTGCGCGGTCTGTCTGCGGGGTCAAGCTCTCGAATGGCTTTGATGACTTTGGTAACAACGCCTATATGTGTATCATGTTTATCTGCAAGATTGTGAGTAAATACGACCTCGGGTCTCATTGCTCTGAAAAGTTCCTTGTAATCTTCTATAACATCACGGTTTGAACCGTCTTTGATTGCGGAGGATGTATAGTTGAGAAGAGCAAGCGCAGCATATTCGCCAACAAAAGCTGCCTTTTTTTGTTCGAGACGGCGAACTTCCATCATCTGTTCGTTTGTATAATCGGCATAAAGACCTGTTCTGGGGCTTCCTGCGCCGTCTGCGGTAACTATGGCAGAGAACCATTTATCTTTTTTGCCGAAGCAATCAAGAATACCTGCCCAGGACATAAGTTCGATATCGTCCTGATGGGCAGAGATTCCGAGACATGTTGTGCGCGCAAGCGCTTCGTCCACGGGAGTTCCGTCCCATATATATATTTCTGCTTTGTTGTTAAGTTTCATAATTTATACCTCTTAATTATTATTTGATTTCCGGGAGAGATGCGGCTGCGATAGACTGACCTACGCGGCGGCTTGATTCATCGGGAATATGGAGTTTGATTTTTTTCGCGAGATCGGGGAACTCGGTATTCAAGACTTCATTTGCTTTATTGAGAAGGATAACACCGCCTTCGCCAGAAGTTACACGACCCATTATAAGAACATGCTTGATATCGTAAAACTGAGCGTAATATGCGATTTCATAGCCGAAATATACGCCGATGGTTTCGTATATTTTTGCAGCACGCGGATCATTCTTTTTCTGAAGTTCCTGAACATATTTGAGTTTTTCTGCAAGGGTAAGGGAATCGTCAAGCTCTATTCCTGCAGCAGGAGCAAGTTTTATAACACCGTCCTGAGAGAAGTATTTTACGCCGCATCCGTAATCGCCGGACCATTCATCGACCATGGCATTTTCATTGTAGTCAACCGGGACAAAAGCAAGTTCGTTGAGCCAGCCCGTTATGTTGCCCTTGCTGTCGACATATCCGCCTGCCTCGGATGTACCCATAGCAACGCCGAGAACTTCCGTATCATTTAGATCCATCGCACCCGCAAGTGCAGTTACATCTCCGTCATTAGCTACTTCAAGAGGGATATTCTCCCCTATTTCCTTTGCTACATTGATATACATATCTTTTACGGTTTTCTCAAAATCTTCATCATTGACTTTAATGAAAAGCGATGCGACCATTATGCGGTTATCGACATAAACGCCTGCAGAAGAAACGCCGATAGCATCGACCTTAGGCATTTTGGAAGCGGCGGTCTTCATAGCGTCAAGAATTCCCTTATAGTGGTACTTGGGATCACTCTGTGTTTTGGGATGCCAGATTACTTCTTCCGAATATACGGTCTCACCGTTAATTACAGCGCTTACCTTTCTGTCTGATCCGCCTGCATCAAATCCGATACGGCAGCCGTCAAGATGTCTTCCGACAGGACTTGTCGTTTCAAATGTTATTGGCGCATTTTCAATCGAAACATGTTCGACCTCAAAAGGATGTTCATATACGCGAGCCATAAATTTAGCGTCGAAATCGCGTATCCCGCCGTTGGAATAAGCTGCAGCGATATAATCCGCAACAGGCTTAGGGCCGGCAATTATTACTTTGTATCCGCCCTTGATCCAAAGCATGGTTTTAACGATTCTTTCTATATACTTATTGTTTTCGCTTTCATGTCCCTTTTTAAAAATACGGGTTTTGTAAGTGGAAACAAATCCCTTGTTTCTTACTACACCGATAACGATATCTTCGCCGCCCTCTTTTTCAACTGCTTTGCAAAAATCGCGGCAGATAACCGACATCGGTTCAAATCCGGGATCAAGAGGTGCTTTTACCTTGATTTCCATAATAATTCTCCTTAATTCGAATTATGATCATGTTTTATTTTGTTACTGTAACTTTTTTTAGACCTCTGGGAGCATCCGGATTGCGTCCCTTGACTTCAGCAAGATTTGCGGCAAAAAGCTGTGCGAATGTTGCGAAATAGAAAGAAGCTATCATATCTTCTTTATCAGCTTCAGGAATCTTAAAGCCAAGATCTCCCTGAGCAAGAAGATCGTCATCATCCGACACCATAAACAAGTCTGCGCCAACGTTCTGAAGTTTTTCTATCATGACCATAGCGTCTTTTTTGACAGGTCCGTCGGACATATACATAAATACAGGCATACCTTCGCTGACCATGGCAAAAGGACCATGATGAAAATCGGAAATCGGATATGCTTTTGCGCGAACATAGTTTGTTTCCTGGATTTTCAGAGTTGCTTCGAGAGCAAGCGGGTAATTTATGCCTCTTGAAAGGATAAAAGCTTCTTCCATAAAGCGATAACGAGTGGCAATCTGAGCAATCGCTGCATCCTGAAGAAGAATCTGGGCAACTCCTTTCGGAACATTTTCGAGTTTTTTGAGAATATCAGTTCTTCCTGCCCATCTTGCAACAAGCTCGGCAATAAGATAAAGCTGCGTACTGAATGTTTTGGTAGCGGCAACGCTTGCTTCGTAACCCGCATCGCAATAAAGATGAAAATCGGCCGCTGAAGCAAGAGGAGACTCAAGATTATTTGTAATGGTAAGAGTGATCGCTCCGGTCTCTTTTGCGTCATTGATTATTTCAAGAACATCTGCAGCTGCTCCGGACTGAGAAATACCGATAACAAGCATATTTTTGTAATTAAGTTTTGATCCGTAAAGAGTGGAAGTGGAACATGCTGAAAGACCGACAGGGATACCGAGCATAGTTTCAATAATATACTTGCCGTAGATTCCAGCATGGTCTGAAGTTCCTCTTGCAGCTACAATAACATTGGTTATACCTGATGTTTTAAGCGTTTCGGCAAGTTTATCAAGCGTAGCTTCATTTGATTTGAGGCAGCGCTCCATTGCCAGAGGTTCTTCAAAGATTTCTTTTTTCATAATTGTAGACATAACGGTTTTCTCCTTAATATATGGAATTAATCTTTATTTTTTAAAAATGGTGACTATGATGACAATAACGATTATTAAAATAAGAACGCCCGTTGCAATAACAACGCCGTTGATAATCGTATCCCAGATATCATTTTCCTCTTCATTTTTTTCTACAGCATTTTCGGTGGGAACATACGGTTCAATACCATGTTCTTCAAATGCCTGTATCTCCTGAGCAGTCAGAGCTGTCGGCGAGATATAGATATCGTCAACAACACCTTTGAACAATGGCTCGCCTTTTATACCGCTTTTACCGATATAGTTGAAGTTCGGAGAAACGGACGCCGGTGAAATAGATGTTGAGGCATGATCGACAAGCGCTCCATTGATATAAAGCCGCGCAGTGCCGTCTTTGATTGTCACAGTTACTCTTACCCACTCATTTGTTAATGTGGTTGTGGATTTAAGCGTTGTTTTTGCGCTGCCGTCAGATATTTCGAATGACAAGCCGTCAGATCCGTTGCCCATATCTATAAGCATGTAAGCGGAAGGTCTTGAAATAGAATTCGCTTTTCTGGCGAAATACACAAGTTTTTGATTGACGGAAGATGTGTTTCCTGCCCAATTATAAGCTACGCTGAGAGTTAATTCATCAGCATTGTCAAGTATACCGATAGGATATCTGATATAAGAATTTATACCGTCCAGAGTAAGACCGTAGTTCTTTATACCCTGAGAGAGGCTAGCGTTTCTGATTACGGCGATAACGGAATTATTCAAATCTTTACCGATCAACGATGTATCATCGAATGTAGTGCCGACAAAATCGGTGATTTCGCCTTTTTCGGTGTAGGAGTCTTCAAGATTATCGGTATCATCCGGTCTCAAATCGGTATTTTCAGACGGGGTTGCGGGAGATGCGGGAGAAGTTTCGGGAGACGGGTCGGGCAGCACTTCAGTTGTGAAGCGTTTTATGCCGTATGTTCTGATTTTTCTGATATCTGAAGCATCAACGACACGGGATGCAAGGTAAATCTCGTCAATTATAAATTTGCTTGTATCAAATATTTCTGACCCGGAGAGTATTTTGAAATCTGTTATCTGTAAAGCGGAAAACGGATATCCAGTATGCAGTGTATCTGTAAGAGTGCCGTTCACATATATTTTTACTTCACCTGTCTGGCTGTAAGAAACGGCATAATGGACCCATTTGCCGTTAACATTGTTGATTCCTGATTTTGAAAGCCGGTTTGATGTAGGAAAAGCGGAATCTGCGGCAAATTCAAGAACCGGAGCATCGGTAAAATCTATTTTGAGCGGTTCCTGTTCGACATCCGTTGATGTCTGAGGAAGAACTTGTGTTCCTTCGGGCAAAAGTTCATCATCTGTCTCTGCAGGAACAAGAGTCTGATATATTTCAGGCGGTATTTCGGACGTTTTGAAGGGAGAATACTCAAACTTGCCATAGCCTGAAAAATCGAGGAGTTTTACTTGTGAATAAGCATAAAACGGATCGTTTTTATCGGCAATTCTGTATACCCAGGCACAAAATGTAAATGCATCAGCCTGATAAAGCAGTCCGGGATTCAGCCTCAGATACTGGTTTGGGGTTGCGTTGTTTCTTTTTGTCAGTCCGTATGCAAAAGATCCGTTGAAATTGGTTGTGGATACTTTTGTTACGGCAAACTCATTTATTATCGCTGAAGTTGTTTTATTCAGGTCGCGTGAAATATCAAATGTGGAATCAAAAGTATAAGCAAGCCATGAAAACTTGATCCTGTCAAGATTTTCGGGAGGTTTCCATCCCCCCTCTTCCGGCGGTTCCTCCTCAGGAGGCTGGGTAGGATCATCAGGGTTTTCGGGATTTTGTGGCGTGGGTTCTTCAGTCTGATCTGTGGGACCTTCGGGTTCTTCAGGAATAACTTCCGGCAATTCAACGCCCATGGAAATAAAGAAATCCCTCAGATCCATAACATTCAGTTTCAGAACATTATCCGCTGAAAGCGCATTATTGGAAATATATAAATCGTCAATTACAAAGTCCGTAAAGAAAATAACGTTTGTGGTCAGGTTATCAATAACCGCATCAGTCGTTTTAAATGAGCGCGAAAAACCGTCAAGATAAAACGTCATTTTATTTGTATTACCAATAGCGTCAAAAGTGAAAACAATATGATGCCATCCGCTTAATGCGATTTCATTTGAAATATCAGCATTAAGTGATTCGCGATAACGTCCGTCAAACAGCACTGCGGAAACAGTTTTATCGTATGACGAATAATCAAACGAGAGATAAGCATATGTTTCGTTACCGTTGCCGACATAAAACAAGCGTGTATCGAAATCCGAGTCAAATTCCGAGAAATTGACCCAAAAGCCGAGCGTCAGTTCAGATATTTTTGAAAACATAGACTGATCGAGAGAAAAATATGAACTGACAGCATATCCAGTTTTACCGTCCAGTGGCTCAAATGGGCTGAAATCGCGTTCTATAAGAGGATATTTGCCGCCAAGATCCCATTTGAGATTGGAAATATCATCAAACGTATATCCCGCCTGATACAATGCAACGGCGGCAAAAGCAGGCATCAGGAATGAAAAGTTTGATGCCGCGATCACAATAATCAGTAAAATACAAAAGAATTTTGAAATGTTGTTTTTCAATTTAAACACTCCGAAAAAGGCTGTCATTCGCCCTTCATTGTAAACACGTATGCTTCCTCTTCAGGATAGTCGAAGGGAACTTTGAAGGAGATCCTGTTATTTTCATGCGTAAAAGGAACATCTGCGCCGTTGAATGTGATCCTGCCTACACGTTTATTGAACGGTATCTCGAATTCTTTCGGTTTTTCGTTTTCATCTGCGAGATAAACAGCATAATATGTGTTTGTTTTTAAATTCTGAGTATATGCATATTTTCCCGTTCTGTAAGGAACGCAAACACGAGTATTGAATATTGCTTCTCCGTTTTTGCGAAGCCATGCTCCGAAGCCGTCAAGCGCTTTTACGCCCTTTGTGGGAAGCTTACCGTCCGGTCTCGGCGCAATATTCAATGCGAGGTTACCGCCTTTTGCGACTATATCCGCAAGAAGTCTGACAAGCGTGCGGGGAGATTTGTATTCATCATCATAGTTGAACGCAAAAGAACCGCCGAGAGTCACACAGCTTTCCCAGGGAACACAGAGCGGTTTTGCGGGAACAGTCTGTTCGGGTGTTACGTAATTTTCGTTTTCCCCTCCTACCGTTCTGTCTGCAACAAGCAGACCGGGCTGATATTTTCTTGCCTTCGCAACTATCTCAGAAAGACGGATATCCTGCTTGCATCTCGGGTTGTCGGGTCTGACCTGTCCCGCATCAAGCCAAAGCGAGTCTATTTTACCGTATTTTGTCATAAGCTCGAGAATCTGGTTTTCGGTAAACTGAACGAACTGTTCCCAAAGCCACGGATATTCTTCAGTATCGTATGTCGGGTTTCTGCTCGTCCATGCGCTGTGTTCCATACCGGGCGCCCAATAATACGGAGTATGCCAGTCGGCTTTCGAAAAATATGCAGCGATACCCATGCCGTGGTTTCTGAATGCTTCGAAAAGATTTTTGCAGATATCTGCATTTTTGTTTGTATGGAAAGGACAGTCAGGAGCGGTGATTTTATAATCGGAATATGCCGTATCCCACATACAGAAGCCGTCGTGATGTTTAGTTGTGAAAAGAAGATATTTGAAGCAGTTTCTTTCGGCTATCTGAGCCCATTTGTCAGGCTCAAACCATACGGGATTGAATGTTTTATTGAGGTCGACATATGCTTTTTTGAATTCTTCTCTTGAAGCGAAAGGTCCGTAATCGAATTTGACCCAGGAAGTATCTTCATCGGGAAGAGCCCATGATTCTATGAAGCCCCATTCGCTGTAAGGGCCCCAGTGCATCATAAATCCGAGTTTCTGGTCCTGGAACCATTCAAGTTTTTGCTGAACAAGAGGGTCTGTAGGCGCTATATAATTTTTTTCTTCGGAATAGCTGTGGTTGTAGTCCTCATTGAACATATCAAGATCTTCTGCCATTTGTATTCTCCCTTGTATATTTATTATTTAGTTTATCCGACCGGCGCGGGATAAAGATCGGGGAAAAGCTCTGAAAGGTCTGTTCCTTCAATAATTACCGAACCGCCGGTGATGTTGTAAATCTGACGCGAAAGCTCAACATCTGTCTGATGCTGCTGGATTTTCTCCAATTCTTTCGGAGTGGGAATATTTTCAGGCGCAGAGACATTTTCATACAGTTCTTCGTCCGTATCGCCGGAAGAGAACTTATACATATAATAATGAGCGCCCTGATATCCGTGAACTGAGCATATGCAGTTTTTGTATTTTGACTTAGAGTTGTTTGACAATGTGGGATATTCGCCTTCGGGAACCATATACGAGTAAACAGGCAAAGTCTGGCTGTTGTAAAGAATCTGATTGCTGGATAAAGGCGGACAGATATATTCGGAATCGCCTGTTCTGATATATGTATAAGGGTAGCTTCGCATAATATCCCTGAAAGTGGCAAGCTTTGCGTTCGGACAAGCCTCGCACGCAATCTGACCTGACTCTGTGCAAACATAGAGCTGGTGGTGGACATCACATGTTTCGGTCGGTTGAGTTCCGCTTTTGAATTTGCCGGTTTTGACTGTTGACGAGCCTGACGGGTCTGACGAGCAGTACGGACCTGCAAGTTTTCCGCTGACAGAGCAGTATGACGCAGTCACAATACCGTCTGGAACAGCAAAAGCAGCTTCGTTTATACCTTTGCTCTGGTGAACATATTTCATAACTTCGTGCCACATGCGTATATGCTCGGTATTTTCAGTAGTACCGTACGTATTCTTATCGTAGCCCCACCAGATCCCGGCGATATAATACGGGGTATATCCGATAAACCAACGGTCGTTGAACGACGTAGTAGTTCCTGATTTTCCGGCAGTATCTATAAAGACACCCTCATCGGAATTGTAAAGATTTGCGACAGCACTTGTACCGACAGTAACGGCACGCTGAAGAATATCCGTAATAAGATAAGCGGTCTGCGGCGTAAAGACTATTGAACGGTCGACATCGTTTTCAAGAATTATTTTACCGTTGTATGTTTCAACACGGGTCACACATCTTGATGCGGAATAAATACCGGCATTTGCGAATACGGTATACGCCGAAACCATTTCCTGGACCGTAACGCCGTATGTCAAAGAACCGACACTGAGAGGCGCTTCATTTTTATCAGCCGGAACAAGGCTTGACAGTCCGAGCATGTTTTTTGCAAAATTAAAGCTTTCTTCTATACCGACAAGATTGAGAACGCGGGCAGACGGAGCGTTGTACGAATTTGAGAGGGCTATTTTAACGTCAACAAGTCCTCTGTATTTTCTGTCGTAGTTAAGCGGCCATCCGGAATAAGAAGTATAAACGAGTGATGAAAGGTCATATGAAGATGAGATATCAAAGCTGTTGTAGTTTTCGTATTTTGTTTTGGGGTCGATGTTGATTTTGATCGGAGCATCGTCTACCGCCGTGGCAGCAGTGATAAGATTTCTCTCAATAGCCTGACCGTAAACCGTAAGCGGCTTTATGGAAGATCCGGGCTGACGCTGAGACATCGTAACACGGTTAAGACCGAGAGATTCTTTCTTTTCACCGCGACCGCCGATTATAGCTATCACATTCCCCGTTTTCGGATCCTCAAGCAGGAATGCGACTTCCTGTTTCGGGTCCTCGGATTCAAGTGAAGCGAGATAATCTTCATGGTTTGTATAGAAGTTTTCTTCGTTTGAAAAGTATTCTTCGCAAAATCGCTGGATATCGGGATCTACGGTCGTGTAGATACGAAGACCGGATGTATATATATAATTGATAGCATAAGAGCGGGTATAGCCCTTCTGGACCATGAGCTCATTTATAAGCCACTCAAAAACAAGGTCCGTAAAGTAAGACTGAACACGAGACGACGAACCTGAAGAAGAGTTTTTGCCGACAAGAACGATTTCCTGATTACGGGCTCTTTCATACTCCTCACGAGTGATTTTACCTTGGTCGAGCATTTCATATAATATATGGAAACGTCTCTGACGGTTATTCTCCATGCTCTCATAAGGATTGTAATACGAAGGCCAGTTTGTTACGGCAACGATTGTTGCACATTCGGCAAGAGTAAGATCCTTTGGTTCTTTGCCGAAATATGATTTTGCGGCAGTATATATTCCTTCATACTGGTAGCCGAAGTTTACAGTATTAAGATAATATTCGAGGATCTGATCTTTGCTGTATTTTCTTTCAATATAAAATGCGCGCAAAATCTCCTTGGCTTTTCTTTGGAGACCGGCAGTTCCTTTTACGGCATTATCCTGAGTAATAACCTTTATAAGCTGCTGGGTAAGTGTGGAACCGCCCGCGCCTATCTCAGAACGTCCCATAAGTCTGTCGATAACATAAGAAATGGTAGCTCTTATCGTAGTAACAAGGTCAACACCCTTGTGTTCGTAAAAACGTTTATCCTCTATAGCAACGGTCGCATCAAGCAGTTCCTTAGGCATATCGTTTATGGAAACCCAGACGCGGTTTGCCGTGCTGTACAACTCCTCATAAACAACGATAGCGCCGGAAGAATCCGTAGCGAGTATCTGAGAAGTGTAGTCTATATCAAGGCTTGCAAGCTTGATATCGAGTTCAGGGTCGGTAAAGGAATATACAAGAGTTACGCCCAGACCGACGCCGATGACGCCGAAAACAGCGCCTGTGAGTATCCAGAAAAAGATGAAAGACCATATTCCGCCAAGCAGACGGATGAAGAACGGTTTCTTTTTTCTGTATTTTTCAGGATTTTTCTCCCAAAGAGGACGGTCGTCTTCAACTACTTCAACCCCGCCCTTCTTTTTTGATTTCTTTTTTTCGGCAGCAACGGGAGGTTTTTCTTCACTTGTTTCTGAAGTGGAAGCAATCGTGACGTTTTCTGTTTTTGATTCTGCTTTGTTTTGTTCTGCTTTTATTTCTTTTTTATTCTGTTCTTTATTCTGTTCAGACGTCAACTCTCTGTTGTTTTGTTCCGCTGCTTCCATTTCCTGTATGCGCATGCGCCTTGCGGCGCGGGGTCCGACAAACGCAGCAGTATAAGAATTGGAATCGGTATCGGTTCGTTTATCAAAAGAATCGCTGTTATCGGAAGGGTCGGACCGATCTGATGAGACATGATCGATATCGGGATCGATAGCCGAAAAAGCCGCCTCGGAAGATTCGGAAGGATTGTCCGTATAAACATCATTATTGTCAGAGGCATCGTCGGAAAGACCGTCTACGATATAATCGCTGTAATAGTCTGAAAGATCCGGATCATCGTTGGCAGAAACAGTTTCTTCATTTGTTTTTGCATAATGATCACGCGAAAATTCATCACTGTAATCATTATATGAAGAGTAATCGGAATTAAAATCATTGACGTGATTATCGTATTCAGAATCATCGTTTGTGTCAAATACATCACTGAACTCTTCGTATATTGACGGATCAGAGGAAAAATCAGAAGAAGCGGTATCAGAAGAAGTGTCTGAAAGTGAAACTTCTTCTGTATTATTATGTACATCCGAGGACTCGATCGTTTCGTCGGCGGAAGCTGTTTTTTCTTTATCGGACAAGTTGGCTTTTGACCCATTTTTTAAGGAGCGGAAAGCATCAACCATTCGCGAAAAAATATTCGAGTCGGAATCGCCGTTGTGTTTTCGTATGTTTCTCATTATTTTCCTATCCCAAATAACATGAAAATGATTTCTGACGAGAATACAAATATATACATTTTATATTATAACTCATTTTTCGTAATTTTTCAAGTCTTTTTTTAATAATAATTTTAAAGACTTGAAAAACAGCATACAACAGACTCATATGAATTACAAATAATGTCGCAAACCTTTAGACGACAATAAATGAAATATGTTTCGACTGATGAAAATAAATAATTGCAAATTAAAGGGCAATATAACGCCGAAATTGAAGAATTTTACTTTAAAAACGATCACAATTGACTGAAATCAGCCAAAATTTGTATAATTGAAACAAATTTTGGGTTTTTTAATATCTATTTTTTGTGTATATTTGTCGTTTTTTACATCTTGACAAAAATGAGTTTTTAGTGTAGAATATTCAATGAAGAGTAAAACTCTTTAAATACTAAAAGGAGTGAAAAACCTTATGAAAAAAATCTTAGCTGCAGTTATTACTGTTGCAATGATGATCTGCTGTGTTGTTCCTGCTTTCGCAGAAGTATGGCAGGGCACAGACGAACTCGTACCCGAACTCGTAAAAGTTCCGAAGGCAACAAAGGCTCCCGTTCTTGACGGTGTTCTTGAAAGTTCCTTCTGGGGCGAAAAATTTATGCACACCACCGGTGCCGGCCGTCTTGAATGGGGTACTGAAGGCGGACATATCCATCCGACCGACGGTTCCTTCGAAGACAGCACAGGTTACACCGCTGCTGAAGATTACTACTTCAGATGGGATGAAGAATATCTCTACATTGGTGTTGTAACATACCATGCATATTCTTCAGAAGTTGACGCTTCCGCTATGTGGTCTGCTGGTACTGACTGCCTCCAGATCTACATCGGTCTCGATGACGGCGACGGCGACATGTACAATGACCCGCATCTCGGATTTGGCGTAAACGGCAACCAGGATGCTACTGCTGCATACTCAAGCACATTCGAACAGTCTATGCCCGACGCTGCTGATACTGCAACTGTAAACGACGGTATCAAAGTTGCTGTTGGCGTTGACGGTCTTGCAATCACTTGGGAAATCGCTGTTCCTCTCGCTGACGGTCTCGGCTCTGCCGGCGCTATCGACGACGAATACCTCTTCTCCTGCGCAGACATCGTTGAAGGCCAGTACTATGTACAGGTAGGTAAAGGATGTCTCTGGGCTGGTAAAACTCCTACAGACTCTCCGATGCTCGTTTTCGCTGAAGCTCTTGCTGAAGAAGAACCCGCTGCTGAAGAACCTGCTGCTGAAGAACCCGCTGCAGAAGAACCTGCTACAGAAGAACCCGCTGCAGAAGAACCTGCTACAACTGAAGAACCGGCTGCTACCGAAACTGTAACTCCGGCTCCCACAACCACAACCAACACCAACCCGAAGACTGCTGACGTAAGCGTTCTCTTCTACGCTCTCGCTGCTGTTTCCGCTATCGGTGGTATCTCTGTATTTAAGAGAAAATAAGTTGTAGTTAAACTACATACGAAAAGGTATAGCTTCGGCTATACCTTTTCTTTTTTTAAAAAAGAGGAGATAATGTAAATCTCCTCTTTTTTTTGTATTGTCATCTGCGTTATTACTTAATATTTACAAACGGTATTTCAGTCACTCTGAGTTTTGCGCATCCGTAAGGATATAGCTGCATTTCTCTTTCTTCCCCTATCGGATCGGTGCATTCGGGAATTTTAGCGCAGACAGTTTCAAAGCCATCTTCAAGTCCCCATTCGATTTCAGCCATTTTAACGGTAACTGTGACAGGAGGCGCTGAAGAAGAAAAGGGAATATCCGTTATTTCTTTTCTGTTGACTTTTAATCTTCCGTCCGCAAAGCCAAAATTCCATGTTGATTTCGGAATATACTCATAATCGCAATAAGGGAATTTTCTTTCAACATTATTGGAAACATATTCGCGCATTTTCTTTTCGTATTCAATAGGAAGCGAAAAAACAAGAGATCCGCATTTAACTGTTTTCAGACCGTATGGTCTGTTTTCAAAATAAGGTAAAACGTCAAAAGAAATAATAATTTCGGTATTATCACCAGCGTTAAGGTCAAAAGTAATTTCGGGACTTTTTTCCGTCTTGTTTCCGTTTACGGTAATGTTTTCAGCAAATGAAGGGATCCTTACGACAAATTTAAAATCTTTATCCGTTCTGATTATGTATTTAAGCGTATTTTTGAAAGGATAATCTGTTACAAGTTCAATGTTTATGCCTTCATCATCAAGGGCTGACGGAACCGGAATTACGCTGATGATCTTATCCCTGTCTTTCATAAAAGCAGAGAGAGCGAATTTAGGCCATCCCTGATGGAAATTTGCCGTACAGCAGCCGTAACTAGGCTCAAGACCGAATATATGCGCCTCAGAATTGTTTGTTCTGAACAGAGATCTGCCGGGGAAGCGGATACATGCGATCTGATTGCTCATCTGATCATACTGATGAGTCCACATATCATCGCTTATGGTTGCAGGAAGAGCATTGAAAGCAATCAATTCAAGTCTTTCTGCCCATTTATAGTCTCCCGTTACGGCAAACAGTTTTTCTATTGAATACATTTCATCAACGACCGAGCATAATTCGGTTCCCTGGATGGGACTGAGACCGGAAAGGCACTCATCGCCCGTAAAAATACCGACGGGCGTGCCGTTGTAACGGTAAAGAATATCATAAAAATACTCTGCGCTGCCTTTATATTCTCCGTTCAGCATATTATGAGTAACCGCTTCTGTTTTAAGCATCATCGCCATATTCACAATATGTGTTTCGTATCTCCAGTCGTTCATGGGCCTTTTCCAGCGATCGACGAGTTTTCGGTAATCTGTGCCTTGTTCCTGAAGAATTTTCGCAAGATCAGCCATCCACTGTTCGTGGTAACGCTCATACAGAAAATCGAGAGCTATAAAGCATTCAAACCAACGCGCTTTGCCCCAGCCAAACAAAGAAATCTTACCCGATGACAGAAGAGTGTAGTAATTTTTAAGGATATCATAAATTACCTTTACGATACTTTCATCACGCGAGCACTCATAATAACCGAGGAGAACCTTGGTAACAAGAAAAATAACCCAAGTATCATATTTAGGTATCTGTTCATCAGAACAGGGGCAGATCCATCCGTCAGGGCGCTGCAAAGCCACCATGCGCGAAACATAATATTTTGCGCGCGAAATCATATCCTCGTCTTCAAGAAGATATGCAAGAGGGATAAAACCGTCAAGCCAATAGGGAAATCTTTCCCAGCTTTCGGCATCGCCGCCTAGCCATCCGCTGTCACGGACATCACGCCATACCTTATCAAGGTTTCCAGAAAGTCCTGCAGCCTGAATTTTCAGTTGCTGCAAAAGCCAGCCTTTCGGTTTGAGTTCGTTAGATGAATAAAAAGAATACATCATACACCTCTTATTAATTATGTCAGATTATTTTGATACCGTAAGCTTTATCGACCAGTTCGCAAGCGGCGGAATAATCGGATTCATCGATAAGACATGATATTTTGGTTTCTGAAGTAGTAATCATTTTGACAGTTATCTTTTTTTCGCCAAGCGAGCTGAAAACGAAAGCGGCAACGCCGCAAAGCTCTCTCATCTTTTCGCCCGCAAAAGTGAATTTTGAGTTATTGGTGTTAACATCGATTCTCAAATCACTATATGATGCTTTCAGCAGGCCGAGAGTAGAAAGGATATTGGCAAGATCGTCGTCTTTTGCTGAAAATGAGACGGTCTGACGAACGCCTGACGACGGATTGAGAGATATCATATCAACATTTATGCCCTTCTCGGCAAGACAGCTGAAGATATCGGCAATACTGTCCGAATTGTTCGGAAGATTATATACTGTTACAAGCGTAACGGCGTTTTCAACGGTTACAGACTCGATAATATCCTTAATGTTAATCATAATATCACCCTCAATCAATCATATCCTGCATAGAGTATAGACCGGCAGGTTTATCGGAAATAAATACTGCCGCTTTCAATGCGCCTATCGCAAAAATCTTTCTTGATCCGGCGCTGTGGCTGATAGTTATGACCTCATCATCGCCGGCAAAAATAACGTCGTGCTCCCCTACTATTGTTCCGCCCCGAACGGAATGTATGCCTATTTCGCTGTTTGTTCTTTTTCTTCTTTCGGAATATCTCTCATAGATGCGTTTCATTGGTCTGTTTTCAGCCTCGGTAACAGCATCTGCAAGCATCAGAGCAGTTCCTGAAGGAGCATCCAGTTTGCGGTTATGATGTTTTTCGATTATTTCAACATCGTAGTCTTCTCCGAAAACCGCCGCGGCTTTTTTTACGAGATCGGCGACAACGTTCACGCCGAAAGACATATTCGGGGAGAAGAAGACGGGAATTTTTTCTGACGCGTTTTCAATCACCTTTTTTTGTTCCTCAGTATAACCCGTGGTTGCAAGAACGACAGGGAGTGTGTTTTTCAAAGCGTATGATATGACGTCGGAAAGAAGCGACGGATGAGAAAAATCTACAATTGCACCGACAGGCAGATCAACATCGTTTACGGATCTGTAAACCGGGTATTTTACGTCCGGTCCGTCTTTAACATCAACGCCTGCCGCTATACGGAGTTTATCGGAAAAACGGTCCGAAAGTGAACAGTCCGATATCATTTTTCCCATTACGCCGAGACAGCCGCAAAGAAGAATATCAATCATTATAATTCCTCATTTTTAATTTATTTAAGTATTTCGAGTGCTTTTTTGAGTTTTTCGAGGTTTGTGGGTGTCATTTCACAAAGAGGAAGACGACATTCGCCTACATCAAAACCGAGAATATTCATTGCTGTTTTAACGGGGATGGGATTTGTTTCGATAAACAGAGCATCTATAAGAGCGGAATATTTTATTTGCAGTTCAGCCGATTTTGCGGTATCTCCGTTAAAGTAACTGGAACAGATTTCATGAGTCTGTTTCGGGATAATGTTTGAAAGAACGGAAATGACGCCTTTGGCGCCAAGAGAAAGTATTGGCGTAATAAGTCCGTCCTCTCCTGAATAAATATCAAGGTCATCTCCGCAAAGTGCGCGAATATGAACGATGTCGGCGACATTTCCGCTTGCTTCTTTTGTTGCTACGATATTCGGATGTTTTGACAGCTCCAGATATGTTTCGGGTTTTATGGTCATACCTGTTCTGCCGGGAACATTATAAAGAATGCAGGGAATATCCACGGCATCTGCGATCGCGCTGAAATGTCTGACAAGCCCCAGCTGAGTTGTTTTGTTGTAATACGGAGTAACGTTAAGGTAAGCATCGGCGCCTACTTCCGCAGCAAATCTGGTCAGTTCGATCGCATATGCAGTATCGTTGCTGCCCGTGCCTGCAATAACCGGGATCCTGCCTGCGGTTTTTTCTACGGCAAAACGGATAACATCACGATGTTCTTCATCGGTTAGAGTAGACGCTTCGCCTGTTGTGCCGCATATTATAATAGCATCGGTGGAGTTTGCGATCTGATATTCTATTAATTCTTCAAGCTTGGCGTAATTGACTGATAAATCTTTATTGAAAGGAGTCACTATAGCAACGCCTGCGCCTGTGAAAACTGTTTTTTTCATATTATTCTCCCTTAATCAAAGTAGCCTTTTGCGGCATACAGTTCCGCCATTTCAACCGCACCGCCCGCAGCGCCGCGAAGTGTGTTGTGAGAAAGCGAAACAAATTTGTAATCGTATTGAGAGTCTTCGCGAAGTCTTCCGACGGAAACCGCCATACCGTTTTCAAGATTACGGTGAAGTTTTGCCTGAGGATAATTATCTTCATTAAAATAATGAATAAACTGTTTTGGCGCTGTAGGCAGAGAAAGAAGCTGAGGCTCTCCTTTGTAATTCTGCCAAAGAGAAATGATTTCCTCTTTTGTCGGTTTGTTATCAAAAGAAACAAAAACAGCGGCAAAATGGCCGTCCGATACGGGGACTCGGAGACATTGTGTAGTTATAAGTGGGGATGACGCGCTGACGATTTGATCCCCTTCTATTTTTCCCCAAACTTTTAACGGCTCTTTTTCGGATTTTTCCTCTTCTCCGGCGATGTACGGTATCAGATTGTCCTGCATTTCCGGCCATGTATCAAAATTTTTTCCTGCTCCTGATATTGCCTGATATGTGCAGGCGAGAATTTTTGAAATGCCGAATTTTCTGAGCGGTTGAAGCGCCGGAACATAGCTTTGTATTGAGCAGTTGGATTTTACGGAAATAAAACCGCGTTTTGTTCCGAGACGCTTTTTTTGCGAAGCGACTATCGCTATATGCTCAGGGTTGACCTCGGGAATAATCATGGGAACATCAGGAGTAAATCTGTTTGCGGAATTATTGGACATAACCGGACATTCGTGCTTTGCGTATTCTTCCTCAAGCGCTCTGATCTCATCCTTTTTCATATCAACGGCACAGAAAACAAAATCTACGGAAGACGTGATTTTACCGATATCAGCAGTTGCGTCCATTACGGTTATTTTTCTCATCTTTTCAGGTATCGGGGACGTCATCAGCCATCTGCCCGACACAGCTTCCTCATAAGTTTTACCGGCGGAACGCCCCGACGCAGCAAGGACGGTGACATTGAACCACGGATGATTTTCAAGCAATAAGGCGAACCGCTGACCTACCATTCCGGTCGCTCCGATTATACCGACATTATAATTTCTCACTTTGATTTCTCCAATCCTTTAATATGCAAAACGACGGAAAAAGCTCCGTCGTGAATAAAATAAATCATTTTTTCGCAACAGATAGCTCAATACCGCAATACGGTAACAGCCGAACAGCTCTTAACTGTCCGTCCGGATAATGACGTTTCCTGTTCTGTCATTTCCTCGGCGATGGCACCTTTTTTTCGCTGTTTGCAGGAACAACAATCCGAAATTTATCGAAATTAAGCGAAATACTTATTGACAACGCGCCTCTATCAAGTTATAATTAAGTATAACAGATTTTATTTGATATGTCAACACAGATATTAAAAAATTTCAATAAAAGACATAAAGAGAGTTTTTTCGTAAGCTATGGATTTAAAAGATTTTTACTATGACCTTCCCTCGGAGCTCATTGCGCAGCATCCGGCAGAAAAGAGAGATCTATCGAGACTGATGTTTCTTGATAAAAAGACGGGACAGATACGGCACGGAACGTTCCGGGATATAATCGATGAATTTGTTGCGGGCGATTGCCTTATACTGAATGATTCAAGGGTCATTCCGGCAAGACTTTTTGCAGAAAGAATTTCGGACAGAGCGCATATCGAAGTTTTTCTTCTGAGACCGCTTGACAATGCAAACACATGGGAATGCCTGGTAAAGCCGGGCAAAAAGATGAAAATCGGAACAGAAATCGACGTGAAAGGCATTCCTGCAAAAGTGACCGAGGTGTTTGAAAGCGGAAACAGAGCAATTCGTTTTGAATTTGAGGGCGATTTCAAAGACAAGCTTAACGAAATAGGTGAAATTCCCCTGCCTCCGTACATACATGAAAAACAGGACGATTACAGCAGATATCAGACTGTATACGCAAAATATGACGGTTCTGTTGCTGCGCCGACCGCAGGACTGCATTTTACAGAGGAACTGCTCGATGAACTGCGAAACAAGGGCGTTGAAATAGGGTTTGTTACTCTTCACGTGGGGTTAGGAACCTTCAGACCTGTAAAAACCGAAAAAATAGAAGAACATAAAATGCATTCGGAGTTCTTTATACTTCCTGACAAGACGGCGGAAATAATCAACAGATGCAAAAAGAACAAGCACAGAGTAACGGCCGTAGGAACAACATGCACAAGAACGCTTGAAACAGTCGGAACGCGGCTTGGAATTAACGCAGATAATTTCAAAATTACTGAAATGTCCGGCGAAACAGATATTTTTATTTATCCGCCGTATGAGTTTAAAGTTATAGACAGATTGATCACAAATTTTCATCTTCCGGAAAGCACGCTGATAATGCTTGTTTCAGCCCTTGCAGGAAGAGAAAACGTATTGAATGCTTACAAAGAAGCAGTGAAAGAAAAATACAGATTTTTTTCATTCGGCGATGCAATGTTTATAGAGTAAAAGTTTTACCGAGAGGACTATTATGATGTTTAATCTTATAAAAACAGAAGGAAAAGCAAGACGCGGAGAATTTATAACCGTTCACGGGACAGTTCAAACTCCGGTTTTTATGAATGTTGCAACCGCTGCCGCGATCAAGGGCGGGATATCAGCTTTTGACCTATGCGATCTTGATTGCCAGATCATGCTTTGCAACACGTATCATTTGCATTTGCGCCCAACTGACATACTGATAAAAAAACTGGGCGGGCTGCATAAATTTACGGGATGGAGCGGACCGATACTCACGGACAGCGGAGGCTTTCAGGTTTTTTCACTTGCTTCATTGCGTAAAATCAAGGAAGAGGGGGTATATTTTTCGTCCCACATAGACGGGAAAAAAATTTTCATGGGTCCTGAAGAGAGCATGAGGATACAGTCAAACCTCGGTTCTACGATCGCAATGGCATTTGACGAATGTGTCGAAAACCCCTCCCCTTACGATTATGTAAAGCGTTCAGCGGAACGGACATATCGCTGGCTTTGCAGATGCAGGAACGAAATTGAAAGACTGAACTCTCTGGATGATACGGTAAACAGAAAACAAATGCTTTTCGGAATAAATCAAGGCGGAACATTTGAAGACATAAGAGTGTCTAACATGAAAGATATAGCAGCTCTTGACCTTGACGGTTACGCGATAGGAGGACTTGCAGTTGGCGAAAGCGCCGAAGAAATGTACCGGATAATCGATGTCGTAGAGCCGTTTATGCCTCAAAACAAACCGCGTTACCTCATGGGGGTTGGCACTCCCGTAAATATTCTTGAAGGTGTTTTCAGAGGCATTGACTTTTTTGATTGCGTTATGCCGTCAAGAAATGCAAGACACGGACATCTGTTCACATCGAGCGGAATAATAAACATTATAAACGAGAAATACTCGGAAGATCTTGCGCCTATAGACAGCGAATGCGACTGCCCGACATGTAAAAAGCATTCGAGAGCATATCTTAGGCACCTTTTCAAGGCAAATGAAATGCTGGCAATGAGACTTGCGGTGATGCATAACCTGTATTTTTACAACAATCTTATGAAAGACATACGAAATGCGCTCGATAAAGGTGTTTATTACGATTTTTACAACCGGAAGAAAGATATTCTCAGAAAGAGAATATAAGTAAAAAAATATACTAATAAGGGTGATAATATGAAGCGGATTATTAAAATAATAGTGTGGACAGAACTATTTGCGCTATTGTCTGTTTTGTTGTTCTCCGCAATTACTTTTGCCGCATCGATGACTGAAACGGTTTCAAAAATAGTATCGGATTCAAAAAGATTCGAAAATGCCGAAGAAATCAAATACTGTTATGATGAAGACAACGCTGTCCTTTCCGTATTTTCGATAAAAAGCCTGGATATAGGAAACGAACAGATCGATTATATTGACGACTGCGTAAGAGTTAAGATTTCGGAGAACGGAGTAATGAATTACCTTCCCGAGTCTACACCGCCGTCAGGTCTTTCTTCTGATGAAGCAAGAGCAATGATATCAACACGGTTGTGGCTTTTTAAAACCGATCTTTACGACAACACAGAAATGCTTGATTATACAAGAACCCCGATAAACGATTACGGAATAGAAAAATACCCCTTACTAGATGATTTTTCAACCTTTGCAAAATTTACGGGATATCTGAAAACTCTTTTTACCGATAATATCGCTGAACATTATATTGAAGACACCACAATTACAGTGTTCGGAAACGAGCTTTACGATATAGGCGGTAAGGTCGCGCAGTTCACTTTTGACTATGATAACTTCGCCACAGAAGAAGTATTTACCTCTGAAAACGGAGCATGGCACTTATACCGTGTTACTGTTTATTTTGACAACGATATGCATGACCTTGAAAATACATACGACGATTTCTATATAGGCCTTTATTATACTCAAAAAGGCTGGAGAATTGCGCAAACAACTTTAAAAAATGAATCAGAGATAATATATTTAGAGACATATGAAAACAAGGAAGTAAAAGCAAATAATCCTTCGACCGCCGATGTTTCTGTCGTTTTTCCTCTTATATTAATCATCTCTTTAACAGGATCTCTGCTTTGTCTTAAAAAAGGAAATCGAAGCTGAAAATTTAAGTAACAAAAAGTCCTCTTATGCGAAAGTATAAGAGGACATTGTTTTTATTATTATTTGCTTATTCTCCGTATATTTCATACGCAGTTCTGAGACGCGGAAGAAGATTTTTTTCTGATTTTGAATATTGAATATCTTTGAATTTTGCAAGCGTTTCGGAAGGTGTGCGGACAAGAAAATCGTTCCAAATGTCAAAAAGTCCGTCCATAGTTGCAAAGAAGTATGTTTTATCTACATCTGCAAGTTCATAAAACAATTCAGAGTCACGCGGGTCAAGAAAGAAATTCTTGTCAAGATAATCAATTATATCTTCCTTTGTTTCGTATCCTTCAAAAGGCTCATAAAGGCTATCCATAATAACGGCAGTAGCTTCTGCATCTGGTGCGCTGACAGGAATACAAATTGTGAAATCGGTCGATTCGTTATACGCCTGATACCAACCGGGAGAAGCATCCGGTCCGTTAGGATATGGAACTATACCGTAATTATTGAGGTTATACGCAACAGAATCGGTATTGGAAAGAATTTCAAAAGCATCAAGATTGCCTAGAACAGCGCGCCCGGTTATAAGAGGATCAAGACCTGGTTCATCGAGAATATTATAAGATGTCGGACCATTCATCCACTCATACCACTGATTCAAAGCAAGAAGCGCAGTATCGGTATAAAGACCGAGTTCAAACGTATCTTCTTTGGCGTTGTATGTAATATACTCGTCACCGTTTGAAAATGCAACGGAGCGCACAAATCTGCTTGCGTCACTTGCAAAAGAATATACTTTATCCCCACTCATCGCATTAAATGTATAATTATTAAGGACGTTGGTGAATGTATCCCAGTTCCACGTGCCGTTTTCATAATAATCCCTCGGGTCAGTAACACCAAGCGTGGAAATATAATCCTCATTTATACCTATTATTCCGGCGACGGAGTTCTGAGTCCGGAGCGGATGCAATGCGGGCACAACTCCATATACTGCGCCGTTCCACATGGTAGAGAGAAGAAGCTGTCTGTTGCCCCATTTTGCCTGATTGGAGACATCTATATTTTCGAGAAGAGCAAGATCGGTGAAAATACCTATCGGGATATATCCGACAAGCCAGTATGACTCTTCCTGTATAAGGTCATACGTATATGAATTGGAAAGGACATCGATATACGCCGCCTCCCCTGCCCTTGAAACATACCGGAATTCGATTTTGCAGTTATGCTTATTTTCGACATCACGAAGACGCTGAAGAGCAAGATCGCCGAATTCGGTATTGTATATGTATGTAAGAACAGAATCTTTACCTTCAAAAAAGTAGTCCTTCACCATACCGAAAACGAAATTCTTTCCGTTCAGATCAAGGTCGCCCGTGATACTCGAAGAGTATTCCGGGATCACTTCGTCGATCTGTCCTGCGGAGCACGCAACAAGAAGAACCATAACCATGCATAGCAGAAAGGAAATAATATGCGAAACAGTATTGTTTTTCATAATTCACCTCAAGATATATCATATGTTATTCTGTTTTTGAGATCATATCAAGAAAGATATCAACGGTCTGAGTCCATTCCTCCACTTTTTCAAGACCTATTTCAGTCGCAACTCTTCTGAAAAATGAAATATACGACGCTTTTTCGTCTTCGCTGTTATAAAGCTTTGCCTTGAGGATAGCGTAAACGAGACCGAGCTTGTCCTCTTCAACGCGAAGCAGCAGTTTTTTATCGTCTTTCACTGCATTTTCGGCGGAAGAAAACAGATCAAGATATGTGGGAATTATTTCTTTTGATAAGAATTTTTCATCCTGCGGCTGACCGAAAATCGAAAGAGGTTCACCTGTTTTTTCAAGTTCATCCGCCATTGTGTCAAGATATTTTTCTATATATGGAGCTGCTGCACCATAGTAAGCATAAATAAAATCGTGTTTGACCTTTTCAGTATCTATATACGGATCCCATGAGAGTTTTGCGAGAAGATATGATCGAAGAGCCCAGAAATCGCCGTTTTTTTCGCGGTTTCCCTGATTGAAGATCGAACGGACATTGTTTTCATAAAAGAAACGCATATTCGGTCCGAGTATTCTGAAATTCGGGAAAGGCGATATTAGATTTGAAAACTGAATATCATAATCCCAGAGAAAAATATTTCCGCAGTAATTATGCCAGACGGCAAGATCTTTGACAAAGCTTTCGCATTGAGGATTTTTTTCTATCGGTTTTGATCGATCGCACTCGATATTGCAAAGCATAATATGTACATTTTTACGCATCTCGATTTTTTTCGGAGCAGTGCGGCTGTACCAGTAAGAGAGCGTTGATATGATTTTGTCGGGGAAAGCATCTGCGACTTTATTGACAAAATACATGATAGATCCGATATGAGAGCCTGCTTCCTCATCAAGTTTGCGGCATTTTTCGCACGTGCAGAAACGCGCATTGTCATTTTGAGATACCGACCAGTATTTTGCCTCCGGTTTTTCATCAATAAACCGTTTCAGATTTTTGATAGCGTTTTTTATCATTTCATCGTTTGTGCAGCAAAGCTGACCGTCATTGATTCGTTCGCCATCTACAAGAGAAAAGTATTCGGGATGTTCGGTGTAGTATTCTGCAGGCGGGATAAGATTAAAAAACGAATGGCACCAGAAACCCCAGTTTTTGTGCCCTTCAAGGATCTTCCTGTTTTTCATGTGTGAAAACTGACCGTTCAGCTTATGCTTTTCGGCAAAAACAGGATCCCATGCATCGCGGTAAAAGACCTCTCTGTAATCAATGGCAGGCTTACTGATATCAAATGTTCCGTCCGGGATTTCTAGCGAGCAGCGATGCGGTATATAATCTTCGGTTGAAGTCAGCCACATACATCCCGCATATTTTTCAAGGAATTCATAACAGCCGAATATCAAAGAGTTTTCGCACGCGGCAAGTATAAATGCTGTTCCGTTTTTTTCCGCGATAACAAAGCCTTCGTTGCCGAGATCTTCATTTATTTGGGGAGAAAAATCAAAAGGAAAAACATCGAGGATAATCTTATTTTTCAGACATTTATCACAAACACTCGCTGCAATTGGGATCATACAGTCTGTAACATCAAAAATATATTTTTGAAGAATTTCCGCTGCGCGGTTTATACTTTCCGTTTTTTTCGGAAATGCAATTTCACAAGACGGCGAATGTCTTTCCACTAATTTCATTTTTATACCCCTTTCGGTTTTCAATATTGATAATATTGATATTATAGCATATCCGGTCATAAAATTCAACCCATGGAATCGTTTTTGGAATAAAAAACGTTTGATAAAATATAAGGACAATTTATCAAAAGTGCTTGACAAATAATTGCCTCAATGATATAATAAAGTATATTAAAAAAAGTTAAGGAGATTTCTACTATGGCAAACAGACTTAAAGGCAGACTGCCGAAAGTAGGTATCCGTCCCTGTATAGACGGAAGACGTTTCGGACCTCGCGAATCGCTTGAAGATCAGACGATGAATATGGCAAAAAGCGCAGCCGAACTGATTTCTTCGAATCTTCACCATTCATCTGGCGAAACGGTTGAATGCGTTATAGCCGATACATGCATTGGCGGCGTTGCTGAAGCGGCGGCATGCCAGGATAAATTTGACAGAGAAGGTGTAGGCGTAGTTCTTACCGTAACGCCCTGCTGGTGCTACGGAACTGAAACAACGCATCAGGTACCGGGTGTACCCACAGCTATCTGGGGATTTAACGGAACGGAAAGACCGGGCGCTGTATATCTCGCATCGGCGCTTGCCAGCCACAGCCAGAAGGGACATCCCGCATTCGGTATTTACGGAAAAGATGTTAAAGACAAAGACGACACTTCCATTCCCGAAGATGTTAAAGAAAAAATACTCAGATTTGTAAAAGCAGGTCTTGTTGTCGCAACCCTTAAAGGCAAGAGCTATCTGGCGATGGGCAATGTTGCTATGGGTATTGGCGGCTCTATTCCCAACGAAGAAGTATTTCAGAATTATCTCGGCATGAGAAACGAATATATTGATATGGTAGAATTCAGAAGAAGAATCGACCTTGAGATATACGATCATGAAGAATTTGACAAGGCAATGGTCTGGGTTAAAAAGCATTGCAAAGAGGGAATCGAAATTAACGCAAAACCGCTCACACGCGAGCAGAAGGACAAGAACTGGGAAACCTGCGTAAAGATGTTCCTTATTGCAAGAGATCTTATGATAGGCAACCCCAAGCTTGCCGAAATAGGCTGGGTTGAAGAAAGCAACGGTCACAACGCAATAGCAGCAGGCTTCCAGGGTCAGAGACAGTGGACAGACCACATGCCAAACGGTGATTTCCTTGAAGCTATGCTCTGTTCCTCGTTTGACTGGAACGGCACACGCGAAGCATTTGTAGTAGCGACGGAAAACGATGCGCTCAACGGCGTTGCTATGCTTCTTTCACACCTTATTTCCGATAAAGCTGCAGGATTTGCGGATGTAAGAACATTCTGGAATGCTGAGTCTATCGAGAGAGTGACGAAGTGGAAACCTGAAGGAAGAGCAGCTACAGGCATTATTCATCTTACAAATTCAGGCGCTTGCTCTCTTGACCTTTCCGGAGAACAGACAAAAGACGGAAAGCCTGTTTGCAAACCTTTCTGGGAGATCACAGATGATGAAGTTGAGAAATGCATGGAAGCAACTCCGTTTGCAAATGCAAATCTCGAATATTTCCGCGCAGGCGGATTCTGTTCGAATTTCAAGACAAAAGACGGCATGCCGCTGACGATGGTCAGAGTTAACTATATTAAAAATCTCGGTCCCGTAATTCAGATTGCAGAAGGCTGGTCCGTAGCTCTTCCCGATGATGTTCAGAAAATTCTTGCGGACAGAACAGACCCTCAGTGGCCTCAGACATGGTTCTCTCCCCGTCTTACCGGAACAGGCGCTTTCAAAGACGCATACTCCGTTATGGCAAACTGGGGTGCAAACCACTGCGCATTCACATACGGACATATCGGTGCGGACCTTATCACTCTTGCGTCTATGCTCAGAATTCCCGTATGCATGCATAATGTTGACGAAGACAAGATATTCCGTCCGTCCACGGTTGCAGCTTTCGGTATGGACAAAGAAGGAGCAGATTTCAGATACTGCCAGGCATACGGTCCTATTTACAGATAATTACGCTATTTCGCTGCCGCGTTTTGTTTCGCGGCAGCGATAATTGTTTACATGATGTCGGAAAATGCCTGACGTTATAAATGTCATAAACAAGACACAAAGATGACAATATTATTTAGACTTTTCAGATGTTGATTTTTAATAGAAAATATTATATAATAATACATATTTATTTAGCGGGTGACGCAGAATGAAACTTCTTGAGGAAAGAATTCTTAGAGATGGAAAAATCGGCGCAGGCGATGTGCTGAAAGTTGACTGTTTTGTCAACCACCAGATCGATGTCCCTTTTATGAATGAGGTCACAAAAGAGTTTTACAGACTTTTCAGAGATGAAAATGTTACAAAAATAGTGACTATCGAGGCGTCGGGGATCGGTATAGCATGCCTTGCCGCGACACATTTCAACGTACCCGTTGTTTTTGCAAAAAAAACTCCCACAAACAATATTTTTGGTGATGTTTATACTGCTCAGGTTTACAGTTATACGCATGAACGCAATTATACCGTAAGAATATCCAAAGAATTTCTTAATTCCGATGACAGAGTTTTGATCATTGATGATTTTCTTGCAAAAGGCAGCGCTCTGACAGCACTTATTTCGCTTGTTCAAAATGCCGGCGCAACTGTTGTCGGCGCAGGCATCGTAATAGAAAAAATGTATCAGAACGGCGGCAAAATCATTCGGGATTCGGGAATTCGGGTTGAATCTCTTGCTAAAATAAGATCAATGGATGAAAACGGTATAATTTTTGAGTAAAAAAACAAAGTCAGTAAACGCCTTGTGCGTTGAAATATTATAAAATAGAAAATTCAGGAGGTACAAACCAATGAACAGAAAAATTCTTGCTGCGTTTATAGCAATAGCAATGTTGCTTTCCGCAGTAGCAGCCCTTGCCGGCTGTAACGGTGACACTGCTGTTGAAGCAAGTGAAACCGATCCCCTTCTTCCCGCATTTGCTATCGAGAAGTTTGACGTATCTGAAGATTTCAAAATAGGCGTTATCTGCCTGCATGATGAAAACTCCACATATGACAACAACTTCATCAAATCCATCAAAAGAACACAGGAAGCCCTTGGTCTTTCTGATTCACAGGTTCTCATAAAGACAAACATTCCCGAAAGCTCAGCTTGCGAAGACGCAGCGAAAGAACTTGCTGAAAACGGATGCAAAATCGTATTTGCAGACAGTTTCGGACATGAAGAACACATGATCGCAGCTGCCAAGGCTTATCCGGATGTTGAATTTTGTCACGCAACCGGAACCAGAGCCGCAACAGAAGGTCTTGCGAACTTCCACAACGCTTTTGCAGCTATTTACGAAGGTCGTTTTCTTGCCGGTATAGTTGCAGGCCTTAAGCTCAACGAAATGATCGATGCAGGCAAAATCACAGCAGAACAGGCAGTTATGGGTTATGTTGGCGCATACACATACGCTGAGGTTATATCAGGTCTTACTTCTTTCTATCTCGGCGCTAAATATGTTTGCCCGTCAGTTACTATGAAAGTTCGTTACACAGGTTCATGGTATGATCAGGCGGCAGAGCAGGAAGCTGCAAATGCTCTTATCAAAACAGATAAATGCGTTCTTATAAGCCAGCATGCAGACTCTCTCGGAGCTCCGAGTGCTTGTGAAGCAGAAGGCGTTCCCAATGTTTCTTACAACGGAAGCACAATCAGCGCAGGCGAAACAACATTTCTTATTTCTTCTGCTATCGACTGGGCTCCTTACTTTGCATACATAATCAAACAGGTTCAGGACGGCAATCCCATTGACGCGAACTGGACAGGCGACATTTCAACAGGTTCAGTTATTCTTACAGGACTTAACACCGCAACAATGAATGACAAAATGAAGACTGAAGTTGAAGCTGCCGTAGCTAAATTCAAAGCAGGAACACTTCACGTATTCGATACTTCCACATTCACAGTTGGCGGCGAAGAAGTTACTTCTTATCTTGCAGATGTTGAATACGACACATCATTCACACCTGATACAGAAGTTGTATCCGACGGATACTTCCATGAATCCGAATACCGTTCCGCTCCTTATTTCGATCTCAGAATCGACGGTATTGAATTCATCAACGAAATGTATTAATTCCCATTAACCAAATATTACCCCAATAAGGCGGGGCCTCTGCCCCGCCTTATTTTAATACGGAGGCCTTTCTGATGTCTGAATCGATCAATAAGAATTACGCTTTGCAGCTTCGCAATATTACAAAGTCATTCGGAACAAAAGTAATTGCGAACAAGAACGTTGATCTTGATGTCCGCTACGGTGAAGTTCTTGCCATTCTCGGAGAAAACGGAAGCGGTAAAACGACACTGATGAACATGATCGCGGGAATTTATCACCCTGACAGCGGCGAGATTTATGTAAACGGAGAAAAAGCTTCAATAAACTCACCCAAAGATGCATTCAGATACAAAATCGGAATGGTCCACCAGCATTTTAAGCTTGTTGATTTGTTTACTGCGACCGAAAATATTATTCTCGGAATCAATGACGGCAAAAAGTATAATATTGCAAAAGCAACAGAGGAAGTTAAGAAAATTTCTCAGAAATACGGATTTGTTCTTGATCCTAATAAAAAGATTTATGAAATGTCTGTTTCGGAAAAACAGACAGTCGAAATAATAAAAGTTTTATATCGTGGCGCAGATATTCTTATCCTTGATGAGCCTACAGCCGTTTTAACACCTCAGGAGACAGAAAAGCTGTTTGATGTCATTCGCAACATGCGAAAAGACGGAAAATCGATTTTGATAATAACTCACAAGCTGCATGAGGTTCTTGCTATTTCAGACAGGGTAACCGTATTGAGAAAAGGCGAACATATCGCAACGGTAAATACAACGGAAACGACCGAAAACGAACTTACCGAGATGATGGTAGGTAAAAGGATATCTTTGAACATCGGCAGATCGGAACCGAAAAACGCAACTGAAAGACTTGTTGTTTCAGGTATCAATCTTACTAACCCGGATGGGGTTAAGGTGCTGAAAGATATTTCATTTACAGCAAAAGCAGGCGAAATCCTCGGTATTGCAGGGATTGCAGGCAGCGGTCAGAGAGAGCTTCTTGAAGCAATAGCAGGTCTCAGGCCACTTGACAGCGGCAGTATAACGTATATAAATCCCTCAGATTCTCAAATAACAGAGCTGAGAAGTAAAACTCCCCTGCAGATAAGAGAACTCGGGGTAAGACTTTCTTTTGTTCCCGAAGACAGACTCGGTATGGGGCTCGTTGGGAACATGGATATAATTGACAACATGATGCTTCGCAGTTATAAAAAAGGAAAATCGGTTTTTGTTGACCGTCAACCCCCGAAACAGCTTGCTGAAGAAATAATAGAAAGCCTTGAAGTAGTGACTCCAAGCGCTCAGACCCCTGTTAGACGGCTTTCGGGAGGAAATGTTCAGAAGGTCCTTGTAGGAAGAGAGATCGCCTCGGCTCCGTCTGTGCTTATGGTTGCATATCCCGTAAGAGGACTTGATATCAATTCATCATATACTATTTATAACCTGCTGAACAAGCAGAAAGAAAACGGCGTTGCAGTTATTTATGTTGGCGAAGACCTTGATGTTCTTCTTGAATTATGTGACAGGATACTTGTTTTGTGCGCAGGCACGGTTTCAGGAATACTTGACGGCAGGACAGCTGAAAAAGAGGAAGTCGGGTTGTTGATGACGAAAGTGAATGGAGTGAAAGCGAATGAATAAGACAGCAGTTTCCGCAAAAGATTACACGCATGTGAAAAAAGCTCCGTTCATAACAATCACGAAGCGAGACGCTACTTCGCTGAAAAGAAACATACTTGTTCGAGTAATTGCGATAATAGCAGCTCTTGCAGTATCATCCGTTATCACTTTGCTTATCACAGGCGAAAACCCCATCAGACTGTTTTCGACCGTTATCGACGGCGCTTTCGGACAGTTCAGGATATGGGGAACGGCACAGTCTGTTGCAATGCTTTTGGGTATCGCACTGGCGCTGACCCCGGCATTCAAGATGAAATTCTGGAATACAGGAGGAGAAGGACAGGTACTTATAGGCGCTCTTGCGTCGGCTCTTGTTATGATGACCGCCTCCTCTCTCCCCCATTGGCTTACGTGCATACTTGTTGTTCTTGCCGGAGTTTGTGCAGGCGCAATATGGGGCATAATACCTGCGGTATTTAAGGCATACTGGAAAACTAACGAAACCCTGTTCACGCTGATGATGAACTATGTTGCGATACAGCTAATCAAGTTTTTCCTTAAAGTTGCAGACAAAAGCGGATCAAGCACTGTTGGACCGAGTCTCTTACAATACGGCAGACTGCCTGTTCTTTTTGATCAGCAGTATATGCTGAATATTATTGTTGTTGCCGTAATGACGGCAATGATGTATATATACCTCAGAACAAGCAAACACGGATATGAAATCGCTGTTGTAGGAGAAAGCGAAAACACGGCGAAATATATAGGAATAAACGTTAAAAAGGTCATTATCAGAACTATGGCTCTTTCGGGTGCGCTTTGCGGTCTGATCGGAGTACTGCTTGTGGGAGCGACATCGTATTCCATAGACCCGAATCTTGCCGCCGGCAACGGCTTTACAGCTATAATGGTTTCGTGGCTCGCAAAATTCAATCCGTTAATTATGATATTCACAACATTGCTGATCGTGGTTTTGAGCAGAGGCGCGGAAAACGTTTCAATGACACTCGGTCTAAACAAATCGTTTTCCGATATTCTTACAGGCATAATCCTCTTTTTCATTATAGGCTGTGAATTCTTTATAAATTACAAAATTCATTTCAATATTGCAAAAAAGGAAAGTAAGGAGGTTGAACTCAATGGCAATAATTGAGCAGATAGTTGAGCTTATTGTCAGAGCAATAATGCAGGGCACTCCCCTGCTCTTCGGTTCTACCGGTGAAATACTTACCGAGAAATCCGGAAATCTCAACCTCGGTATTCCGGGAATAATGTATATAGGCGCAATTTCGGGCGTTATAGGCGGATTTTTCTATCAGAATTCCACATCGAAAGTGATAACGGCTCTTGCGATAATAATTCCTTTGCTGAGCAGTCTTGCAGGCTCCTTACTAGCTTCTCTGATTTACGGCTTTCTGACGATAACCCTTCGCGCGAATCAGAATGTAACAGGTCTTGCACTGACTACTTTCGGTGTAGGATTAGGCAATTTCTTCGGTGGTTCGCTTATTAAAATAACAAACAGCGACACACCTTTTCTTGCGCTTTCCAAAATATCTGCAGCATATCGAACAACACTGCCATTTGCTGATAATCTTGGCGTTTTCGGTCAGCTGTTTTTCTCTTACGGTTTTATGGTCTATCTTGCGGTAATAATTGCGCTTGCAGTATCCTTTATTCTTAAGCGAACAAGGATCGGGCTGCAGCTGCGTGCCGTAGGCGAAAGTCCCGCTACAGCCGACGCTGCCGGAATAAACGTAAACAAATACAAATATTTTGCAACGTGTATAGGCGGGATGATCGCCGGCCTTGGCGGACTGTATTACATTCTTGACTATTCAAAAGGAATATGGGCAAACGACGCATTCGGAGACAGAGGCTGGCTTGCTATAGCAATAGTAATATTCGCAATATGGAGACCAAACATCAGTATTCTCGGTTCATACCTCTTCGGTGGTCTTTACATACTGTTTAATTATGTTTCGGTATCAATGAATTTGCTGCCTCTTATGCAGATGCTGCCTTACGTGGTAACAATAATCGTTCTTGTTATTGTAAGCATGAGAAAGAAGAGAGAAAACCAACCGCCCGCTTCACTTGGAACGAATTATTTCAGAGAAGAGCGATAAAAGATTATAAACGCTAAAAAATCCCGTTAAAACACGGGATTTTTTATGTATGGTTTATAAATGCGTTATTTTGAATTGAATGGAAGAAGCTTCGCTTTATCAAGAGCGAACATGATAAGCGGAATCAAAACAAGCTGAACAATAATACCCGGAACGGCGTTTGTGAATGCGCCTGCGATAAAAGCGGCGAATGTGAACTCTTTACCTGAGGATGTAAGAAGGATATACTGAACTACACCCCACACAAACCTTCCTGCGAGCATACCTGCGATAAGCGAAATATATACGCTGAGTATATTTTTGCGTTTAAATAGAAGGTAAACAAGACCGGTGATCAACCCGTAAGTGAGAAGTTCGAATACCATAGCTACCGCTGTAGGGAACATCGGCGGCATTGTAAAGAGAAGGGAACGAATAAGCGGAAGAGCAACGCCTATCATGGCTGCATACTGCCATCCGCAGATAAGCGCGCAAAGGAAAACAGGCAGATGCATAGGAAGCAGCATAGAACCGATCGCAGGGATTTGTCCTGTCAAAAAAGGAAGAATGAGGCCGAGAGCAAAAAACATTGCTGTCAATACGATTTTATAGACGATACGATTTTTCATTATAATGTATTCCGATCTTATATTTATGATTTGTTTCGGGGAGTATATCCGAGCTTGATGAAATTAGTATCTTCCGAAAGCGTTTTTGCGTTATATATTACAATAACAACATCGGGTTCCAACGAAGAAACATATTCGGTAAGATTTTCGTTTATGTAGCGAGGGTCTATCATATGGATCGTGCTGAAATGCGTAATAAAAAACGGCAATAAACAATGTGTATATGAATCTTTAATAAAAACAGCTGTTTTGGATGTGCATGAATTTGTTGTAACGGTAAGATGAGCAGGATTGCCGGACATAAAATAAGAATATTTGTCTTTTTTGGAGAGATAGCTTTCATCGTATAATGATGATTTAGTTTCACCGTCCGAAACAACGGAATAAACGGGCTGATCTTTCAGATCGAAGCGAGTGATAGTATCCGGCGCGACAGGGAAATTGCCCTTGGAAAACAGTGTTCCGTAAAAGCTGCTGCTTATTGGGGTAATATCGTAATCCTCTTTATTGGTTGGAGTGATGCCGATAGAGTTGCATATAGTCTGATAAGCGTAAAATGCACCGAGAGTTGTCCAATGATGATCCGTGCGGTAATAAATATATTCATCTTTTTTCGCTTCAAGCGCCGAAGTGAGATCGATCGTTGTGACAGAAGGAGGGAGTGAAGAATAGAAACGATCGATATATGCGCGCTGATTTGAAAGCGTCTTACCGTTATATTCTTTTTCGGCAGGAGCAAAGGCAGGAATTTTGCTGCCGTAAACAGCTATGGAATTAGGAACAACAGCGAAATAAACAGGGGCATCAAGTCGTTCCGAAAACAAAGTAAGAGCATTTATCTGTTTATTCATACGGTCAGTATCGATGTTTTCAAACTTTTCAAAAAGATAACCGTCTTTACCGATATAAACGCCATTAATATCCCGTTTGCAAAGCGCATACATTGAAACGGCAGTATTGGAGCGGACAAAGAAATCACGGAAAGGAAACTGATCAGTTATATAGTTTTCGAAGCCTGACTCAAACGAGCCGTCCGTAACGGAAGTTAATGATATTTTCGGAGCTTTTGCAAGAACTCTGTTTTCACTTTCCGAAAAATCGGTATCGGGCAAAGCAATAAAAAGTATCCCGAAGCCGAAAATAAAAATAATAAAAATGATTGAAAGAACAATATCGGATTTTTTTAACATTTGATCACCGCCTGGTATGAATAACTCAAGGTGCGTTGAGAATTGATTTGCAGCAACTTGACATTATCGTTAAAATTTGATATAATAGCTATATTGAAATATATAGTCAGAAGGAAGTTTTTTTTTGAATACAAGAACACGCATTCCCCCGCCGGGGCAAAGGAAGCAACAGCTTGAACGTCAAAGAAGACTATACGAACAGAAGAAAAAAGAGATACGAAGGCGAAAAAGGAATCTTTTGATTAAGCAAATCTCATTTTTTGCCGTACTTGCCGTTATTGCTGTTTTGATCGTATGGATGATAATGAGTTTTATTGATATCAACTCAAAAAATCATTCGGAAACAAGCGGAAAAAGCATAACCGACAACAATCCAGAAGAAAACGATACTGAAGAAGCACCGGACGACGGGCACAGCAGCGAATTTGACCTTTCCGCGCTGATAGATCCGTCAACATTAAATCCTAATGACAAAATTGACCTGTATTACAGAATTGACCAGGTTTTACCTGCGGTTTATGAATCTGCCAACGCACATTACAAAACATTTGCACAAGATAATCCGATTCTTGGTTCAAACAAGGATACACGTGTTATAGTGCTCGACGCAGGACATCAGGACGAAACGCGTAAATCGGACGTATGGCTGTCACCGTATATAGATCCGTCGAAAACCACATCGTGGGTGCATAATTCTCTGCTTACGATCGGAACAGAAGGGACCAAAACCAAAATTCCGGAATATGAAACGACACATGAGATCGCCGGCAAGTTGAAGTCTGCGCTTGAGGCATACGGATACAAGGTTCTTTTAAGCCATCCTGATATAAAAGAAAAACTCTCTGGAGCAGAACGGGCTGCCGTTGCAAACAGAAACAATGCTGATCTGATGATCTCGCTGCATTGTAATTCATATGACGAAGACCCGAAACAAAGCGGCGCACTTGTACTTGTCCCAAAGATATGGGCAGGATATCCGAGCGAACGGCTCGAATATTTATCAAAGCACGCAGCAACCGTTATTTTAGAAGAATATGCAAAAGCAACGGGACTGAAAAACAGAGGTCTTAACCCGATAGATAAGACATCGATGTTTGCGTTCTGCAAAGTTCCGATACTCCTTCTTGAAATGGGATTTTCATCATGTCCGTCCGACGATAAAGCGATGAATGACCCGGAATTCCAGAAAAAAATCGTGGAAGGAATAGTAAACGGAATAAATAAATACTTTTCTCTTATAGAGATTTCATAAATAAACATGAATGGCAACCGAAAATTCGGTTGCCTCTTTTTTTACAGGATTTCGCGTCCCCCATCCCCTGCTTCGCTTATATAGAAAGCGGGAACTATGCCGGTGCGGGATTCATAATTTTTGCCGACTTCAGAGATAAATTCGTCGATAGCGTAATCTGCAACAATGCTGACTGTGCATCCGCCGAAGCCTGCTCCTGTCATTCTTGAACCGATACAACCTTCGATAGCGAGACTTTCTTCTACCATTATATCGAGATGCGGACCCGTTACCTCATAAAGATCGCGGAGGGAAATATGAGAAGCTGTCATGAGATTGCCGAAAGAACGGATATCGCCGGAATTAAGCGCCTCAACAGATTTCAGAACTCTGTCGCATTCATAAATAACATGTTCCGCCCTCATGCGGCATATATCGTCGAGAACAAGTGTTTTGGCGTTTTCAAACTGTTCGGCGCTGATATCACGAAGACATTCTGCCTCGGGATAAGCCAGCTTGAGCTGAGAAAGAGCCTCTTCGCACTGTGCGCGTCTTTCATTATATTTTGATTCGGCAAGAGAACGTTTTTTATTTGTATTACCTATAACGATTTTGTAACCGTTAAGATCCAGCGGCACGTATTTGAAGCTGAGATCCTTGCAATCCAGAAAAACTGCATGATTTTTTCTGCCCATAGCAGAAGCAAACTGATCCATTATGCCGCAGTTTACGCCACAGTATGTATTTTCAGCTTTTTGAGATAGTTTGGCAAGCTCGATCATATTCGGCTTATCGGTAACGCCCTGCTCATATGAAAACTGTGCAATAACGAGTGCCATAACAACTTCAATAGCGGCGGAAGATGAAAGTCCCGCGCCAAACGGAACAGTATCGTCATAAAGTATATCGCAGGAAGAGATCAGATAACCGCTTTGCTGCATAACATACGCTACGCCTGCCTGATAGTTGCCCCATTTAAGATCTTTATAATCAGCAAGTTTACTGATATCAAGGCAGACCCTGTCGGGGAGATCGGTTGCGGCAATGCGAATAAATCCGCTGTCGTTTCTTCTGACAGCTACGGTAGAAGACTGAGAAAGCGCGGCGGGGAAAACAAACCCTCCGTTATAGTCAGTATGTTCACCGATAAGATTTACGCGTCCCGGAGAAGAAAAAACTCTTACATCCGAAGGATCGCCGCCGTATAACTCGATAAATTTGGTGATTATTTCGTTTTTGTCTGTCATGATACAGTCAACCTTTCGTTTAACAATGTGAATGATCCAATAATAACCTATTTTAATTGACTCCCTATATTATACTATAAAAAATAAAAAAAATCAATAGTAGTTACGCCATTCGCCAAAAATTCACAAACAAACAGAAATTACACCGTTGCTAGTGCAATATTTCTATTGACTTTTTTTTAAAAATACAATATAATTGTCTTATGATACTTAATATTATTATCGGAGTTATCGGAGGTTTTGTTTTTTATGAAATACACTCTGGGAATTGATTTCGGAACACTTTCGGGAAGAGCCGCGCTGTTTAAAGTAGGATCGCCCGAAGAAATATGCTGTTCCGTAATGGAATATCCTCATGCCGTTATTTCGACAGGATCAGAATTTGCCAATAAAATGTTCGGCGGTCTTCCTCAGGATTTTGCATTACAGCATCCGCAGGATTATATAGACGTATTAAAAAATACGATCCCCGATGTTATAAAAAAGAGCGGTGTCAAAGCCGAGGATATAATCGGGTTAGGCATTGATTTTACCGCATGCACGATGCTTCCGATCAAAAAAGACGGAACGCCTCTTTGTTTTACAGATAAATTCAAAAGCAATCCTTACGCATATGTAAAGCTGTGGAAACACCATGCTGCTCAGGATAAAGCAAACAGACTCAACGAGATCGCTCATGAACGCGACGAAAAATGGATAAATTCATACGGAGGAAAGATTTCTTCCGAATGGATGTTCCCGAAGATATGGGAAACTCTTGACAAAGCGCCCGAAGTTTATGAAGCGGCAGACTCGTTTGTTGAAGCTGCCGACTGGGTAATAAGTCGGCTATGCGGAAAAGAGACGAAAAATTCATGCACAGCCGGTTACAAGGCTATGTGGAATAAAAAATACGGATATCCGTCAAAAGAATTCTTTGCATCGCTTGATAAAAGACTTGAAAACGTAATTGAAGAAAAATTTTCTTGTCCCGTTTCGCCTATTGGTTCAAAGGCGGGTGAAATCACAAAAGAAGCAGCCGAAATGACCGGACTTTGTGAAAGATGCGCTGTTGCTGTTGCAAATGTTGACGCTCACGTTACCGTTCCCGCGCTGGGAATGAAAGAAAAGGGCAATATGCTTATGATCATGGGCACATCAACATGTCACATGCTGCTTTCCGACGAAGACAGATATGTTCCCGGTATTTGCGGTTCGGTCGAAGACGGTATTTTGCCGGGAATGATAGGATATGAGGCAGGACAGAGCTGTGTCGGCGACAGTTTTGCGTGGTTTACGGAAAATATGCTGTCCGGGGAATATAAAGCAGAAGCCGAAAGCAGAGGGATATCTCCGCAGCAGCTGCTTGCGGAAAAAGCCGAGAAAATTCCCGCAGGCAAAAGCGGCCTTCTTGCTCTTGACTGGTGGAACGGCAACAGATCCATTCTTGTTGACGTGGATCTTTCTGGAATGATCCTGGGAATGACGCTTGCCACAAAGCCTGAAGAAATATATAAGGCGCTCGTTGAATCAACGGCATACGGAACAAGAATGATCATCGAAAACTTTGAGACGCACGGAGTACCCGTTACAGGGCTGTATGCTGCCGGCGGAATTGCCGTAAAAAGCCCGGAAACGATGCAGATATATGCAGATGTAACGGGTTTGGAGATCAAAATAAGCGGTTCTTCTCAGGCACCTGCTTTAGGTTCTGCGATCTTCGGCGCAGTTGCTGCCGGAAAAGCAAAGGGCGGATATGATTCAGTTTTTGAGGCCGCAGAACAAATGGGATCTCTGAGCGATATAACATATATTCCAAACAAAAAATCAAAAGCAGTTTACGACAAACTGTTTGCTGAATATAAAGTTCTTCACGATTATTTCGGTCGCGGACAAAACGATGTGATGAAACGGCTGAAAAAACTGAAAGATGAATAATTACGGGTGATCATTATGAAAAAGATACATGAAATATCGGTCAAGAACTATAAATCTGACGGCTTTATCAAAAAATATCAGGAGCTCGTTCATAATGTTATGATCCCCTATCAATACAAGGTATTGAAGGATGAAATAGACGGCGTTGAAAAAAGCGGCGCGATAGAAAACTTTATCAATGCCGGAAAAGCGCTCCGAGGAGAAGAACACGGCAGTTTTTACGGAATGGTATTTCAGGACAGCGACGTTGCAAAATGGATAGAGGCAGCGGCGTATTCTGTTTCTGTTTTTCAGGACAAGGAACTTGAAGACAAGATCGATGAAGTTATTGACTTAGTTGCGAATGCTCAGGACAGAGACGGATATCTCGACACAAGATTTACGATTTCTCAGAAGGAACGACGCTGGCAGAATCTTCTTGAAGCGCATGAGCTTTATTGTGCGGGACATATGATGGAAGCGGCGTGCGCGTATTATGAGGCAACGGGAAAGAGAAAGCTTCTTGATGTTGCAGAAAAAAATGCGGAGCATATTTACCGCCATTTTATAACCGATAAAGCAGAAGGATATCCCGGTCACCCCGAAATCGAGCTTGCGCTTATGAAAGTGTATGCTGTTACGGGTAATAAGCACTGCCTTGAACTTGCAAAGCATTTTATCGACTGCCGCGGCGTTGATCCGCACTACTATGAAAAAGAGATAAAAGCGCGTGACTGGTATATATGGGGGAACAATCCGTCTGATTATGCATATCAGCAATCAGATACGCCGCTCAAAAGGCTTTACGATGCAAAAGGACACGCTGTGAGAGCAGGATATCTGTATTCGGGAATGAAAGATGTGGCAACCGAAACAGACGACAAAGAGCTTTCAGAAGCATGCAAAAGGCTCTGGAACAGTATCACACAAAAGCGTATGTATATAACAGGCGGCATAGGTTCAACATGTCACGGAGAAGCTTTTTCAACGGATTACGATCTGCCGTCAGACACGGTATACGCAGAAACGTGCGCTTCGATAGCACTTATGATGTTTGCTGAAAGAATGCTTGCTGACGAGATCAACGGCGAATACGGTGATGTGATGGAAACCGCATTTTACAATACCGTTCTTTCAGGTATTCAGACAGACGGAAAGGAATTTTTCTACGTCAATCCTCTTGAGGCAGTCCCGGGAATTTCTGAAGTTGCCCAGACGCAGCGCCATGTAAGGCTGACGCGTTTCGGATGGCACGCATGCGCATGCTGTCCTCCGAATGCAGCAAGACTTATAGCCTCAATAGGCAAATACGCATACGGAGAGAAAGACGATACGGTTTTCTGCAACCTGTATGCAGCGGGAGAAGTATCATTTAAAAACGGAATGAAGCTTTATTGCAAAACGGAATATCCGTATTCGGGAGAAATAAGATATAAGATCGAGGGAAACGGCAATATTGCAATGAGGATACCCGCATGGAGCAAGAAATATAAAGCTGCAAAAAACGGCTGCGAGCTATCTGTTTATAACAATAACGGATATATTATTATCAGCGCGCAAAACGGTGATGAAATAACTCTGACGCTTGATATTTCGCCAAGATATGTTTACGCATCGGAAAAAGTTCCCGCGCTTTCAGGCAAAGCTTCAATATGCGCAGGACCGCTAGTTTACTGTTTTGAAGGTGTTGACAACAATGACGATGTTCTTTCCCTCCGCTTCGACACAAACAGCCTGCCACATCTTAATGAATATGATGAAAAGCTGCTTTGCGGAACGAGAACATTAACTGTTTCCGGTTTTAAACGGGAAGCGCAGAACTCCCTTTATTCTGACAGCGTGCCTGCTCTGTTGAAAACAGATATACACGGAATACCGTACAGTCTGTGGGCAAACAGAGGAAAAAATCAGATGAGGGTATGGCTGCCGGTAAAATAAATATTGCGTAACACGAAAAATCTCATGATTTATGTGTTGACAATAATTTTTGTTTATTGTATAATCATTATACAGATATATCATATGAGGGAGGAAATGCATAGATGAAAAAAACAGCGTTTATGATTGCAGTATTGCTGATTGTTTCAGTTCTTGTTTCATGTTCGGGCGGAAGTGAAGAAGCTTTTGACCAGACATTCGGATCGACGGATCAGACAGACTTGAGCGGATATACTTTTTACATACTTCAGACTTCCGACATAAATGAAAAACCGATGTATTATCTGCGAGACACGAATCTGGCGGACAATGCTTTACAGAGACTTAAAGATGTTGCGAACAGGCATAACTGCGAAATCAATCTGAAATACATCGGCGCGGACAATACCTTTAAAACGCTCCTTTCGGCAACTCTTGCAACCGGAGAATCGCTTGCCGACATTATATTTACTGATCCAGCGCAGATAAGAGAATTCGGCAATCTAGGCGGGCTGACGGATATCGAACATGTTTCGGACTACATCGATATATATGACGAATCGAAATGGGGCGCCCCGAATGACTGGGAATTTCTGATGTGCAAAGGAACGATGTGCGGTGTTGTTCCGGTATCATGGATGAATATGGGTCCCGTCATCTTTTATCCGATTGTGTTCAATTCGGATATTACGGGTATGTCAGGATTTTACGATCTTCGCGAATTTTATGAAAACGGCGAATGGACAAGAGAGAAAATGATGGAAGTAGCCGTAGCGTGCACTGACAATACAAGGGCAACTCCTATCAAGGGACTTGCGGCATGCCTGAAGCATTTTATTCGATCGGCGCTTCTCAACAACGGAACCTCTTTTGCCGAATTCAACGACGATGTTTCGGAATACCATTGCGGATGGACGTCGGAAGCAGGAATAGAAGCTTTGGAATGGGTAAAAGATGTTATTTCAAATTACGATGAATACATGCTTGAATTCACGAACACGGGATACGGTGACTGGAATTATACAAACCCGTTTATGAACAATGAAGCAGCGATGCTTTTGACATCATCCGGTGAAATATTCGATAAAATTGCTTACAAGGTAAACAATTTCGGGCTTCTGCCGTTTCCCGCAGGTCCTTTCGGAGATCCTGCAAAATATGTGGGATTTTATGAAAAAGCGGAAACGCTGTCTATTCCTTTTTACGCTAAAGAGGTTGAATGTTCGGCAATGCTGATAGATGAGATATTTTCTCCGCTTGAACAGTATCCGGACGCTGCATCGATAGAAAACTACTACGATACCAACATTTTCAGCGATCCAAGGGATTACAGAATACTGCTTGAAATGAGCAGAAACTGCAAATACAGTTTCTGGCCCGATGGCGGCGACGCAGTGCTCAACAGTCTATATACAAATCTTCCGCAGATGTCTCCAACGGAAGTTCTTGAAAAATACGGTGCTGTGAGCGATAAATGCATAATTGAGCAGATGATACCGTCGATCCTTACGATAAGAAGACTTTCGGGCGACGAAAATTATAAATAAACAGGGAGAAAAATGATAAACGACGACCAGCAAATAAAAATGATGATCCTGTTTACCCTCAGATCGGCAGGATGTCCGCTCCCTTCCGTAACGATAGCGCAAATTCTGAATGAATGCGGTATCGGACAGATAGGAACTTCCGGCGAGCTTTATGATCTTGAAGAAAAAGGCCATGTTTCTCTGATCACAGATGACGACACGGAATACGCGGTATTGCAGAAAACAGGAACAGAGATCGTAACGGCACTAGGCAGGGATCTTTCCCCTACCCTTCGCGAAAAAATCATACTTGCAACGGCAAGAGAAGTGGCAAAACTGAGAAAAGACCTCGGGGTATCCGCTTCATGCAGAGAAAAACCGGACGGAGGATTTGATGTTCTTTTTTCTCTGACCGACGAAGGTTCGCCTCTCATGGAGCTGACAATGTATGCTCCGACAAAAGCGCAGGCGGATATAATGATCTCAGCATTCAAGGATGATCCTTACAGAGTATACAGAGATATAATCACAAGCCTTTCCAAATGCGATAATTAAAATAAAAGAACGGCGAAAAATCCGATCATTATTTCATTATATGATTTCGGTCGTTTCGTCGATAACCATAATGAAAATCAGATTTTTTCGCCGTTCAAAATAATATCGTTTTACATTTCCTTAAATTTCGGTATCAGTTTGTAAAGAGCTATCATGACCACGATACAGATTGCTATTTCGGGGATCATGTAAGCGCCGTTATATACGATCGCCCATGTAAACGGAGAGAAGCCCTCCTCCGCCCATGCTCCAAAGAACAGATAACCCGAAACAAAGTGGGCAAAATACCTCAGCATTCCTGCGGTAAGCGTGCCGAGAATAACTCTGACAAGAGTTGTCTTTTTAAGCGTAAAAAAGCCGCAGACGCAGAGAACCGAAAAAGCAATAATATAGTCGATAAGAAGACAACCGACAAAAACTGCCGGAGTAAGCCCCCATGATGCAACAGCCGCGACATCAAGAAGCAGCTGAACGACTGAGTAGCCAACTGCAACGGGAACGCCCCATTTGGGTCCGTAAACAAAGGATACGAGCATTATGGGCACCATGCTTGCAATGGTAATGGAACCGCCCAAGGGCGCCTTGATTGTTGGGAAAATGCTTAAGACCGTTGCCAGTGCAATCATGATTGCGCAAAGTGCAAGACGTTTGAGGTTATTGTTTCTGTTTGTTTTTGCAACCGAAGTATGTTGCATAGTAATCACTCCTTTTAGCTTTATAATCAATATAAAAGCAAAAAGGTCCGCAGCATAAACACAGCGAACCTGAAACGACGTATAATTTGCTTTTCCTACGGAGGTATTAACCTCATCAGGTTCAATGGGTGTTTCTCAACCGAAATCCGGTACCCCAAAGCAATATTGATTTTTCTGGATTATAGCACATTTTTTTCTATTTGTCAATAATATTTTTATATAAAGAAAGAGGTAATCAAAAATGATTTGTAACAAATGCGGTGCCAACATTGAAAACGGCGCTACAATATGCCCGAATTGCGGCACACCGGTAGCTGTTGCCGGAGCACAGCAGAACGGATTTGAAAACAATATCCAAAGAACGGTAGTTATTCCTCCGCCCAACCTTGGTCAGAACAAAACTTATACGGTAAAAAAAGGCAAAGGCATGGGCTGGATAATGTTTGCAAAAGTGATGCTGTGGCTTTCCTTTGTGGGAATAATCCTTATCGGAATTATAATGGGAATAACAGTTATGTCTGCAGGATCGCTCGCAGCAATACCGGGTAACCCATACGGAGGAGCAGCGATCAGCGGAGCGGCTGCGGTAATATCGGGTATTTTCATTATAATAATGAGTGTTGTTCTTGCATTTGCATCGGTGTGCTACGGTTTTATCCTTCTTGACGCATGCACAAACCTTGCGAATATAAACGATAATCTTTCAGAGCTTATCAACATTACGGCAGACAGCAAAAACACATCGGAAAGAATAAACGCAACCGTATACGAGATCCTCAGAAAATAGTTTCAGATTACAATTATACAGGCTCCTTCGGGAGTCTGTTTTTATTGTACCGTCAAAATACTTGACACAAAAAAGGATTTGTGATAAAATATACAAATAAATCAGAGTGGGATTATCCCAAAGGAGGCGATAATATGCCGCTTTATATAGTGAATGCATCTTCGAATGTTAATACCGATGCTGTTGCTGTTGAAAAAAGACCTGATTTTTTCGGAAAAAGAAAAGCGGGAGATGTTTTTGCGGAAAGCAAAGAAGGTTTTCCCGTTAAAATAAATGCCGTTATCCCGAAAAAGAATTGCGGTGATAAAACTGAAGAGTTAATCGCAAACCTTTACTCTGAAATCGTATCTGCGGCGAGAAAAGAGGATGTCTCCTCGATTACTCTTCCTCTGCTTACGGAAAAAGAGCGTTTTTTCGATACTGACAGACTGTTAAAAATTGCCGAGCAGTCAATGTCGGATACACTGACAGACGGCGATATGTCTGTTTACATAACAGTTGACGAAAAAGACGAATTAATCAGGCAAAAAAGAGATTTTGAAAAACTGAACGATTATATCACTGATCGTCTGCCTAAAGAAAATATTACCTACACCTCTGCATATTCGGAAGCATCTTTCCCTGAAAGAAAGATGAAAAACAGATTTGCATGGTCTGCAGACAAATCCGACGCGGAATGCGACACGATGACTGCGCCGATGATAGGAGCGAGAATTTCGACTTCGAAAAAAGAACTGACGACGCTTGAATCTGCGCTCAAACAGATCGACGAAAGTTTTTCGGAAATGCTGCTCAGGAAAATAGACGAAGCGGGAATGACAGACGCGGAATGCTATAAGAAAGCCAATATAGACAGAAAGCTGTTTTCAAAAATAAGAAGCGACAGACTTTACAGACCGAGTAAAGCTACGGCAATAGCGTTTGCGGTTGCTCTGGAGCTTTCTTTGGATGAAACGAAAGAAATGCTTATGAAAGCAGGATTCGCGCTTTCACATTCAAGCAAATTCGATATTATAATAGAATACTATATTTCAAACGGAATATATGACATTTTTGAAATAAACGAAGCACTTTTTGCATTTGATCAGAATCTGCTCGGTGCATAATAAATGATTTTTCTGTCCGCTAATTGCGGACAATGGAGGACAATAATGGAAGATATATCACTCGGCGCTGCTGAACGGGAAAAAGCCATTGTAAAAACGAGCGCTATAGGAATAATAACGAATGTGTTGCTCTCGGTATTCAAGGCGATAATAGGTATAATGTCAAACTCCATCGCGGTAACGCTTGACGCCGTAAACAATTTATCGGATGCTCTGTCGTCGGTAATAACTGTAATAGGCGCAAAATTAGCCGGAAGAGCGCCCGACAAGAAGCACCCTTTAGGTCACGGAAGAATTGAATATTTAAGTTCCATGATCGTTGCCGCGCTCGTATTGTATGCTGGTATAACATCGCTTACAGAGTCGATAAAAAAGATAATCGAGCCTGAAACGCCAGATTATTCGATTATTTCGCTTATTATAATTGCTGTTGCTATCGCTGCAAAGCTCATACTTGGCGCGTTTGTAAAAAAACAGGGACAGAAGGTTTCTTCCGGGGCACTTGTTGCATCCGGTTCAGACGCACTTTTCGATGCGATCTTATCTTCATCAGTTCTTGCATGCGCAATCATCTTCAAAATATTCAATATTTCGCTTGAACCTTATATCGGAATCGTTATTTCGATCATGATAATAAAATCCGGTCTTGAAATGATGGGAGACACGTTGACAGATATACTCGGAAGACGTGCCGATGCAGATCTGACGAAAGAAATAAAGAAGATAATAACATCAGAACCTCAGGTACGCGGAGCTTACGATCTTCTGATCAATAACTACGGTCCCGACAAGAACTATGCATCTGTGCATATTGAGCTGCCTGATGTAATGACAGTTGAAGAAGTTGACAAGCTGACGAGAAAAATAGAATCGAACGTATATAAAGAAACAGGCGTTATTCTCACGGGCGTTGGTGTGTATTCTTTCAACACCGGGAACAGTGAAATTGCAAACATGAGAAACAACATACAAAAAATCGTTCTTTCTCATGACTGGGCGCTTCAACTTCACGGTTTTCATGCTGATCCCGAAGAAAAAGCTGTGAGATTTGACGTTGTGATCAGTTTTGACATATCACGGAACGAAGCGGTAGAGACGCTGATGAAGGAAATACAACCCGAATATCCCGAATATAAGTTCTTTATTCTCCCCGATTCAGATATTTCGGATATATAAAAAATGTCGCTTCAAAAGCGACCACATAAAACGAAATAAAATGTATAATATGACTGCAAGAAAAAAAAATTGCAGTCATATTTTTTTAGGAGGAATCAATAATGAAAAAAAATTTTACTGAAATCGTCTTTATTCTGGACAGAAGCGGATCAATGAGCGGACTTGAAAGTGACACAATCGGCGGATTCAATGCGATGATAGAAAAACAAAAGAAGGCAGACGGCGAGGCTGTTGTATCGACGGTCCTTTTTGACAATAAGAGCGAAGTGCTGCACGACAGAGTAGATATAAAAAAGATCGAGCCGATGACAGACAGGGATTACACAGTAGGCGGATGCACTGCATTAATCGATGCTATAGGAGGCGCGATACATCATATAAGCAATGTGCATAAATACGCAAGAGAAGAAGATATTCCGGAGCACACTGTTTTTGTTATTACAACAGACGGCATGGAAAACGCGAGCAGAGAATACGACAGTAAAGAAGTAAAAAATCTGATCGAAAAAAAGAAAGAAGAAAAAGGCTGGGAATTCTTGTTCCTCGGTGCGAATATCGATGCTGTTGAAACAGCAAAGAATTTCGGGATCGGCGCAGACAGAGCAGTAAATTACAATGCCGATAAAAAGGGAACAAGGCTGACTTTCAAAGTAATCGGAGATGCCTTATGCTCTGTCAGGGAATGCGCACCGTTGACTTCGAACTGGAAGCAGGAAATCGAAGAAGATTATGTAAGCAGAAAGAAATAAATATACGACAAAACCCGAAAGCAATGCTTTCGGGTTATATAATTCACATCAGATAATCAGCCCCACAGTTTTTTGTTCGGGGAATTTGCCTTGATCGAGGAAAGGTCGCTTACAAGCTCAAGAGCAGCGCCGGTTCCTTTTGCAACGCATGATACTGCGTCCTCGGCTACAGCGACGCGGATACCGACATATTCCGCAATCATCTTATCGAAGCCGTAAAGAAGACTTCCGCCGCCTGTCATTATAATACCGTCAAGAGATATATCCCCTATCAGTTCGGGCGGAGTGCGTGAAAGAACATCATGTGTAGCTTCCGCAACGCTTCTTGCGGGTTCCTGATATGCTTCCATAGTGTCTTCGGATGTTATAGTAAATTCGCGGGGAAGACCGGATGTGAGATCTCTTCCGCGGACTGTCATTGAAAGCTTTTCGGGACGCGGGGATACACAGCCGATACGGATCTTGATATCTTCCGCAGTTCTTTCGCCAATAAGGATGCCCCACTCTTTTCGTATAAATTTTACGAGAGCTTCGTCAAATCTGTCTCCAGCTACTTTTACGCTTTCGGAAACGACTACATCGCCAAGCGAGATGACGGCAATATCCGCTGTGCCGCCGCCTATGTCGATAACCATAACGCCGCGCGGTTTTGAAATATCAATACCCGCCCCTATCGCGGCAGCCATCGGTTCTTCAATAAGCTCGACTGATTTTGCGCCCGCATTGAGCGCAGCGTCACGAACAGCACGTTCTTCGACCTCGTTGATCCTGGACGGGATACAAACAACGATATTTGGTCTGAAAATAGAATGGCCGTTTACTCGTTTAATAAAATATTTAAGCATTCGTTCGGTAGTTTCGTAATCGGATATTACGCCGTCACGAAGGGGACGGATCGCAAGGATGTTACCCGGAGTTCTTCCGAGCATTTCCTGCGCCTCTACGCCTACTTTGAGTATTTTACCCGTTGTTCTGTCTATGGCAACAACGGAGGGTTCGCGCAAGACAATGCCTTTGCCCTTAACATAAATAAGAACAGAGGCGGTACCAAGGTCGATACCTATATTTTTTTCAAACATATCAAGTTTCCTTTACAGCCCGTTCCGATTCTGAAATAATGTCATTTTCATCGGATAAATGTGTTGTGTTGTTTGTGTTTTGTTTGGGGAATAAAAAGTCGTAATAATTTTTCAGCGAACATACCGTAATACAGAATGCCGCGGAATATTCAAAATAAAATTCAAAAACATAAGTTCCGAGCCATCCGATAATGATCAGTGCGAAAACGGTAAAATCTTCAACAGAACGATCTGCCCACTCACTGATTTTAGTTTTTTCGATAATTTCATCATCAGAAAAGCTGTCTTTCGTAAAAAGGGAAAGCGCGATGAGAACAATCAGTGTGACCGCTATGGGGATGATGATCCATGTCTGAGGTCTCAAAGAGGCGTAGTCAAGCTCGGAAATGAGCATAAATGAAGAGTAATAGATAAAATAAAGGTCAATTAATGTGAAAACAAGGCATAAAATTATTTTTACGGATTTTGCCGATTTTACAAGAAGAAAAGAGAGAAATATGAAGACGAAGAAGAGCCCTGAGACAATAAAAACGAAATATGAGCCGAGAAGACCGGCAATTATCTGACCTATGCCGAGGAACAAATATATCAAAGAACTTTTTTTCATTTTTTTCTCCGGAAATCAAAGAAAATCTGTTTATAACTCCACAATTATCATTATACAACATAATACGCTTATTGTCAAGCGGTAAATTTGTTAAATTTACTACTTGACTAATGCGATAAAATGTATTATAATAACTATGTATATACAATTGCAATTAAATCTGTCGCGGATACGGCAGAATAGATATTACGACAGGAGACGATCAGTAAATGCACAGACAGATATTGAAACTGCTCTGCACCGTAACGGTACTTGCCATGATATTTGCTGTTATTCCCGTAAGCGCATATGCGATGCCTGAAGGAATCACCGCAGGCGCATATGTGTTGATGGACGCTGCAACAGGTCAGGTCCTAGCTGAAAAGAACATGGATCAACAGCTTTTTCCCGCAAGCATAACAAAAATTATGACTGTTCTTCTTGCAGTGGAGAATGCTAATCCAGACACGGTTGTTACGGTATCCGCAGATGCAACGATTATGGATAAACCTGACTATTCAGACAGTATGCACATCGCTCTTACAGCCGGAGAAAATATCAGAATGGAAGATCTGATGTATGCTGCGATGATCGAATCTGCAAATGATGCCGCAAACTGCATTGCGGAAAGCGTTTCCGGTTCAGTTGAAGCTTTTGCGGAGCTAATGAATAAGCGAGCTGCCGAACTCGGCGCAAAGAACACGCACTTTACGAATCCTCACGGTCTGCCTGATGACAATCATCTTACAACTGCCTTTGATATGGCCCAGATCACCAGATACGCCATTACTAATGAGAAATTCGTTAAACTTTTTTCGACAGTAATATATGAGATTCCGCCGGACAACAAAAAATCCGAAGTTCTGACTATTTCTTCGGGTTTTTCGATGATGAAAGGCGCCGACCCGCATTATTATGAAGGAATAATCGGAGGCAAAACAGGGTATACTCGTCCTGCAGGCTACACCGGAGTTGCTGCGGCAAGAAGGGGCGATAAGACGCTTGTTGCTGTAGTTTTGGGTTCAACGACGGGCAACGACCGTTTTTCCGATCTTAAAACGCTGCTTGACTACGGATTTGATAATTTTACAAAAACTCCGATCACAACAACCGAAGTCAAACCTACCGTTTCAAAAGTTGTTGAAAACGGAAGCGTTGTGGCAACGGTTGCAATAAGTCCTGCGAGCGATATGTATTACCTGAGGCACACTTCCGTAGCCGAAGAAGATGTTTTGCTGCAAATAAATATAAACGATACATACAGCTGGTATGACATTGATCCGAGCATAACTCTTTCGATCTCAGACGGAACATACATGTACCCGAACATAGGCACATTTGCTCTTACACATACCGAAAAGCAGCTGACAAATCCAATTCCGATAACATCTGATAATACTATTCCGTCGGATGTCTCTGAAGAAACGCCGGCTACGAACAGTGATACCGAGAATAAGGGGATGCCTACAGCACTCAAAGTATTTCTGATCATTCTTGCCGTCATTCTTATACTGCTGGGCGCATTTGTGCTTCTGTTCTTTATCTCCAACGCAAGGAGAAGGAAACGTGACAAACTCAGAAGGCTGAAGAGACAGGAAATGTATGAACAGTCGAGACGCGAACTCATGACATCCAGAAGAAAAGATCAATAAAACAATCATTTATTTATAGGACAAGCGATATGATAGACAAACTCAGAAACGAACAGATGGATATTCTTGTTCAGGGAATTCTTTCCCTGAAAACTCCTGATGACTGCTATGCTTTTCTTGAAGATCTCTGCACAGCTACGGAGCTTAAAAGCATGGAACAGAGATTTACTGTTGCGCGCATGCTTCTTGACGGCAAGCAATACTCGGAAATAGTCAGCAAAACCGGCGCTTCCACAGCAACAATATCAAGGGTAAACCGGGCGCTGATGTATGGTGCGGACGGTTACCAGAAAGTGATAAAAAAAATAAAAGGAGAATAAGCACCTGAATATTCATATGACACTCAGAATGATTACCGCGCTCCTTAATAATTACGGTGGATAAATGGAAATATTATTACAGATCATATACACCGTTCTTGTTTTAGGCGCGCTGATATTTATACATGAACTCGGACATTTTACCACTGCAAAGCTTTCGGGGGTAAAAGTAAACGAATTTGCGATAGGAATGGGTCCTACCCTTTTCAAAATCAAGGGCAAGGAAACAACTTATGCGATTCGTCTTTTACCGATAGGCGGTTTTGTTGCCATGGAGGGCGAAGAGGAAGACAGCGAGGACGACAGAGCGTTCAACAAGAAAAATGTTTGGAAAAGGATGATAATCGTTGCGGCAGGCGCTGCGATGAACCTGATCCTAGGTTTTGTTATAACAACAGCTCTCGTTATAATGTCTACCGTTTCTGCATCAACGACTGTTCTCGGATTTGAGGATAATGCAGTTTCATCACAAAGCGGACTTTTTGCAGGAGACAGGATCGTTGAGATAAACGGCACTCAAATAGGGAATATCGGAGATATCAAAAATTATTTTGCCCACTCGGAAGGATCATCTTCTTTTGACATTACGGTGATAAGGAAAGGCGAAAAAACAACTGTAAAAGGCGTTTCTTTTCCGACAGAAGAAAAAAACGGAAAAATATATCCGAAAATAGATTTCAAAGTATCGTCCGGTCTTCCCTCAACGACAGTCGGCGGATTTGTTGAAGGCTCTCTTTCAGAGCAGTCAGGCTTACGAGTCGGAGACAGGATCATAAATATCAACGGCAAGAATATATCGATTTACACAGATATTGCAACTGCTTTTTCGGTAGCATACAATAAAGATACGCTTGATGTGACGGTTGAAAGAGACGGAGAAAAGGTACTTCTGAAAGACGTCCGTTTCCCCGTATTTAAAGCAGCTGAAGATCTTACGTCTCCAGATATAGATTTCAAAGTAAAAGCCGAAGAAAAAACCATCCTTAATGTTCTTAAACATTCCGTATTCAGAACAGGGTCGTTCATCACACTGATGTATGATACGATAATTGATATGGTGACAGGAAAGCTATCCGTAAAATATGTGTCCGGACCTGTCGGAACATCTACGGTTATCTATCAGGCAGCCCAGACAGGCATAGAAACATTGCTTTCGCTTGTTGCACTTATTTCTATCAATCTTGCTGTCGTTAATCTGCTTCCCCTGCCCGCACTTGACGGCGGAAAACTCGTTTTTTTGCTGATCGAACTGATATTCAGAAAAAAGGTCCCGCAAAAAATAGAAGCAGCCATAAGTTTCGGTGGAATAGTTGCTCTGATGATACTTATGGTAGTAATAGTATTTAAAGACATTTTTTTCCCGATCATATAGGTGGATAAATGGGTTATAAAGAAATAAAAGTTGGCGCCGTCACGGTAGGCGGCGCTTTTCCGATATCGGTACAGTCTATGTGTTCGGTCCCTTTTTCGAGATTCAAAGAACTTGTATTTCAAGCCAAAGAACTTGAAGAGACGGGATGCGATATACTGAGAGTATCTGTTCCTGATAAAGAAAGTGCAGAATTGTTCGGAAAATTAAAAAAAGAGCTGAAGATTCCGCTTGTAGCAGATATTCATTTCGATCACAGACTTGCGCTTGCCGCAATAGATGCTGGTGCGGATAAAATCAGGATCAATCCGGGCAATATAGGAACAGAAAACATAAAAACGGTCGTTAATAAGGCGAAAGAGCACGGGATTCCGATACGTGTAGGGGTAAACAGCGGCTCACTTGAAAAGGTCGTACTTGAAAAATATGGGGCGCCTGTTCCCGAGGCTCTGGCTGAGAGCGCTAAAAAGAATGTTGAAATACTTGAAAAACTTGATTTTGGTGATATTATAGTATCCATAAAAAGCTCGGATGTTGTTTCAACGATAAAATCATACAGGATTTTTGACAGCATTAATTCTGGAAGATATCCTTTGCATGTTGGAGTTACCGAAGCAGGCACGCTCAAATCAGGACTGATAAAAAATTCTGTCGGAATCGGAGCGTTGCTTCTTGAGGGCATAGGAAGCACAATAAGATACTCGCTTTCCGCGCCGCCGAACGAAGAAATAACAGCAGCAAAAACGCTTTTGCGCGCGCTTGGATTAAGAAAAGAAGGCGTTGAAATCATCGCTTGCCCCACCTGCGGAAGGACGACAATTGATGTAACAGAGCTAGCCGATGAGCTTGAAAATAAGCTTACAGGCGTAAAAAAGCGATTTAAGGTTGCAGTTATGGGTTGTGTTGTTAACGGACCGGGAGAGGCTGCCGAAGCTGATATAGGTGTTACGGGAGCAGCAGGAAAATACGTAGTATTTAAAAAAGAGAACGGTAAAACGATAGTCGTTCTTAAAGATGCAGACAGAAAGACAGCAACAGACTTCATAATTAACGCTGCAAAAGAAAATGAAAGGTAAAAAAATGGACATTTCAGTCAACATAGCCGGCGTAAAGCTTAAAAACCCAATTATTACCGCATCCGGAACATGCGGATTCGGTCGTGAAATGAATGAGATATTTCCTATTTCAGCGCTCGGCGCCGTTGCAGGAAAAGGAACGACATTGAAAGCGAGAGAAGGAAATCCGTCTCCGAGAATAGCCGAAACACCGTCGGGAATGCTGAATTCCGTCGGTCTTCAAAACCCGGGCGTTGATTATTTTATAGAAAACGAACTGCCTTTTATGAAAAATGCCGGTGCAACTGTAATTGCAAATATAGCAGGCAGCACGATTGAGGATTATGTGGAAACGGCTCGTATAATTTCAGACACTTCTACTGACATGGTGGAGCTGAATATTTCATGCCCCAACGTTAAAAATGGCGGTCTTGCTTTTGGTGTTGACCCGAAAACGGTAAGCGAAGTCACAAAAAGAGTAAAAGATGTTTTACGTCAGCCCCTGATCGTAAAGCTCTCTCCGAACGTTACAAGTATAACTGATATCGCACTTGCAGCTGAAAGCGCCGGCGCGGACGCTGTTTCGCTTATAAACACATTGCTAGGTATGAGAATAGACATAAAAACAGGAAAGCCTGTGCTTGCAAATATGTTCGGCGGTCTTTCCGGTCCCGCTGTTCTGCCGGTTGCAATCAGAATGGTATATCAGGTATCACATGCCGTTAAAATTCCCGTAATAGGCATGGGAGGTATAATGAGTGCCGAAAACGTGATAGAATTTATGTATGCAGGAGCAAAGGCAGTTATGATAGGAACAGCATCGATTATTGATCCCGCTGCCCCGTATAAAATACTGAAAGACTACGAAAAGCTATGTGAAAGCGGATTTTTCAAATGATCTCTAAAGCTGATATTGAATACAAACTTAATGTATCCGCTAAAAAGTATAATATTCTTTTTTATGACAGCGTATCTTCAACAAACACACTGCTTAGAGAAATGGCGGATAAAGGCGCAAAAGATAACAGAGTTCTTATTGCTGAAAGACAGACTGCGGGAAAAGGCAGAATGGGAAGAAGTTTTTTTTCTCCCTCCGACACCGGCATATATATAAGCATTCTGATACATCCCGATAAAGAAATCAAAAATCCTGTTTTCATCACAACATATGCTGCGGTCGCGGCATGCAGGGCAATCGAAAAAACAACAGATAAAAAACCGCTCATAAAATGGGTAAACGACATTATAATAAACGGTAAAAAGGTGTGCGGCATCCTGACAGAATCCGTATTTGAAAACGGAAAAATGAAATATGCAGTAATGGGCATAGGGTTTAATGTTTTTTATCCCGACTCGGGATTTCCGAATGAAATCGCTGAAATTGCAGGCGCTATATGCAAGAATAAAAAGGACCTTTTGCGTGAAGAGATCGCTGCTGAGTTTTTAAATCAGTTTTCTCTGACGATGGATTACGATTCCTTTTTTGACGATTATAAAAAAAGAAATCTGACTATAGGAAAAAAAGTTGAAGTGATAAATACCGCAAACGGAGACGCATATTTTGCAACAGTCAAAGACATCGATGAAAACTGCTGCCTTGTGATAAAAGACGAAGAAGGAAATACAAAAACACTTTCCTCCGGTGAAATAAAAATAAGACTGCAACAATAATGAACCGCAGAAGTAAAACATAAAAAAGACTTTCGAATACATAATGATGTTTTCGAAAGTCTTATTTTTGTCTATCAATATTACATTAATTCGGATATTATTCTGTTTGACAACAAAAAACCGCGATCAGTAAGAGAAATGCCTCCGCTTTCGTTCTTTACAGCAAGAGATGAATCAAGAAGATAATCAACAAACCGTTTTTTTTCGTCATTTTTGCATATTTCATCAAGGATTTTTCTGTCAATTCCGTCTGACAGACGAAGAGAAAGCATTATTTTTTCAGATCTCAGATCTTCGTCGGTAAGTGTTTCTTCAATGATTGGAGGTACGATACCGTTATTTTTGATATATTCATTTACGGAACAGTTGATCCTGTATCTGTTTTTACCGTCAAAGCCACAGGAGGACGGCCCGAAAGCAAGATATTTTTCCTGAGTCCAATAGCTCATATTATGACGGCATCTGAAGCCTTTTTTTGCGAAATTTGATATTTCGTAATGCTCGTATCCTGCCTTTTCGAGAAATTCACATGTCAAAAGATACGCATCATCAGATAACTCATCACTGACGGGTGCAAAGTTGTCAAAAAAGAGAGTTCCCTCTTCGGGAGTTAGAATATATGCGGAAATATGTTCGGGAGAGAGTGATATTGCCTTTTCAAGCGTGGATTTAAGTTTATTCAGATGATCACGAGAGGGAAGCGCAAGCATCAGATCTATATTGATATTATCTGCGCCTGCATTTCTGAGGCTTTTAAATGCATCTACAGCCTGAGATGATGTATGCACCCTGCCGAGCAGCGAAAGCTCTTCGTCATCAAAAGACTGGACACCCATACTGAATCTTGTAAAGCGGTCCGCAAGCCCGATATCTAACAGGTTGCTGACGCTGTCCGGATTGATTTCAGTTGTAATTTCCGAAGAAGAAATATCAAATACAGTATCGATCGCATTCAATATGCGTGTATACTGTTGCGGCAACAGGATAGACGGCGTTCCCCCGCCAAAAAAAACAGAAGCCAGTTTACACCCTTTATAATCGGAATGTTTGATCTGATTTTCAAGAGCCTTAACATATTCTTCGATCGTCTGCCCGGATGCGCTTGCAGAGTAAAAAGCACAGTAGCTGCATTTTTTTTTGCAAAACGGAATATGGATATATGCAGATAAAGACACTTATATGTCCTCCTCAAGAAGCTTTTCCCATTCGGTATAGAGAGAGTTGTAATTATCTGCAATATCTGCGATCTGCTGAGAAATTTCAAGCATTTTTTCGTAATCATCAGCAAGAGAACCATCAGAAAGCTTGTTTTCGAGAGCATGTTTTTCGGAATCCATTTTTTCAAGTTCGGCTTCGATTTTGGCAATTCTGGTTTTGCGCTTTCTCTTTTCTGAATCTTCCGCCTTTTTTCGGTAATAATCGTTGTCCTTAGAAGAAACCGACTGAGTTGTAGGCACGAGCTGCTTCTTTTTTTCCAATTCTGAAAGATAATCCGAATAGCCGCCTGTATAGTGAACAACTGTGCTTCCCCTGCCCGTTTCAGCACTTTCCATCGCATATATCTGGGTCGCAAGCTTATTAATAAAATAACGGTCATGTGAAACGATAAGCATTGTTCCGTCGTAGTCCAGCAAAGCATCTTCAAGGGCTTCTTTGGAGGCAATATCAAGATGGTTTGTCGGTTCGTCGAGGATCAAAAAATTAGTTTTGGAAAGCATAAGTTTTGCGAGTTCAACTCTGGCTCGTTCTCCGCCGCTGAGCTTCGATATTTCTTTGAAAACCTCGTCGCCTCTGAAAAGAAAAGTGCCGAGAGCAGACCGAATCTGTCCGTTTGTCATTGCAGGAAATGAGTCGGAAATTTCATCAAAAATCGTTTTGGACATATCAAGTCCGCTGATATTCTGATCGTAATATCCGTATTGGACACGGGCACCTTTTACGCATGTGCCTGTTGTAGGTATTTGTTCGCCGGTTATTATGCGAAAAAGAGTTGTTTTTCCGCATCCGTTTGGACCGACTATAAAAGCGCGGTCTTTTGCTTTAATAAGCATATTGACATTGGAAAAAAGCGTTCGATCTCCGAAACGCTGTGAAATATTATCGAGAATAAGGGCATCCTGCCCTGTTTCGGAGCATGCCTTGAATGAAAAAGATACATGATCAGGATCTTTATCAGGTTCAACGACAGTTGCTTTGATATGTTCTATCTGTTTTTGTTTCGATTTTACAGTAACAAAGTTTCTTTCCTGCCCAAAACGCTTTTGCTGCTCGATAATACCTTCTATACGCTCGATCTCTTTTTGTTTTTTTTCGAATTCACGTTCGGCGGTCAGTTTATCGAGTGTTTTCTGTTCTTTGAATTTAGTGTAGTTGCCCTTATATTCACGCAGCGTTTCATTTTCGATTTCAAACATTTTATTACATATTTTATCGAGAAAATACCTGTCATGCGAAATCACCATTACGGCGCCTTTATATGACGAAAGAAAATCTTCCAGCCACTGGATTGCGTTTATATCGAGATGGTTTGTAGGTTCGTCAAGCAAAAGAAGATCTGAGCCTGAAAGAAGGATCTTTGCAAGAAGAACTCTTGTTCGCTGTCCTCCCGACAGTTTTTCGAGGGGCAAAGACAATTCACTTTCAAGAAACCCGAGTCCGAGGAGTGTTGCCCGACAACGGCTTTTATACGTCATTCCGCCTTCGGAGATATATCGTTCTGTAAGTTTTTGCTGCGCTTCAAGCCACGATTTGTCGGGATATAATTCGAGCTTTTTATTTATATTTTCGAGCTCGGTCTCCATTTCTGAAAAATGTGAAAAAAGAGATAAAACCTCTTCCATCGGAGTTTTTTGAGAGGTGTAATCACTATGCTGCGCCATGTATGACATCAAAAGACGGCGTTCTTTGATGACGGAACCGGACTCATATTCTTCAAGTCCCATCAGGATGCGAAAAAGCGTTGTTTTTCCGCATCCGTTCACGCCGACAACACCGATCTTATCATTGCTTTCGACGCGAAATGAAACATCGGAAAAAACTGTTCTTACTGAAAAAGATTTTGTAAGTCCGAAAACGGAAAGAATACTCATTTTACAACCTGTTTTTTACTGAAAATTCCTGTAACTATCAAAACGGCAACAAATCCGGCGGCAAGCGCTGCAGCCGACGCTATTATCATAACAACATCGGATGGCAATCCGACGTAAATATCTTTCACAGAGGCGACAACAAAGCCTAAAATAGCTGAATAGGACTGAGAGGGGTATTTTTTCAGCAGAAAATCAAAAAGCCTTATAAGCGCCAGGAGCGCTATTGCGGTAGGAACGCCGACTGACAGCAAAAAAATGAAATCCAAAGATGAAAGAGCCTGATAGAAACGTTCATAAATGCCGAATATCATAAGAATATGCGAAAAGCTGACGCCGGGGACGATAACAGCTATTGCAAGGGCAATGCCGCAGACGATAAAAGCGGGAATCTGACTGATCTGAAATCCTCCATTGATCTCAAGAATACCGTCCGGTATGAGATCGAGAAGAAAGACACAGGCAATTCCGACAGCAGCGCATATAAAACATGAAATGCTGAATTTTTTCAGACCGGTTTTTTTGAAAAGCATAGGAACGCTTCCGGCGATCGCACCGATAAAGAAAAAACTTACCGGAACAGGTGTCAATTCAAGCGCTAACAGTATAAGCCTGGAAAGTGTTACCATGCCGAGAAGAAGGGAAATTGCGACGGTAAAAAGAAAGATAATATTTTTTTTGAAGTCTGAAAAAAGTGTTGCAACAGCGGATAGCAGCTTATCGTATATACCGAGAATAATTGCCAGGGTGCCTCCGCTTACGCCGGGAACCGTCATAAGAGAACCGATAGTAAAACCTTTCAGGGCATATACGGCATGTTCCGTTATTTTGTTTTTGGGCATCGTTTATCTCCTGTATATAATTCTTCTGAAGTAGTTCAGCTTTCCGTTCAGGATATTAAACGCCTTACGATTGATAACAAGAAAGAATTCTCCAGGCATTTCAACGAACTCACCGCCGTATTGTTTTTTATACTGATATAGTTCATACATTTTATCGTCTTTGATATTTTCGGTATCAAGACGCAGCGTTCCGCCCATATTGAAAGATGAAACCTTGCCGTCAAGAGAGTCGTCAAGCATATCGGCATAGTTGGCGGTCAGTTTAAGCGCTCTTAACGCTTCGGAGTTGGCTCCGTAAAAATTATACGCCTTATTACCCATTTTAATAAAAAATGATGCGCTGAGATAAGGGCAATTCTTGTATTTTTCAGCAATTTCCGCGCGTTTGATCGTAGCCGATATCTGTTTTTTCACCTCACGGATCTTCGGTTCGAGACGACCGCGCTTCTGTTCTGTTGTTTCCGGGTCGTCAAATTCGTCTGTAAGAGTTTTGAGACGGAGAGCAGCCTGCTTCAATATTTCGTCCGTATATGCCTTATCTTTGGCGTAGTCGTATTTATAAAGATAGATAGAAACGAAATCTTTCAGGGAGTTGGCAAATTTTATGTAATAATCGAGATTTCTTCTGCCAAATCCTTTCTTTTCCGTCGTTTCGACAAGAAGATCGTAAAAAATGCGAACACCGCGCTCTAATGTTTCACCTTTGCAAACTTCAAGTGTTACTCCCCTGTCGTGCGAGAACCGGATATCGTTTTTAAGGTGGACCGTAAAATTGGAATACATTTTAAGACGTTCTTTTTCGGGATCGTTTTCCGGAGAAAAGAGGATACGGTAATTTGTTCTGGGCTGCAAGACACCCGTCGTATTCTTTTCATAACCGAGAGACTCAAAAAACGATACGATATTGTTTTCGTCAACATCTTCAAAATCGATCCTGTAATCGCAAAAGGGATCAAAAATAACATATACAATATGATGTTTTTTGCAGTATTCCTTTAAAAAAGCGGTAAATTCTGATATAAGCTCACGATTGGAATAATCGCAGACAAAACCTCTTGTAATATAGCCGACGGAATACGGAGTTAAGTAGACGGGTAAACAAAGCATGAGGCAGCTGAGAACTGCCTCTCCTCTATCATCGTATCCTGAAAGTGCGTGAGGTTTCATAAATGAACGAAAGGACGCCCAGTATGAAGTTTGCTGAAATATACCGTTTTTTACTGCCAATGAGTCGGTGACGCCGACATCTGTTTTTTCAAACCTGTACATTTTACATCCTTATTTTTGTATCGAACAATACTGTTTATTTTACTATTGCTTCAAACACCGCATCGGCATCTTTACTGATAACAAGAACAAGATCTTTACCGATCGTTTTGATGCTGTAGTTTTTTGATATTTCGTATTCCGTGGGATCATATGGCATCAGGGCATTCATAAGCCCCTGAACATAAACATCAACAACTGCATTTTTTGCAGAATCGATAACTGATTTTTCAGCGTTTTCATTGAATCTGATAACTGCGAAAGTCGAAGCAGACATTCCGGAACGTTCGGAAAGGACAAAATCATCGATCTGAGCAATGATATCTTCGTCTTCTATACCATACATATACATCAGAACCTCTTCCGAATAATCGTCGCTTTTATAGGTGAACTCCACATTTGAAAAGTCAGCGGCAGCGCATGCTTTTTCTACTGTTTTGTCGAGCGCACCGAGTGTTTCGGAAGAAGATGAGCAGGCAGTGATCAAAGCTAACAGAAGCGCAAAAATCGCGCAGGATAAAACTGTTTTTTTCATAATAATCTCCTTTGATATGATTATATTTCAGGTGCAGCACTGAAAGATGCTGTGAGTGATGATGTGTGATCTGTTTCGAATACTATTATTTCATTTTTACCTCGTCTGAGAAGTATCGAGGGAATATAAAATGTTTTCTGAGGACCTGCTGTTACCCAGTAGCGAGCGAGATTGAATCCGTTGATCCATATCTGCCCGCGGGAGAAGCCATCGAGTCTGAGGTAAGTATCAAGAATTTCCTCATCAAGCGTAAAGACTGAACGAAGAAATGTTGGAACAGAGACATTTTGTCTGTTTTCAGCAAACGGGATGACAGACAAATCATCAAGAGGAATGCAGAAAATATCCCAGTCAAAAAGCTCCTGAAAGGAGTTGAGCATCACAGGACCGTCAAGTCCTTTTCTGTCACAGAGAGGATGACCGAAATTGACCCTGCCGAAAGTATCCACAAATATTTCAAGGGTATTCTCTTTTTGCGGAAATGATAATCTGACTGTTTTTTCGGCGTCATTTCTGTAGATAACTGCCTGTTTGATTCCGTTGACGAAAATATGTGCCCTGTCGTGAGGAGCTGTAACGGTGATCTCTGCTTCCTGATAATAAGGAACTGTCGTTCTATAGAGAATAAAACCGTAATTCTGTCCAAGCATTTCCATGGGAAGAACTGCGGCAGAATGATGTTTTTGAGAGACTTCATCAAGACAGTCAAAAACGGATGACTGTGAATCAAAGAGAATATCAGGATAGGCTTTTGCAGCGGTTTTCGGGAAAACAGGAGAATCGAAATTGCCGAAATGTTTTGCAATAAGACGCTGCGTAATACGATATTTTTCGGTTATATTGCCTGCTTCGTCAAGAAGAGCATCATAATCATAACTCGAAACATCGGGTTCATATTTTCCGCCGTGGTTAGCGCCTGCCATCCATCCGAATGATGTGCCTCCGTGAAACATATAGATATTTACATCCGCTCCGAGCTCAAAAAGGCGGTCAAGACATTTTTCATAATCTGACAAATCACGAGTGTGATGTTTTTCGCCGAAATGATCAAACCATCCGTTCCAGAATTCTCCGCACATAAGGGGCATATCCGGCTGAAACGATTTAAGGCAGGATATATCTTCATCGGGCCAACCGCCGAAATTTGCGACCTTAAAAACATCCGGAAGGCTTCCTCCGCTGAGGTGAGTATAAGTTCCGCCATCAGAGGTGAACATGGGAACTGAAACCCCAAGATCAGTCATAAGATCTTTCAGAAAGCGAAGATACTTTTTATCGTTTCCGTAACTGCCGTATTCGTTTTCTATCTGAAACATAATAACCGGACCGCCGTTTGTGCACTGATGGGCTGCAAGTTTGGGTATAAGAACGTTATAATAATTCTTAACTTTTTCAAGATATTGCGGACATGAGCATCTGACATTAATATTTCTGTCTGAAAGCAGCCATGCGGGAAGTCCCCCGAAATCCCATTCGGAACATATATAAGGACTTGGCCGAAGAATAACGTAAAGTCCGATAGATGCGGCGATTTCGATATACCGTTCAACATCTGCAATTCCGGTAAAATCAAACTCCCCTTCCCTGCATTCGTGAATATTCCACGGAACATATGTTTCTACCGTATTCAGTCCGCACGCTTTGAGTTTTTTCAGTCTGTCTTCCCAATACTCCGGTAAAATACGGAAATAATGCATAGCGCCGGAAAGAATGTGAAATTTTTTATTATCAATAAAAAAGCCGTCTTTATGAATTTCAAAAACGGACATATCAAACCTCCGGTTCTGCTTTATACTATATGGTTATTTTACCATATGATCTATGTTTTGTCAATATAAAAAAATAAAACACCGATCTCTCGGTGTTTTAATTTTAAAAAAATTATTTGCCTACGAAGCTTGCTGCAACATCAGCCGCGGTTGCTGCATCGGGGGTATAAGCATCTGCACCTATCTGCTTGCAGAATGCATCCGTCAGCGGAGCGCCGCCTACCATGATTTTAACTTTATCACGGATTCCAGCAGCTACTGCGCAATCCACGACTTCTTTCATGGCACCCATTGTAGTGGTAAGAAGAGCGGAACAGCATATGATCTGGCAGCCTTCATTCTTTGCTGTTTCTACAAACGTTTCGGGAGCAACATCTGTGCCGAGGTCGATAACCTCAAAACCCTTACCTTCAAGCATCATTTTAACAAGGTTTTTACCTATATCATGAAGGTCGCCTCTAACAGTGCCGATACAAACTTTGCCGATCGGTTCAACGCCGGAAGCTGCAAGATAAGGTTTAAGAACTTCGGTACCTTTGCTCATAGCTCTTGCCGCAACAAGGACTTCGGGAACATAAACTTCATTTTTCTGGAATTTTTCACCGATAACGTTCATTCCGGCAAGAAGACCTTCTTCAAGTATCTGTTTAGCTCCGATACCGTCATTAAGCGCCTGATTGACAAGCTCAACAACTATTTTTGCTTTACCTTTTATTAGATTTTCTTTGATATCATTAAGAATGCTCATATTATGCACCTCTTTTTAAATTCTGATTGATTATACAACACATCTGCGTAAAAGTCAATACAATATTTTGTCATGCTTTGTAAAATATTGCGATTTTTATAAAATCAAGCAAAATATTACAAATTCGTCATTCCATTCTCTGCCAATAAGTGCCATCTGTTTTGACTTTATAAATACGGTTTTTATCTTTACGGTTTTTATAGTATACCCAGTCGTCTACAACATTAATATACGAAGTGTCGTCTCTGTTGAGGGCTGTTTTGCCGGTGCCGTCCTTATTTATACGATACAGTCTGTTGCCGTCGTTATGGTTGCTGTAAAAGATATAATCGCCCGACACATTGAGATAGTAGCAGCTGTCGTCGCAGATCTTGATTTTTTCACTGCCGTCTGTATTCATAACATAAATTGAATTTTTATCAGAAGCATTGCAGTAATAAAGTTTTCCGTTATTATAATTCAGGAAAGAAGAATCGTCGCTGTTTAGCTGCGTTTCTTCCGTGCCGTCTGTATTGACAGTATAAATCCTGTCTTTCTGACTGTAATTCTGAAAATAGATCTTATTTCCGACAATATAGATATCCCTTGCTCCGTCTGCTATAAGTCGTTTACGACCGGTACCGTCTACAGACATTCTGTAAAGCCCGTATCTGTCGCTTCGGCTTGAATAGTATATATAATTATCTCTGACTGTAATAAAACAGGAAATATCGTTATTCAGAACTTTTCTTGCTGTACCGTCTCTTCTTATTCTGTAGATCCGGCAGTTATCGGCAAGATTGCAGTAATAAATGTAATTTCCGTATGCGTAAACAGAAAAACATTCATCGTAACATATCCTTTTTACTGCGCCTGAATCGGGATACATTTTGTAAAGGCAGCCCCTGTCGTTTTCATTAGCAAAAAAAATCAGGTCGTCTGCACGGAAAAACAGACCGTCATTGACGGTATTTCCGTTCATATCTTTAATAACGGATTCAGTTTCGGTAAAATAATTATCGATCTCGTTTTTTATTGTTACGAATCTGTCGTCGGACTCTGCAAGGAATGAACGTTTTTTTTCATCGTTAAGTCTTTTAATAAGAACGTCGCCAAGCATGGGAGAAACGCTGTTGAATATTTCTGCAACAAGGTCGTTTGACGCTTCGTTGAGTTGATCGTTGCTAAATTTTTTTGCAAAAACGGCGATCATGTTGTCGTTGATATGATTTTGATACTTCATTCTTGCCTCATAAACACGAAGGTCGTATGCGCGTATATCGTCAGCGTTAACGCTGAGAGGATCGGAAAGAGCGGTGATATCGTTGTCAAAAATCCAGCCGCACTGATCACAGTAGGCGGCTTTTTCGGCAAAGAGTTTGCCGCAGACAGGGCACATCAGCATTTAATGATTCTCCGTTTCAAATGAATTCTATATTATGATACACCATAAATGTGTCGTAAATAGTAATATTTATTCAAATAGAGATAAAAGATAGCAATAACTGATCTGTGCCGCGAAAAAACGACAACAAAAAAATCTCCGAAAAAATCGGAGATTTGATTGTTTGATGATTATTTTCTTCGTCTTGCATACTCATTGCGGCGGTTTTCTTTGCTCATTTTAAAATCCGCGAATTTATCGTCGCTTTCCTGCTTGAATTTAGAGAGCATATCTTCAAACGAAACAGTTTTTTTTGCAGAAGCGATGTCTTCTTCAAGAGCCTTTTTGATTGAAAGATTTATTCTGCCCTTTTCATCAATGGAAATAACTTTAACACGAACTTCGCTGCCTTCGGAAAGATGATCGCTTAAATCTTTGACATAATCTGCGGAAACCTCTGATATATGCACCATACCGCTTTTGCCTCCGGGTAGTTTAACAAACGCTCCGAATTTTGAAAGCGCGGTAACAGTGCCGACATAAATATGTCCGACATCAATGGCCATGCAAAAAACCCTCCTGTAATCAGTTGCCAGATATATCTTTATAAATTTTTTCGTCATTTTGACCGAATCCGAGATTATCCTCGGCAATCGTACGATAAAAATCATCTTCATTTCCGTCAGAAAGAAGATCTGCAAGCTCACTGTTTCGAATCTTCTGTTCTTTGATCCGCTCAGTCACAAGAGCGATTTCTTTTTCTTTATCGGAAATATCAAGCTGCATAAAAATAAGACTGATGACAGATGCTGCCGCAATAACAAACAGCAAGAGTCGTATAAACATGCTTGTTTTGGACATAATCCCCCATCCTTCTTTATCGTCTTTTATTATTATATCATATTTTTGGCTTTATTTCAATACCTTACTTTGACTTTTTTATTTTATTTGCGAACTTTTTTTGACAATACATATGACTTGACTATTTAAAAACGTCGAAAATCAGTAATTTAAATGCTCTGCAAAAAACGCAGAGCATTTTATGAAGATATTGATTACTCGGATAATGCACGATACATCTGCGATGCATTTTCCTTTGAAACATGTTCCGAAAGAGACAGGACTTCGAATTTAGATGTCTTGCCGCCCAGATAAAGCTCTATAATGTCGCCGACTTTTAGATCGTATGCCGGCTTTGCAGTTTTACCGTTCACAGTGACGTGTGAACCGGAGCATGCTTCATTTGCGACTGTGCGCCTTTTTATAAGGCGGGAAACTTTAAGAAATTTATCGAGCCGCACTGTGAATTATTTGATTTCTTCGCGAAGAACCTTGCCTGCTTTGAATACAGGAACTTTTGTTGCGGGGATGGCGATCTTTTCTTCGGGCTTCTGGGGGTTTCTGCCTTCTCTGGCAGCTCTTTCACGAACTTCAAAGCATCCGAAGCCAACGAGCTGAACTTTATCGCCTGCCTTAAGAGCATTTGTAATACTCTCGATAAAAGCGTCGATAACTTCCGCAGTTTGTTTCTTAGAAAGTCCTGTTTTTTCTGCTACATCGTAAACAATTACGTTTTTATTCATTTTAGTGCCTCCAAAAACTTGTTTTATATATTTCTGATACTATTTTACACCTTTTTGGTGAATTTTTCAAGCATTATTTCGTTTTTTTAACAAAAAATCTCTAAATTCATTAAAACTTACCAAATTTATAACCAACATAAAGGCAAAATATGCTAATATTGCACATATAATTGCAGGGAAAAGAGCTATTTTGGTCGGTAAAATTTTCTCAAACAGGAACAAAAAGAGTTTTGCTGCTCCCCAGCAGACGATTCCGGACGCAAGCGGTTTGAAAAGAACGTTCTTCCATTCGGGTAAAAAACCGAGATTTTTTTTGATAAAAAAGATGTTCATAACAAGCATAACAGGATATGCTATATTGGTAGCTATCGGAGCGCCGAGGACATTTACTTCGGGAATGCTGACGAGAATAAGTGTGCTGACAGTCTTTATCGCCGCGCCCGCCGCTACTGAAATTACCGGCAGATACGTTTTGCCGACGGCCTGAAGAATTGATGCGGTGATGTTGGTAAGACCTACAGATATGAGCGCAAAAGAAATAATCTGAAGAAGCGGAGTTGCCGCTTCCACACCTGCAGGATCGCCGGGATAAAACAGCCTGAGAACGTGTTCCGACACGGCATTAAGGCCGAATGCGCTGCCAAAAGCGAGAATCGCCGAAAATCTCAATGTATCGTTTGATGTTTTAAGGATACTTTGTCTGTCCTTTTTTGCATGAGCAGCAGCAATTGCCGGAATAAGGCTCATACCGATCGCCGTGATAAGAAATGACGGAAGATTAAAGATCGTAAGCGCCATATTGCCGTAAGAGCCCCACAGCAGTTTTGACTCTTCGATGGACAGATACACTTTAAGCCTGTTCATTACCACAAATGCATCAACAAGACTCATAAGATTTGCGGTAACGGAACTGACGATAAGGGGCAAAGAAATGATAAGAAAATCGCGTGTAAGCTTTTTTACCGGAGTTTCTTCTGATGGAAGAGATTCCTTCGCAGGCAGACGGTAGTTTTTGCTTCTGAAAAGATATCTTGACGACATAAAAATCATCGCAGCCATCGTGCTTACGGAAACGCCAAGAACGGCGCCGCCGACAACCTGTTCGAGCGGATACCCGCGATTATAGAGAAAGAATGCTATGCCATATCCCGCTATGAGCTTCACTATCGCCTCTATAAGGTTTGAGACCGCCGTGGGCGTCATATTTCTGTACCCCTGAAAAAAGCCCTTAAAGACAGAAACAACGCAAATACAGACGATAGCAGGCATTACGGCTGCAACTGACCAATATGCTTCTTTGCTGTTCATCGCCTCAGCAAGAGGCATTGCAAAAACGAAACCGAGAAGCGCAAGGCAAATTCCAAGTGGGACGAAGATCAGCGCGGCGATCTTCATTATTCTCGGAACGTCTTTATATTTTTCCAATGCGAGAGAACGTGACACCATGGTGGCTATGCCGGTAGGAAGTCCGGAAGTGGCGATGGCAAGGAGAAAAACATATATACTGTATGCTGATGTATAGTAACTCATTGCGGCAGCACCGACAAGATTTGTCAGAGGGATCCTGAATACCGCACCGACAAGTTTTACAAGAAAGCCTGATACTGAGAGTACCAGTGCGCCGTATGCTACGCTTTGTTTTCTTTCAGACATTGTTATTTATCAGTGTCTTCATGAAGAGGTGCTGCGCATTCTGAGCAGAATTTAGCGCGCTCGGGGTTAAGAAAACCGCATTTGGGACATACTGCCGCTCCGCGCAGTTCACTCTGTTCACGCATAAGAAGTTTTACGTTATAATTTGCCGTATCTATTTCGGATTCAAGACCTGACATACGTTCATCGGGTTTGATTTCGCCTGATTTTATAAGTTCGTAAGCAATCTTGCCGAGACGGACATATGCGCGCTTTTGAGTTGCTTTTGCTTCCTGAAGTTTGAATCTGATTTTAGTTCTTTCTATTATTTCTAAACTTTTCTGATATGCGGCATCGGTGATATCTTTGCCTTTACTGATTATTTCATCTTTGTTGAAATTGTTGATATCCATGCAATATACTCCTTTTCCATGATTTAAATATTATTATTTACATTATACCATCACCAGACGCAAATATCAATACTTTTCTTTGTAAATTTTTTGTTCCAAAAAAAATTCACATTTACAAAGACAGTGCTGACGATCCATAAATCTCCGCAAATACAAAAAAACAGGTCAACAAAGAGTTTTGTGCCTGTTTCGTTCAACAAAGTTCCCAAAATTGTCACATAAGAAAAACGAAATAACGATATAATTATCGTAATTGAAAAAGTTCCTTTGCACGATACAACAGGAGATTTATATGAAGGCACCATTTTATCCCGCAGACATTCTTATCCCCAGAACAGATCTTGAAAAATGGAGCGTTATCGCATGCGACCAGTATACATCCGATATGAGCTACTGGAAAGATGTTGAAGAAATTGTAGGCGGAGCTCCAAGCACACTGAAAATAACACTGCCCGAAATATATCTTGAAGATGAAAATGTTGACCATCGTATAGAAAAAATCAATAATACGATGAAGGAATACATTGACGATAATATTTTTACGGAATATAAAAATACTTATATTTATGTTGAAAGAACATTACGTTCAGATGCGGTAAGACGGGGAATAATCGGCGCTGTTGACCTTGAAGAATATGATTTTTCGCCGGATTCGACATCGCTCATACGCGCTACTGAAAAAACGGTAACGGAACGGATCCCGCCGAGAGTAAAGATTCGACAAAACGCGCTTCTGGAGCTTCCGCATATAATGATTCTTTTTGATGATCCCGGCAATATAGTCTTTTCCTCGCTTGAAAAAATGAAATCGAGCATGAAAAAAGTATATGATTTCAAGCTGATGAAAAACAGCGGCTATATTTCAGGATGGCAAGTCGGGGACGCAGCAAAAGAGTATATTGATAAAGGGTTTGAAGAGCTTCTCGCTCATACAGTCGATCGAGCCGGAAGCAAAGCTCCGATATTGTTTGCCGTAGGCGACGGGAACCACTCGCTTGCAACCGCCAAAACCTGTTGGGAGAATATCAAGAGATCACTTTCAGAAGAAGAAAGAAAAACACATCCTGCGCGTTTCGCACTTGCTGAGGTCGTGAATATTCACGACAGCTCGCTCGATTTTGAGCCTGTGCACAGAGTAGTTTTCGGAACGGATACCGAACTTTTCAGGGAAGAACTGCTCAGATATTTCGGAGACGGAATAAAAGAAGACATATGTGATATTGACGAATTCAATGATTTTGTAACTGTGAGCGAAGACAAAAATCACGTATATGAACTCTGTTTTGAAGAAGCAAAGCTGCCTATTGCGTGTGTTCAGGAATTTATTGACTATTACCTGAAAAATGTGGATACATCCGCAAAAATAGATTATATTCACGGAGACGGCGTTGCGATAGATCTTGGAAGAAAAGCCGGTAATATAGCAATTTTAATGCCGTCCATATCAAAAAGTGATTTGTTTGATATGGTTATGACAGCCGGTGTGCTGCCCAGAAAGACATTTTCAATGGGCGAGGCAGACGACAAGCGTTTTTATGTTGAAGCAAAAAAAATAAAATAAATCAGAAACGGAGAAATAAAACATGAAGAAATTTTTTGGCGAATTCAAGGAATTTATTTCCAAAGGCAACGTGATGGATCTTGCAATCGGTATGGTTATCGGCGGAATGTTTACAAAAATAGTAAACAGCGTTGTAAACGATATACTGATGCCGCTTGTAGGACTTCTCACCAACGGTACAGATTTCAAGGAAATGTTTGTTGCTCTTGACGGTAATACCTACGCAAACCTTGCCGAGGCACAGGAAAAAGGCGCTGCGATTTTATCCTACGGCAACCTGATAGAACTGATAATCAATTTCCTTCTTACCGCAATCTTCCTTTTCCTTGTTGTTAAAGCTTTAAACAAGGCAAGAACATTAAAGAAAAAAGATGAAGAGCCTGAAAAAGAAGAAAAGGCAGAATAATTAAAGAGAAAAATAAAGAACGGCAGGATGAAAACACCCTGCCGTTTTATTTGAATAATTATAAGGATTTAAAGCGCAAAACGGGCGCTGTAATCGTTGAATTTCTTTTCAAAATCTTCATTATTGTGATTTTTGACCGAATTAAGGTATTCATGCGTGCCGAATGTGCCGTGATAAGATTCTATGACTGCAACAGCTACGTTTGAACAGTGGTCAGAAACTCTGCCGTAATTGGTTATAAGATCATTAAGAACAAAACCGTGATTTATTGTGCATGCTCCAGTTTGCAGACGGTTTATATGGTTTTTCTTGATGTTAAGTTTAAGTCCGTCTATAACCTGTTCCAGAGGTTCGACATTTGACGCAAGGATAATATCGTTTTCTCTGAAGCATTTTGATGTGATTTCAACTATTTCACGCATAGCAGAAGTGATAATTTTAATTTCCTTTGCGGCTTCCGGTGAAAATTCGACTTTTTTCTCATGGATTTCACGGGCAACATCGACAAGATTTACCGCATGGTCCCCTATTCTTTCAAAGTCATCGATCGTATGAAGTATTTTGGTGACATTTTTAGTATCTGCATCGGAAAGGCTGATTTTTGAGAGTTTCATCATGAAAGTTCCGAGATAGTCTTCATATTTATCTATCTGTTCTTCCATTTGCAGAATCTGCTCTGCTTTATCGTCATCGTATTCAAAAATGATATCCACCGATTCAAGAAATGCTTTCATTGAAAGATCGGACATATCAATAACTGTTTCAAGAGATCTCTCAACAGCGACTGAAGGCATTGCTAGAAGTCTGTCGTCAAGAACGACACGAAAGCCCTCATTTTTATCTCCGCCGGGAATCAGTTTGTTTGTGAGCGCTTCAAGCTGTTTTGTAAACGGCAGCAATACGACTGTATTCGCAATATTAAACACGCTGTGGATAACCGCAATCATAACAGGTGTGATCTCGGAGTCTACGAACGCAAAATTGAATATCGCATCAAGAATATAAAAGGGAACAAGGAATATGATCGTACCGATTATTTTGATCGTCAGATGAGTAACGGCAACTTTTTTTGCGTTTTTACTTACGCCTATGCTTGAAATTATAGCGGTAATACAGGTACCTATATTGAGACCCATAATAATGGGGATAGCCATACCGTAGGTGATTCCGCCTGAAAGTGAAAATGCCTGAAGGATAGCTACAGAAGCGGCAGAGCTCTGTATGATGCCGGTAAATACGGTGCCGACAAGAACTGCAAGGATCGGATTTTTAAAGGCTGTAAGGATATTTCTGAACTCCTCTATTTCAGCAAGCGGTGCCATGGAATCTGACATGACAGTCATACCGAACAGAAGGATCGCAAAACCGAGCAGAACCAGACCGATATTTTTTGTTTTCTGTTTCTTGCCGGCCATTGTAACAAGAATACCGATAAAAGCAAGGATCGGGGAGAAATTTGCAGGTTTCAGAATATTAATCCACCAAGTATCGCCTTGAAGCCCCGCAAGGCTGAGGATCCATGCCGTAAGCGTTGTACCGATGTTTGATCCCATCATTACGCCGATAGTATCGCCGAATTCAATGATGCCCGAGTTGACAAGTCCTACGAGCATAACAGTCACAGCTGATGAAGACTGCACTGCGATAGTGATACCTACACCGAACAAAATTGTAAAAAGCTTATTTTTTGTGACTGCTTTCAAATTTTTATTCAGCGCACCGTTATAGGATTTTTCAAGACTTTCTGAAAGCAACCTCATGCCGTACAGAAAAAAAGCAAGTCCGCCAAGCATAGAGGTTATTGAAAAAATATCCATGTTTACTCCTTTATTCCATATTCAGTTTTTCTTGATGTCAATTATTTTTGCATTCAAAAACTATTATAACATATGATTTATTAAAAATCAATAAAGTTTCCAAAAAAAATACATTTTCATCTCTGTTATGTTAAAAAATGAAACGACAAATGCCCGTGAAATACTTAAACGAAAATCACGGGCATTTTATTATGATTAATTCTGAAAAATAAGAGGAATGAACAAGGTTACACTCTGTATTCGTTTGTATTGCCGGAGGTGAAGGTTCTTGCTATGGCTATTACGGAAAGAAGGACCGTAAGCGCGACGACTGCAACAAGCGATATGATTATTACCTGAGGGTCAAGCATGTATATAGAAAAGAGCTGAACTTCTTTGAATATTGTTTCTTTAAGAAGTATAACTATCGCATTTCCCGTTACGAACGCGCCCACGGTAAGAAGAAGGAAGTCCGTGAACGTATCAGCAAGGATCATCAGCTTTGAGTATCCCACTATCTTCTTTACCGCGTGGATATGTCCCTGCTTTGAGACGTAGTAGAAACAGAATACTACCGCGTTGATTATTATGATTATCAGCAGCATTATCAGCATATCTGTCGGCGCTTCGACGGTGATGCGGGGATTATATTTTCTGGTGCTTACCATTGCGGTCTTAGATACGTGTTCGGCGAATACTTTTTCAAGATTTTCTACCGTTTCTTTATCTTTTCCGTCAAGCGTATAACTTGCCTGCGATCCGAATTTTGCGGTTGCGGTTTTTATGGGAACAAACACAATGAAATCAAGATTTGTCGCCTGTTCTTCTTTACCCATTACGCCTATTACTTTAAGATCCGCTTCAAGGTCTTCACTGTGATAATACGCCGTGCCGTCATCGGCAATTGTTACGTATTTATTATATATCTCTTTTCCTACTACCGCAATCTTTTCTTTTCCTGCGACTTCTTCTTTCGTGAAAAATCTTCCTTCAAGTATATTTACCGGGTCGATATATCCGTTGAAGTAGAGTCCGCGTTCGGTGATATAATCGTCTCCCTTATACTTTGACGTTATATACCTGTTGATTATTGCATTTTCCGCTTTTGCTCCTATTTCGTCAACGTCTACTTTTACAGTAGGAGCGTTTTCTTCCGCAAGAGCGCTGACATACGCAATTTTAACATTCTTTGTGTAATATCCGGTATAATATATGTCTATTCTGTCTACAGCTACCTGATAACTTGCAATAAACATACTGAATATGCCGACTATAGCAAGCATTAAGAAGATAACGACTCTGTAAAACGGCACTCTTCTTTCTTTTTTCACTTCGTTGCCGCGGATAAGTGTTGCAAGAGAATATGTTTTGAGTTTTACGTTTATGCATATATACAGAATGATCGCGGTTATTATATAAAAGGCGATATTAAGAAGAATACCTGTCCTTAAAGTCGGCTCTTCGAGATAATCGTAGCCCTGATAGATATATGAATTTACCGCATATATCTTAAATGCGAAAAATCCCGTAATCTGTCCGAGCAGAAAGACTGCGAACGACTCAAATATATATCTGAACGCTATTTCGCCGTATGTTTCCCCTACTACCATGCGTATCGCATAGTTTTTCATGTTGTCGTCTATCTTATACAGCATTGTGAAGATAAAGCTGAACAGCGAAAATAAAAGCGTGGCTATACATACCGCTATGCTGATAACGAGCTGATCTTTGTAGTTGCTTGCGAGTTCTTTCTGGATGCGCAACTTGCGGACATAAAACAAGTCATCAAGATCATGCAAAGCAATAAGCTCTTCTATCTGGTTTTTTACCGTATCATATTTTTTTTCATCTATCACACAGAAAGAGCCGGTTATACGCATACCAAACAGATGCCTGTAATCACTAAAGGCATTCAACAGATCATCCGCACTCCTTAAAATACTCGGGATAAGAATAGCCGTATCGTAAGAGTAAACATCCGTTACGGCATTTGCAGTAGTATAATACTGGTTTTCTGCAATAAAACCAACTACCTTCATTTTTTTATAGTTCTCATCACTAATCAAACCCGCATAGAATTCTTCGCCTAAAGAGTAATACTGTTTATATTTTGAACCCATCAAAACAGGGATATAATCACCTTCATAAAGGTAATCATCTTCCTTAAAGTATTCCCCTTCGCTCAAAACCAGATTGAAATGATCTAAATAATCTTTACCGATATAAACCGCATGCAGACGCGAATACTCACCTTCACGATTATTAATATCAAACATCCCATATTGATTGTAAAATCTGTCTTCTTTACTCCAATCCTTTTCTTTCTCAAGGAAAATATCCCATGGAAAGGAAATAATTACCTTCAGTCCTTCTATACCCGTAAGATCATTATAAAAGTTATCAAGCTGATTGAAATAATCGACCATTTCATTATATTTTTCAGGATCATCCTTACGGATACCCAATCCTGAAAACCATGTCAAATCCACAACCTTATGCTGGAGGTCCGGATCAAAAAAGACAGAATTCTTTTCAGCAATTCTTGCATACTCCTTATCGCCCCAGGAAATCTGCGCCTTATTGCTTTCCATTTCAATCCAATTATAGTTTGCCAATGCTGAATAAATAATTACACTTGAAACGACAATCTGAATAAACAAAAAAAGGAAAAGGAACGGAGATTTTCTGATGCTATGCCAAAAATCAAGAATCGCATGTCTCATGACTTCCCTCCTGTATTTATTTGTCTGCCTTATCTGAATAGTTTTACTGATTCTGCTCTTCCCCTACTATCTCGCCGTCGTGGAGGCGGATTGTGCGCTGGCAGTAGGACGCTACGTTAGCATCGTGAGTTACTACTACTACCGTTGTGCCTTCTTTGTTTATCTCTTTGAAAAGATTCATTATGCTTTTGCCTGTTTCTTCATCCAGAGCACCTGTGGGTTCGTCCGCAAGAAGAATCGACGGTTTATGCGCTATCGCTCTTGCTATCGCTACTCTCTGCGCCTGTCCGCCTGAAAGCTGTGAAGGGTATTTCTTCAGCTTCTCCCCTATTTCAAGTCTTTCCGCTATCTCTTTTATCCTTTTCTTTGTTGATACGCCTTTCAGTTTGCCGTATCTGAGAGGTAACGCTATGTTCTGCGATACGTTGTATTCGTCTATAAGCGCAAAATGCTGAACTACGAACCCTACGTCGTTTCTTCTGAATTTCGCCATCTTGTTCTGATTCTTTGTATTTATTGTTTCGCCGTTATAGATATATTCTCCGTCATCGGGAGTATCGAGGCCTGCAAGAAGATTGAGAAGCGTTGATTTGCCTGAGCCTGATTTGCCCATTATGGCGAGCATTTCACCTTTTTTGATATCAAGGTCGATAGGACGGAGCGCCGTTACAAGTCCGTCGCCCTTGCCGTATGTTTTGCATATGCCTCTGAGTGATATTAAGTTTTCCATGTGAGCCTCCTGTATATTTGTTAAATTTTATGTTTTTTTTGATTTTCGTGACTAATCGACGTTTCTGCTGTTATTATAGCATAATATAATCCTTATGTCAACTCCTCTTGAGGTCTCTTGCGGTGCCGGCAAAAGAGCGGTAAACGGCGAGAACGGAGAAGAAAAGAGAGATAAGCATAAGAATACCTAATGAAAGCAGCAAGACTTCGATATCTACAGAAAAAACAGAAAAGAGCGGGATATCAGAAAGTACTGTTTTGGATATCGCATACATAATCAAGATAAACTCCCGTATAAGCATTATTATTGAAATCCGACGAGATCTTTTCAAAAAAGATATCCGTGATACAGAATGAAAGGATCGCTATCTGAATAAAAATAAGGAGAGAAACAATGGGAGAGCGCTTCATATTGGACCAAAGATCATAAAAGAACAAGCGCAGCATTCTTCACAGCTCCTTTATCAATAAAAATATTGACTTTTTAGTTTTACTTTATCTGTTCGCTCGTATCGAGTCTGTAAACGGAAACGATGGGCGGGAGAGAAAGAATGACCGCGAGGAGGACAGATGCGATCACGGCGAATATTATAGTTTGCGGAGTTATTGCCGTAAAATACCCTATTTCGCTTGTTGCGTAAGTGCTGTTGAACGAAAGCAAAAGCATGGCAATGAGCGCTGCGCCAAGTCCGAAAAGAGCGAATTTCACGAATTTGAGAATTACTTCAAAATACAGCATAGGCATTGAAACTCCGATGAGTTTTTTCACTGCTATCTGGTATGCGTTGTCTCTGATATAGAAAATGCCTAAGACCACTATACTGAGAACAAGTATTATTATTGCAATGGGGTAAAATGCCTTACTGTAAGCATCAAATGAACGAATGGTTGTTTTGTAAGCAAGGGGAAGGAACGTAACGCCTTCCGCAGATTCTGCCGCCTCTTTTACTTTTGCATACGCCGATTCTCTTGCGGAAGCATTGTCGGAGTCGATAAGATAAAGACCGGAGCACATTTCTTTTTCGGCAAAGTATCCGCCCCAGTTGAGCATGACAATAACGTCGAGATCTGAAGCTGCGCCTATGCCCATATGACCGATAACGCGGTAACGGATTCCTTCGTAAGTAAAGTATTCCTCATTTCCGGATTTCTCGGTGCTGTTTTCACTTACTCGTGAACCGACGATGCAGAGAGGTTCGGCAGAAAGGAGCTGTTCTTCGGTAAAGAAGCTTCCCGTAAGCATTTTCGGCGTCGGAAAATCGCCTTTTCCGTAAACTACCCTTACCCATGGGCTGTCATAATCTATATTTGATTCGGAAAGGATATGATAAATAACGAAATCATTTCCGTAATTCTGCGGCGTAAGCAAGAACGGCTCTGCACAGGTAATTCTCATTTTAAGCGAAGAAGGACCGTTGAACATATCGTAGTTCCTGTTGTTTTGTCTGTTAACGATAAGCTGATTTACAAAGACAACAACAAAAAACGACGCAAGAAAGAACGATACTGCAATCATAAAGCCGTTGACATTAAATTTTTTCATTTTTTATTCCTTTCCTTTTATTATTTCGGCGGTGTTGAGTTTTGATGAGCAGATATGCGCTATGAGTGCAACGATAGCAAGAAAGACGATGTTCATAACAAGCATGAGAGGATATATCATTCTTACATCAACGCCGTTTACAGGTAGAACCGACCAAAATCCGATAAGAGCTCTTGACATAGGGTTAAAAGCATATATTATATATACATAATGCGACAGTATATCGGCACAAAGGAGATATATGGCAAATTCAAGAACATATGTGCGGACTATATCGCCCGTGCTTGCGCCGATAAGACGGTGGATTGCAGTATCTTTTATGCCGCTGTTGAATTTGTTTATTATAATAATTATTATTACGGCTATACAGAAACCAAAGGTGGAAATGGCAATGGCACCGAAACCAACGGCTCTTTTTTCAAGAATACTGCCGTATACGGCATTTAAATGCTCATTCTTAACAAGATGAAAGTATGGTCCGATAACCGTATCTTCGGAAAGCGCTTTTGCAAGCGAATCAACAATCTTAGTTTCGTTCTCTTTTTCGATATATGCTATACTCCGCGGAATTCTCTTATAAAACTCATCAATTTGTGATTTCAGAGGATCATTCGGGAAATACTCCGGAGTATTCGGGACTTCCGGAATGATAAAATACGAATCAACATTCATTCTTACTCCATCACGATATTCTACAGAGGAGTCTTTTTCAAGAAAACCTACGACTATATAGCTGCAGTTGTGCTGGTCACTAAACCTCATGGTCTGAATACCATTGTAGTAACCATTTATATACATTTTGTTCATCGCACTGTTTAATACATCGCCAATATCAAAGTATTCTCTGAAATCATTTCCCATAACAATCGGGACAGTCGGCAAATGCCCGTCTTCCGTTATAACATAGTCATAATTAAGATTCTGCTCCGTAAAACCTTCGCCCTCACTATATACAAACCCTTCCATCAAAATGGTGGTTCTATCTATAAAAAAACAATCATACTGACAAAAATGCTCGACATCTTCAATTGAATATCCGATATCAAGAAATTGTTCTAAAAGCAGCTCGTTTTCCGAAATTCTCTTCCTTCCACGCTCGTAACCTGTTGTAAGCTTATAAGCTCTGTCATCATCTGCAATGATACCACTAAGTTTTCTGTTAGAAAAAAAATATCCATCAATATTTTTCAGATTACTATTCAGTTTATCATATGAGGCAAATACAGCTTCATTATGCTGTTTTTCCTCCTGGGTCAAATCTCTTTCTATGATTTGTCCGGTCGTTTCGTCAAGGCTTAGAGAGCTTATAAACACCCGAGGAGTTTCAAGAGAATCATATCCGCCCTGAAAAGAATAAACTGAATACTCAAGATACACTTCGTTCGTCATACCCGTATTTTGTGACTCACTGTGCCAATAATTATATGTTACCCATGCAAATGAATAGCTGAGGATCTGTATAAGAAAGGTAAAAAGTAAAACAATTATTATAGTTAAAGAAATACTTGATCTGATGCTTTTTATCGCATCAGAAAAATACAGTCGAAGCATATTAATTCTCCCTCTGATATGGAAAGATGCATTCAAATGCATCTTTCCATATTTTGTAAATCCAATTACTAGGCTTAATTGTCAAACATTTCACAATTTTGCGTCCATGTAAAATAGTCAGTAGCATATGCGGGTTGTTTGATAATTTGTGCCCACGAAAAAGAATAGCTTACATCTCCGTCATCTTCAAGCAACTCAACGTTATTATAGTTCAAAGCGACATGTGTTTGAAATGATGTTGTCATAAAATATCCTGTATACTCGGCATACACATCTATATACGGCATTTTTGCTGGCACAAAAACTCCATACGAGTTTGTACACTGAATATATCCGCTTCTGTTCTGAGCGCAAAATACCGCGGAAACACCGACGGCAATAACGGCTATCAACAAAACCGAAATTACTATATTTTTTAGTTTACGCATTTTTTACCTCCTGATTACAGTTAAATGATGTAATTTAATTTACATTAAGGCACAGAGATATCCACTCCGCGCCGACCTGTCCATCCGGAGGTTCGGGGCATGAGCTTACGTCTTTTTTCTTTAATGGAAATCTTAACATTCATTCCCGTCACCACCTTTCGTTTATCGCTTATATTATAACACGAAAAGATACCGCGTGTCAATATATTATATTCACATATATTAAAAAAAATGACTGCAATAATGCGTAATTTTTGGTTATTTTGACGAAATACAGTGTGGATTTACTTTCAGATCCGATTATGACGGATCACTTTACTATTATTCCTTTCCCTTTATTATTTCGGCGGTATCGAGTTTTGAAGAGCAGATATAGGCTATAAGCGCAACGATAGCAAGAAATACGACGTTCATTGCGAGCATGAGAGGATATATCATACGGATCTCCACTCCGTTTACGGGAAGAGTCATCCAGAAGCCGATAAGCGCAGCCGAGGCGGGATCAAAGGCGTAGATAATATATACATAATGCGATAAAATATCGGCGCAAAGAAGATATATCGCAAATTCAAGGACATAAGTGCGGACGACGTCGCCGGACGTGGCTCCGACAAGACGGTGGATCGCGATATCTTTTGTGCTGTTATTAAATTTGTTTATAATGATAACTATAATTACAGTAACACAAAACGCCAACACTACACCTGCAATCAGCCCGAAATTTATCATTCTTTTTTTATACATCTGTTTGTATACAGCGTTTACCTGTTCATTTTCATTCAAACGCGTATTCGTACCTAATAAATCATCCTCAGCAAATGCTTTCGACAACGCTTCGATAGTTTGCTGTTCATTATCCTTTTCAACATAAATGAAATAACGGGAAATTCCTTTATAGAAATCTCTTGCCTGCGATTTTTTGGGTTCCTCAGGGAAATATTCGGAAGTATTCGGAACTTTCGGAATAATAATAAAATCATCCACATTTGTTCTTTGTCCCGGTCTATCTTCCAGATTTGTATTTTCGTTCAGAAAACCGACAATAACATAGCTTGCATGGTTCTGATCTTCAACTCTGTTTCCATCGTCATTTTCAAGATAATATGGACCATCAGGATGGTTTATAATGTCTCCGATATCATAATACTGCATAAAGCTGTAGCCCATTACAATCGGAATAACGGGCAGCTGTCCTTCCGGACTGATTGTATAATCAAATCTGAGATTTTCTTCCGTAAACCCTTCCCCTTTACAATAGGTCAACCCTTCCAAAAGTATTGAATCTACATCGATTCTGGCAGCGTTGTAGTGGCAAAACCCGCGGATCTGTTCCATCGTGTATCCCAAACTTGAATAAAACCCTGTCGCCTCTTCCTGCATGAGAAACGAATTAATTATCTCACGTCCAGTATTTTCAGCACGCTGCACTTCGGTAGACAGCTCGTATGCACGACTGTCATCCGAACTAAAACCAGCTCCGAAACTTCTTTCCGATAAAATGTAACCGTCTATTGCCTTCAGCTTTTCAGTCAGAATGTCGTATGATTCAACAATAGCCGCTATGGCAGCATCATGCTCTGTCTGTTCTTCCTCCGTAAAAGGAACAACCCTGAGTATTGTAGGATCTGAAGAATCGGGCACAAGCTTACCAGAATTGAACACATTGGACAAGTTCATCATATATTCTTCGTTTGTGATGCGAACGGAATAAACGGAATATTCTATGTATGATTCGTTTGTTAAACCCGAATTACTTATTTCCGTGAACCAGAAATTATAGGTTACCCATGCAAAAGAATAGCTAAGTATCTGAATAAGAAATGTAAAAAGCAGAGCAACGATTACAGCCAGAGTGATGTTCGATTTTATGTTTTTTATGGCATCGGACAGATAATGGCGAAACATGAGAGCTCACTTCCTTGTAAATATATGAAAATCTATAAAGCAATTTCACAGTTATTCTATTTTATCGGCAAGCCACCGAATAAAAACGGTGACTTGCCTTTTTGAGGTAGTCAAGGAGTTGGTTTAAGATATTTCAGTATAATGACTCCAGTTATACGAATCAGTATTATAGGCAGGTCTTTGGGTAATCAAAGCTTCTGATTCTGAAAAGGACCAATTGCCCTCATCGTATTGCCAACCTTCATTATTATAATTCAACGCAACAACAGTTCTAAACTGCGTGGTCATATTAGCCCCAATGTAACGTGCATAAACAGTTAAATACGGTATTTTTGCGGGAGTAAAAGTTGCATTAGCCTCCGCACACTGAACATATCCGCTTCTGTTTTGGGCGCAAAAGACCGCGGAAACACCGACAGCGATCACGGCTATCAACAAAACCGAAATTACGATATTTTTAAGTTTTCGCATATTTTACCTCCTGATTACAGTTAAATGATGTAATTTAATTTACATTAAGGCACAGAGATATCCACTCTGCGCCGACCTGTCCATCCGGAGGTCCGGGGCATGAGCTTACGTCTTTTTTCTTTAATGGAAATCTTAACATTCATTCCCGTCACCACCTTTCGTTTGTTGATTACATTATAACACATGAAGATACCGCGTGTCAATATATTATATTTACATATATTAAAAAAATGACTGCAATAATGCGTATTTTTTGGTTATTTTGACGAAAGGAAGTGTGGATTTACTTTCAGATCCGATTATGACGGATCACTTTACTATTATTCCTTTCCTTTTATTATTTCGGCGGTGTTGAGTTTTGAAGAGGAGATATACGCCATGAGAGCGACGATCGCAAGAAAGACGATGTTCATAACAAGCATGAGAGGATATATCATTCTTATCTGAATACCGAATACCGGTAAGGTCATCCAGAAGCCAATGAGCGCGCTCGACGTGCGATCGAAGGCATAAATTATATATACATAATTACTGTTATTAAGAGTAACGCAATAATGATGTTTTTTAATTTGTGCATATAAGCACCATCATTTTAAAAACCTCGTCAAGCCCAGATCCGAATTATCAGCCGGCTCGATCTCCGTTCCGTTACGCGAGCAGGAAACGGGATCGTTATGATCCGAAATGAGTTGACTTTGTTTCCGATCAAAGTATAAGATCACTTTACAGGAAAGTCAAGAGACACTATTCAGAAAGTGTCGATATTGACCGTCATTTGAAACAGAGCCCCGATCAACTTTTTTCCGATCGGGGCTTTTTGGAATAATATTTATTCTTATGTGTCGTTTACGTTTACGATCTGTATTGGTTCATATTGCCGGAGGCGAAGGTCTTTGTTACGGCGATTACGGAAAGGAACACCGTAAGGAGGATCACCCCGGCGAGAGAAACGAGTATTACGAATGGGTCGAGCATATATATCGAGAAAAGCTGAACGTTTGCAAATAACGTTTCTTTCAGCAAAACGACTAACGCGTTGCCCGCTACGAATGCGCCGAGCGAGAGTAAGAGAAAGTCCGTAAAGGTATCGGTCAATATCATCGTTTTAGAGTATCCTATTATCTTCTTTACCGCATGGATATGACCCTGCTTGGATACGTAATAAAAACAGAATACCATCGAGTTTATGATGATTATTATCAGCAGCATAATAAGTATGTCGGCGGGGGCTTCCACCGTTATACGAGGAGTGAATTTAAAAGAGGATACGTTTGCGGTAGGAACGGCATGGCTGATAAACGCTTTTTCAAGATTATCAACGATCTGCTTGTCTTTTCCGTCTATGTAGTAATTACCTTCCGGGCCCAATACCCCTATCGCAGTTTTTATCGGAAAGAGCACCATCAGGTCTATGGAGGTGGACTGGTCTTCTTTGCCCATAACGCCTATAACACGGAAGTTTTTTTCCAAATAATCGCTGTAATAATACGCGTTTCCTTTCTCATCAAACGTTACGTATTTATAAACTTCTTTTCCGACGACTGCGATATCATTATTCTCCGAAGCGGTTTCCTCCGGGGTAAAGAATCTGCCTTCGAGCATATTTACGGAATCGATATATCCGTTATAGTAAATTCCTCTTTCATCCAACAGATCGTCGCCCCTGTATCGCGTGTCGGCAAATCTGAAAATCACCGCATTATCGGCTTTTTCACCGATCTCGTCTATATTTATGACAACTTCGGGAGCGTCGGGATCGGAGTATCTGTTTACACTCACATTTTTTACGTTTTTAGTAAAAAATCCCGTATAGTAAACATCTATCCTTGCGTCCGCAACTTTGTAGCTCGCGATAAACATTCCGAATACGCCGACTATGGCAAGCATGATGAAGATAACTACTCTGTAAAGCGGGATTCGTTTTTCTCTTTTCACCTCGTTGCCTCTTATAAGCGTTGCAAGAGAATACGTTCTCAATTTTACATTTACGCAAATACTCAGAATTACAGCAGTAATTATATAAAAAGCTATATTGAGAAGAAGCCCTGTTTTTAACGTCGGCTCTTCGAGATATTTGTAACCTTCATAAATAAAGGAATAAACCGAATATATCTTAAACGCAAAATATCCGGTAAGCTGGCCGAGGAAGAAAACGATAAAAGACTCAAACAAATACCGAAAAGAGATATTCGCATAAGTTTCGCCCACTACCATGCGTATAGCGTAATTTTTGATATTGTCGTCGATCTTATAGAGCATGGTGAAAATGAAGCTGAAAAGAGAAAACAGCAGCGTTGCGATACATGCGGCAATGCTTATTGAAAGTTTATCAACGTAGTTGCTCGCCAGCTCCGACTGACTGCGGCACCTGAAAGCGTAAAAATAATCGCCTAAGCCGTGTTTTTCGAGAAGAGTATTTATTGTAGCTTTGACGTCATCGAGTTTCTGAGGTTCGCACGCATAATAAGCGGAGATAAACCTTGCAGTAAAAAGGTCGGAACGTTTAGCTGCAAGGCACCCGTCAAGGTCTTTTTCCAAATCGGGGACTACGATATAATTATCATATTTTTCAACAGAAGAATACGAAGCGGCTGCGTTAAAATACTGTCCTTCCGAAATAAATCCGACGACCTTGAATTTTGTTTCAGAGGAGTGAAGCATCCCGTCAAATTCATCTCCGACTTTATAATACTTTTTATAAACGCTACCCATCAGAACCGGGACGTAATCGCCCTCATAAAGATAATCTTCTTCTTTAAAATACTCTCCCTCACTGAGTTTTACGGCAAAATATTCAAGATAATTTGAACCTACGACAAGCGCTTTGACGTTATCAAAAGGATGCCAAGTGCTGACTTCGCTGTATAATAAGCCGTTGCCTTCCCTTGTTTTATCCGCTTCCTCCCATTCTTTTGGCTCGCGTAACACGATTGGATAAAAAATCGAACATACAAGAGGCGTGATATCCGAGTCTTCTTTAAGGTCTTTATAAAAAGAGTCGATTTTATAAAAAAACAAGAGGTTTTCACGTTTATCTTTCTCGAGGTTTGTACTATAATAAACGGAAGACAGCACCAAACGGACAATTTTATTCGGAGCGCCCGGATAGGAAACAGGTCTTAAAAATTCATTATCACGCAGTTGAGTCTGCGCCGTTGCAGTCTGCTCTTCGGTCCAATAAAAAGTAGCGAGCATAGAATATAAGACTACGCTCGTGATAACGATCTGTATAAATATGAAAAAGAAGAGAAACGGAGATTTTTTAATGCCTGACCAAATATCGGAAATAATACTTTTCATGTTCGACCTCATTTAATTTGAAATATCCGCATCCGCAATACGCAGATGCGGAATGTACTTTGCAATTCGAATAAAAAACTGATGATCAGTTGGTCCACCAGTGACCGCCTTTATCCGTAATAAGTGGAAGAGGAAGATCGTAAGAAACAGATACCCAGTCTGTTGAAACCGAGTTACTACCTCCTGTAGTAAAAAAAGCATATGCGTATCTATAATCTTCAGTATTGCTTTCAATCCACGCATCAGCATAATAATGAGATGCCGAAGGGGCGTAAGTTGATGTTTTCGCATATGCCTGTGTCTCAGGAATGTTCCATATAACGCTTGTAGAGCAAGAAATAGTCATCATCGCGCCGTATGCGCTTAACGAACATATCGCCAGAACGGAAACAACCATAATTACTGCAGTTATTGCCTTGAATTTTTTCATAGGAACGAACATCCTTTCTTTTAAATATACACAAAACAACTCCCGTCATAGAAAACTTTTCAAATTTCGGTTTTCGCAACGGCATTTCTCTGTTTTCGCTATTATTATAGCATATCCGACGAATATTGTCAATAGCCTTTTTAATATAAATTGAAAAAAAAATCACTTATATAGTTGTATTTTTTTGTTCAAAATAAACAAACCGCAAAAAATGTAATTCTCCGCCCTGCGTCGGTCGGCACGGGCGGAGAATTTAAAAACAGCGAGATATACAGAGTATCACAGAAGATTTTTGATTATTTCCGACAAGGGTTTTGAGGAAAGATAAACGGGCGGGATGTCGAAAACGGTTTTACAGCCGAAATTGCCCTCGTTTTGAAGACGGAAAACCGCTCTTGCATAAGCAATGAGAACCGAGGATGTAAATTCAGGGTTAGAATCGAGCTTGAGGCTGTATTCGATAACATGCCTGTGATCACCGTTTTTGCCTGTTCTTCCTGTTCTTATAACAAAACCTCCGTGAGGGATTTCGCTGTGATCGCGTTTCAATTCTTCCATGGAAATAAAATGAACGGTCGTATCATAGTCCGCAAAATAATTCGGCATTGTTTTGATTTCGTTTTCGATACGTTTCAGATCTGCGCCGGGTTTTGCCACAACAAAGCATTCGCGCGTATGTTTTTGCCGCGTAGTAAGTTTGGGAGCTGAACCGCTTCTGACTGCATTGAGCGCCTCTTGGACGGGAACGGTATACTGTTTTGCGTCAAGCACACCGTCAATTCTGCGAATTGCATCCGAATGGCCCTGACTAACGCCTTTACCCCAGAAAGTATAGTCTTCACCGTCGGGAAGGATCGCAGAGGCGTAAAAACGGCTGAGAGAAAACATACCGGGATCCCAGCCGACAGAGATCATTGCTGTATGTTTGCCTTCTTTCGCAGCAGCATCGACATTGGAGAAATGATCGGGGATCTTGGCATGAGTATCAAAGCTGTCTATTACAGGGAAATATTTTGCAAGATACGGCGTTTGAATCGGCAAGTCGGTTGCGCTGCCGCCGCAGATGATCATAACATCTATCTTACCGACATATTTTTCAACATCGGAAGCAGAAACGACAGGTACGTCTGCCGTTGCAAGCGAAACTGAAGCGGGGTCGCGCCTTGTGAAAACGGCAGCCAACGTCATATCGGGATTCTGGCAGATAGCGCTCTCCACTCCCCTGCCCAGATTTCCGTAGCCGTATATACCTATTCTAATACTCATATTAAGCACTCCGTTCATAAAAATTGATGTAAGTATAGCACAATGACCCGATAAATTCAAGTAGTAAAAAGCAATCTTACAAAAAATTTTACATTATTAATGCATTAACTCGGCAAAGCAGTTTTGTTTTCAGGGATTGACAAATCATAATAAAAATGTTAATATTATAAAAATCATTATACATGGCTGGCGTGAAAGGGACTGATCATGGAAACATACGTTGTGACCGTTCTTGAGATACTAGGAACAGTATCGTTTACGGTATCTGGCGTGATATCGGGAATGAGAAAAAGGCTGGATCTGTTCGGAACCGTTTTTCTGGGAATTACAACTGCCGTCGGCGGAGGTCTGATAAGAGATATAATACTTAATCAGGATATACCTGCGGTATTCAGGAACCCACTTCATGCCGGAATCGCAACGCTGACCGCACTGGTGTTTCTCGTGCCGTCAATCCGCAAGGCGGTAACTAAAAAAAGAAGGATATATGATCTGACGCTTCTCGTCATGGACTCATTGGGGCTTGGGATATTCACCGTGGTTGGTGTAAACGCCTCTATCTCCGCGGTGCCGGACGGCGGAGTACTCATGCACATATTCCTCGGTGTGATAACAGGCGTAGGCGGAGGTGCGATGAGAGATGTTTTATCAAACAGTCTGCCGTATATTTTCACAAAACATATATACGCTCTTGCATCTGCCGCAGGTGCGATAGTCTGCTGTTTATTATGGACTCCGATAGGAAGGCTGCCAGCTATGCTTTGCGGCGCGGCAGTAATATTTATTTTACGCTGTCTGGCAGCGCATTTTCAGTGGAATCTGCCGCATCCGTCGGAAAGTGCTGAAAACGATACGGTATATGAACCGTCATTAACGACAAAAAAGTGATTGCTCAATATATTTAGGAGGAATTGATATGGCACAGCTTGTTGAAAAACTGACCGGAAACTTCAATCAGATCTTGAATAGAATAGAAACGGGAATCCTTAACGGCAGTATATCCGCATCGCTTGAAGCTTCGAATGATTTTTATGACGGAGATGCGAAATGCAGCGTTCGTGTTTTTGAAAGATACAGCTATATCGGCAGCAACAGGCTGAGTATGAGTGTTACTCTTTTTCAGAACGGAAACGGTCCGATACACATTTGCGCAGTGACCTCCGGAGGAAGTCAGGCAGTTTTCTTTAAGATAAACACATTCGGTGAAGAAGCATTTCTTGACAAACTCAGAGAGCTTTTGTAAAACGATATAAAATGCTGAAATAAATATCCACCCGCTATGCGGGTGGATATTTATTTATCTTGTTATCTGCTCTTCAACAAGCCTTCCTCCGCAATAAAGCTCGCGAAGCTTCGGCTTTTCGATCTTTCCTGTCGGATTTCTCGGAACATCGGCAAAAATGATCTTTCTCGGGCGCTTATATCTCGGCAAAGCAGCACAGTATTCGTTTATTTCGTCTTCCGTGCATTCAGTGCCTTCTTTTACGGATATGATAGCGGCTGCGATCTCACCGAGACGGTTGTCAGGAATGCCGATGACGGCAACGTCTTTGATTTTATCGTAAGCGCGAAGGAAGTCTTCTATCTGAACAGGATATATGTTTTCGCCGCCTGTGATTATAACGTCTTTTTTGCGATCCACAAGCCATATGAACCCGTCTTCGTCAACCCTCGCCATATCTCCTGTATACAGCCATCCGTTTTTCAGAACTTCGTCTGTTGCCTCGGGATTCTTATAGTAACATTTCATGACGCCGGGACCTTTGACAAGAAGTTCGCCGACTTCATCGCCCTCAACTTCTTTCCCCTCATTTGTTACTACTTTGGCCTGCCAGAGATATCCTGCCTTGCCAATAGAGCCTACTTTATCGATATTTTCAACGCCTAGATGGACACAGCCCGGACCTATAGACTCCGAAAGGCCGTAGTTCGTATCGTATTCATGATCAGGGAACACCGCCTTCCAGCGACGGATAAGGCTCGGCGGCACAGGTTGTGCGCCGATATGCATAAGTCGCCATTGAGATGTATTGTAATCGCTGATATTTATGTCTCCCCGTTCTATGCTGTCAAGTATATCCTGAGCCCAGGGGACAAGAAGCCAGACTATTGTTGCTCCCTCGTCGGAAACAGTGCGCAGGATCCATTCCGGACTTACACCGCGCAGAATAATTGCTTTTGATCCTGAAATAAGGCTGCCGAACCAGTGCATTTTAGCGCCCGTATGATAAAGCGGCGGAATGCAGAGAAAGATATCGTCTCTGGTCTGCCTATGATGATTCTGTTCGGTAACGCATGATGATACAAGTGCGCTGTGGTAGTGAAGGATTGCTTTCGGAAAACCTGTTGTGCCGGATGAAAAATAGATCGCTCCTAAATCCTCATCACGAATCTCTATCGCCGGAGCAACGGAAGAGCAATATGTGACAAGCTCATCGTAACCGTCCGCAAAAGACGGAACATCGTGTCCAACATAAAAAAGGTGTTTTACTTTTGGAATAGTATCTCTGATTTGTTCAATTCTTCCGGTAAATTCGGGACCGAACACAAGAACTGAAACATCGGCAAGATCAAGGCAATACTTGATCTCCTCCGAAGTATAACGGTAATTCATGGGTACGGCGAGAGCGCCTGTTTTAAGAATTCCGAAATATATAGGCAGCCATTCAAGACAGTTCATCAGAAGAATTGCTACCTTGTCGCCCTTTTTCACACCCCTTGTCAACAGAAGGTTGGCAAAGCGGTTGGCTTTTATATCAAATTCACGCCATGACATTTCTCTGCGGTATTTTCCGCCCGGAGCAGACTCAATAAGGCTGTATTCGCGCCACGTGATCGGATGTGACGGTTTTTTATCGGGGTTTATCTCGACAAGAGCGATATCGTTGGGATAAAGCTTGGCGTTTTTTTCAAGAAAATCCGTTATAGGCATTTTATTGCGGTCCTTTCGGAGTAATTGTTCATTATTGCGATATTCTATCACTTTTTTTTTGATTTGTCAACAGTTTGCGAATAATTATCCGTAATAACCGCATAATTTTCTCAGCTCAATAAACAGGAAAATAATGTGTCGAATGATAAAAAAGTATTGATTTTTCTTTTACTATATGATAAAATAGATTAAAACTATAAATCAGGAGTGTATTTTTGATGACCGAAAATGAAGAATTCAACGGCATATCCGAAAATGTACAGGCTGCCGATAATGATAATGATATAAAAAATCCAGAAAACGCTTTTGAAGAAATTGTTTACGAAGATAGAAGCGAAAACACCGGATATGTTCCGACAAATGTTGACAATGAAGTTTCACCGGAAACAATTGTTTACGACGCCGAAACAGGCTCAACATCTGATCACGAAACTGCAGAGCAATATTGGACGCCGTCTGTTGCCGTTGTAAGAGACGCCGAGCAGGTGCTTGCTGAAAAACCCGTAACCGCCGAAACAAAGTATAAGAAAACTATCAGAGGAATTTTTCTTATACTTTGTCTGTTTCCGATATTATCCCTTGTTGCTGTTTCGCCTACGATAGTTTACAGTATCCTGTCACACTATCCGAATTTTCCCGCAAGCGATGACCTTTACTATATTTTCTCTTTTGCCTTTCCTCAGTTTTTATATCCCATCATAACAGTAGCAGCCTCTGTTTTTATGGCGATAATTGCGAAGAGAAAAATCAAAAGCACAGTCAGAATAAATAATGCTCCGGCTGCAGATCTTTTTCTTTCCATAGGCATATTTCTCGGAATTGGAACAGTTGGGTCGTATATTTCGGAATTTATAACGGATTTCATTGTAGGTCTCGGTATTCCCGTTCCAGATATGGAAGAATTTATTCCGAGTCCCGGGTCACCTCTTCAGTTTTGTCTGTATCTGGTCGTTGTTGCCGTTATGCCCGCCATATGCGAAGAATTCGTATTCAGAGGCGTAATATGCGGACTTATAAAAGAATACAACAAAACTGCCGCTGTCATACTTTCCGCAATGGCGTTCAGTCTTGTTCACGCCACGGTTCAGCAGATCCCGTTTGCTTTTATAATGGGACTGTTTCTGGGTTATCTTTATATTAAATATGACACCCTGCTTATCGGGATAATACTTCATTTTATCAACAATTTCATATCATGTATCTTTACGGTAATGTATGAAAGGATCCCAGAAGAAACGTTTACAACTATATATACCGTATATGATATAACGACAGTTGTTTTGGGAATTATTTGCGCCGTATTCTTTATAATAAGAATAGTGAAATACAGAAATAAAAATACAGAAAAAAGCGTTTCAGTCCTTTCAGGTGGAAAGCTGTGGGGTGCTACCCTCTCTTCATGGGCGATGTGGCTCTTTATAGCGGTTTATGCGGCAGAAACGGCAGCAAATATATTTCTGTTATCTTATTGACAGTTTACGGAGAATCAAATGTCAGGATATAAGTTTGCTGATAACGAAGCACCTAAATATACGGAAAAAGAATTTGCCGATTTAAGCAAAAGCGACGGCAGGCTGAAACATACGTCCGGAGTATTCAGCCGTCAGATCTTGCGAGCAAACAGAGAGCATCCCGAAATGGCTGACGGAGAAGGGAACACTTATAATCACGCTCCGGATATGACTTTCTGGAACGGATATTTCTGGGTGCAGTATTTATCGAACAGAAAAGACGAACACGAGCCCGGCGGATTGTCGTTTATATCGCGATCCAAGGACGGAATATCATGGGAAAAGCCGCATATTTCTTTTGCCAAGCTTCTTTTGCCTTCAAAAGATAATTTATGCAGCGACGGGACAATTGTTCATATTCCCGAAAACACTTTTGCGGTAATGCATCAAAGAACGGCTTTTTATGTTGCTCCGAACGGGAAGCTGCTTACAACGGGATTTTACGGTTATTCGCCGGATCATGCCGTTCCCTGGGAGAAAAACGGCCTCGGCCGCGTTGTAAGAGAAGTGTTTCCGGACGGCACGATGGGACCTGTTTACTTCATTTACGTTATGTATTCATCGGGTTGGAAAAAGGAAGACCTTCCATATCCCGAATATAGGGAAGCCGACGATCAGGAATTTATCGACGCCTGCAACGCACTGCTGAATGATCGTTTTGAAACTCAGCAATGGGCTGAAGAACACGGAAACGACTGCGAACATGTTTTTCTGAAAACGCATAATGAAGTTTATAACAGATATGAAAACAAACCGTATCAGGCATTTACGAGATACCATATAAATAAAAATACCGTTGTTGCCCTGTGGAAGCACGGTATAACGGGGATATCGTTTGACGATGGAGAAAACTGGCTGATAAAAAAAGAACCGTCTTTTGCAACCACGGGAGCGAAGGCATGGGGAGAAAAGACATCGGACGGTAAATATGCTCTGTTTTATATAAACAGTATTTCGAGCGAACACAGGTATCCTCTTGTAAGTCTGGTTTCAGATGACGGCATAAATTTTCACGGGATTTCAACTGTTTTCGGAGAAGTTCCGCCAAGACGCTATGAAGGACTGAATAAGGACTTCGGTCCCCAGTATATTCGCGGCATATGTGAAAACAACGAAGAAAAGCCCGATGACGCTGTATGGCTGACATACAGTGTAAACAAAGAAGATATATGGGTCAGCAGGATATCTGTGCCGATAAAAGCATATCCAGATCATTATTTCGGCAGCAGTTTCGATAACAACATGTATTTAGAGCCATGGAATATTTATTCGACATGCTTTGCAACAGTGGAAAACATAAACGGAGCAATGGTTTTGACGGATAAAGATCCCCTGGACTTTGCAAAGGCCGAATTGAATTTCCCCGCATGCGATAAATTCAGCGTAGAAATTGATATCAGATGTGAAAAGTACGAAAAAGCACTCGAAATCGAACTTTGCGACGAAAAAGGATCTGTTTGCGAACGACTATATATAGAAAACGGCAGTTTATTTGGCAGAAATACATCTGTAAAGCAGTTTATCGGCGGTTTTGATGAAAAAAGACACAGGATCACTATTGAACAGAATTGCGTTGAATGCGAATCAATCGTATTTTTGGACGGTAAAAAAGTATGCGACATCAGAAATATGCAAAAAGTAAATGCGGTATCACGTCTGATCATCAGAACAAAGCCTGAGAGGACGGCTCCGGGAGTTGATAAAAGACCGGTAATGCCCGACATAAAAAATTGCGACCACGCTTCTGATGAAAGGAAATACACAATATTTTCAGTATATACGAAGAAATTGACGTAATAAAAACGGACTGTTTGCGCAGTCCGTTTAATTTACAGGGTTGATTTATTCACGATGATATGGTATAATTACGTGGGATGATCTTTCATTTTTTTTCTGTATTCCTTTGGAGTCATGCCCATAACAGCTTTGAAGTTTTTTGAATAATGCTGCGGAGACGAAAAGCTGTATTCGTAGGCGATATATGTGAGCGACCTTTCGGGAAGCAGAGAAACCGAATCATAAATCTTTTTTTGTATGATATATTCGCCGGGCGTCATGCCGATTTCTCTTGTGAATTTATACTTAAAATGTGAAAGAGAAAACCCGACAATATCCGCAATGGTTGAAAGGCTGAGCTGTTCTTTTACATTGTCATCGATATATTCCTTTGCGGCGGCGATAGGATTTGAGATCCTGTTTTGATATTCCGGAGCAGATTCGGCATTTATAAGATCATATAAAAAAACAGTGATCAGGGCTTTTGCCGCGATCAGATCGAGAGTCCCTCTCCTTTCGGCAAGAGTGCAGGCAGATATAAGCTTTGAAGAAATATCGTCACGAATTCTGAATTTTCTCTTTTTTATTGCATACAGGCTGTTTATTACAACATCAGTGCTATTTTTATCAAGTCCGAGAAGATTTTCACATTTACTGTCGATATGTATCCAGTAAAGGCATCCTCGGGATTGGGGGTCGTTGCCTGAGGAATGGTTCTCGTTTGGGAATGTTATAAATACATCGCCTCCATGCAGGATGTATTCCTCATTTTCGACACAATATTTCTGAGTGCCGCGTTTCAGATAGCAGATCTCAAAATACTGTCCGTGGTCGTGTTCAAGGAGAATCGATTCTGAAGACAGATTTGAATACATGGCAAGAAGAGGGATACCGCAGCTTGCAAGTCCCCCGTCGGTCATAAGTTTTCGTTTATTTTCCACCATATGTATCACCTGTTTTTTATTATATATCAAAATCAAAAAAAAATCAAGAGGAAAATATAATTAATGAGTTTCAGGAACAGATATATCGGAGATAAAGTATTTTACCGAACGGTAATAAAACTGGTGATCCCGATAATTATTCAGCAGGGAATTACAAATATAGTAAATCTCCTGGACAATGTTATGGTCGGTTCTCTCGGAACGGAACCGATGAGCGGCGTGGCAATAGTAAATCAGATTATTTTCATATTTAATCTGACAATATTCGGCGGAATTTCTGGCGCATCGATTTTCGGAGCGCAGTTTTACGGAGTCGGAGACAACGAAGGTGTGAAAAACACCTTCAGATTCAAAATGATCTTCGGAATTATCACTACCGCTGCTGCCCTGACAGTTTTTTCGGTATTCGGGAAAGATTTGATAATGCTTTTTCTTGATAATGAGGCAAACACGGGAATCGATCTTTCCGTTACTCTCAAATATGCCTCGGACTATATGACAGTAGCGCTTATCGGGCTTTTCCCGTTTATGGTCGTTCAGGTATATACGAGCACACTGAGGGAAGCGGGCGAAACATTCGCGCCAATGGTCGCTTCAGTTATATCGATAGCAGCGAATTTTGTTCTGAATCTTGTTTTGATATTCGGTTTTCTGTTTATTCCTCCCATGGGCGTTGTAGGCGCTGCAGCTGCAACGGTAGCAGCAAGATTTATCGAAATGATTTACATAATCGCATATACTCATAAAAATGCAGGCAAACATAAATTCATTGAGGGCGTATATAAATCTTTCAAAGCTCCTTCGTCGCTTGTGGGCAAAATAATAAAAAGAGGAACACCGCTTCTTTTAAACGAGGTGCTCTGGTCTCTCGGCACAACTTTTGTAAACCAGAATTATTCAACAAGAGGTCTAGGCGTTGTTGCGGCAAGCAATATTTCTTCTACTGTCTGGAATATGTTTTGCATAATAATGTTTGCGATGGGCAGTGCCGTCAGCATTATGGTCGGGCAAAAGCTTGGTGCAGGCAAAATAGAAGAAGCAAGGGACTCTGACAGAAAACTGATTTTTCTTACCGTTGTTTCAAACACAGTAATAGGACTTTTGCTGATCGCATTTTCGCCCATAGTGCCGATGATCTACAATACTGAACCGGAAGTCCGCACTCTTGCGACCGAATTTCTGATAATTGCGGGCGCATCTTTGCCGATACATGCGCTTATCCATGCCACGTATTTCACAATCCGCTCAGGCGGACGGACATTTATAACGTTTTTATTTGACAGCGTTTACACATGGTGCGTGCCGGTCGTTATTTCATTTACTCTTTGCAGATACACATCAATTGGAATAGTAATGGTATATCTGATCGTGCAGTTTTCGGATATACTGAAGCTTATGATAGGCATTCCTATGCTTAAATCGGGAATTTGGGCTAAAAATATAATTAAAGACAATTAAATACGAAAGCTTCGCAAAAATAAAGGCGAAGCTTTTGTTTTTTTTCTTGACAACAGGTTAAATATGTGATATTATTTCTAAAAAGGAGAGATTACTATGGAAAAATATAAAGACAAAACACTTACTGTAAAAGAACGGATCGAAGATCTTATCTCCCGAATGACACTTGAAGAAAAGGCAAGACAGATAGACCAGTATTCACCTTCCGACCTCTGTTATGAGGATAAGGAAACCGGCGAACTTAAAGCTGATTACGAAAAGCTTAAGCTGATGGGCGACAATGCTTACGGAACTGCCGGATTGGGCAAAAGCACAGCAAAACTGTATAATGAGATACAGCGTTATGTTATCGAAAACACGAGGCTTGGTATTCCTATTTTGTTCTGTACGGAAGCATTGCACGGATATTGCCGTAAGGGCGCTACAGTATTTCCTCAGCAGATAGCACTGGGATGCACGTTTGACCCATCATTAGGCGAAGAGATGGGTGCAGCGATTGCAAGAGAAGAAAGAGCGTGCGGCGTTCAGGAATCGTGGAATCCTGTTTGTGACCTTGCAAGAGAACCGAGATGGGGCAGAACAGAAGAAAACTTCGGTGAAGACACATATCTTTCCTCAAGATTTGCATATCACATAGTAAAAGGTATGCAGGGAGATGATGTATCCAGACCTGACAAAGTAATAGCAGAGCTGAAACATTATACTGCATACGGAGTTCCCGTTGGCGGTCTCAACTGTGCCGTTGCGGCATTGGGAAGACATGAAGTATTTGAATACTGTCAGCCAGTTTTTGAGGCTGCCGTAAAAGATGCGGGAGCGTATAACGTAATGTGTTCTTACAGCTCAATAGACGGACAGCCCCTGCCCTCCGACCATGAACTTCTTACAGATGTTCTGCGCGGTCAATGGGGCATGAGAGGATTCGTTCGTTCAGACATGTGCGCGATTTCGATGCTCAACTGCGATCATAATGTTGCGGACTCACGAGAAGAAGCTATAAGAATGGCGCTTGAAGCGGGAACAGATGTTCAGCTGCACGATTTTCCGCATGATTTTTATCAGAATACCATTATTGATTATGTTAAGAGAGGTCTTTTGCCGCTCGAAACACTCGACAGAGCCGTCAGCAGAATGCTCAGGACCAAATTCGATCTTGGTCTGTTTGACAATCCGTATGTTGATGAAACATTGCAGGACAAAGTTTTGCATTGTCAGGAACATAAAGATCTTGCGTATAAGATCGCATCAAAATCAATAACGCTTCTTAAAAATGAGAACAACCTCCTTCCGCTGAAAAAAGGACTGAAGAAAATAGCAGTTGTAGGTCCTACAGCCAACATACTCAACTTCGGCGATTACAGCGTATCTGACGAAAGCTATGAAAAGATAACGCTTTACTCTTCGATCAAAGAAATTGTCGGAGACGAAACGGAAGTAGTATATGCGCAAGGCTGTGATTTCAAGGAGCTTACATTGAAGCGCATTCCGAACAACTGGTATATCGACCTGAAGGGCGAGTATTTCAATAATGCTGACGAGCCTGTCGGTGAACCCGTGCTTGTAAGGGAAGACAAAGCGATAGACTTCAGTTTTATCGCAGAAAAAGCTGCCGGAAATGTAAACTCGCAGTTTTCAGCGCGCTGGACGGGAACGATACAGTCGCACATTGAAGGCGACGCGTTTATAGGATTCAACTGCAGAGACAGTATTAAACTCTGGGTTGACGACGAGCTTGTTATTGACGCATGGGGAGACAAACGAGGAAGTGATCTTCTTGCACCGTTTAAGTTCGAGAAAAAGAAATACAGCATTAAGATCGAATACCGAAACGATGAACGCGGCGCTGCGGTTATTTTAGGCTGGATGGGTAAGCCCGCAGATATAAACGAAGCGATCGAAGCGATAAAAGGCGCAGATGTTGCTATCGTGTCACTCGGAGACAGAGATCAGATAACTACCGGCGAAAACTTTGACCGCTGCGATCTAAACCTTCCGGGAAAACAGCTTGATTTTCTTAAAGATATTTATGCAATCGGTACCCCGATTGTTCTTGTGCTGCAGAGCGGACGTCCTATGACGATAAATTGGGAAAACGAGCATATCCCCGCTATAGTTCAGGCGTTTTTTGCGGGAGAGCTCGGCGGAAGAGCGATCGCTGACGTTTTATTCGGAAAAGTAAACCCGTCAGGAAAGCTTTCATGCTCATTCCCGAAAACAATTGGTCAGATCCCCGTTCATTACAGCAGAAAACCAGCCGGTGGCAAGAGGTATATAGAAGGATTTGACAGAAATCCCCTCTTCCCGTTTGGTTATGGACTTTCATACACAACGTTTGAATATTCGGATCTCAAACTTTCTGCAGATCAGATCAAACCGGATGAAACGCTGAAAATTTCATTCAAAATCACAAATACGGGCAATGTTGCAGGGGAAGAAGTATGTCAGGTATACATCAAAGACTACTTTGCCTCGGTTGTAAAGCCCGGAATGGAATTAAAGGAATGCGAAAGAGTGCATCTTGAACCGGGTGAAACAAAAACCGTAGAAAAAGAGCTTGGAACGCTTGCATTCAGAACGCTTAATCCGAAATACGAATGGAATGTTGAACCGGGACAGATGCGGGTAATGATCGGAACATCTTCTGTAGATCTGCCGTTACAATCAGATTTCTGGATCGTAAAATAATAATACGAGGGATAATGCGATGGAAATAATCAATAATCTGCCCAGTCCCGTCGGGCTGAGAAAGGACGAGATAATATCAACTCTTTTAAGAGAGGAATACGGCTTTTTGCCGTCAAGACCGTTTTCGGTCACCGCAAAGGAAGAATCGAGCGACGGCGGATTTGCGGCATCAAAAGCAACTCTTAAAAGGATTTCGCTTACATGCAAAGGCGAATGGGGCGAATTTACATTCCCTGTTTCTTACGCCGTTCCGCGAGTCGGTTCTTCTTTCCCGTGTTTTATACACTTAAACTTCCGTGACTTTATTCCGGATAAATATCAACCGACTGAAGAGATAATAGACAACGGATTTGCGATATTCACGATCTACTACCAGGATATTTCTTCGGATAACGGCGATTTTACCGATAAATTTGCAGGAGTCGTATACCCTGAAGGAAAAAGAGAGAGTGACGACTGCGGCAAGATCGGTCTCTGGGCATGGGCTGCATTGACAGTTTTGGACTACGCCCTCACACTGCCTGAGCTTGACCACAGAAGAATTTCGGTTGTAGGGCATTCGCGTCTCGGTAAAACCGCACTTCTTGCCGGTGCTCTGGACAAGCGCTTCTATTGCGCCTTTTCAAACGACTCAGGCTGCAGCGGCGCGGCGCTTGCAAAAGAAAAAACGGGAGAAAGAATTAAGGATATAACAAAGGTTTTCCCCTACTGGTTTTGCGAAAACTATTTAAAGTATGTTGATAAGGACGAGAATCTTCCTTTTGATCAGCATTGGCTTCTCGCTGCGAATGCTCCGCACAGAGTATATGTTGCAAGCGCAGAGGATGACGGGTGGGCATGTCCGAAAAACGAATATCTGGCTTGCGTTGCGGCAGACGAATATTACAAAAAACAGGGTTCTGTCGGATTCATACATCCTGACAGACTGCCTTTGACGGGTGAACGTTTTCACGACGGAGATATAGGTTATCATATTCGCAGAGGATCGCACTTTTTAAGCCGGGATGACTGGCATAATTATATGAGATACATAAATCAGTATGATTGACGGAGAATAATTATGAACAAACGAGAAAATCAGATGATCGGATGTCCGATGCCCGAAAAAGGCGTTATTGCAAAAGGCGTTTATGACGCAGGTCCAATGCTTAAAGATGACACGAACGGTCCGACAAATGAAGAGTCGCTGATGCAGGTAGTTTGCGGCGTTAATATTTGCGATTTTAATGAATATGTTGAAATGCTGAAAAAATCCGGCGCAAGGATTTATCTTGAAAATGGAATGATCAATGACAGATGTGTCGGATTTGAGTATAACGATAAACAATATTACGCGATGTTTTCATCAAAACGTAATGAAATACGCATAGTAGAGGATCCTGTTGAATTACCGCTCGATAAATTTGCTTATTCGGAAACCGGAGATAAAAAAACTACCGTATACTGTTACGGTCTTTACCATGATCCGGCAAACAAAAACACGTTAAACACGATCAACTGCGGAATGATTTACATAATAAGACTGTCAGACGGAAGTTTGTTTGTTGTAGACGGAGGATATTATTTTCAGCACAGCAAAGAGGCGAACGACGCGCTGTTCAACTTTATGTCTGAAATTGCAGACAAGCAGGATGACGGAAGGATAAGAATAAGCTGCTGGTATTTTACACACGGTCATGATGATCATACGGACGGATGCACAAGACTGCTCACGCGTTTTCATGATAAGATAAATCTTGAGCGGGTAATGCACGGATTTCAGTCACGTTTGCTTTGCAGAGGCTTTTCACCGGCGTGCATTGATATGAAAGAAGTTGTTACGGAATACTATCCGAATGTAAAGACTCTGAAACTGCACACAGGACAAAAATTCCGTCTTTCGGATATGACGGTCGAAGTCCTTTTTGCTGCGGAAGATACAATAAGCGCTGATGCTCTTGACACCGTACCCCTGCGTGACTTCAACTCCACTTCAACTATCGTGAAGCTGACGATTGACGGACAGCATTTTATGCTGTTGGGAGACACAACAACAGAAACTGAAGCATTCACCGAAAAATACGGAAATCCGGAGCTCTGGAAAGCCGAAATGGTTCAGGTATCGCACCATTGTTTTAACCATCTGCCGAAGATGTATGAGTGGATCAGCGCACCGGTCGCATCCGTACCGAACAGATTTTACGGAGCTCATGCACACGACAATATCCATAAACTGCGTGAAGTGTTCAAGTATACAAAAGACGGTCAGGTGTATTACAACGGTGATGCGACATATGCATTTGAAGCGACAAAAGACGGGTTTGTAAATGTTGCGACATATCCGCTTTCAGGGAAAGAATTTGACATGTCCTGGAAGCATAAGCATACGGTATAAGGAGTTTTGATATGAAAGTTCTTGATCTATGGGAAAAAGTGCCGGCAGTAAACGGAGAAGTGCCTGTACTTGAGTACTATCCTGCTGAAAACAGATCAACTGATGCTACGATCGTTATTTTCCCTGGCGGCGGCTATGGGGGCAGAGCGCCGAAAGAAGGCGACGGATACGCTGTTTTTCTTAATTCTATAGGAATAGATGCGTTTGTTTGCGAATACAGAGTAGCCCCTTACAGATTTCCGATCCCTTTGCTTGACGCGAGACGTGCAGTGAGGTATGTAAGATATCACGCAAAAGAATTCGGGTTAGATCCCGACAAGATCGCAGTTATGGGATCATCCGCCGGAGGTCATCTTGCGGCGCTCGTTTCAACATATAAAGGCAAAATAGCATATGAAGGAGCAGATAAGCTTGACGATATCTCCCCTTTCCCGAATGCAACGATACTTTGCTATCCCGTAATACATCATCCGGACGATGAATGCTGTCACAAAGGAAGTTACTATAATCTTACAGGCGATGAAAATGCGCATAAGGAGCTCTCGCCCGATCTTCTTGTTGATGACGATACGCCTCAGGCATTTATATGGCATACGTCCAATGATGACGGAGTAAGCGTAATAAACAGCTACCTTTACGCTACGGCATTGAGAAAGCATAAAATAAACCATGAAGTTCACATTTTCCCGGATGGTCCTCACGGACTTGACATCGCTGCGGGAATGCCGCATGTAGCGCAATGGACCGGATTATTGAAGAACTGGCTGATCGACCAAAAATGGCTTTAATAAGCAAAAAGACACAGGTCAAAAACCTGTGTCTTTTATTTTACTGCAATTTGTACCAGATAATCAGCGCTACTCCTGACGCAATAAGGAAAACAGCGCCGACAATAAAGATAAAAAGAGGAGTTTTTACTCGCTTGCCATCTTTTTCCGTTTTATAGTCGTAAAACGACATACTATCGGATTTAAAAAGAAACGGAAAAAGAGAGTGACCGGCAACGCGGAAAGCATAAGAGATAGCATCAAAAAGACCTGTGGTGGATATCCAGAACAGAGTGCCGACCATGACGAGCAAAATTCCAGGAACGAAAAACGCATCACAGAGGATCGCCGAAATCTCGACAGGTTTATTTGTTATAAACAAACCTTCCGTATCCATTACCCAGAACGCTATTGCGATCCCGATAATGGAACAGATACCATACTGCAAAAGTTTTTTCTTCACACAGATTATCCTCCGATTATTTCTTTATATTTCGCCTCTTCACTGTCTGAACAAAGGACAAAATGGTTATGTGCAACTTCTCTGAATGTTGGCTGTTCAACCGAATAATCATGATCACGCAGAGGAACGTATGTCAGGCGTTTTCTGTTCTTTTCGTAATCAGGATCCGGAAGCGGAATCGCCGAAAGCAGAGAACGGGTATACGGATGAAGAGGATGTCTGAACAATTCATCGGAATCTGCAAGTTCAACCATTTTTCCGAAATACATAACACCTATTCTGTCTGAAAAATACTTTACAACTGAAAGATCGTGAGCAACGAAAAGAATTGTTATGCCGAGATCGTGACGGAGGTCGTTAAGAAGATTGATAACCTGCGCCTGAATAGATACGTCCAATGCAGAAACAGGCTCGTCGGCTATTATAAGCTCGGGTCTCATGATTACAGAGCGGGCAACGCCTATACGCTGTCTTTGACCGCCTGAGAATTCGTGCGGATATCTTCCCGCATGCTCCCTTACAAGACCTACTGTTTCAAGAACCTGATAAACCTTTTCGTCGATCTCTTTTTTATCCTTCACGCCTTTGATAACAAGACCTTCGGATATTATTTCCCTAACGGTCATACGAGGGTCAAGAGAAGCAATGGGATCCTGGAAAATCATTTGTATTTGCGTAATAAGATCCTTGTCTACATGACTGTTATCATATTTGGCAGAAGCGATCTGTTTTTTCTGTTCGGCAATGAAATGTTTAAGGTCTTCCTTAAGCTTTGCTGCTTTTTCGTTCTTTTCGGGGTCGTTGCCGTTGTTTAAGGCATCAATATCTTCTTTAAATTTCTTTTTAGCGTCTTTAATTGCATTTTTATAAGAAAGAGTACCCGCACCTATTCTTTTGCCTTTGAAATATATGCTTCCTGAAGTGATATTATAAAGTTTTATAATAGATCTTCCGGTAGTTGTTTTACCGCAGCCCGACTCTCCGACAAGTCCGAAAACCTCGCCTTTTTTAATATCAAAAGAAATGTTGTCAACTGCTTTGAGGTCTCCGAAATGCTGAGAAAGATTCTCAACTCTGAGAAGAACGTTGTCGTCATTTGGCTTATTTGCCTGGTTATTTTCACTCATTGTTCGCACCTCCTGCATTTTTTTTGCTTCTTGCGATGCGCTCGGTAACGATCTTAGGAGGATCTACATGGGGGGCATCGGGATGCAGCAGCCATGTTGCTGCGCTGTGAGTATCGCTTATGCGGAACATAGGCGGCTGTTTTTCGAAATCAATTTTAAGAGCAAATTTATTTCTCTCAGCAAATGCGTCACCGACGGGAGGATAGATCATGTTAGGAGGAGTGCCCGGAATCGCTTCGAGTTTTTCATTCGTATCAAGGTCCGGCATGGATGAAAGAAGCGCCCATGTATACGGATGCGCGGGAGAATAGAATACGTCTCTGGATGTGCCGTATTCAACAATTTTGCCCGCATACATTACTGCGATCTTATCCGCCATATTCGCAACAACGCCAAGGTCGTGCGTAATGAATATAATTGAAAGGTTTCTTTCTTTTTTAAGCTTGTTTATGAGTTCAAGTATCTGAGCCTGAATTGTAACGTCAAGCGCTGTTGTAGGCTCGTCGCAGATAAGGATATCCGGATTTGCGGCAAGAGCGATGGCGATAACGATACGCTGTCTCATACCGCCTGAAAATTCGAATGGATACTGTTTGTATCTCTTTCTCGGTTCAGGAATACCTACCTCTTCCATAAGCTTTAAGGCGCGAAGTTTTGCCATGCGGCGCGTTACTTTATTGGCGAAACCGGATGCATTGAATTTAAGGTAGTCGATTACGGCAACGGCTTCGTCATCATAATTACGCTGATCTTTCTGCGCGATCTGTTCCTCATAATGTTCGCAAAGACGCGTAATTATTTTGCAGATATTTTCTTTGGCAAGCTGGAGGTCAACAATAGCTGCGGGAGTGACTTTCCACGACAGTTCTCCGCCTGCTTTGGCTGCTTTTTTATCATAACTTGCTTTCTGACGGTCATAGCGCTTTGTTTCGATGACATTACGCTTTTCACCGTTGAAATAAACGGCAATCGCAGAACGGAGGCTTGACTCGAATGTATGCGCTGCGCTGTCTTTATTGATCTCCATGGGGTCGATTGACTCATGAACGATTTTTACAAGCTTGTCCGTAAGAGCATCTATTTCGGAACGAACATATTCGTCGCCGCTGTAAACAGGCAAAGATGCATTAAGTTCTTTTACGACCTGTTCTTTTTTGACAAGATGTTCCTCTGCAGAATCTTTAAGAGCAATTTTTACGCCGTCGATAAATTCGAGCATATAATTATCATCCAGATATTTGCGCAAAAACTTATTGAGCTCAGGAACAGGAAGCGAAGGAAGGGCTTCTCCGGAAAAAGTATTATAATAACCCATTGAGAAGAAGTTGGGCATTTCTTTTTCGAGAGCTTTTTTCAGTATTGCATCGATTCCTTTAAGATATGAGGTCATATCGTCATAATTCTTTGTTTTTGCAGCAACTGAAACGCTCTTTTTAAGGTCGGAAACGAGTCCGTGAAGATGTTCTGCATCTTCTTTTACCACAAAATCGTTTATGGTGCCGAGAGAAAGGTCACAAATATTTTTTATGATGTTTTTATCATCTTTAAACGCATTTTTTTCGATAAGGAAAAGCGCATTTTCGATTTCCGCTATTGCTTCGTTTGCATTATTGGTAGCATTGTTGTAAGCGGTTTCGAGTTTAAGGTGAGTGATCTCAAAAGTGTTGAAATTGCGGCACTTTTCAGATATGCTCTTAGCTTTTGCAGGATCGTTTTTCGCAACGGATCTGATCATTGCTTTTTCGAGGAGCGCAAGATAATCGTTGAACGCTTTTCTGCACGATTTCTGGCGCGCCTTGCCCTTAAGGATCATTGCCTCGGTAAGCTGTTTGCCTATCCTCATTATAGGGTTAAGGCTTGACAGAGGGTCCTGGAAAATCATCGCGATCTTATCGCCGCGGATCTTATAAAACTCGTCTTCGGGAATTTTAAGAAGATCTCTGCCGTCGTATATGATCTCGCCGCCGTCTATGATCGCATTACCGGCAAGAATACCGAGTATCGCCTTTGAAGTTACAGATTTACCTGAGCCGGATTCGCCTACAATAGCAAGAGTTTCACCGTCTTTAAGATCAAAAGATATATCTCTTACAGCCTGCAGTTTTCCTGACACTGTGCGGAAAGAGATTCTTAAATTTCTGACTTCTAATTTGTTTGCCATAATTTATTCCTCCACTCCGCGCAGCGACGGGTTGAACGCATCGCGCAAGCCGTTGCCGAATAAGTTAAATGAAATTTCAAGCAGTGAGATAAACATTGCGGGGAACAGTATAATATGCGGAAATGTCTGCAAATATCCCTGACCTTGCGCAAGCATCGTACCTACAGAAGTTAAGGATGATGTTTCGAGGTTTATAATGCCTAAGTAAGAAAGTGACGATTCGGAGAATATTACGCCGGGTATCGTAAGAACGGCTCCGGTAATAATAGTGCCTATGGAGTTTGGGAAAATATGCTTGAACATAAGTCTGCCGTCTTTTGCGCCGAGAGTTCTTGCGGCAAGAATATACTCATGTCCCTTAAAGCGATAGAACTGAAGACGAACTCTTGACGCCATACCTACCCATCCCGTCATTACAAAAGCGAAGAGCAATGACGGAAGAGCACCGACTTTTTCTGCAAGATGGAGTTTAAAAAGCGTTACAACAACGATAAACGGAACAGAAGCAAGAATATCGCTGATACGTTCAAGGATCATATCAACTGCGCCGCCGTAATAGCCCTCTACAGCGCCGTAAAATGCGCCTATCGTAAGATTGATAATAGAAACAAATATTGCAAGAATAAAGGAAAGACGTGCGCCTGCGGCTAAGCAGGTGAAAATATCCTGTCCGTAAGCGTTCGTTCCGAAAAGGAAGGAAGGTTCAAATCCGTTTTTATAGATATAGTATTCACGGTAAAGAACACGGACCTTATAACCTGTCTGATTTTTTACGGCGTATGCAAACCACTTTCCGTTTTCACCGGTATCGGATGCTATACGCATTTTACTTGTGTAATCAGCGCTGTCTTTTGAGGATCTTTCGATATAGTTCGGGATATAATCGCCGTTTTTATCAAGAAGAGGTTCTCCTGAAGACGTTGCGTTATTGTTTTTCAGCTTATACCAGAAATTTGCGCCGGCATTGCCGATCGTATAATTGGTTTTATAGTTTTCAGGCATCGGGTATATTACCTGAATTTCGTTGTCGTCCTGATATTTCTGAAGAGCGAAATACTCGTCAGAAGTAAGATTCAGAAAGACATAGCCAACCATATTGTAAGAATCGGCTTTGAATTTATAGGATTCATTTCCTTCCGAGTCTATTGTGATTTTAGGTTCACCGATAACCGCCTTATATCCGCTTTCAACACCGATCGCGTTATAATAGTAGTATCCGGCGCGAGTGTCTGTTTTGGTAAATGTGCCGTCCCATATACCGAGAGGTGCGAGAAGATCGAATTTAGGAAGAACGGTTTTATAATAGCCGTCTCTGTGTTCTACTGTATAGTGAGAGAAAATGGGAACGATTATGGCGAACAGGATAAGGATCATTATGATAATTGCAGCCGCAACAGAGCTTTTGTTTTTGCGGAAACGGATCCACGCATCTTTAAAGTAGCCGATGGGTTTTGTTTCAAGTTTTTTATCGTATATTTTTTCACCCACAGGGGCAAACTCGAATTTTTCTTTCGGAATTGAGATATATTCATTGTTCTGCATTATTTTTTAGCCCCCATTCTGATTCTGGGATCGATAAAGCCATAGCTGATATCCATAACGATACCGGAAAAAAGACCGATAAAAGTATAGAAGAAGGTAAGTGCCATAAAGAAGTTATAGTCCCTGAGGTTGATGGAGCTTATATATAATGAGCCGACGCCCGGAATGGCGAATATTTTTTCGATTATAAGCGATCCCGAGATGATGCCGATAAATTCACCGATGATCATAGGCAAAATAACGACCATAGCGTTACGCATTGCATGACGCGCCGTTGCCTGAGCCTTAGTAAGACCTTTTGTGCGGGCAAGAAGCATATAATCGCCTGTAAGGACTTCGGAAAGCTCCGCTCTTGTATATCTTGCCAATCCTGCAACAACGCCGAATCCGAGAGACATAATAGCCGGCATCATGCTTATAAACATTCTGAAGCTGAAAAGTGATGTTGTCTCACTTGAAGGGATCGTTATAGGGAAAAGACCTGCCTTGAAGCAGAGAAAATACTGAACAAGAAAGGCGTAGACATATGAAGGAACGGATATGAAGAGCATAACGGCAGTGGATATAACATGGTCCTGCCATTTGTTCTTTTTCAGCGCAGCGTAAATTCCGAAAGCAAGACCGATCGGAATTGCGATAAGTATAGAATACAGATTTACAATGATCGTATAAGGAAGTTTTTGCATCAATACGTTCCAAACGCTGAGCGTTTCATACATCTGCTCCCCTACGCCCCAGTCCCATTTTGTGATAACATTTTTAAGAAACAGTGCATACTGGACGGAAATAGGCTTTCCGTATCCCATCTGTTCACGTTTCATAAGAATGATATTGATATCTTTGCCCATTTCCTTCACTGCGGGAAGAGGAAGAAGTTTAATGAGGACAAAGCACATTGTCATAATAACAAACAACGTGAATATCATTAATAAAATTCTTTTTATGGTATATTTTACCATTTTACCCAAGCTCCATTCAGTTTTCTCTAATTATTTATTTAACGTTACATCCAAAACAGTGTGGAGCGAATAACAGGAAAGGCTGCTAAGTCAGTTCCATACTGTTTTGGATATAATCAAATCTTCGGGCAGAGTACGAAAAGTGCACTGCCCGAAGATCATTTCGGGAGCCGACAATCGGCTCAGAGAGTATCAGATAAGATTAATTAATAAGAGATACCGCTCTTTACAGATGCCCACTCATCGTCGTTGTAGTTGTAGGTGGTGTATCTGAGTCCGCCGTAACCAACGATCTGGATATAATCCGGTGTAGCATACTCAATTTTACGTGAAAGGAGAGCAGCGGTGTTACGGTAGTAAATAGGAGCAGTTACAAAGCTTTCGAGATATGTATTTTCGAGAGTTGCGAATACTTCGCATCTTTCGGGGTATGTATGGTCAGCAAATTTGCCTGCTTTGGAATCGATTGCTTCAACTGCATCGCCGTTGCACCAGTGAGCCCAGTCCTGAAGAGATGCTGTGATGGACTGACCGTTTACGTTGATAGTAACGGAAACTTTTTCGGTTTCGAAGCCAACTTCCATCTGGTTGCCGGATCCGTCAGATGCGTCACAGTAGCACTGGTAAAGAAGTGTGAACGGTGACATGGAAGCGCCGCCCCATGTAGTGAAGATGATGGTAGCGTTGCCGGAATACATAGTATTGTAGTAGTCAGGGTCTTCAGTCATCTGAAGAGATACTTTACCTTCGAACGGTGTTCCTACGCAAACTGCTTTGATGGAATCGTTGAAGAAGTTGAACATCTTAACGTAAATTTCATCGGAAGAGTATACGCGGAAGTCGAGGATAATGTCGGAAGAGCCATCCCAAATACCGTCTTCGGTAGCTTTCTGAGCGGCTACATTCATAAGTTCGGTAGCCTTAGCGGGATCATAACCGGTGATGGAGTCATAAGCTTCGTCGAGATCGCCGTAAGCCTTGCCGTCACCGTATTCGATGTCGTAAAGGTCAACGATTGCTTTCTTAGCGTATTCGCTGTCACGGTAAAGTTCGCCGGTGAACGGGTTGTAGCAATACATATAGTTGAGGAGTCCGTAACCGGGTTCGTGAGCTGCGGTATATTCAGCGCAGAATTTTTCACGGTCGATAGCAAGCGAGAATGCCTGTCTGAATTCTTTAACAGTAAGGATAACGGCATTGTCGCCGATAGCTTCGAGTTTTTCTTTATTGGTGTTGAAAGAAATCTTTGTGGTGTAAGACTGAGGCTCATAAATGAGACGGTCGCTTGAAGCGTAAGTCTCAAGGTCTGTAGAGTCAAGACCGATGCTGTCAATTTCGCCGTTAAGGAAAGCCTGGAGAGCGGTCTTATGTTCGGAGATAACCTGGCAGGAGATCTTATCTGTCTGATACTGACCTACATGTTTGCCGTCGCTGTAACCGTACCAGTTTTCATTTCTGGTAAAGGTGAGCTGTTTGTCGAGCTCATAGTAAGTAAGATCATAAGGACCGAAAGAAACAGAATTGTCAACTGTGGTGCAGTATGTATTGGTAATGGAAACAGCATTTTCAGCGTTGGGTTCAACTACGTTGCCGTCTGCATCATACCATGTCTGGCAGGATTCGTAAAGATCCTGTTTTACAAGCCACGGAGAGCTGAGGTTGTAAGGAACATAAAATGCAGGTTCCGCGATAGGATTAGCTGTGACGAGAAGAATAGTATATTCGTCAAGAGCTTTGATACCTACTTCGTCCCATGTAACCGGAGCGAGTGACTGCGAAATGTACAAATAATCTGCAGCGGATGATTCATAAGGAGCGCCGGCAGCCAGATAATTATCGTAAAGATATTTAGCTGATACCCAGTCTTCAGCGTCACCCTCTGCAACAGCTTCGTCACGATAGAGAGTTTCGTCAGTTACTTTGACATACTGAGGAGCGGGATTGCCGTCTGCATCGGGAGCACCTACAATGCCCCAGAATCCGAGGTCGAGGTAAAGGTTATCATTCTCAAGAGCAGATGCGGCAGCATCGCCTGCGAGAGAATAGGAAACTTTTCCGTTATAGAAATAAGCTTTAGCATTAACGATTTCGAATTCGCCTGAATAGAAAGAGTCTGCACGTCTGTTGATGGCAAGAGGATCAAGGAGCTGTTTCATAGAGTAAACGTATGTTTCAGCATTGATCTTTGTGCCGTCAGACCAGGTTACGAGCGGATTAAGAGCTATTTTCCAAGCCTTTGCGGACTCGCCTTCTTTGATACCGTACTGACCTACATAGTCAGCTGTAACATCAACGGGAAGATCAGCCGCTGCTTCGGGGATAATGGTGTAACCCGAAAGATCTTCGTTGAGAACGAAGTCGTAAAGGGCGGTCGAAATATAACCGAGGACATAATAGTCATCATTTGTTTCCCAAGTGTGCGGGCTCCAGTTAAGACCGGTTGTGCCGCCGATGAAATCAAGGAAAGTATAGGATGCTTCGTCAGAGTAGTCTTTACCAGCTACGCCGTTAAAAACACCGTCTTCTGCGGGAGTTTCAGGTTCGTTGCCCGGTTCTTCGGAAGGTTCTTCAGAAGGTTCGTTTCCGGGTTGGGTCTCTGTGTTCTCGCTGGGATTCGGATTGGGGTTTTCAGTGTCGCACGCTGCAAGAGCGAACATAGAGAAAACCATTACGAGAGCAAGAAAGACCGCAATCATTCTTTTCATAGTACAATCCTCCAAAAATAGATTTTAGAATCAAACGTAATTTCGCTTAATTCAATTATACGATTTATTATACAATAGATTACGCTGATTGTCAATAGCTTAGTCTAATTTTTTTTATTTTTTTTCGTCAAAAAGGCTCCGGATGCCGATAAAAAATGGAAAAGAATTCCCTGACTGCTAAAAATAAGGCTTCAAACGGCATATCAGCATTTTTTCAGAACTCTCCCCAGAAGTAATTTGACATTCAAACCTGATTCGGATCATTTTTAACGCAAAAAATGTTACCAAATATATGGTATTCATATCAAAATGCTGTTTTGGCAAAAAAATTGGCCTTCGCAATAAAGACGAAGACCGGTTTAGATTATATTATATCAGTCCGCCAAAAGCGGTATAAGAGAGAACGAATCTCCGTCAAAAAGACCGAAGGTGGTAAGCTTGATATGCGGAATAACGGGAAGGCTGATAAAAGACATTCGCATAAACGGTTCCGATCTCTCCGGACATCCGAGGGAAAGTGCCGCCCGGTTGACAGACGCGCTCATAGCGGCGCATGCAGCGGCATCACAGTCACTCATAATTCCTGCAACCGGAAGCGGGATCTCGCTTATCACACAGCCGTTCTTTACGGCGACAAGTCCGCCGCCTGATGCAATAACGGTATTCGCAGCAACGGTCATATCTTTTTCATTTGTGCCGACAACGATGAGATTATGAGAATCGTGCGCGACAGATGACGCTATCGCTCCTGATTTAAGCCCTATACCTTTTATAAAAGCTACGGCGATGTGACCTGTATGTTTATGTCTTTCAATTACGGCAATTTTAAGAATGTCTTTTTCAATATCTATACCGTTATTTTTCGAAAAATCTATTTCTTCAACGGTTTTTTCCGTGATGATCTGTCTTCTGAAAGCGTTTATAACATTACAACGATGTTTTTGAGAGCAGTTTATAATAAAATCCGTTTCGGAAAGACCGTTGAGATTGAAGGTTGAACGGACAGTCTTTTCAAGATCAACATTGAGTTTCGGCGTTTCAAACGGTAAAATTCTGCCGTCTTCGACAACGGAGATACCGTTTTTATATACATCGCAGACTCTAACCGAATTCAGATCGTCCAGGATTGCGATATCGGCAATATATCCGGGGGCGATCGCGCCAAGATTTTTAAGTCCGAAGTACCGGGCGGCATTAAATGAAGCCATCTTGATTGCGGTAACGGGAGATCTGCCCCGTTTTACGGCTATGCGGATCGCATCGTCTATATGACCTCTGTTGACCAGATCCTCGGGATGTTTATCGTCTGAAACAAGCATACAGCGGTCAGACCACGGCTTTTCAAAAAGAGGCAGGAGATCGACAAGATTTTTTGCGGCAGAGCCCTGTCTTATCATTATCATCTGACCTTTGCGTATTCTTTCCACAGCTTCTTCAACGGAGGAACATTCATGATCATCATAGATGCCCGACGATATATATTTATCGAGGTCCCTGCCTGAAAGAAGAGGAGCATGACCGTTGATGACCGCATTATGAGATTTGGCGGATCTTATTTTGCTGATAACATTTTCATTTTCGGAAATAACACCCGGATAGTCCATAACTTCTGCAAGACCGAGAACACGCGGATGAGAATAAAACTCTTCGAGATCGTTGGCTGAAAGAACTGCGCCGGATTCATCGAATGAAGTGGCAGGCACACATGACGGAAGCATTACATAGACGGTAAGCGGAAGATCTTCACTTGACTCGAGCATATACCGGATGCCGTCCTTTCCGCAGACATTCGCTATCTCGTGAGGATCGGCGACGACCGCAGTTGTGCCATGCGGAACGCAAACTTTTGCAAACTCCGAAGGCGTGAGCATGGTGCTTTCAATATGAATATGTCCGTCTATGAAACCCGGACAAATATATTTGTCTGTAAGATCAACGGTTTTATCTGCCGGATAGTCCGAATAATCCCCTACCCCGACAATAATACCATCATTTATAAGAACATCGTTTTTTTCAAGTTCTTCGGTAAATACGTTGACTACCAATGCGTTTTTCAGAATTGTTTTCATTATTATTCCCGCTTTCCGTAATTTCTCTAATCGTATATTATAATGGTAAGAACAAAAATCCGTTATTGCTTTTTCATGCATAGTGCCGTTCGTGAAGGAAGGTAAATTCTGAGTTTAGGATCATTGTTCTCATCAACAGCTGCACTGTAGACATAATCAAGCGATATCCTGTCATATCCGCCGAACCGTTTTTCATCGGTGGAAAGAACTGTTTTGTATTTACCTTCGCTCGGAACGGTAAGCCAATAGCCCTCATATGAATTTGTCGGGCTGAAATTGAATGCAAATACATATCCCGCGCATTCATATGTGATGACCTGACAGTTTTTATCGATAAATAGAGCATTCGCGTGTTTTTTCAGAATTCCGCAACGCTGAATAAAATGTATTACAGCTTTGTCAAACTCGTTCAGAAAACGGTATCTGAGAGTGGTATCATACAAAAGGTGCCACTGTCTTCTGCAATAAAAATAGCTCCAGCCGTTGCCTTCGCGCGGAAAGTCAACCCATTCGGGATGTCCGAACTCGTTTCCCATAAAATTGAGATACCCTTCGCCGCCTGCAGTCATTGTGATAAACCGTATCATTTTATGCAGCGCCATACCGCGGTCGATGATATCGCTCTGTCTGAAAACAGACATATCTGTATACATCGCACTGTCGCAAAGGCGGAAGATCAGCGTTTTATCACCGACAAGAGACTGATCGTGAGATTCAGCGTAGCCGATATATTTCTCTCCGGGACGACGGTTTGTAAGTTCGGACCAGATCTGCCACATATCCCATTTATCGTCAGGCTTTTCGGTAATGAGCTTTATCCACAAATCAGGCTGTCCCATAGCAAGGCGATAATCAAAACCCACTCCCCCCTGTTTGACGGGAAGACACATACCGGGCATTGCGGACATATCTTCCGCAACGGTAACAGCATCGGGGCGGAGCTCCCTTACAAGGTCGTTTGCAAGCTGAAGATAAGTAAGCGCCTCTGTATCGGTATTCATTGAAAAGTATTTTACGTAATCGGTAAACGCAACTCCGAGTCCGTGATCGCGATAGATCATTGAGGTTACGCCGTCAAATCGAAAACCGTCAAAACGGAATTCGGTAAGCCAGTATTTAATATTTGAAAGAAGGAAATGGATGACCTCGGTTTTACCGTAATTGAACAGTTTTGTTCCCCACGCGGGATGGCTGCCCCTTTCACCGCCGTGAAAAAACTGATAATCGGTGCCGTCAAATTCGTTTATTCCTTCAGCCGTATTGATTGCAGCGTGGGAGTGGACCAGATCAAGAAATACGGCAATGCCCATACCGTGAGCGGCATCTATTAGTTCTTTGAGTTCGTCATAAGAACCGAAACGTGATGACGGAGCAAAAAATGACGTGACCTGATATCCGAAAGACGCATAATAAGGATGTTCGGCAACAGCCATGATCTGAACGGCGTTATAGCCGAGATCTTTTATATGCGGAAGAACATTTTCGCGAAATTCGGAATAAGTACCTATTCCCTGTTTCTCCTGAGCCATACCGATGTGGCATTCATAAATGCAAAGTCTGTTTTTTTTCGGTCGAACGGTACCGTGCCGCCATTCAAACCGAGGACCGTCAACAATGACGCCGGTCCATATGAAAGTTGAAGGGTCCTGCTCAACACGTCTGATATAAAGAGGTATCCTTTCGAGGAATGATCCGTTATGTTTGATTATGGTTTTAACACGACATCCGTTATAAAGAAAAGACGGATCGGGAAGAAATATCTCAAAAACGCCGTTGCCTATATTATCGAGCTTAAGGTCGAACCAGCGCCAGGATACCATATCGCCTGTAAGATAGACTTCTTCTGCTGCGGGCGCCCATTCGCGGTAATACCATCCTTTTTCGGTTTTATGAAAACCGAAATATTCGTGACCATTGGCAAAATCCGACAGAGACGGAGAATAGGACAGTATTTCGTTTTTTTTCTGATCGTATCTGCGCATACGAAGCAAGATATCATTTTTATAAGGAATAAGACCGGGGTCGTATTCGAAAATCTTATACTTCAACTCTGCTCACCTCCGCAAAAGCTCTGCCTGAATATATTATACATCAACATAAAAGATTTTTCAAGCATAAATCAAAATTTCACATTATTTTTCGGAGTTTTGAGAAAAAGGTCCTTGAAAATCCGCTTTTTCCACTTGATAAGAATGGAAAAAAATGATATAATGAAATAAAGGAGATGGAAGTATTGTCGGTATTATATGCTTTGGAAGAAATAAGAAATCCAGTATTGGATTTTATTTTTTCAATAATAACGCACCTTGGGGAAGAAACGCTCTTTATGGCTGTGGGGCTGACGGTATACTGGTGTGTGGATAAAATTGAAGGTTATTATCTTCTTGCCGTAGGCGGTCTCGGAGCGCTGATCAACAATTTTCTGAAAATGATTTTTCTTATCCCGAGACCATGGGTCATTGATCCCGAATTCACAATAGTAGAGTCTGCAAGGGCGCAGGCGACCGGTTATTCATTTCCGAGCGGACATACTCAAAGCTCGGTGGGACTTTACGGAGGCATTGCCTTGTGGCAAAAAAATAAAGCCGTAAAAGCTGTTTGCATTATCCTTTGTGTTCTTATTCCGTTTTCAAGGCTCTATCTCGGAGTTCATACGCCGATGGACGTCGGAGTATCATACATCATTGCGATAATTCTTGCCGTCGTAGGATACTTTATATTCAAAAAAGCGGAAAAGAAAACAGCGATACTTATTCCCCTGCTCTTTGCTGTTGTTATATTTAATATTGTGTATATCTGTTTTGTTTGCCTGAACAGATTTCCGGGAAACGTATATACAGAAAACATTGCAGAGTATACAGGCGCTGTAAAAAACGGCTTTACCATGCTCGGAGCAGTTCTTGGAATGACTGTATCATTTTTTATCGACAGCCGTTTTATTCACTTTGAAACAAAAGCATCCCTTCCCATACAGATAATAAAAACAATCGTAGGATTTGCTTTGCTTCTTATTGCAAAAGAACTTCTGAAGTTTCCCATCAATGCCGTGCTGGATGCCGACACCTGGGGTTCACTTTTACGTTATTATATCATAGTAGCAATTGCCGGCGGAGTATGGCCGATGTCTTTCAGGTTTTTATCCAAAGAATTCAGAAAAAAACAACAGATTTAGCTGCTGATATTCACAACCCGAACGGATCATGTTCGGGCTTTTTATTAATTCTGCGATGAACCCGAACGGATCATGTTCGGGTTTTTTATTAATTCTGCGATGAATTTGAAAACTTTTTTCAAATTGCTTGACAAACGATCATTTTCATGTTAAAATTGAAAATAGTTTTCAGATTGATGAAAATCGAGGGTAAAATGGAAAAAAAATCAAAATACAACACAAGGCAAAGAGATCTTCTGATCGACTATTTAAAAACAGTGCCACATACGCATGTTACTGCAGGAGATATTCACGAGCATTTTAAAAGCATAGGTATAAATATCGGAGTTTCCACAATTTACAGGCAGCTTGAAAGGCTGGTAGACGAGGGAACGGTAAAAAAATTCACAATAGACTCAACTTCTCCGGCATGTTTTGAATATGACGACAGTATCGAAGAAGAAAACACTTCCTGCTTTCACTGCAAATGCGTTGACTGCGGAAAACTTATTCATCTGAAATGCGAAGAAATAAAGGAGATAAGCACGCATCTGTATAAGGTGCATAATTTTACGATGATGGCAGGAAGAACCGTTTTTTACGGACTTTGCGATAAATGTGCAAAAAAAACGGAAAATGCCGAAAATAAACCGGAGGCACAATGAGAAAAAAAGGATATCCGCATTATGCCTCGCACTGACGGTTATTGCTTGTGTTGCCGCATCGTTCACGTTAATGATAATCGAATCTGACCATGACTGCAACGGTGAACAATGTCATATATGCGAACTGATTTCGATTTGCAGAACAGCAGTTCATTTTTTCGGCGCCGCGGTCGCAGCCAGACTTTTTCTTGTTTGCCACATTATTGATACTCCGGCGAAAAACCGTTATTCCGGCAATAAATACAGAAAATATGCATCGTTATTTAAGATCAAGCTTCTGAATTGAGTTCCCCGTATATACAGGCTTTACGCCGAATATCATGCGAATTATTGTATAAAGATAAATTGATTTACGAAGAGAGAAAAATGAAAAACTCATATAAAAAAACATATATTGTGATCATTGTTATTTCAATGCTTTCAGTCCTGATTTCAGGATGCGGAAACATTTCGGCAGATAATGATAAGCTTACGGTAGTGACAACTATTTTTCCCGAATATGATTGGGTAATGAATATCCTCGGAGAAAAAGCAGACGATACGGAAGTAACCATGCTGCTTAACAACGGAGTTGATCTTCACAGCTATCAGCCTACCGCTGACGACATCATCAAAATATCGACATGCGATGTGTTTATATATGTAGGCGGAGAATCGGATAAATGGGTCGATGATGTTCTGAAAAATGCCGTAAACAAAGATATGACAGTTATCAATCTTCTTGATTTACTCGGAAACGATATTAAAGAGGAAGAGATTGTCGAAGGAATGCAGGAAGAGGAACATGATCGCCACGAGGATGAACACGAAGACGAACATGAAGAAGGTCCCGAATACGACGAGCATGTTTGGCTTTCAATAAGAAACGCTGTTAAGTTATGCCGCGAAATTGCCGGCAGGCTTTCTGAAAAGGATCCTGAAAACAAAGATATTTACACCGCAAATCTTGAAACATACATAAAAAACCTGAATGCGCTTGACGACAAATATCAGACGGCACTGAGCAATACTAAAAAGAAAACTCTTCTGTTCGGCGACAGATTCCCGTTCAGATATCTGACTGACGACTACGGACTTGATTATTATGCCGCTTTTGCGGGATGTTCCGCTGAAACCGAAGCAAGCTTTGAAACTATTGTATTTCTTGCAAACAAAGTGGATGAACTTGGTCTGAATGCGATCATTCACATAGAATCATCAGACGGCAAAATAGCAACTACAATTAAAGAAAACACAAAAACAAAGGATCAGAAGATAATTGTTCTGGACTCTCTTCAGGCAACGACTCTGAAGGATCGTGAAAAAGGCACGAATTATATTTCTGTTATGGAAAAAAATCTTGAAGCGATTACAGAAGCTTTAAGTTAAGGAGACTTAATGGCATTACTTACATGTAAAGACCTGTCCCTGGGATATGAAGGACACCCGATCGTTGAAAATCTGAATTTTGATATAAGCTCGGGAGATTATGTTTGCATAGTCGGGGAAAACGGGTCAGGGAAAAGCACTCTGATGAAAACGATTCTCGGTCTTCAGCCGCCTCTTGAAGGCAAAGTGATCGCAGGCGACGGATTTAAGCAGACGGAAATCGGATATCTTCCGCAGCAGACAGTTGTTCAGAAAGATTTTCCGGCATCAGTAAAAGAGATCGTGCTGTCGGGATGCGGAAACGGAATGGGATTGCGACCTTTTTACAATAAAGAGGAGAAAAAACGCGCCGCGGGCAACATTGAAAAAATGGGGATGAGCGAATATGCGGACAAATGCTACCGTGAGCTTTCCGGCGGGCAGCAGCAGCGTGTTTTGCTTGCAAGAGCGCTTTGCGCTACAAAAAAAATGCTTCTTTTGGATGAACCGGTAACGGGTCTTGACCCTATTGTTACGGCGGAAATATACGATATTGTATACAGTCTGAACCGCAATGACGGAATAACGATTGTGATGATCTCGCACGATATCGAGGCAGCCCTGAGATATGCGACAAAAATCATCCACATAGGAAAAACAGTATTTTGCGGAACGAAAGAAAAATATCTTTCAAGCGTTGAAGCACGTCTGTTTTTGAAGGGCGGTGAGACGAATGGGTGAGCTGTTCAATAAACTCATTCTGTATTTTCAGTATCCGTTCGTAATCTATGCCCTGATCGTAGGGGTTCTGATAGCGCTTTGTTCATCACTGCTGGGTGTGACACTGGTCCTTAAAAGGTTCTCATTTATAGGTGACGGTCTTTCACATGTTGCGTTCGGCGCAATGGCTCTTGCTGCGGTATTCGATCTTACAAACAATATGCCGTTTGTGCTGGCGATAACAGTCGTAAGCGCAATATTGCTTTTGCAGGTAGGACAGAACGCAAAGATCAAAGGCGATGCAGCCATAGCGATGATTTCAGTGGGAGCACTCGCAATAGGCTATCTTCTTCTGAATATTTTTTCAAAGTCGAGCAATATCTCGGGAGATGTATGCTCCACCCTTTTCGGATCGACATCCATTTTAACGCTTACAACGACGGAAGTGTGGATATGCGGCGTTCTTTCGGTTATAACAGTTGCTGTTTTCATAGTTTTTTACAACAAGATATTTGCCGTAACTTTTGACGAAAATTTTGCAAGAGCCACGGGAACGAAAGCAGGAGTTTATAACTTACTTATTGCGGTCATAATAGCGGTCATTATCGTTCTTGCAATGAATCTTGTCGGTTCTCTTCTTATTTCGGCTCTTGTAATATTCCCTGCTCTTTCGGCAATGAGAGTGTTTAAAACTTTCAGATCTGTTACGATCTGTTCGGCGATAGTATCCGTAATATGTGCCTCTTCGGGAATTATTGTTTCTATCCTTGCGGGAACACCGGTAGGCTCTACGATCGTTGCGGTCGATATAATTGTTTTCGTTTTATTCTTTATTTGTGGATCAATTAAAGGAGGAATAAGGAAATGAGAAAGATTATCTGCTTGTTTATTGTGTCGATGATGTGCCTATCTCTTATGGCATGCGGTAAAGAACAGTCTTACGACCCTGATTATATTGATCTGACTGTAATGAGCGGAACGATGGTTTATTCGGAAGTTCTGAATATGATGAATTCCCCGGAAGAATACGAAGGGAAGACTGTAAAAATGCAGGGCGCTTTTTCGTATGCGGAGGGAACAGACCGCTATTATTATGCATGTATTATAGCGGACGCCACGGCATGTTGCTCGCAGGGTATAGAATTTGAACTTGCGGAAGAAAGAGTTTTTCCGGATGAATATCCGGAGGTCGGAGAGCAAATAACGGTCGAAGGAATTTTCGGCACGTATTATGAAGATGAATACAGATACTGCACACTGACTGACGCGGTAATGCTTAAGTAAAAAATAAATCCCCCCTGTATGGGGGAAATTTTTTTGAAATTTTACTTATTAAGCGATCTTTGTATTGACAAAACAATATCTATTGAGTATAATAAAAAAAGTATATATACGGTCGATACATAAATCGATCTTAAAAAATCAGGGTGATCGCACCCAAAAGCGGAGGTAAATGTATGAAATTGATCTATGGCGTAAACGACAAGCCTAAATTCGGGCAATTGCTGATCTTTGCAATTCAGCAGCTGCTCGCGATAATGGCTGCGACTCTTGTTGTTCCCGTTATTGTAGGACATGATATGAGTCCTGCCGCGGCTTTATTCGGCGCCGGAGTCGGCACATTGGTTTATATTCTCTGTACACAGAGAAAAAGCCCTGTTTTTCTCGGTTCATCATTCGCATTTCTCGGTTCTATGGCAGCTGCATTCGCAGGCGGCGTATCCATGGCTTTGGGATATCTCGGTCTTATCATAGGCGCGGCGTTTGCCGGTCTTGTTTATGTTATCATTGCAATTGCAGTTAAGATAGTCGGCGTAAACTGGCTCAACAAACTAATGCCCCCTGTTGTAATCGGTCCTACCGTAGCAATAATCGGTCTTTCTCTTGCGGGAAATGCGATCGGCGATCTGCAAAAAGGCGGAGTTATGGATGCGGAAAATGTGCCTGTAGCGAATGTTTTTGTATGCATTCTTGTTGGTCTTGTTACGCTTATCGTTACTATTCTCTGCTCAACATACGGTAAGAAAATGGCTAAACTCATACCTTTCGTTATCGGTATTCTTGCGGGATACTGCCTTGCAGCCATATTTACCGTAATCGGTAACGCTGCTGATATAGATGCGCTTAAAGTTATCAATTTCGGCGTATTTTCAGGGCTTGTTAAAGACGGCGTAGGACTCGGAACATTCATTCAGCTGCCTGATTTCACATTCATCACTGCTCTCGGCGGTTTCAGTGAAATAAGCGGCGAATATATAGCTAAAATCGCGGTAGCATACATTCCGGTAGCATTCGTTGTGTTTGCCGAACATGTTGCAGACCACAAGAATATTTCTTCAATTATCGAAAAAGATCTTCTTGAAGATCCCGGTCTTCACAGAACGCTTCTCGGTGACGGTATCGGTTCATTTGCGGGCGCGATATTCGGCGGATGCCCGAATACAACATACGGTGAATCGATCGGTTGCGTAGCGATAACGAAAAATGCATCAGTTGTAACGATCATAGCCGCAGCCGTAGGCGCTATACTCATATCATTCCTTTCTCCGTTTGTTGCATTCGTTAATTCTATCCCCTCATGCGTAATGGGCGGCGTATGCATGGCTCTTTACGGATTTATCGCAGTTTCAGGTCTCAAAATGCTTAAGAATGTTGATCTTGAACAGAACAAAAATCTGTTCGTTGCATCTGTTATTCTTATTGCAGGTATCGGCGGGCTGACACTCACATTCGGTCAGATAACTATCACTTCCGTAGCGTGTGCGCTCATTCTCGGTATAATCGTTAACCTGCTTGTATCAAATTCGAAAGAAAATCAGTAAGGAGACAAAATGGGCAAAGTAACTATTCTTGATCATCCTCTTATTCAACATAAAACAACGATTCTCCGTCAGATAGAAACCCCAAATAAAGAATTTCGTGAGAATATCGAAGAAATCACAATGCTTATGTGCTATGAGGCACTGAGAGATCTTCCTCTTGAAGAGAAAGATATAGAAACTCCGATATGCAAAACGAGGCAGAAGGTACTCAAAGGCAAAAAGCTTGCCGTTGTGCCTATTTTAAGAGCCGGGCTCGGAATGGTAAACGGACTTTTGTCGCTTGTTCCTGCCGCAAAGGTCGGTCATATAGGCATGTACCGTGACGAAAAAACGCTTAAGCCGATAGAATATTACTGCAAGCTGCCTACCGATATACAGGAAAGACTCATTGTTGTGGTTGACCCGATGCTTGCTACAGGCGGCTCGGCAGTTGATGCAATAACACAGATAAAGAAATACGGCGGAACGCACATCAAATTTCTTTGTATCATTGCCGCACCCGAAGGAATAAAGGCACTTTCAGAGGCGCATCCGGACGTTGAGATCGTTTGCGCAAACGTAGATGAACGCCTCAATGAAAACGGATATATCGTCCCGGGTCTCGGTGATGCCGGAGACAGAATTTTCGGAACGAAATAAACGAAATAATAGTAAAGACATAATAATCCACCCGTTATTTCGGGTGGATTATTATATTATTAATTAATGTTATACTGAATTATATAGTATCTGTTTATATTGTATTGATTTATGTTATGCGGATTTATGTTTATCCTTTATTCCCGTATAACATCGCTCGTATCACGCGAGTATGTTCTGTTTACGGCGATAACGGCGAATATGAATGCAAGACATGCAGTCGCGGCAACGGAGAAAAGAACGGTCGGAAGATTTAGCGACAATGCGCCGAACATCTGTATTTCTTTTGCCGGCGTTACCGTTATT
>CACZQB010000057.1 GCA_902783255.1 Oscillospiraceae bacterium | reverse complement strand
TGCAGATACAGAGACATTGAGATATTCCGCAAACTGTTCCTGCGTCAGATCTTTTTGTTTTCTTTTTGCCTTTATAATTGAACCTATGCTCATTTTTGAGTCTCCTTATATTTTGCATTTCGCATCGCTGCAATTCTATTATAGCCATCTTTCGCAGTTTTTTGAAGAGCGTGTTTCTTTAATTTCATTTCAGCAAGACTGAACTTAAACCGAAATTATCTGAGATCTGGTCTTAATAGATACGAAATTAAAAATCTGTTTTTTCGGATTATTTCTTCAAATAAGCTTCTTAACTCTCTCCGCGAGAGCGAGGACTCGTTCATCATTGCGAATCGGATTGAACCACGCCCAGCGTTTGTCCGTCATGAGACGTTCGTAGAATATCTCCGGAAAAACTCCTCCCGCGACGGTATAATCCGGTTTTGTGTCGTCTGCATACTTCAAAAAGACGTTTCCGGTAACCTCCGGTGCTGCGTCAATTCTCAACTGAAAGGTCGGAAGAACGGGAGAACGACTGTACAGGATCGCCCCGTTCGGGATAACCGAAACCTGCTCCATCAGTGAAACCGCATCCTCCAGAACGCGGATCGCTTCGTCGGTTCTTCCAAGAGTCGCAAAGCAGCACGATCTCAGTTGTCCCAACTGAATCCTCTGACCGACAAACACGTCCGGTTCAAGCCCGCATCCTATCGGATGATCCTCGGTCGGCTTTTCATCGTTAAAGGAATGCAGAAAATCGAGGAGCAGACTGTTTTTCCAAAACGCGAAGTTCACGTCGTTTGGTTTCTGTGGATTATTCCAGCTGATATCGCCTTCTATGAGTTCGGAAATCAACCGGAACAGTCTTCTTTGGCGAAATACCTCTAATTTGTCGTACTCATTGCGATACAGGTAACGGTTGTACAGGAGCGCGTCACTGACAGTCTCCTCGTCTGAAGCAAACCGGTCAAGAAACGCGGGAATGTATTCTTCCTCTTCAAGGCGTGTATAATACGGCATGACCAGGGATTTTGCAGAAGCATTCGGATTGCTGTCGAAGAACAATTCTGCCGCCTTGCGCAACTCATCAATCAGCGAGGACGTTTTCTTTACGTCTGACTGATACAGCGCATAGCAAAGGTCAAAGAAGAAATTGCATTTTTCGCTCGCCCGCATATCGTATTCAAGCCGGATCGTTTGAATAATCTCAATCGCACGGTCTGTCGCACCTTCAGGCAAATCTTGCAATTCGTCCTTCAATTCCGCAAGACGCGCATATTTATCCTCTTCTGGTATGCCAAAAAGATAGTCGGTCGAGACGCCAAAAAAGCGTGCTATTTGGGGAATCATTTCAATATCGGGATATGTAATGCTGTTTTCCCATCTGCTGACCGATTGAAAGGATACGCCGAGTTGTTCCGAAAACTGCTCCTGCGTCAAGTTTTTGGCTTTTCGCAGGGTGCGGATATTATTACCGAGATATTCATTCATTGGATGTTCTCCTTTTCTGTTTTTTCAGGCGCCTATGATATTCGCCTGTGATATTATTGTAACAGAATTCATCAGCAAAATGAATATCTTGTTACGTGAGATCTATTCTCGTTTTGAGTGAATTGAAATGATTGTCAAGAGACACACATTCTACCGCATATTTGTGAACAATTCAAGTTTTCGAGGCTTTCCCCAGTCCGATTCCGGTCAAAACCCCTCAAACCCAATTTCGTATCTGTTAATTTCGATGATTTTTTGAAGATTTTCTCTGTCGCTCAAAGGCGACACAAGAGGCAAAATAGGGATATTATTGCCCCAAAAACGGAAAAAACCGGTGCTTCCAGGGTTTTCTTGATTTCGTATCTATTAAGACCGTAAATCATGTGTTATGAGGTCGGAATTGATTTTTATTCTTTATTATATATAATAAGTATAAGGTTCCCCCCGGGTTTTAGACATCTACGCTCCAAAACTCGGAGGTATTCCAACCGAACTATTCATCCGATAGGTTTTATTTTAATTATTTTTCTACCATTACACAAGACTTCTCTCATAATTGTATCATCCGGGAAAGGAAGTTCATCGCATAAATCAAAGTGAAGCTCTCTTTTTATTCTTTTTCCAAACAGCTCATCAATATAACAACCAAATAGCTCAGCCATAACAGGTAAAAGTGTTATGTCAGGAGCATTTTTTGCATTTTCCCATTTTGACACCGCTTGAATGGATACACCCAGCGCTTTTGCGAGTTCTTCTTGCGTTAATCCGATATTTTTTCGATATTTTTGAATATTAGTTGCTAAAACAATAATTGTGTTATCCATTTGATCATCTCCTTTTTTTCTCAATTATAATGGATAATCATCAAAAAAGCAATAAAGAAATAGTAGATATTTTTCAACTTCAGGTTGAAAGTGATTTTTTTTGCATTATATCACAGAACTGTGGAAAGTCATCACGGAAAAATTGAAGTCGGCGGCGTGACGGGTGTGGTTATTCGTTTTTTGACTTTGCGGTATTTACAGAAGAAATGAGAATCTTTTTGACTTCCACGCACTTCTCAAGAATTGTTTTATTTGAATAGTATCCGCTCTCGAGCAGAAGTTCGATCCAGTATTCGGTTTCCGAACATTCTTTGAGCGCTATTTGCAGTTTTGCGATAAAATCTGCGGTTCCGTGCGCATACTGCGCCTCTCGCACGTTTGCGCCGACTGATGTACCGGAACGGAGGAACTGACTGATCAGCGCGCTTTCGCACTTTGAGATCCTTAATTCTTTGCACACCTTGATAACTTCAAGCGCAAGGTCTTTTGATTTGATCATTAAAGGACTTTCCGTCATTTTCCTTTTTTCCTTTGCTGCTTCTACTTCTTCACTATTCACTATTACCTCTTACCTCCCGAAAATCCTGCGCAAAAGGAGCGAAGGGGAAAGGATCAGTGAATAGTGAAGAGTGAATAGCGAATAAAGAAAAATCCTGCTTGCGCAGGATTTTTGTGGTAACACTTCGAATTGGATCTCGGGTCGTTTTTGAGGGGCAAAAACACGCTTTTTGTTGTACAAAATGGATCGTATTCTTCCCCTACGTCATCATTTGCTCACGGCCATCATGCTGCCGTATGGAAAACGCTGGATGAAACTATCATCTCCGATGATTGATTTCAACTCTTCACGTTCGATGATCGAGCCATTTCCATTTTCATCATACAGATAATACATATCATCCGGAAGAAGTCCGTTTTTATACTCGGGAAATCTGTAATACCACATCACCCGTATAATCCCGTATACTTTTCCGCAGATATTGCGGTAAATACCACTTGCGTTAGAATAAGCGAGTTCCATTCCCGAGGTGACTTCGATATGCGGAGGGGCAAGATTCGACAGATCAATGTTTTCTATAGCATTTCCGATGTCCGGGACTTTGGAGAGGTTTTCCGCTGTATAGCAGACTATGCTCCTGCTTACATTGCCGTTCTCGCCGTCATATCCGTTGATAACGATCGTTTCATCTGTCAGAAAACCGTTTATGATCCGCGTGTATTCCGCGACGACCCGGTCTTCCCGCGGAGAAAGGTAATGCACGAATACGTTGCCTTCACCGGGCTCCAGATAGGGTTTGATCGCTTTTGCCTCTGGTGATACGAAAACGTCATCCACGGTAACGTAATTATACCGGTTGGTTGAAACGCGCCAATTGTCACCGTCAGCGGCAAGCTTGATAATATTATTCTTTACGTTTCCAATTGTCTCTTTTCGTGTGGCAGGATAATAATTTGATTTCGGATCATCAAACAGTGCATTAAACAATTCCTTTCCGCGGGGAATCCTTGAAACAGTGTAATCTGTTTTATCCCAGAAACTGCTGTCAACTCTTCCGTCCTTAAAAGCAATGACGGAGCCGTAACCGATATCTCCCGTATACACGATAAACATATTCGGGAAAAAATCCACTCTTCCTTGCGTATCATTTATAAGCGCAAAATTGTCTGTTCCGACTTGTTCGACTGACATAATAAAGCGTTCATATCCGTCAAACACCATTGTATCGTAATATGGATACCTGAGATAAATCTCGCCGGGCATTCCATCGCCCCGGACCTGATCCACAACACGCAGTTTTACCACGTGATTCGGCTGAGAATACGATGCGGCATAGTAATACGTGTCCGGAAGAACCTCTACGACCTCCGCTTCTATGACCGTTTGAATATAAAAGCAGGGCGGCAGCATATCCGCTGCACCGTCGCTCAAAGACGAATAATCTCCGTAGACAAGCTCCTGTCTGCCTGTTATTTTGTTTCCGCTTATAATAACAGATACTGCCGAAGTATTATCGGCGGGAGGGTTGATTGCGTGTTCTTTCCCAGACCTAAGTAGATTGGGAACTGCAAAAATCGCGCCGGCGACGATCAGCGTAAGGCAGGCTGCAATCGCTCCTATGCGAATCCGGGCTGCATTTGAAACAGTTTTTTTTGCATTTCCATTTATACTTTTGTCTAACAGATCATCATCGATTCGTGTGATAGCATTATATATTTTCTTTTCATCCATCATTGTGCGCCTCCTTGGCAAATTCCGTTTTCAGCCTCTTTCGCATTTTTGAAAGAATGCTTCTGACATGGTTTTCACGGAGTCCGTACTCGTCGGCAACGGCTGTGACGCTGTTCTGAAAGTAATACCTTTTCAAGAACAATTCTGCATTTCGGGGTTTCGACTTGCGAAGAAAAGAGTTAAGAACCGCGGTAAGCCGTTCTTCGGACAATTCGGACCCTTCGGGAAAACAATCCGACAGTTCGACAAAGATGAGATCCTTTTTTTCGATAAGAGAATCAACGGATATACGAAATACCTCTGCGATCCTTTCGATCGTTTGGTAATCGGGGCGCCTCAAACCGTTTTCCCATTTCGAAACAAGGTCCCTTGACACAAACAGAAGATCGGCAAGCG
>CACZQB010000056.1 GCA_902783255.1 Oscillospiraceae bacterium | reverse complement strand
TTTGTTATTAGGGATTCGAACCCGGGAGGGTTTCGGCGAAAGAAAACGATTCAGGGAATTGTTTTCCGCCGAAATCGCGAAGAGCTTTGCTCTGAGCACTCGAAACCCTCTTCCTGCGTCATAACAAAAAGACAGCCTTACGGCTGTCTTTTTACTTTTATACATGATTTTTGCTCACAGCAGCTTTTTCAGTTCCTTTACATAAGTCGAGTCCGCGCCGCAGCAGCCTCCTATATACGATACATATTCGAGAGCCGGCGCAACGTCTTTTGCGAACTGTTCAGCAGTGTATGCAGCAGAGGAAGAGCCGTCTGCGCTTAATATCGGTTTGCCGGCATTCGGCTTGAAAACGATAGGAAGAGTTGTTTTTTCGGCAAATTCTTTGATTATGGGAAGGGCAAGGTCAGGACCGAGCGAACAGTTAAGCCCGACAGCGTCGATACCGAGCGGAACAAGGGTGTCTATCGTATCCTGAACGGAATTGCCGAACATGGTTTTGCCGGATTTTTCAAAAGTCATTGTGCAGAATACCGGCACGCCGTATCTTTTTGCAACGGTTGCGGCTATGCGCATCATGGCAAGATCCATAAAGGTCTGGACCATGATCATATCGCAGCCCGCCTCTACGCCTATGCCTATCATTTCTTCGTATATCGAAAAGCATTCGTCCTCTTCAAGGTCGCCGTAAGGCTCAAGGATCTGAGTAAGAGGTCCGACACCCATGCAAAGTTTGGCATCAGAGCCTTTCAGAACATCTTTTGCGATATTTACGCCTGCGGTGATAACTTCTTTTACGGAATACGGCGAAGAATATTTTACCGCAGGTCCGTTCGCGCCGAATGTGTTGGCAAGAATTATCTCGCTGCCCGCTTCAAGATACTTTTCGGTAAGCTCCCTAACAAATTCGGGATGTTCGATATTATATTTCCATACCGGCTCTTTTTTTGCGCCGTGAGCTTCGGCGATCGCCCAGAGAGTTGTTCCGACAGCTCCGTCAAGGAGCGTGATTTTTCTTTTCATATTCCGTCATCTCCCCTTTTTTTCTAATATACCATAATTCTACGGATTTTTCAAGTATTTTCGTTGCATAATACGATTTTATGCATTTGTCACAATTTCGTCCCATTCAAACCGTTGACAATTCGCTGATGACATGGTAAAATAAATCATAATCAATTGAGTTCAATTAAATTGTGTTAAACCAATGGAGGTATTGCAATGAATCTTTACGATTTTACGGTAAAAACAAGAAAAGGCGAAGACCATTCTCTTGCGAAATACAAGGGAAAAGTTGTTCTTATAGTAAACACCGCTACAAAATGCGGCTTCACACCGCAATATGAAGAACTTCAGAAAATATATGAAGAGTATAAAGACAGAGGTTTCGAGATACTTGATTTTCCCTGCAACCAGTTTGCAGATCAGGCTCCCGGAGATAATGAAGAGATACACACCTTCTGCAAAGGACGTTTCGGAATATCATTCCCGCAGTTCGGCAAAGTTGATGTAAACGGCGAGAATGCGATCCCGCTTTTCAAATGGCTTACGGAAAACACAAAGTTTGAAGGATTCGGCAAATCGCCCATGAGTCTTCTTCTTGCAGGCGCTGTAAAGAAAAACGACAAAGACTACAAAAACAACGGTAATATAAAATGGAATTTCACAAAATTCCTTATTGACCGCGAAGGAAATATCGCAGCCCGTTTTGAACCGACAGACATGAAATCCCTTACGACAAAAATTGAGGAATGCCTCGCATAAAAATGGAAAAAGAAAACACATACGATGCGCTGAAGCTCGAAAACCAGATATGTTTTCCGCTTTATGCCGCATCAAGAGAAATAATAAAAAGATACAGGCCTTTTCTGGACAAAATAGGACTGACCTACACACAGTATATAACGATGATGGTGCTGTGGGAAGAAAAAAGCATAACCGTAAAAGCGCTCGGAAAAAAGCTTTTTCTCGATTCGGGCACGCTTTCACCGGTGATCAGAAGTCTTGAAGAAAAAGATCTCGTTACAAAAACCAGAGATAAAAATGACGAGCGCAACGTTATTATAGCCGTTACAAAATGCGGCGAAGAACTCAAAGAAAAAGCAAAAGAAATTCCCCCAAAAATTGTAAAATGCATTCCGATGGATAAAAACGACGCCGTTTTGCTTTACACACTTCTTCATAAAATGCTCGACGCAATGGATTGTTAATATTATACGGAAGAAATTCAGAATAATTTCTTCCGTTTTTTTTATAAAAAAGCTTGACGGTTTTATGCTTTTGTGATATCATTGTAAAAAACTGTTGATGAGGATAAAATGACTGTTGACGGAATAAAAACTCACGGCTGCAAGTGCGGCAAAGATCATATCTGCGATGTTTCGGAAGTGATCACGGGCAAAGGCGCAATAAGCCTTTTACCCGAAAAAATAAAGCGGCTGGGAGCAAAAAAACCGTTTATTCTTGCAGATAAAAACACTTATGCGGCATGCGGCGCCAAAGTGGAAAAAATACTTGAAAAAGACGGGATATCATGTTGCACATACGTTTTCCCGTCAGGAGACATAAAGCCCGACGAAAGAACTGTCGGGTCTGCAATAATGCATTTCAACTCTGATTGCGATATTATAGTTGGCGTAGGTTCGGGCGTAATAAACGACACATGTAAAATACTTGCAAATATCGCCAAATTAAAATACATAATTGTTGCCACCGCACCTTCTATGGACGGGTTTGCCTCCGCCACTTCTTCGGTAGACAGAGACGGTCTGAAAATATCCGTTCAGTCCAAATGCCCGGATATAATAATAGGCGATACTGAAATACTGAAAAACGCACCTGAAAAATCGCTGATTTCCGGTCTCGGAGATATTATAGCAAAATATATAAGCATTGCGGAATGGCGCATTTCGCATCTTATAAACGGAGAATACTACTGCGAGGATATCGCGTCGCTTATACGAAATTCGGTAAAGATCTGCGTTGAAAACTCAGCGGGGCTTTTATTGCGTGAAGACAATGCTGTTGAAGCTGTTTTTAAAGGACTCGTTCTTTCAGGTGCGGCAATGAGTTTTGCCGGAGTATCAAGACCGGCGTCGGGAAACGAGCATTATTTTTCACATATATGGGATATGCGCGCTCTGGAATTCGGAGACAACTCTTCAACTCACGGAATTCAATGCGCAATAGGCACACTTTTATGCGCAAAACTGTATGAAAAGCTTCTTGATACAGTTCCGGATAAAGAAAAGGCCATTCAGTATGTCAGATCTTTCGATCTTGCCGCTCATCAGAAAGAGCTTATGCTTTTTCTCGGCAAAGGGGCAGATGCGATGATCTTGCAGGAAAAAGACGAAAACAAATATTCTCTTGAAAAATACGAAAAACGGATCGACGCAATAATTGATAACTTTGACGGAATTAAAAAGATAATAAAAGAAGAGATACCTCCGTCAAAAGAGATAGAAAAGCTTCTTGAAAGCGTATCATGTCCGAAAACACCTGTCCAAATAGGCATTTCACCGTCTGTTGTGCCGAAAACGTTTGCGGCAACAAAAGATATACGGGATAAATATATCCTGTCAAGGCTCGTTTTCGATCTCGGTCTGAACGACGAGTTCTGCGATCATCTTGCAAATAACTTATAAGGAGAAAAAAAATGAAAATAGGATTTGGCGAAACTGTTCTTTTTACGGGTGATTCTATCACTCACGGCGGAAGAGGACTTTGCATGGACGGCAACCATATTCTCGGTCACGGATATCAGGAGCTTGTATGCGGGGTCATTGCCGAAAAAAATCTTGAAAATATGCCTAAGTTTATGAACAAAGGCGTTTCGGGCAGAGGAATGTCGCATATTTGCGAGGAATGGGACAAAGACGTCCTCCCCTACCGTCCCGTGCTGATAAGCCTTCTTGCGGGAATAAACGATGTTGCGAAAAATATTGAAAAGGATACAAAAGAGGTCACCGAAAAATATCTGGCGGATACGGAATCGATCCTTAAAAGAACTTTCGACGTTTTGCCCGACGTGACTTTTTTTCTGTGCGAGCCTTTTTACCTCGATTCTAAAGACAGAGAAGATCAGTATAAATATTTTCCGCACCCGATATGCGAAAGCGATTTTGTTTTCGGCAATAAAAACCATACGGAAAACGTTGTGAAAAAATATTTCGAAAAATTAAACGATATAAGCACGAAGCTCCCTGCTCTCGCAAAAAAATACGGCGCGGTATTTGTTCCGTTTCAGGATGTTTTTGATGAGGCGGCAAAAAAAGTCCACCCGTCATACCTTATCTGGGATAACATCCACCCAACGTTTGTCGGTCACAGATTGATGGCAAACAGATGGCTTGAAGTAGCAAAAGAAAACGGCTTTTAATTGTGCCAACTTTTTAAAGTTTGTTCTTTCCTCTTGACAAGGCGGCAGATTATAGATATAATTATAATGTAAATAAACTGACAAACCCCTCACACAAAGGAGTACATTATGATAAACAGCAAAATTGACGAATTACTTGTAAATTTTGGCGAAAACACCAAAACAAAAGTAAAAGAAGCAATAAAAAACGCCGTGGAAGAAAAAGTTCAGAAAGAGCTTAAAAAACGCCGCAGAAAAATGATACGCAACGTTGTCTGCATTGGCGCCGCAGTGGCATGCGGTTATCTTATTTATAAGAACGCGGATAAGATCAAGGCTTTCCTTGAAGAAAACACTCCCGAACTTCCCAAAATCCGCCTGACACTGGATAAATAAATCCGCGATCCGCCCGAAAGCCCTGCCGCTGCAGCGTCACAGTTTCCGGGCGCTTTTTCTGATAATAATTACCCAAATCGGAGGTATTCTGAATTGAACATCACAAACGATATCAAATATGTTGGCGTTAACGACAGAAAAATCGACCTTTTTGAAGGGCATTACGCCGTTCCCTACGGAATATCATATAATTCATATGTAATTCTGGACGAAGAGACTGCTGTAATGGATACCGTTGACGCAGCCTTCACGCATGAATGGCTTGACAATATTCAGGCTGTTCTTGACGGCAAAGCTCCCGATTACCTTATAATTCAGCATATGGAACCTGACCACTCTGCAAATATTCAGAATTTTCTGAAAGTCTACCCGAAAACAACTGTTGTTGCAACAGCGAAAGCGTTTGCAATGATGAAAAACTTTTTCGGAACGGATTTTGAAGACAGACAGATCGTTGTAAGCGATATGAACACCTTGTCTCTCGGAAAACACACTCTCACGTTTGTTACCGCCCCTATGGTCCACTGGCCTGAGGTAATGCTTACTTACGACAGCACAGATAAAGTTCTTTTTTCCGCAGACGCATTCGGAAAATTCGGCGATCTTAACGCAAATGAGCCGTGGGATGACGAAGCATGCAGATATTATATAGGCATAGTGGGCAAATACGGCGCACAGGTGCAGTCTTTGCTGAAAAAAGCAGGCGGGCTTGTGATAAAAACAATATGTCCCCTCCATGGTCCGGTTCTTTCCGAAAACATAGAAAGATATATCAGGCTTTACGATACATGGTCGTCATACCGGCCCGAAAAAGAAGGCATCGTAATAGCGTATACATCGGTATACGGCAACACCAAAAAAGCTGTTTTACGCCTCGCCGAAAAGCTGAAGGAAAACGGGTGTCCGTCTGTTTCGGTATTTGATCTGGCAAGATGCGATATGGCAAAGGCGGTCGCAGAGGCATTCAGATACGGCAAACTCGTTCTGGCAACGACCACATACAATGCTGAAATATTTCCGTATATGCGAGAATTTATTTCATGGCTTACCGAACGCGGATTCAAAAACAGGACAGTCGCGCTTATCGAAAACGGCTCATGGGCGCCTATGGCGGGCAAGGTGATGCGAGCTCTGCTTGAACAGTGCAAAAACCTGACTTTTGCGGAAAATTCGGTAACGATCCACTCAGCTCCCAATGAAATGACGAACAAAAAGATCGATGAACTTGCAAAAGAGCTTTGCAGAGATTATCTTGCGATACAAAGCGAAACGGCAAACAAAAATGACCTTACCGCACTTTTCAAAATCGGTTACGGTCTTTATGTCGTTACTTCAAACGACGGGAAAAAGGATAATGGACTTATCGTAAACACCGTCTCTCAGCTCACAAGCACGCCTAACAGGATCGCCGTAACGATAAACAAGCAAAATTACTCACATCATGTTATCATGCAAACAGGCGTTATGAACGTGAACTGTCTTTCTACGGAAGCGCCGTTTTCGGTATTTGAGAATTTCGGATTCAGAAGCGGCAGAAACGCCGACAAATTTGCAGACTGCGAACCATTGCGTTCCGATAACGGTCTGATCTTCCTAAGAAAATACATCAATGCGTTCATGTCCCTTAAAGTTGAACAATATGTCGATCTTGACACTCACGGTATGTTTATATGTTCCGTAACTGAGGCAAGAGTGATCAACGATGCGGAAACAATGACATATACGTATTATCAGAACAACGTTAAGCCGAAGCCTCAGACTGAAGGCAAAAAAGGCTTTGTATGCAAAATATGCGGATACGTTTACGACGGAGATACGCTGCCCGAAGATTTTGTATGTCCTCTTTGCAAACACGGCGCGGCAGACTTTGAAGAAATAAAATAATATGCCAAGGCATATGCCACGGCATGAATATACAGGAGGTATGAAATGAAAAAATATGTTTGCGACGCATGCGGCTGGGAATACGATGAAGCGAAGGGCGATCCCGAAAACGGAATAGCGCCCGGAACAAAATTCGAAGATCTTCCCGAAGATTTTGAATGTCCGGTATGCGGCGTCGGAAAAGACAGTTTCAGCGAAAAAGAATAATAACAAAAAAAAACAGAGAAAGCTTTAAAAGTTTTCCCTGTTTTTTTAGTTGATTTTTGTTTTAATCCGCAGTTTTATATTCAGCTCCGTTTTCTAGCGCGCTCAGCGCCGCCTTTACCCGGTATTTTTCGAGATCGGCGTCGTAAAGATCGTTACCGCAGATTATCTCTTTTTTCCTGAATATAACGATTAGAGGAATAAATACCGCAGCAATAACGGGACAAAGGATATATGCGGGAATACGGACGATCTCAAAAATCAGCGCCGGAAGAATAAGCGCGGCAAGAGAATATCCGAGAATATTTGAGCAGATGATCCGCCGCGATCTGTATTTTTCGCAAAGTGCGCGCAGATAAACATTCACACATTCGTCGCATACGGCAAAAGTCTCTTTTATGAAAGAGCCGTCCGGCTGCTTACGGTCAAGAACAACATATTTATCGGTTTCGCCGCGGCAGTTTGAAAAAACACATTTCATTTCAGATCAGCCTGCCGAGTTTTCTTTCGGCAAAGGCAATTATCATATCCGCCGTTCCTTCAATACCCAGAACGCTCGTTCTCACGCAAAGATCGAAGCTGTCTGCGCTGCTCCACGTTTTGTTTGTATGAAAACTGTAGTAATTTGCGCGTTTTTTATCGATTTTCTGCACTTCATCTTCCGCCTTTTTGCGGTCTGTAAGGTTGTTTTCCGCCATATAGTTCGCAACACGGTTCTCAAGATGATCGGTGACCATGATATGCACGCTTCTGTAATTGTCTCTCAGAGCATAGTCCGCGCATCGACCGAGAAATACGCATGATTTTTCTGCGGCGATATTGCGAATAAGCTCTGATTGGATATTGTAGACCTTATCAGACAGAGGAACGGCGGAATCACCCCAGTAAACATACTGACCGTCCATTGCGTATGCTCCCATAGCAAGTGAATAGAGAAGAGAATTCGTCGGTTTTTCGTCAAAGTCTTCGAATATCTTCTGATTCATTCCGCTTTTTTTTGCCGCAAGAGAAATCAGTTCTCTGTCATAATAGTCAATACCGAGTTTTTCGGCAATTTTTTTAGCAACCGATCTGCCGTGGCTTCCGCACTGTCTGGCAATCGTTATTGAGAAGTTTTCCGCCATTTTTAAACCTCCTGTTTTATTTTTTTGTTGATTTATTTATCGGTAAGCGCAGCAAGAAGCTGTTCTGCGCTGCCGATATTATAGCCGGTGGATATTACCGAAACGTTAAGGTCTTTATCCGCTGCCACAGCGAGAGGGAGACGTTTATCTTTTGTTGACAAAGAAGCATATACCTCGTCTGAAACAGCGTCAAAGAAGAATATTTTGATATCCGGAAGGATACCGAGGAGCTTTTTCAGCGTAACATGCGCAAGATCGCCTTCGTTTTTCACAATGAAATAAACTTTGTCGGAAACAGGTCTGTACGCCTCAGTTACCGAAAGCATTTCGTTGAAAAGATGCTCCGTAGGCTCTTCACGAACGCCGAGCCACGCAAAAACTGCCTTATCGCTTACAAGTGATGAAAGCTTGTGAGCTTTTCCGTTTATGTCTTTGATCTCGGCATCAAAAATCTTTTTCTTTTCGCCCTTTTCTGCCGGTTCCGTTCCGCGGACTGCAAATTCGGCTTTGAGAGTCTCGCCTTCTGCAAGCGTGAAGTGATACATTTTAGCCTGAATACCGCCGTTTTTAATACGGAAGTTCGTCATCAGTCTGTATCTGCCGGGAACAAGAGGCACTCCCTCTTCTGCAACCGATTCATCGTTGTTTCTTCTGCGTCTGTATAGAGGAACAGGTATAAATTCACCGTTTTCGTAACGCTCGAGATTTGCGTTTCTGTGTCCTTCTTCAACGCCGGTGAATACGGGAATGAGAGTTGCGGATCTCTCCGCACTAATGGCAACTCCGCGCATGCTGAACCATTCTCCGTCTTTCCAGTATTCTACCTCGCCTGTAAACGACGTTCTTGCGGGAATGCCGAGGCTTCGGCAGATCGCGGTTTCAAGGACGGATTTTGAGAACTGAGAACCGCGTTTTGTAAGAAGAAGATTATACGGTAAAGCTACAAGCGATTCATAGTCGTAATCACGGCTGTCTTCGATCTCATTCTCGACGTATATATGAACTTTTGAAGGATCTGCCCTGAACTCAGCCTTTTGACTGTCGTCAAAAAACGCGTCTATCGGAGCGCCCCACGCGGAGAGCCATTCGTTTGCTATGCGAACGGCAAGAACGTATCTTTCAAAAGTGAGTCTGTTATCGGCAAAACATTCGGCATATCTTATCTGATGCGCAAATTGTTTTTCGAGCACGATATTATCGCAGTCGCCGAAGTCCTTGCGGCTGAGTGATTTCAGGAATGCGCACTTATCGGCGATATTTGCGGGATCGTCTATAAAAGCCTCGATCTTTGCCGCATTACCCTGCGCGTCAATAAGGAACTGCTTTATATCGGAAGCATATTCGGGATATTTTTTGAAAAGATAAGAATCGCTGTTTTCGTTGAAAAACGTATTTTTATAATCTATGCGTATTTTTTCCGCATTCTTCTGACGGACGGAAAACGCTGCGGCGATTTCTTTTGCGTTGTCGGGACGTTTTATTTCGGGAAGCTCTTTTTGTGCGGGAGGAATGATGTCAAAATCAAATTCCGCGGGAAGTCCTTCGAAATAAGCTGCGTTTTCCCAGTAAAGAGTAACGTTATCGGTCTCTCTGACGTCTATTTTGCCGTAAAGAATCTTATCGTCCTTTGTGGCGGTAATAAACAGATCACCGTAACCTGTGCGGAAATACGTTTTGCCTTTGTCGTCCGTAAGACTGTCCGAAAAATCGAAAAGCTCGCCGAAATTAATAAGCGCCATTTCGACTCTGACGCCCTTTTTCGGCGCACCGTTTTCAAGAACGGTGCAGGTGATATCGCGCGTATCTGCGTAAATATCAAGGGTGTTGAGCTCTTTTATTTTCTCGGAAGTGGAAACAAATTTGGCATCGGCGGGTAAAAATCCTGAAAAGACACGCGTATTTGTAAGCATTGCTCTTGATGCAGGCATACGGAACCAGCCGCTGTTCAAAAACGGATCGGGCTCGCATGCGCCTATATAGCACCACTTGCCGTTTACAAGAACTTCTACCCAAGCATGATTGCTCTCTGATGCTGCCCAGCGCGGAGTGTAGCACTGTCTTGCGGGGATACAGCATGAACGGAGCGCGGATGTGAGGAATGTTGACTCCTCACCGCATCTTCCGTTTGTGTTGCGCATCATTGTAAGAGGAGAAACGGTCCTTATATCTGTTGACGCATACGTGGCTTTTTCAAAACACCAGAGGTTTATCTCAAGAGCGGCGTCGCCTATAGAAAGATCTTTGATCCTCGGCCAGACCTCATTGAAAATGATCTCGTTGTAATGTTCGAGGTTTTCGTTGTTTACACGCATCATCAGAACGAAATTGAGAAATGTTTCGGTGTCTATCTGATCTTTCCACGAAACCTTCTCGTAGTTTTTTAGACATGTGTGGGCATGGTTGTAAAAAAGTTCGCCTGTCCAGTTGGTGATATCCGTCATCGGCAGATATGCAACGAGAAATTTGAAGCAATATTCTTCCGTTTCGTTTTCACAGCGTCCGAGATCTTCACAGATATCGTATCTTCTGCCGCCGGCATATTTTTCGGCAACGGCATAGGCGTCGTCTATCCGTTTTTTTTGTTCATCGGTAAAAGTAATCATTTTTTATTCCTTCCGTATAAATCGTAAAGATGGTTTATTTTTCGGAAACATATACAAGACCGTCGTGACGGATATATACTCTTCCGCCGTCAGCCGCGGGGATATGCGCCTCGTATGTGTTTGAGGTCGTTTCGATAACAGGATCTATCGCAGGTGTTTCATCGCCGCAGAGTTCTCTGAAATCGCTGCAGAATTTACCGTGCTTTTTAAAATAATTTCTTTCCATATAATATAATTTGCGCAGTTCCCATTTCAGGTATTCGTTTTTGGGGATAACGAATTTGCTTTCGTCAACGCTGCCGTCTGTAAACCACAAAAATCCCCAGAGTTCGGGCATATGCATATTTACAAGACCTATCGGAGACCATATCCAGTTATCTTCGGGATAACGTATACCGGTTTCGGGATTGATCACTTTGGCATATTTGCCGTCTCTTACTTCCGTTCTCCATTCAACACGCGAAAAATCTATGCGCCAGTAATCGCCGGGAACGGGGATCTTGTTGCCGTTGCCCTCTTTAAGGGTTGTCCATGGCATCATGACCTCAACAGACCAGCCCTTGTTTTCGGAAATTTTTGTCGGGTCGTTTATAACGCCGTCTATGTGAACAGCAGTTTTTATACCGTGGATATCAAGACCGTTGAAGACCTTGTTTCTCTCATCTCTGTAAGGTTTTACGAGAAGAAGATCCCAGATCGTGTTGAGTGCATTCATTTCAAACTCAAAATACGCGTGCGTATCGCTGTCGGGATCGATAAATATCTCAAAATCGTTATCGTTGAAAATTACGCAGTCGCGCTCGGTAAGCGTTCCCCATATCTTATCTTCTTCGAGGTATGCGCCGATATAAAGCGCTTCATCGTCCCAGAGCATTTTCATGCGTGTTCTGTGATACGGTGCGGGACGAACGGAGTTCCACTCGATATCTTCAAACTCTTCGCTCCACTCTGCCGCATCCCAGAACGGCTTGTCAAGTCTGCCGTCTATCTGCGGAGGAAGGAGAGCACGTTTGCAGACGTATGATCTCGGTTTGAATTCGAGGCATTTTTCCGGAATATCAGCCATATATTTGTACATTTTCTTTTCTCCTGTCTATATTAAGTATTAATTAATTATATTATAAACCAAAGTTGCCCGCATGTCAACCTTTTTTTATGCGGACAACCGTTTTTTTATTCAAGTATTATTTCATACGCTCTTCTCGGAGAGCCGTCGGCAAGAAATACGGTGCCGCAAAAAACAAAACCGTTTTTTTCTATCATCTTTCTCATGGGGAGATTATTTTCGTGAGTGTCTATTCTGAGAGATGCGTACCCGGCGTCCAAAGTGATTTTTTTCGCTTTTTCCACAAGCATCGAGGCAAGTCCGCTCCTTTTTTGCCGGGGAAGAACGGCAACTCTGTGAATAACTCCGTATTTTCCGCTGCAAAGCCATTTCCCCGAGTAAATACGGCGGTAAGTCGGCTCTCCGCGAAGAGATATCATTGCAGTGGCAACAACTGCGCCGTCATCTTCAACAATGTAGTTTTCGCCGTTTTTTATGTCGTTCACTATCGTTTCTTCGTTCGGAACACCGTTTTGCCACTGATCTATACCGTTTTCGCGGAAAAACTTTTTAGCGCTGTTTATTATATTCATTATTTCGGGAATATCCCGCATTTCGCCTTTACGGATTATCATGAAGAGTCACCGTTACTATAAATCCGTCTGCGTTGTTGCCCGATATGAAATAATCGGAGTTTTCGGGAAGCTCGACTTTTGTTTCCGCGCCCTGAGAAGGCACATAGAATATCTCATATCGCTCGCCGGTATATGAAGTAAAGAAAAGATGGTCGCCGTTCTGAGGGAACGTTTTTAGGTATTCGGTATATTCTTCGTAGCAGAAAGTTGTGCCCGAAATAATCTCGGAATGAGGAAGACCGAGATACCTGAAATGCCACGGCTCGTATGCTATGCCCGTTATATCGGTTTTTGAAGAGTCGTATCTGACTATAAATCCGTATTTCCAGCAATTTTCGTTGATCCATGCATATTCGCCGGTGCCGTCGTAATCAAAGCTGTCGCCGTCGTCCGTATAAATGCCCAGGTCGACGGCAAGCCCTGTATGATGTTCGCTCGAACCGGGCAGAGCGACCCATTTTTCAGTTACGGCAACATCTCCGTTATAATATTTCAGCTTTGAGTCGTATATTCTCTGCTGAGTTTCTATATCTCTGAATGCGCTGATTATGTTTATTATGTGATTTCCGGTTTTATTGTGAAAATCAACAAGCATTTCGTTGAGTTTTTCGCCCGCAAACGGTGCAAACATCATCCCCGTATCACGGAATTTGTATGCGGATGATTTGAATGTGAAAAGATCTGTCATTTCATAATCTGCGGTAAAAGAAAACGGATGATCTCTGTTTACAAGTATAAGGATGCCCTTGTGTATGTCGTCTTCGGTAAGAGTGACCGTTTCGGTTTTTATCTGTATTTCCGGTTCCGGTTCGACGGGAGGAGCCTCCTCTTCTTCAACAACGGGTTTTTCAGGTTCTGTCTCCGTTTTCTGCGTTTCTGTCTGTTCGGCAAGAGCAGGTTTTTCGTTATTGTTTTCAGGTTTGTTTTTTTTTGTAAACGCCGAAATTATCCAGACCGCCAGGGCGATGATCGCAGCAACGATAAGTATGCTTATTGCGGCTGTAACTGCTTTTCGGATAATACGTTTTCTTCTTCTTTTTTTGGCGAGACGGTTGCGTCTGTATAAATACCGTGATTCCATAAGTGCCTCTGAATATCTGTTTTTGTGTGTTTGATGAATAATTATAACACATAAAATATAAAAAAACAATATCTTTTTTTAATTAAATTATCATCGGGACTTGTAATTAAAGAAAAACTGTGCTATAATTTATAATATGGATGAAATTATAACCGTTATTCAGTGCGTTCTTGTTCTGGGCCTTTTTATGGCGGGAGGATTTGCCTCGGTAAAAACGGGCTATATCTCCGGGGACGCCGCATCTTCAGTATCGAAGATAGTTACAAGATTGATGTTTCCGACATGGCTTGCCGCAAAGCTTCTTTCGGAAGACATTTCAAAACAGCAGATCATCTCTCAGCTTCCGCTATTTGCGGCAGGTGCAGTAATCACTTTCGTTCTGCTTTTGCTCGGAGTTCTGCTTGCAAAAATAACGAAAGCGGAAGACAAAAGAAAATACGTTCTTTTTGCGCTCTGTTCCGCGCCTAACGCAATTTTTCTCGGACTGCCGATATGTCAGGGACTTTTCGGTGACGAAGGTTCTTTGAGCTGCACGATCCTAGCGCTCGGTTCCGATCTTGTTTCGTGGACCCTGACCGTTTCGCTTCTTGCCGCCGGAGGAGAAAAGATATCCGGAGAAAAAAAGAAAAACGGAATACATCTCAATCCCGTTTCGGTTGTTTTCGTTATTTCGTTTATTCTTAAAATGATCGGTTTCAATCTGCCGCAGTTTATACAGGCGCCTCTTTACAAATTCGGATCGGCGCTTTCTTATCTTGCCATGATATATCTCGGCATGATGCTTGCCGGAGCAGACATCAAAGGTGTTTTCAAAGATAAAATGCTTTATATCGTTACGCCGCTCAAATGTTTCGTGATCCCGTTCTGTCTCGGTATTATTGCGGCTCTGACCGGGATATTCTCGTTTGTGCAGGTTTGCGTTATTACGGTGGTTTTTGCCGCATCTCCCATGATTTCGATGACTGTATTCTATAAAGAATACGGCCTTGATTATATTTTCGGCAATTCCGTCACTTTTATCTGTGTTGTTCTTAATATTCTTACAATTCCCGCCGTATACTGGGCGGTAAGCACAATTGTAAGATATATGGGGTTGAACTGAATGAAATATCTGTCCGATTCGGCAAAACGCACCCGCGAAATTGCCGCAGAACTTGTTAAAAATTTCAAAAACGGAACGACTGTATGTCTTGACGGAGAAATGGGCGCCGGCAAAACGGTATTTGTTCAGGGCTGTATGGAAGCGCTCGGTTACGACGGAAGAGTGACAAGCCCCACATTTGCTCTCTGCAACGAATATACCGTAGGCGACAAAACGATCCTTCACTATGATCTTTGCAGAATAACCGATAAAGATGACCTCTACTCCGTAGGGTTTTACGACAGCGAGGCTGACCTTATATTCATCGAATGGGCGCAAAATGAATGCGACGGCTTCGAAAATACCGTAAAAATTAACATCTCTTACGGAAAAAACGAGAACGAGAGAGTGATCGAAATAAATGAATAAATACGATATAAATAAAGGCGTTATTCTCTTGATCGACTCATCAACGCTCACATGCTGCGCGGGAGTGGTAAAAGACGGCAGAGTATTCTCTTCCGTTTTTTCAAACAATGGACTGACTCATTCAAGAACGCTCCTTCCGTCCGCAGAAAGAGCGCTCAGTGACGCACAGGTATCGGCAGACGAAATAAATGCTGTAGCAGTAACGGCAGGACCCGGCTCGTTTACAGGCGTAAAAATAGGCGTTTCAACCGCAAAAGGGATAGCGTTCACAAAAAATCTGCCGTGTTTTTCGGTATCGTCCACGGCGGCGCTGGCATGCGGTGCGGCGTTTTCGGGAATTATCTGTCCCGTTTCGGACGCAAGGAGAGGAATGCTTTACAACGCTCTGTTTTCATCGGATAAAGGCGTTTTTTCACGCCTTTGTTGCGACAGACAGATAACAGCCGAAGCGCTTGCCGAAGAAATTGGAAAAATAAACGAACGCGTACTCATTTTGGGCGACGGCGCAGAGATCCTTGCAGGGGAATGCGAGAAGTGCGGGACATCTTTTTCATTTGCGCCACAAAACTCGGCTTTCATTCATGCGGAAGGCATATATGAAGCTCTGAAAAACGGACTGTATGAAGAAAAAACTGCCGAGAACCTTGCCGCTGTATATCTTCGTCCGCCGCAGGCAGAAAGAGAACGCCTTGAAAGACTTGAAGCCGAAAAAAAGCAAAAAGAAGAGGAAGAGAAAAAATGATAGCGATCGCATCTGACCACGCAGGATATGAGCTTAAGGAAAAGCTGAAAAAACATCTTGAAGAAAAAGGGTTCGAATATAGAGACTTCGGAACTTACAGCGCCGAGAGCTGCGACTATCCTGTTTTTGCAAAAAAAGCATGCAGCGCCGTAATTTCGGGAGAATGCGAAAAAGCCGTTCTTGTTTGCGGAACGGGCATAGGCGTCAGCATGGCTGCAAACAAAATAAAAGGTATCCGCGCGGCAGTATGCTCCGACACATATTCCGCAAAGTACACAAGGCTTCACAACAATGCAAACGCGCTTTGCATGGGAGCAAGGGTCATAGGAGAAGGACTTGCGGCGGAAATAACCGATATATTTCTGACAACGCCGTTTGAAGGCGGCAAACATCAGCGACGCATAGACATGTTTGAATAAGGGAACGGTCATGAAAAAACATCTTTACGGCATTCTTTTTGCAGCGGCAATATGTGCGGCGGCGGCGGGAACATATTTTCTTGTTTTGCATACTCAGGCGGATTATCCCGTCAAACTGATCTTTTCGGGAATACTGCTTTTGCTTGCGCTGATTGCCGGAGCGGTTGCTGCCTCAAAAACAAAAGACGATAAAGCAAGGGCTGTTGCAAAAGCGCTTTATGACACCGAAATATGTGGCATAGGCGTTTATGCGGACGGCGAATTCGTTTACGCGAACAGATTTTACACAGAAGCCGAACAAAAAGCCGATGTAAACATATACAAACTGTTAAAAGAAAACAAACCGCTTGAAGGGTATACTGTCAAAGAAGAAAAACACGGTGAGTATACCTTGATATTTGTAAACAGGGCAGTTAACGATGAGATGACGACAGACATCGCAGAAAGCGGTGAAAAGTCCGAAAGCATCACGGAAGACGAAAACGGCAAAGACGACAACACGGAAATATCCGAATAAAACAGTCAATAAAATTTGAATTACAGAAAGAGAAACCGACATTATGGGCAAAAATCATACCGGCATAAACGACCTGAAAACATGGTGTATTAAAAACAACAAGGAAAAAATTCTGCAACAGTGGGATTATGAGGCAAACGGATACGGTCCGGAAAACATCGCGCACGCAAGCCCCAAGCAGGTCTGCTGGCATTGTCCAGTATGCGGACATAAATGGAAGACCTCGCTTCAGTCAAGAGTATACAAAAACGGGAACTGTCCGCATTGTTCGGATCTCGATTTCCGTAAAGACGCGCGAAAACCCGTGATCAACCTTGATACGGGCGTTATATACGAGAGCGCAAAAATCGCATCGAAAGCAACGGGGATCGGTCAGGCAAGCATAAGGAACAACTGCGGCGGCTTCAGCCATTCCGGAGGCGGATATCACTGGAAATATGTTGAGAAATAATTATTGACCGATTCGTTCCGCATCAAAACAAGGAGTTATCTGAAGCGATAACTCCTTGTTTTAGTGTTTATTTACTTTCCTTATATTTTACGTATATGCTCCGCTATTTTCCCGTTGAGCCGAATCTGCCTTCGCCGCGCGAAGTTTCGCTGAGCGTATCAACTTCGGCCGGTTCCGGATGCGGGCACGGAACTACTACAAGCTGAGCGATCCTTTCTCCGTTTTTCAGAACAACAGGCTGTTTGTTTGTGTTATAAAGTGAAACAAGCAGCTCGCCGCGGTAATCGCTGTCTATAACGCCGACGTTGTTTGAAAGCATGATCCCTCTTTTTACGCCGAGAGACGATCTTACAAATATGAGCCCGACATGCTCTTTCGGAATTGCAACGCAGATACCGGTTTTTGCTATTGCATGCCCTTCCGCCGGCACCTCAACGTCTTCGCCGAAAACCGTCAGGTCAAGACCTGCGGCGCCATCGGAGGCGTAAAACGGTTCTGGCGGTTTTTTCCCGTTTCGCTCTATGCGTGAATATTCAAGCTTCATATCGTTTCTTTTTCGATCGCAAATCCGTTTTCGTTAACGGTCAGAACGGAATACGCGAATTTTTTGAAAAACGCCTGCTGAGTATAGTATCTGATACCGTTTTGCACCGTGTCGTCTCCGCTGTGGTAGTGAGCCTGCAAAACAAGTGCTGTTTTGCCCGACGATTCGAGAATATTTCTTATCTCTTCCGCATTTCCCACAACATGAGGATTTACGTGCTCAAGACCGTCCATAAAAAGATCGAGACGCTGATGGCAGAGTATGACCGCGCGCTCAAAATCTGTTCTTTCAAGCTGTTTTTTCAGAAATTCCTTCTGTGCATCGGGGATATAAGAATCTGTCCAGTCGGATGCTCCCGGTTCATAGGATTTTCCGTCGCAGGAATAATTTGCGTCAAGAGCTATAAAGAGGACTCCCTCTTTAATAAAGCTGTATGCTCCGCCGAGAGTTTGAGAACAGTGCAGAAGAAGGTCTTTGGGGATGAACATAGCATCGTGGTTGCCGAGAACATAATAAGTGTTTACGGTTGAACTGATCATTGAACGCGAAAACATCGATGCGGTCATATAATCATCATCGCCGTTGCCCGTTCCTTCTACAAGGTCACCGAGATTTATTACAAAATCGTATTTTTCTTCTTTGGCTTTTTCGTAAAAAGCTTTTACTCCTGCCGTTATGGGGTCGTCGGGAAGAGGTGTCGGCTTCTTTCCCGGTTCGGGACGCGGAGGCAATTCTTTTTTGGGCAGATGCAGATCTGCTATTATTCCGATTTTCATATTACTCTCCAATCTGCCGCCGTCGGGCGGTCTTTTATATTTATGAATAATATCGTCCTCTCGTTATTGCGGCGGGAGGCGAAATGATTTTACCCGAATACGCGTCGATCACTTTTTGAGCGTCTTTTGCGGTTTCGTCCGTAAAAATAAGGCGTATGAACCCGAATTTCGGCAGGTTTTTATCAGCGAGCCACAGAATATCCGCGTTCCAGAGTCTGTTGCGGCATCCGAAATCACAAGTGACAAGAAAATCTTTTTTCATTCTGTCTGTAAGAAAGGCGGGTTTTCCCTTTCTCTGGCAGATCACGCCGTTGCCGCCCTTGATACAGTTTTTCATTATCATAAACGGGAGTCTGCCGTATGCGATTATTCCTGTTTCTTTGCCGCAAAGGTCTTCGGCCCGGCGCATGGAAAGCTCGAAGGATAGCGTTTGCGAAACAAGGCCCAGTTCGGAATATGCGGCAACCGTTTCGGAATTTACCGCATTGAGTCCGTAGTCGCCGTGAACGGTAAATCCTTTTTCGGACGCAAAAGCTATATGACCTATATTACCGCAGAGAGCATGTTTTACTCCCGCTTCGAGAGCAGCTTCAAGCTGTTTTGAAACAGTGATTTTTTCGCTGTCATGAAAAACGGTCGGAATGGCTATGCCCGCCTTTTCACCGTATTTATCAAATATTTTGGCGGCAGCTTTTTTTGTGAAATATTCGGACGGTATCCAGATACGGGAAAGATCCTCCGTATTTTCGGGTATCGACTGCAGGTTTAAAAAGAATGCTTCGATTTCGGTCTTATCAGCCGGTATAAAAACAAACGGTTCGTTCTTTTTCAGTGTGAACGTCTGATTCTTCGTTATCCGCATTTCGGTAAGATTTTTTATAAGGCTGCGTCTCGCCTCATTAAGGGCGGATAGCGGAATGAAATCGTCATTAATAACGTCGCAGTCAAACCCGTTTGCGTAATAAGGAGTTCCGCCTAATTTTGAAAGGGACGAATAAATATCGTCTTTTGCCGTTGGACGGCTTTTTGCTTTCTGAACATCGACGGTGACGCACGACGAGTATCCGTCGCCGCAAACAGCGGTCACGGTAGCTGTTTTTCCGTTGCTTTTAAACGAAAACTCAACAGGGAACCGCTTGTATTCCTCTTTCGGGATATCAACTTTTTTTACGGCTGCATTTTCGGGTCTTACGCCAAACATGCTTTCGCCTGTTTTTTTTGTGTAGTAACCGTCCGTAAAGCCCTGGCGACTGAATACCGAGGCAAGATACTCCTTTTTTTCTTCCGTATATTTTTCGCCGTTTTTTGCGCGGACATACATATCCGTAACGGCTGCAACGTATTCGGGACCCTTCATTCGTCCCTCTATTTTAAGAGAGGCAACGCCTGCTTTCATCAGTTCGGGAACATATTCAAGCAGGCAGTTGTCTTTAAGGCTCAGTGAATAGCCGTTTCTGTACGGCAAACGGCACGGCTGGGCACACATGCCTCTGTTTCCGCTTCTGCCGCCGATTACGGAACTCATATAGCATTGACCGCTGTAAGACATGCAGAAGGCTCCGTGAACAAAAACTTCTGTTTCTATCGGGCTTCTTTGCGCGATAAAAGCTATATCCTCCGCCGAAAGCTCTCTTGCGACAACAACGCGCGTAAAGCCGAGATCGGCAAGAGCTTCAGCGCCGTCAAGCGAACAGACAGACATCTGGGTGCTTGCATGAAGATGAACGGACGGAGTGCATTTTTTCAGCAGTTTCGCGAGTCCGAGATCCTGCACGATAAAAGCGTCCGTCCCGATATCCGTAAGAAATTCGGCAAGAGAAAGAGCCTCGGAAATCTCTTTATCGTAAACGAGCGTGTTAAGCGTAACATATACTTTCACGCCGCGTTCGTGACAGTAAAGCACAGATCGCCGAAGTTCTTCTTCCGAAAAGTTTTTTGCGTTTATCCGCGCGTTAAATCCGGCGGCTCCGAGATATACGGCGTCAGCCCCCGACAAAACGGCAGCATGAAGCGCCTCGGGAGAACCTGCCGGAGAAAGAATTTCCATAATACGCCGATTCGTGATTATTTGTTTGAAAGATCTATTTTCAGGGCGAGAAGCTCGTCTCTGAGTTTTTCTGCAGTTCTGCGCGCCTCGTCTCTTTCGGCAATGGCTTTTGTTGTATCGTCAAGGTAGTCTTTAAGCTGCAGACGCATATTGTCGGCGCCTACCTGAAGTTTTACGAGCTGATCATAAAGCTCCATAAGAGCGAGAATGCTTGCTTTTGTGAGCGACGCACTCGGATTTGCATCGGTCTGCTCTTTTATTTTTTCTTCAACAGCCGCTGCGATCTTTTTTGTGTATTCTTCGGTTTCGGTAGAATAAAGCGTTATTTCGAATCCGTATATTTTTACTGTATAAACGTTTTCCATGACCCTGGTTTCTCCTTTAATGTTTATTTATCTATATAATAGCATAAAAAGAAAAAAAATGCAATATTTTTTTACGGAAAATCGTGCAAAAAATATTTACTTTTCATCATTTCTGTGTTATAATACAATGACCGTAGTATGCATCACGGAAATTTTGCACGATCATTCATGATCATTATTGCCTGACCCGTTTTTTCAGGATACGAAGACTATACAAACACACATAAATCACAGCAAAGGAGTTTTTTCATTGGCAACAAAAAAAACAGCAAAAAAGCTGACAGATAAAAAAGCCGTAAAAAAAGCTTATATACACGATACCGCAGCGGGACTTATTCTCCTTCTTTTGGCGGTAATAGTGGCGGTAAGCCTTGTTTCCGACCTTTTCGGACCGCTCGGCAGCTTTTTCCGTTCGGGTTTTCTCGGGCTTTTCGGCGCCGGCGCGATATTGTTTCCCGTTCTTTTTATCTATTCCGCCGTTATGCTTTTCATCAAAGACAACAGGGTAATATCAAAATCGCTTTTTGCAGGCGCTTTCACTCTGTTTTTTGCGGCGTTTTACAACGTTATAGCATACAGTATCGCTGAAAGAGCGGCGGAAGTGGAATTCCGGGATTATTTTGCGGATTATACTGCCGATCTGTGGGACAGAGGCAAAGTGCTCACTTCAGGCGGCGTTATAGGCGGATGGCTTTCCGCACCGTTTGAGGCTCTCTGCACAAAACCGGGCGCAGGTATCATTATTTGCGTTGTGATGATCGTATTTCTCGTTCTCGCGACAGGTATAAACCCGATCTCGCTTTTTTCGAGACATGGAGAGTACCCTGAAACGAAGCCTTCCGCAAAGCCCGATAAAGCGATCACAAAAGACATAAAAGGCATTAAAAAAGATATAAGCGACCTTAAAAAGACGATCCCGGCGGAACACGCTCCTTTGCCGCAAAAAGAAAAACGCAAGAAGCCCGCCATAACTCTCGAAAACGATCCCGTCACGACCACAGATGACGTAGACAGTATTCTGAACGAGATAGCGAAAGGATATTCGGGAAAGAGCAAAAAACCGATAAAGAAAAAACAGTCAGTAAAAAGCAACAATACAGTGGCTTTATCCGCAAAAGACATAGACGATCTGCTGCTTAATTTCGGCGAACCGAAAAAACCGGCAAAACCTGCAGCAGAAAAACCCGCTCCCGCAGCAGAAAAACCCGATCTCGCAGCAATAACAGAACAGCAGCCGCAGCCGAAAGAAGAGGAGATACCGTCCGTTTCCACCCCTCCTGTTGTTGAAGACATTAAACCTTCTGAACCGAAAAAAGAGGAGATTGCTGCCAAAAAAACGGAAAAACCCGATGTTTCGGAAGCGCTTGCCGGAGCTACGGTCGAAATCTCATCTCAGAAAACGCCCGAAAAACTTCTCGAAACCGAGTCGGACGGATATGAATTTCCCTCTCTCGACTTGCTTACGTTCGTGCCGGACAACAACGCCGCACTTTACCGTGACGAACTTAAACAGAATGCCGCCCGCCTGATCGAGACGCTTTCGGATTTCAAGATAGACGCAAAAGTGCTTGACGCGAAGCGCGGTCCTACAGTAACAAGATACGAGCTGCAGCCGGGCACGGGTGTTAAAACGAGTAAAATCGCAAATCTTTCCGACGACATCGCCCTCCACCTTGCCGCTCCTGCGGTAAGAATAGAAGCTCCGATACCGGGCAAATCCGCGATAGGCATAGAAATACCGAACAAAACCACAAGCATGGTTTATCTGAAAGAGATAATCGGCAGCGAGGAATTTGCATCCAACAAATCGAAAATCGCTGTCGCTCTGGGCAAAAGCATAAGCGGACAGCCCGTTGTTATAGATTTAGCGAAAATGCCGCATCTTCTTATCGCCGGCGTTACCGGTTCAGGTAAATCGGTATGCATAAACTCAATACTTATCAGTCTTCTTTATAAAGCCACGCCTGATGAAGTAAAGCTTATTCTTGTTGACCCCAAGGTCGTTGAGCTCAACGTTTACAACGGTATCCCGCATCTGCTCATACCTGTAGTTACAGACCCGAACAAGGCGGCGGGAGCTCTGAGCTGGGCTGTAGGTGAAATGCTGCAAAGATACAAGCTTTTTGCGGACAAAGGCGTGAGGGACTTCAACGGCTATAACAAAACGCTTCCCGAAGGCGAAAAGAAACTGCCGCAGGTAGTTATAGTTATAGACGAGCTTGCCGACCTTATGATGGCGGCAAAGGGAGACGTTGAAGACTCGATATGCCGTCTTGCGCAGATGGCGAGAGCCGCGGGCATGCACCTTGTTATAGCCACGCAGCGTCCTTCTGCAGACGTCATCACGGGTCTTATCAAAGCCAATATCCCTTCAAGGATCGCGTTTGCGGTATCATCACAGATAAACTCGCATATTATTCTTGACGCGTCCGGAGCCGAAAAGCTTATAGGCAAAGGCGATATGCTTTACGCTCCGCTCGGCGAAGTCAAACCGATACGCGTTCAGGGCTGTTTTGTTTCCGATCAGGAAGTTGAAAAAGCCGTAAAAGCAGTAAAACACGGCAAAGAAAACATTTACGACGACAATATCATCAAACAGATCGAACAAAACGCCGCGATGCAGAAAGCCGGCGCGAAAGCCGCGGGCGGAGATGACGATGACGAGGTCGACGATCCGAAACTTGACGAAGCGATACAGTGTGTTGTTGAAAAGGGCCAGGCATCAACGACAATGCTTCAGAAATTCGTAGGACTCGGCTACGTTCGCGCATCAAAACTCATCGATGTTATGGAGGCTCGTGGCATAGTAGGTCCGTATCAGGGCTCGACGCCGCGCGAAGTGCTTATAACAAAATCACAGTGGCTTGAAATGAAAGCCCGCAAGCAGTAAACTGATATGAACAGTGTATTTATGCCGGTATCCCGGGCTGATATGGACGAAAGAGGGATAGACAGACTTGATTTTATCCTTGTTACGGGCGATGCGTATGTCGATCACCCGTCTTTCGGAACGGCGATAATTTCGCGGGTCCTTGAATCGCAGGGACATACCGTCGGAATAATCTCGCAGCCCGACTGGAAAAATCCTGACTCTTTCAGAGTGCTGGGAGAGCCGAAATACGGATTTCTCGTAAATTCGGGCAACATAGACTCCATGGTAGCGCATTACTCCGTTGCAAAAAACAGAAGGGAACACGACGCCTATTCTCCGGGCGGAAAAGCAGGTCTTCGTCCGGACCGCGCTGTAATAGTATACTGCAACAAGATCCGCGAAGCTTTCGGGAGCGTTCCGATAGTTATAGGCGGCCTTGAAGCGTCACTTCGCAGATTTGCGCATTACGACTACTGGCAAAACGAGGTGCGCCGTTCGATTCTTGTTGATTCATCCGCAGATATCCTCTCATTCGGTATGGGTGAAAGATCGATGAAAGAGATCTGCCGCCGTCTTGCAGACGGTGAGGACGTGAAAACGATAACCGATATCGCGGGAACATGCGTTATTACCGATAACATACCCGAAAACGCAGTCTTCTGTCCGTCTTTCGAGGAAGTTAAAAAAGACAAAAAAAAGTTCGCGGAAGCAACTCTTATTCAGTATAACGAGCAGGACGCGTTTGTCGGCAGACCGCTTGTGCAGAAGCACTCACTGAGGTATGTTTTGCAGAATGTGCCGTCAAAACCGCTTACTCAGGCTGAAATGGATGAGGTATACGCTTTGCCGTATACAAGAACATATCACCCGATGTATGAAAAAGACGGCGGCGTGCCGGGGCTGAAGGAAGTGGAGTTTTCGATCACGCACAACAGAGGATGTTTCGGCGGATGCAATTTCTGTTCAATAGTATTTCATCAGGGAAGGAACATTACCGCAAGATCGAAAGAGTCGGTTGTAAAAGAAGCGAAACTGCTCACCACGCTTAAAAATTATAAAGGGTATATACACGACATAGGCGGTCCGACCGCAAATTTCAGAAAAAACGCCTGCGCAAAAAAATCACTTTGTAAAGATAAAAAATGTCTTGCGCCCGAACCGTGCGCCGCAGCAAAGGCGGATCATTCGGAATATCTCGATATTTTGCGTGAGGTTCGTTCTCTGCCAAACGTAAAAAAAGTGTTTATCCGCTCGGGCATACGCTTTGATTATCTGATGCTTGACAAAAAAGATGATTTTTTCAACGAGCTTATTAAATATCATATCAGCGGACAGCTTAAAGTTGCGCCGGAGCATTCTTCCGACAGAGTTCTCGAAAAAATGGGAAAACCGCATTTTTCGCATTACAGATCGTTTTATAAAAAATATTTTGCCCTGAACAAAAAATTCGGGTGCAATCAGTTCCTCGTTCCGTACCTCATGTCATCACACCCCGGATGCACGCTCAACGATGCGGTAAACCTTGCGTTATACATCAAAAGCATAGGATATCAGCCCGAGCAGGTCCAGGATTTTTATCCAACGCCGGGCACCGTTTCGACCGCAATGTTTTATACCGGTCTCGATCCTTTCACAATGGAGCCGGTATATGTGCCGCGAACGGCAAAGGAAAAGGCGTATCAGCGCGCGCTGCTGCAATATAAAAACCCTAAAAACCGCGCCCTTGTCAGGGAAGCGCTGCTGAAATGCGGCAGAGGAGACCTTATAGGAGTGCTCAGGTAGGCTGAAAAATCACATTTCCCGATTTTTTCGTAATTTTTTACGAATTTCAGCAAGTTTTTAAACATATTGGAAAAAAAAGATTGACAATCGTGACTTTTTATGATATAATCTTTAATATATTAGTGAAATTTTTTTTACGGAGGTCGCTGTATGGATAAAATCATACTCATCGCGGACGACAATAAGGATATAGTTGATATCCTCAAGGCGTATGCGCAAAAAGAAGGTTACAAATGCATCTGCGCATATGACGGAGAGCAGACGCTTAAAATGTTCAAGGAGTTCAACCCGATTCTTATTCTTCTCGACGTAATGATGCCGAAGATGAACGGTTTTGACGTTTGCCGTCAGATCAGACAGACTTCCAGTGTTCCCATCATTATTGTTTCCGCGAAAAACGAAGAGGCGGAGCGCATAATGGGTCTTGATCTCGGCGCGGATGACTATATTCCGAAGCCGTTTTCACCCAGAGAGGTAATGACGCGCATAAAGGCAGTATTGCGCCGTGTAACCGATGATATTTCGGACGAACGCTCAAAACGCATAGAAATTGCGGGACTTGTTGTTGACATGAACAGCTACGAGGCTTACGTAAACGGTAACCCCGTTGTTTTGACGAAGAAAGAAATAGAGATCATATGGCTGTTCGCATCCAACCCCGGCAGAGTATTCACAAGAGATCATCTTCTTGAAAACATCTGGGGCTATGAATATTTCGGAGATACGAGAACCGTTGACACGCACATCAAGCGTATCAGAACGAAGCTGAATCTCAATCAGTCCGTGAATTTCGACATTAAAACGGTCTGGGGCGTCGGATACAAGTTCGAGGTCAAATAAATGTTTAAAAGCCTTTCATCAAAGGTCATTGCCGTATTCATATCAGTTACTGTGCTGGTGGTTTTAATCACCAGCGCGGTTTTTATGACGCTTTTTTTCAACTACGCCTACCGTGATAAAAGCGAAGCGCTGCTCAACTGCGCAAACGGCATAGCCAATTTTATTTCAAGCGAAAATACGCTTGAAGAACCGACTCTTAAAGCAAAGAATTTTCCGGATTACGCCACGCTTGTTTCGAGCATCGTAAACGCCAATCTCTGGATATGCAAACCCGACGGTTTTTTCATTCCCCTCAAGTATGCGTCATGGCCTGTTTCGACAAGCCAGCTTACAAAAAAAGAACGGGATATAATTTCTCAGTGTTTTGAAGGCAATCAAAGCATTTCAACCGATTTTTCATCAAATTTCGGAGAACGGACGATGACCGTTGCGGTGCCGATATACGAAAAAGACTCATACGGCGCCGACAGTCAGCGAATTCTCGGCGTAGTGCTTGTTCATTCTCCGCTCAAATACATATACGAAACATTTTCGGCGTCGGTGATCTTTCTTACTCTTACTTTCGTTGTTGCCGTTATCGTAACGGTAATTATCGCCGTTTTGCTCGGTATTCATCTTACAAAGCCGATAAAAGAGATGTGCCGCGCCTCGACCGAGATAGCAAACGGCGATTTTTCGATACGTGTTCGCACAAACGACAAAACGGAACTTCAGGATCTTGCGCACGCACTGAACCATCTTGCATATAACCTCGGCGGAACGTTTACGAGACTGAAAAACGAAAAAGACAAAATTGCAAACATCATCGAAAACATATCCGACGGTCTTGCATCATACGATACGAACATGCATCTGCAGAGCTACAATACGGCACTGCTTCAGCTTTGCGGTCAGAACCAGCTTGAAGACCCTGCCGTTACAGAAATGATAATGAGGGTAATGCAGACGGGCATTAAGCAAACGGTCGTTCTGAACGGAAAAGATATTCTCAAATTCACCGCAACAAGGATCCAGAACAACGATATTACCGAAGGCGTTGTTGTGATAGTGCGGGACATAAGCCAGTCGGAACGTCTTGAACAGCTAAGAACTGATTTCGTTGCGAATGTTTCGCATGAATTCAGAACGCCTCTTACAGTAATAAAAGGCTCTGCGGAAGCGCTCATAGACGGTGCGGCGGAAACCGAAGAGGAAAAACAGGCGTATTATACAAGAATAGAGACCGAAACACTCGCGCTTGAACGCCTTGTAAGAGATCTTCTGGACACATCAAAATACAAAGCGGGCAAAATCGTAATGGAGATCAAACCCGTAGACGCAATAGACCTGACGGCTGATATCACCGCGAAGCTTCGCCCCGTTGCGGAAGAAAAAGGCATATCCCTCGAATTTGAGCCGCACGAAATGGAGTATGTGCTTGCCGATTACGACAGACTCCGCCAGATGATCATTATCCTGCTCGACAATTCCATAAAATTCACGCCTTCAGGCGGAAAAATAACCGTAACCGCGGAGGAAAAAGACGACGGATACGCATATCTCACGGTAAAAGACACGGGAGTGGGGATCGCAGAAGAAGACCTGCCGTATATTTTCGACAGATTTTACAAAGCGGATAAGGCTCGCGGCGGTTCCGAAACTGGTTCCGGGCTCGGGCTTTCGATCGCATGGGAGCTTGCAGAGCTTATGAAAGGCACTATTCTCGTTGAAAGCGAAGTGGGCAAGGGCACGGCGTTTACCGCTGTAATCCCACTGGCTCCGCCATATGAAGAAGAGGAGGACGAAGAATAGTCCTGTTTTTACCAATAATTCACAATAAATTCATAAAACGCTATTGAAATAAGCGGCTTTTTGTGATATAATTAATTGCTTATGAAGCGGTCCTCTGCCCTCTCTGCATGAACGCTTCGCGCACTGAATTAAATCAGGAGGAAGAGAAGATGTCAAACAAACTTGATCTTTTCACCAAGGACCAGCTCAGAGAAGAAGCTTTGCCTTTCGACATCGGCAGCACTGTAAAAGTCCATGTGAAAATCAAAGAAGGTTCCCGCGAAAGAATACAGGTATTCGAAGGAACCGTAATTGCCAAGAAGAACGGAGGCGTGTCTGAAACCGTAACGGTTCGCCGCGTTGCATACGGCGTAGGCGTAGAAAAGACTTTCCCGATCCACTCCCCCAACATCGCAAAAGTTGAGGTAGTCCGTAACGGTAACGTTCGTCGCGCCAAACTGTATTATCTTCGTGACAGAGTTGGTAAGGCTGCCAAAGTCAAAGAGAAGATCTGATCGGAACCGAAATCTGTTTTCGGTCGATCTCCGGTGTAAATCGGGAATTTCCCGTATCCCGGAATTGATTTTCCCCGCCGTAACGGTGAATAACGATCATTGTCCGGCAGCGTAAATTATGCGGTGTTCACTATGTTTACGGTTGAATACCGCATTATTTTTATTTTAGGAGATTAAAATGGACGATAACGAAGTAAAAACCGCATCGGAACCCTCAAAAGAAACGTCCGATCCGAAATCCGGAAAAGGAAACACGCTTGTTCAGGGCTTTTTTGATTATTTTGTCGATATAATCGTCTCATCCGTTGTTGCCGCCGTATTTCTTCTTACTCTCGTTGTAAGAACGGGCTATGTTGACGGAACGTCTATGGTTCCTACAATGCAGGACGGAGACAGATACCTCGTTTCGGAACTTTTTTATACGCCCAAACAAGGTGATATAGTTGTTTTTCAGCCTGTTTCAAACGACCTTACCCGCCGCTATATCCACGGTGAGAACAAGCTCCTTGTAAAAAGAGTGATAGCCACGGAAGGTCAGGTAGTTGATATAAACGAAGAAACACGACAGGTCATAGTTGACGGCGTTGTGCTCAATGAACCGTATCTGACCGGGAACATTACGAAAAAGCGCGACGGTGCACCGATCGAATATCCATATGAAGTGCCCGCCGGCCACGTTTTTGTTATGGGAGACAACAGGACAGACTCGGTAGACAGCCGCTATATCGGCAGCGTTGACGTCAGAACACTGCTCGGCAAAGTATTTCTCAGGTTTTTCCCCTTCAATAAGATAGGAGCCATAGATTGAATATAAACTGGTATCCCGGGCATATGACAAAAGCCCGCAGGATGATCGAAGAGAGCTTACGGCAGGTCGATATGGCAGTTGAGATCCTCGACGCAAGAATACCGCTTTCTTCTCGAAATCCCGATATCGCGCCAATGCTTGCAAAAGCGAACCGACCCGGAATGATCGTTCTCAACAAAAGCGATCTTGCAGACCCCGCTCAGAACGAAAAATGGCTCACGGAGTATAAAAAGATCGGAGTTCCGGCAATTCTTTTCAACGCAAAAACAACAGGCGCAAAAGCGAATGCGGAGTTTATAAACGCGGTAAAAAAGGCGTTTGCCGAAAAAACAGAAAAAAACGCGGCGCGAGGAATGATAGGAAGACCAATAAAAATAATGGTGCTGGGCATTCCAAACGCAGGCAAATCGACCGTTATAAACAGTATTTGCGGTTCAAAACGCACGAAAGCCGAAGACAGGCCCGGAGTTACCCGCGGAAAGCAATGGATAAGCGCTCAGGGGCTTGATATTCTTGACACGCCGGGGATACTCTGGCCTAAAATAGAAAACAGAAGCGCCGCCGAAAAGCTTGCGGTAACCGGAGCTATACGGGACGAAATACTTGATTCTGAAGAGCTTGCCGTCCGTTTGCTCGATATTCTGAAAAAATACGGCTATGAAAAGCAGCTTGCGGAAAGATACAAATTAACTTTACCGCTTACGGAAAACACTCTGGATCTGCTTTCGCATATAGGAAAAAAACGCGGATTTATCATATCGGGGGGACAAACCGATACGGAAAGAACAGCCGCCGTGCTGCTCGATGAATTCCGAAGCGGAAAAATCGGACGTGTAACGCTTGACAGAGCTGACGACATAAACTGATCGGGGAATACATTATCGGGGTTAAAAATGACTGATATCGGATTTGACGCGAAATATCACGAACTTTATTCCGCGTTTTGCGGGATCGACGAAGCGGGCAGAGGCTGTCTCTGCGGCCCCGTTTGCGCCGCCGCGGTCATTTTGCCGAAAGACGCCGTAATAGAAGGCGCTGACGATTCAAAGAAACTCTCGCCGAAAAAAAGAGAAGAACTTTACGATATAATAATTTCGCGCGCAGTAAGCTGGTATGCGGCATTCGCCACACCCGAAGAGATCGACAGTCTCAATATTCTAAATGCAACTTTTCTTGCCATGCAAAGAGCGGTCGACGGGCTTGAAACGAAACCTGAATTCGCGCTTGTGGACGGAAACAGATGCAAAGGATTGAAAATTCCTTTTGAATGTGTTGTAAAGGGCGACTCAAAAAGTCTTTCGATCGCATGCGCGTCGATAATCGCCAAAGTAACGCGAGACAGATATATGCTCACGCTTGCGGAAAAACACCCGATGTATGCGCTTGACGAGCATAAAGGATATCCGACCGAAAAGCATTACGAAAAGATCCGGGAATACGGAATATGCGATATATACAGAAAATCATTTCTGAAAAAGATGCACTGACATGAAAAAAACGGATAAACGGCTCACGGGCGATCATTTTGAGGAAATCACCGCCGACTGGATGAAGAAAAACGGCTACAAGATCGTAGCGAGAAACTGGGAAAGGCATCCGCATGAGCTTGATATTGTAGCGCTTTACGGCAAAACGCTTGTTTTTACTGAAGTAAAATCCGCAAACGTATCGAATTACGAACCGCCCGAAAAGCATATAGACAAAGAAAAAATGCTTTCTCTCGTAAAAGCCGCAGCGGAATTTCTGCGAGAACTTGAAGAAAGAGGCGTGGACGTTGATCGTTTAAATAAACGGTTTGACGCCGCCGCAATTACATTTACTGAAAACAGAGAAATTACAGAATTCAAATATTACGAAAACTATTTTACGTGTGCTGACGAACGTTTTGCCTCGAACGATAATGAGGAAAACGCCGGCTGATATCTGCACATTATGGTGACAAAATGAAATTTATCGATCTTCACTGCGACACGCCTACCGTTATGTTCGCAAAGAAAAACGGATTTGACGACACTTCAATGCATATAAACAACAGCGGATTAAAAAAAATCGAAAAAGCGTATCAGCTCTGCGCTGTTTTTACGCCTGATGAATATAAAGACAGCGGATTTGAGTATTTCCGCTCGGTAATGGATTATTTTTTGCCCGTTGCAAAAAATGCCTTAAATTTCGTGCCGATCGTATCATCCGAAGGAGGCAGATGCATTGACGGAGATCCCGAAAATCTGAAAAAACTTAAAGCAGACTATTCTCTTCGCGTTTTCGGTCTTGTTCACAACGGCGAAAACGAGCTTGCCTGCGGCGGAGTGAGAGACAATAAAAAAGGTCTTACCGAAACAGGTGTTGCAGCAGTAAAAATGTGCGAAGATCTCGGCATTACGCCCGACTGCTCACATCTTTCCGACGCCGGCTTTGACGACCTCGTTAAAATATGCTCAAAACCGTTTATTGCCACTCACTCAAACTGCAGATCTGTTTATAACAAGCAAAGAAATCTTGAAGACGATCAGCTGCGCGAGATATTTCACAGAGGCGGACTTTGCGGACTCAATCTTTTTCCGGATATAATATGTGACGATCCGAAGCTCTCAGATCTTCTGCCTCACGCCGAAAAAATGCTCTCTCTCGGCGGAGAAGACTGCATTGCAATAGGCGGAGACCTTGACGGCATCGTTTCGGTTCCGAAGGGCTTTACCGACGTTGGCAGCTATACTGAGATATACTCTATGTTCGCAGCCGCGTTTTCCGATAAAATTGCCGAAAAAATAATGTTTGCAAACGCCGCCCGGTTTTTCGGAATCGGAGAATAGGATATGGCTTTATATGTTATCGCAGACCTTCATCTGTCGCTTTCCGAAAAAATAAACAAGCCGATGGATATTTTCGGCGATAACTGGGCAAAGCACGACAGTCAGCTGAAAAACAACTGGCAGGCTGGCGAAGAAGATACGACAGTTATTGCAGGAGATATTTCGTGGGCAATGAATTTTTCGGAGCTTGAACCTGATTTTGCGTTTATCGACTCTCTTCCGGGCAAAAAAATCATTCTGAAGGGAAATCACGACTACTGGTGGACGACCATGAAAAAAATGTCCGCCTTTGCCGAAAACTTTAAAACGATATCCTTTTTGCACAACAACAGCTACGAGACCGACGGTATTTCTTTATGCGGCACGCGTGGCTGGATACCGGACCCCGATGAGGAGCAGGACGAAAAAATACTGCTCAGAGAAGTCGGAAGGCTGAAGGAATCTTTGAAAAGCGCAAAAGCCGAAGAGAAGATCGTATTTTTGCATTATCCTCCGATAACTCAGGCGGCAAAATGCGAAGAAATACTTTCTGTTCTTTCCGAATACGGAGTAAAACGCTGTTTTTACGGACATCTTCACGGCAAGGCTATAAAAGGCGCGTATACCGGAGTTTATGCCGGCACGGAATTCAGGCTTGTATCTGCGGATTTTCTCGGTTTTAAGCCGTTAAAAATAGATAATAATATGATATAACTATACAGGAGTGTTCAAAATGATCTTAGAAAAGGTAACAAAAGAAGAAAAAAACGTTGTTGAAATGGAAATATCCGTTCCTGCCGAAGAGTTTGAAAAGGCAGTCAACGACTCCTACAAAAAAAATGTAGGTAAAATCGCCGTTCCCGGTTTCCGCAAAGGAAAAGCACCCCGCAAAATGATCGAAAAAATGTACGGCAAGGAAGTATTTTACGATGACGCTTTCGAAGCCATCTTCCCTGCAGCATATGAAGACGCTGTAAAGGAAGCAGCGATAGTTCCTGTTGACAGACCGAGCGCAGAGCCCGTTTTTGACGACGAAAAAGGGCTTATCTTCAAAGTAAAAGTTACTGTAAAGCCGGAGGTTTCGGTAAAAGAATACAAGGGACTCAAAGTTGAAAGACCCGCTGTAAACGTAACTCCCGAAGATGTTGAAAACGAGCTTAAAACATACCAGAAACGCCAGGCGAGAATTATAGATGTTGAAGACGACGATGTTACGAAAAACGGAGACAAAGTTGTTTTTGATTTTGAAGGTTTTGTTGACGGCAAACCTTTTGAAGGCGGCAAAGCTGAAAAATACAATCTTACGCTCGGCTCCGGTCAGTTCATTCCCGGATTTGAAGATCAGATGACAGGCAGAAAAGCCGGCGATGAATTTTCCGTAAACGTAACATTCCCCGAAGATTATCACGCAGAAGATCTTAAGGGCAAGGCGGCAGAATTCAAATGCAAACTTCACGACATTAAGAGAGAAGAGCTGCCCGCAATAGATGACGAGCTTGCAAAAGACGTAAGCGATTTTGATACTCTTGACGAGCTTAAAGCAGATATCGAAAAGAAAGTTGCCGAACGCAAGCAGAAAGCAGCCGACAACGAAGTTTCATCAAAACTTTACGATATGATAGCAGATCTTTGCGAAGCCGATATTCCCGAATGTATGTTTGAAAGCGAAGCAGATGCGGCATACAATCAGTTCGCGTCCCGTATGGCGTCCCAGGGCCTTACAATGGATCAGTATATGAAGTTTACCGGTCAGACAAAAGATTCGATGAGAAAAGCTTTCAGAGCGAATGCGGACCGCGATGTTAAGATCCGTCTTGCTCTCGAAAAGATCGCGGAGCTTGAAGGCATAGTTATCAGCCAGGAAGAAATAGACGACGAATACAAGAAATTTGCGGATGAGATGAAAGTTGAAATGAAAGATATCGTAAGCGATTACGCAACCGAAAACATTTCAAAAGACCTCACGATCCAAAAAGCATTCGAGCTTGTAAAGGCAAACGCCGAAATAACCGAAAAGGCTGAAAAGCCCGCGGATGCAGAGTAAAAACCCGTAAAGATCAACCAAAAGGAGAAACCAGATGAGTCTTGTTCCATATGTAGTAAAACAAACAGGTCACAGCGAGAGGACATACGATATTTTTTCCCGTCTTCTTGAAGACAGAATAATATTCCTCGGCGAAGAAGTCAATGATGTTTCGGCAAATCTTGTTGTTGCGCAGCTTCTTTTCCTTGAAAACGAAGATCCCGAAAAGGATATAAGCCTTTATATCAACAGCCCGGGCGGTTCGATCACCGCAGGTATGGCAATTTACGATACGATGCAGTATATAAAATGCGATGTTTCAACAATATGCATCGGCATGGCTGCCTCTATGGGCGCATTTCTTCTTTCTTCGGGCACAAAAGGCAAAAGATTTGCTCTGCCCAACAGTGAAATAATGATCCATCAGCCTCTCGGCGGATTCCAGGGTCAGGCAACAGACATAAAAATACACGCCGACAGAATAATAAAAATAAAGAGCGATCTTAACCGTATTCTTTCAGAGAACACGGGCAAACCGCTTGAAGTAATTGAAAAAGACACAGAAAGAGACAATTTCATGACTGCCCAGCAGGCTCTTGAATACGGACTTGTTGACAAGGTCATTTCAAAGAGATAATATGCCTAAAAAAACACCCACGGATATAAAACAGTGTTCGTTTTGCGGACAGACAAATCTTGACGGAGATAAAATCTTTCTTTCCGGCATAAACAGCGATGTATTCATTTGCAGCGACTGCATAGAAACATGCGTTGAATATCTTGATGCTCTAAAGCAGCAAAATTCGGAAGAAAAGAAGAAAAACCGCTTTATAGACATAAAAACTCCAGCCGAAATAAAGCAGAAGCTCGACGAATACGTTATAGGCCAGGAAGACGCAAAAATAACGCTTTCTGTAGCCGTATACAATCATTACAAAAGAATACTCGACAAAAAAGAAGACGACGTTGAAATTGTTAAATCAAACGTTCTTCTTCTCGGTCCCACAGGTTCGGGAAAAACCCTTATGGCTCAGATTCTCGCAAAGGTGCTCAACGTTCCGTTTGCGATCGCCGATGCCACAACTCTTACAGAAGCCGGTTATGTGGGCGAGGACGTTGAGAATATACTTCTGCGTCTTATTCAGGCTGCGGATTTTGATGTCGAGGCTGCTCAGAACGGAATCATTTACGTTGATGAGATAGACAAAATTTCAAGACGATCCGAAAACCCATCCATCACAAGAGATGTTTCGGGCGAAGGCGTTCAGCAGGCGCTGCTGAAAATTCTTGAAGGCACGGTTGCGAATGTTCCTCCTCAGGGCGGAAGAAAGCATCCGAATCAGGAATTTATAAAAATAGACACAAAAAACATTCTGTTTATCTGCGGCGGCGCTTTTGCCGGACTTGAAAACATCATAAAAAAGAGAACCGCAGGCTCTGTGATCGGATTCAATTCGGATGTAAAAACAAAAAAAGAAGTTGATCCGAGCGTATTTTTAAAGCAGACGGAAAGCCACGACCTGATAAAGTTCGGTCTTATCCCCGAGCTTGTCGGACGTCTTCCTGTAATCGTTTCAGTTGATAATCTCGACAAAGAACAGCTTCTGAAAATACTTAAAGAACCGAAAAACTCGCTTGTAAAGCAGTATAAAAAGCTTCTTGCCATCGACGGCGTAGATCTTGAATTTACCGACGAGGCGCTTGAAGAGATAGCCGATGCCGCGGTGAAAAGAGGCACCGGCGCAAGAGGGCTGAGAACAATAGTGGAAAAATTTATGACAAAGCTTATGTTCAACGCACCTTCGGACAAAACCATCCGCAAGATCGTTATTACCAGGGATTATGTAACAGGTAGCGGAGAACCCGAAATAATACGGGAATAAAAAGTGGGAGTGATATTATGCTGGAATATTACAATGCTGTTAAAAGTCCTCTGAGAAAAGCTCAGACTCATTATAAAATCGTTCCGAAAATAGTTCCTGCCGGAAAATGCGTTTTATTTCGTATAACACCTTTATACGAAAAGCTCAGATTCAACGGGGATTATACCATTACGCTTTATCCCGTAATGCAGAACGGACAGAAAAAAGAGATATCCCTGAATATCGTTCCCGAAAGCGACGGAAGTCTGAAGTTTTCAGCGGAAATCGGCGACGAACAGGAATACAACGTGTTTTTAAGAAAGCACGTTGATGATAAATATGAGGATGTTGAAATATTCAATATTTATGCGCTGAATGAAGATCTTTATTCTCTTCGTCCATACAGAGGCGATATGCACCTTCATTCATACGATTCTGACGGGAGAGACGATCCGCTTTATGTCGTATCGTCTTACAGGAGAGTCGGTTTCGATTTTATGGCTCTGACCGATCACAGGAACTACGCGCCGTCCGTAAAGGCAAAAGCATTTTACAACAAATACCCCATAGATATGGCGCTTTATCACGGCGAAGAGGTCCATCCTCCCGAAAATGCAGTTCATATGGTCAATTTCGGCGGTTCGTTTTCGGTAAATGCTCTTATAGAAAGCGATAAGGATAAATACTACGCCGAAGTAAAAGAGATAATGAAAACGGTAACGGATTATCCCGACCCGTCAGCCGAAAACGAAATATATATGTATGCTTCATGCAAATGGGTATTTGAAAAAATACGCGAAGGCGGCGGCATAAGTATATTCTGTCACCCCTACTGGCGCGTCTGGAACGGTTATTACATAAGCGACAGGCTTACGGATTATATTCTGAAGAAAAAAGATTTTACCGCATATGAGCTTATAGGCGGATACCATAAGTTTGAATTCGACTCAAACGAGCTTCAGATTGCAAAATATGCGGATATACGCGCTCAGGGCTATAAGCTGCCGATAGTCGGTGTTTCGGACTCGCACGGATGCGATACAGGCGAGCTGATGAACTGGTTCGGCACTATCGTTTTTGCAAGATCTTCTTCTCTTGAAGACATAAAACAGGCTATAACCGACCTGAAAAGCGTTGCGTATGAAACCGTGAAAGACGAAATGCCCCGAGTTCACGGCGAATTTCGGTATGTGGCATACGCTTTTTATCTGCTTCGTGAAGTATTCCCTATTCACGATCTTTACTGCAGCGCCGAAGGCGCTCTGATGTACAGACTTTCCGTAGGCGATGAGTCTGTTGTTCCCGCACTTGATGCGCTTAAGGGAACATGTGAAAGATATCTTGACGAAATATTCGGTAAAACCGATATTTAAAGGAATATATGAATAATTACGATAAACTGAAAGAAATATTTGACGGTCCTGAATTCCTGCCCATCGTACCGATGAGAGGAATAGTGGCGTTCCCGAAATCGATGCTTCATCTCGAGATCGGAAGAAAAAAGACGGCAAGCGGTCTGAATTTTGCGATGAAATCAAACCGTTTCGTTTTTCTTACGCTTCAAAAGGACTTCACCGCACAGGATGTAGACGATACCAACATCTGCGCTGTCGGAACGATCGCAAAAGTAAAGCAAATACTTAAACTTCACGGTGACACAACAAGAGCCGCCTTTGAAGTTATCTGCAGAGCCGAAATATGCGGAAGCGTTCGTGATGTCGGCTATGAAGGCGCAGATATCAATATTCTTCCCGAAAAGCTGCTTTTTGCAGAAGATTCCACCGAGGCTGACGCCCTTATCCGCAAAACAAGGGATACGTTTGACAATATGATCGCAGTAATGGAACGGATGTCTCCGGATGTGCCCGCAAACGTTATGATGAAAAACGAGGCAGGCGAACTTGCAGACTACATTGCGCAGAATATCCGCATAGGCTTTGAAGACAAACAGAGGCTTCTTGAACAGCTTGACCCCGCAGAACGACTTTACGATATCATCACCGTTATGAAAAGAGAAACGGAAATGATCCTTCTTGAAAAGAAGATCGATACGAAAGTCGGGATGCGCCTGAATAAAAATCAGCACGATTTCGTTATCAGAGAGCAGATTCGGGCTTTACAGGAAGAACTCGGAGAACAGGGCGGCGAAGCTGGCGGATATGATGATGAAGACGATGAGTATTACGATAAAATAGACGCTCTTCCTCTTCCCGCAGAAAACAAGGAAAAACTGCTCAAAGAAGTATCACGTCTTATGAAAATGCCTTCCGCTTCGCAGGAAGCAGCAGTAATCAGACTGTATCTTGACGAGTGTCTTGAACTGCCGTGGGGAAAATATACGCAGGATACCCTTTCCGTTTCGCGTGCCGAAAAAATACTTAACGACGATCATTACGGACTTACGAAAGTTAAGGAAAGAATTCTTGAAGTTCTCGCCGTTCGTCAGATGACGGAAGGTCTTCCCGCAAAAGACGGCTCACGTGCTCAGATATTATGTCTTGTAGGCCCTCCGGGCACCGGCAAAACATCAATAGCAATGTCTGTGGCAAAAGCTTTAAACAGAAATTTTGCCCGTATTTCTCTCGGCGGCATTCATGATGAAGCGGAAATACGCGGACACAGAAAAACATATATTGGCTCTATGCCGGGCAGAATAATCAATGCGATAAAAGAAGCAAAAAGCTGCAATCCCGTTATTTTGCTTGATGAAATAGACAAACTCGGTTCAGATTACAAAGGCGACCCGTCGGCAGCACTTCTTGAAGTGCTTGATCCCGAACAGAACAAAACTTTCCGTGATAATTTCATAGATATGCCGTTTGATTTAAGCAGCGTATTCTTTATAACAACGGCAAATGTTGCAGATACGATCCCCGCTCCGCTTTTAGACAGAATGGATATTATTGAACTTTCGTCTTACACCGCTGAAGAGAAGTTTCATATCGCGAAACGCCATCTTTTGCCTAAAACGCTGAAAAAACACGGATTTACCCCGAAAATGCTGAAAATTTCAGACAAAGCCCTTCGTGAGATAATTGATTTTTACACACGGGAGGCAGGAGTAAGAAATCTCGAAAGAGAGATCGCTTCCGTTTGCAGAAAAGCGGCAAAAGAGTGGCTTTCGATGCCCGACGACAGCAGGGAGCCTATATCGGTAACGCAGAAAAATATCGAAAAATACCTCGGTCCGAAAAAATTCAGACCCGACAAACCTGCGTCAAAGCCTCAGATAGGCGTTGTAACAGGACTTGCATATACAACTGTAGGCGGCGAAACTATGCCTGTCGAGGTAAATGCAATGGAAGGCGTTGGCAAAATCGAACTTACGGGACTTCTGGGCGACGTTATGAAGGAAAGCGCTCACGCGGCGGTAAGCTACATACGCTCAAAAGCATCGGAATACGGTATAGCCGAGGATTTTTATAAAACAAAGGATATACATATCCATGTTCCCGAAGGCGCCGTTCCGAAAGACGGTCCGTCGGCAGGCGTTACAATGGCAACGGCTCTGATTTCCGAACTTTCGGGAAAAGCGGTTAAAAACGATGTTGCAATGACGGGCGAAATAACCTTACGAGGCAGAGTGCTGCCGATAGGCGGTCTTAAAGAAAAATCAATGGCTGCATATAAAGCGGGAATGAAAACGGTTATCATACCGAAAGACAATCTTCCCGATCTTTATGAGGTTGACAGCGTTGTGAAAGACAATATTGAATTCAAGCCTGTTGAAACGATAGACGAAGTAATCAAAATTGCAATGGCGTAAATTCGTTAAAAATACAGACCGGAAAATTCCGGTCTGTTTCTTTTTATTAATTTCAGTCGGGGAAATAATTGTTGAGATTTGCAAGGCCTGCTTTGAGCGCGAAAATATTTTCTTCGCATCCTTCAAATTCAATAGAATAATTTCCGCTGTATCCGCTGTTTTTCAGCAGTCTTATGCACTGCTTTACGGGTACATCGCCGTGTCCGACTATTGTGCCGCGCACGTAGTTGCCTGCACGGGATCCGAACCATCCCATACCGGGAGACGGCAGGTTGCCGTTTCTGACAAAGAAATCCTTAACATGAACGTGTATTGCATACGGCGCAAGCTTGCCGACTGCTTTTGCGGGATCATCATCTGCGCAAAGGAAGTTGCCCATATCGAGAAGAAGTCCGAAATTATCGGATGCTACGGCGTTCAGAAGCTTTTCGACCCTGTCGCTGTCCTGACAGAAAAAGCCGTGGTTTTCAAACATCGTTTTTATACCGAGACTTTCGGCGTATTCTGTAACTCTGCGCGCGCGGGGAGCTACGATCTTCAAGCAGTCGTCAAAACCGCGTTCCGTCTTTTTGGAAGCGGGAAAGCCGCCCGTAATATCGTGTCTCATGCGGGGAGCGCCGAGAGCCTGAGCGATCGCAAGCTGTTTTTTGAGCGCTTCAAACTGCTCTTCGGGGTCGTTGTTGAGAAGATCGGCGCCGATAGTGTATGCAGAGATCTCAAGCCCCTTGTCTTTTGCGTACTCGCGGATATCCTTCGCCTGTTCTATTTTGTCTTTACCCTCGGGAGCATATACGTCAATAAATTCTATCGATGAAAAACCGAGTTCTTTTGCTTTGTCTATTACCTGAAAAATATTTGCTCCGGTATTGCCCATATACTGTCCGAAGCTGTAAGAGCTTACACCAACTTTCATCGGATCACACCCCTATCTTACTATATCAACCGATTTTCCGGTTGCTGCTGATTCGTATATAGCGTCAAGAATTCTCATAAGTTCAACCCCGTCGTCCGCAGGCGCTTTGCATACCGCCTTGCCTTCGATGGAATCGAGGAAGTTTTCGTTTTCAACATAGAAGAAATCGCCTGTTCCTGTCGGTCCGCTGATCTTGATATCTGCTATCATATCGTTGACTTCGGTATGAAGTTCGAACGGATCGAGCGTAAGACCTGCCTTGCTTCCGTAAAAAACAAGTCCTCCGGGCGTATTGTTTGACATATTAAGACTAAAGCTTGCCTCAACATACAATACTGCGCCGTTATCAAAACGGATCATTGCGGTAGCGAGGTCTTCAACGGTAAAGACGGGATCTTTTACCTCGTCAGCCATTGCGGACCATGCTTTGCCGCCTGTTTTAAGGTTCGTTCTTGCACCGAGCTTGTTGAATGTTGCGCCGAAAACAGATACGGGCTTAGGATTGCCTATTACATATCTTGAAAGGTCGATTACATGAACGCCGAGATCGATAAGAGGTCCGCCGCCGGAGCGTGATTTATCGCCGAACCATCCGCCGGGGAATCCTGCGCGGCGAAGATAAGACGCTTTTATAAAATAAACATCGCCGAGATAACCCTTGTCGATAAAATCAATGGCTGCAGCCGCATCGTTGCCGTGACGGCGAACAAAACCTACCATAAGAAGTTTACCGTTTCTTTCCGCGGTTTCTTTCATGGCAAGAGCTTCCTGAGTATTCATAGCCATGGGCTTTTCGCATTTTACGTTTGCGCCCGCATTAAGAGCGGCGATAGTGCATTCGGCGTGAGCGCTGTTCCATGTGCAAACCTCAACCGCGTCAAACTTGTTTTCGGCAAGCATCTGCTTATAATCGGTATAATATTTTTTAAATCCGTATTTTTCCGCAAAGTTTTTGGCGCGTTCCTCATTAAGGTCACAGCATGCGACAAATTCAACGCGGTCGCCCATTCTTTTATATACGTCGCCGTGAACGTTGGCAATACTGCCTGTTCCGATAAATCCGAGTTTGATAGCCATATTAATTCCCTTTCTCAATCAGTAAAGTTTTTTCAATGCGTTTGTAAGAAAATCGAACGCAAGCTGAATGTCTTTTTCGGGCGTGTCGCCGCATTCGCGCTCAATGGTAAGAAATCCGTCGTATCCCTCATCTCTGAGAGCGGCAAGGTATTCCATAAACGGAACATTGCCTGTGCCGAGAGGGAGTTCCTGATAAGTTGTTTCTCCTGTTTTTATACCGTCTTTTGCGTGAGTGTGAACTATATAATCTTTAAGAACATGAACTGCTTCAACCGGATCCTGACCGCAAAGCATAACAAAGTTTGCCGGGTCAAGATTTACTTTTGCCGATTTGGTATCAACTTTTTCGAGAATACCGCGAAGTTTGACAGCACGTTCCGGACCTGTTTCGGTAGCGAAGCATACGCCTATGGAGTCGCCGTATTTGCCGAGAGTCTCAATTGTTTTGCAGACATTTTTATACTTTTCGCTGTTTTCATCTTCGGGAACATGACCGATATGAGTTGTGATAACATTTGTTCCGAGATCAACGGCAAGATCCATCATAGACATTGTCCGCTTGATTTCTGCGTCATTTTCACCGTATGCGGAAAAATCCATACCGAAATCGGCGCAGAGAGCTGAAAAGACAAGCCCGTTATCACGCACGAATTTCAGAACGGCCTTACGGTCGTCCGCAGTGAGATTTTCGGGGGCAAGATCGCCGCCCGTAACATACGGCTGCAATCCCTTTGCGCCCATATCGCGCGCTTTGATAACAGCCTCCTTGAACGGAAGTCTGAATGAGCCGGGCATAACGCCTATTTTCATCATAATAATATCTCCTCGCCTGATATATATGTTTGTTTAAGTATATATCAAACGGGGAGAAAAGTCAAGCATTTTATGATTTTTATTTATTTTGTTCGTTTTTTGCCCCAGAAAAACAGGGCTACCGTGCCGGGACCTGTATGCGCGCCGATAACAGGGCCTATATAGCCTATATGGACCTTGCCGTTGAGCTTTTTATATCTGCTTTCCACCTGACCTGCGATCTCGTCAGCCTCTTTTTCACGCATGGCGTTGCAGATAAAGCTTTTTTCGGAATAATCGTCTCCGTTTTCGGCATTTTCAGCCATCATATCAAGCATTGCCTGCATAACAGCTTTTTTGCCTCTGCATTTTTTGACGGGGATAAGGTGTCCCTCATAATCAACATGAAGAAGCGGACATATATTCAGAAGCGAGCCGAACCAGCCGGAAACTTTTGAAACACGACCACCTCTGATAAAATACGTAAGATCGGTAGTATAAAACCAGTGATGAAGATTGAGTTTATGCTCTTCCGCCCAGTTGTAGACCTCTTCCGCACTTTTGCCCTCGTCTCTCAGATCGGCAAGCTTATCGGCAAAAAGTCCGAGACCTCTTGAAGCGGCAAGAGAATCGATAACATATATTTTTCTGTCCGGATATTTCTCGGCGCAAAGCCCTTTTGCGACCGTTGCGGAAATAAATCCGCCGGAAAGACCGGAAGAAAGGCAAAGGTGAACGATATCTTTTCCTTCATTAAGAAAAGGCTCCCAGAATTTAACGAAATCCTCGGCATTCGGCTGAGATGTGCGCGTCATTGCGCCTTCTTCCATCGTTTTGAAAAATTTTTCGGGTGTAATGGTAACAAGATCGTCAAGATATTCCTTTTCCCCGAGCATATATTTGTAAGGCACAGATTTAATGTTGCGTGAGTTGCATTCCTCCAATGTAAGATCAGCTGCGGAATCACAGCAGACAACGTATTCCGTATTCGGCATAACCGCCCCTCCTTATTATGAAATTATATATCAGCAGATAAGAATCTCTCGTTGATATAATCATACCACAATATGGTTTTAAAGTCAAGATAAAATCGTTTTTAAAATTATAACTTTTTGTAAGAAAAACAGATATGCTCCTTTCTGCGGAACATATCTGTATTTTTTCAACGATATTATTGTTTTAAGGACGCCATTTTTGTAGTCTGGCGCTGCGCCATAACGAGATTGTAATATATCCCTTTGTTTTTAAGCAGTTCTTCATGCGTCCCCTGTTCGGCAACCTTTCCTTTTTCAAGCACGATAAGTCTGTCTGCATGGCGAAGAGTTGAAAGCCTGTGGGCAATGGCGATAGTTGTTCTGCCTTTTATAAGACGCTGCAGCGCTTCCTGTATTTTGCTTTCGGTTTCGGTATCAAGAGAAGCCGTAGCCTCATCGAGAATAAGAATTTTCGGATCGCGCAGAATAGCTCTTGCAATTGCTATCCTCTGTCTTTCACCGCCGGAAAGAGAATAGCCGTTTTCGCCTACAACCGTGTTGTATGCATCGGGCAGCCTTATAATAAATTCATGCGCATTGGCGATTTTTGCTGCGGAAAATACTTCTTCGGGTGTAGCATCGGGTTTTGCATAAACAATATTATCGTAAATAGAGCCTGCAAAAAGAAATGTTTCCTGAAAGACCGTGCCTATATTGAGACAGAGAGTTTCTTTTGAAATATCGCGTATATCAATGCCGTCTATGAGAAGCTTACCGCTGTTTAAGTCGTAAAGCCTCATAATCAGATTGATAAGCGTTGATTTGCCTACGCCTGAATGACCGACAAGACCTACCATTTCACCTTTTTTGATATCAAGGGATATGTTTTTCAGCACCGGTTCATAGCTCTTGTAGCCGAACGTGGCGTTTACAAACGAGATATTGCCCTCGATCTCCGGAGTAAGCGCGTTTTCTTTATCCTTTATATCGGGATCTTCGTAAAGGATCTCGTTAAGTTTCGCCATACTCGTTACGGCCTCTGCGATAGTTCTCGGCAGGGACGTGAGCCAGCGGAGCGGTCCGTAAATAAAGCCGATATAGCTCATTATCTGCGTAAATTCGCCGAGCGTGAGCGGTTTGCCGATAATTGAATTGCCAAGTTCGGGATTTATTCCGTTCAGAACCGACTGTGCGCCGAAATACAAAACAAGAAATTCACCCACGCCGACTATAAAACCGAGCATCGGGAAAAGAATTGCCCAAAGCTGCTCATTTTTCTGCGATTGTTCGGCAAGCTTTCTGTTTGCTTCGGAAAATTTTGCGATTTCGCTTTTTTCGGTACCGAAAACCTTGACTACCCTTATACCTTTGATAATATCGTGAAGTATTCCGTTTGCCGCGGAAGAAAGACGCCACTGTTTTTCATACCGTCTGTCTATGAAATTCCAGAATTTAGCAGCGGCGAAAACAACGATCGGGACGGGGATAAAAACAAACAGTGTAAGAAGAGGTCTTGTGACGATAAAGTAAACAAGAACACCGACAAACACAACGCCAACTTCAACTATCCATACCGTTTCGGACTTTATGAATTCCGTGATGACCGAAGTATCCTCGGTAAGACGTTTTATCAGGTCGCCGGTAGTCCTTCTTGAGATCGAGGACATTGACAAAACCTGAATCTTATTGTAAAGCTTGATGCGTATGCTGTTTACGAAATTTGCGGAAGTTGAGTTTCTCAGCCTTGCCGCAATGATATTTATAACGCGCATCGCAACGTAGCAAAGAAGCATAAGCAAAACTAAAACAAGAATCATAAGCACGGGGTTTTTATCTCCCCACGGTTCGATCCCCTCGGATGCGGGGAAAAGGTATTCGTCTACAAGCACTCTGTTTATCTGCGGGATAATAAGGTTTATAACGTTCGTTATAAGCACAAGAAGACCCGAAAAAGCGAATGCGGGTATATATTTTTTACCGAGCGCGAAAAACTTTCTTACTATCGAAACTTTATTTGAGCAGTGAGGACATATTTTTGTATTGACGATATAATGCTTGCCGCATTTCGGACATACCGTGCTTTCGATATGTATTTCCGTCAGTTCGCCCGTTTCGATATAATAATTTGCCGCCTTTATAAATTCGGACACCTGATTCAGACAGCTTTGCGTAAAGCGGCAGATACGGATGCTGTCGCCGTTTTTCATTTCCGCTTCAAGGCTTGCGCAGCCTATATGCGACGAAATGGAGAGTTCTTTTATTTCATTGAAATCGCAGCGGAATTCTTCTCTTGACAAATTTTTACCGTCTGCATAAAGAACAAGAGTATGATCTTTTGTAAGAATAATTCTGCCAGAACAAAGAAGATCGGAGGAGTCTATATCATATTCAACGCTGTAAAGCGCGTCGTCTGTGTTTATTTCCCGATTCAAAAACGGTCACCCCTTTCGGTGCTGTGCATGACGTTACTCAGATAAGAAACGCCTCTATCTTTTTTGCGCTTGAAGAGTCAAGCTTCATAAAATCGTCTATAATATATCTGTTTCCGTCAACATCCCGTATCTGAACGGCGGTTTTTCTGTCAGGATCGATAAATTTTATGTTTCTTGAAGCGTCCCTTACGGCAAACTCACGCTTTCCGGCAGTTGTTTCGACCTCAAAATACATAAAACCCATCCTGTCTTTTGCGGAAAGGATACGGATGACAGCCGGGCTGTAATAAAGCTTGTCAAGCTCGTCTGAAACGATTTTTTTCTGTTCTTCCGAAAGGCTTGCAAGGTCGCGCAGAATGCCGATCTCTTTTCCGTCTTTATCTGAAACACAGATATACTCGTCCGGCGCGCGGTAAGGCAGCGCTCTGTTCAGCTTTACCTTGCCGTATTCGGTGCCTTTGTATGTAAGAGAAAGGTATCCGCCTTTTTCGGGCGCAAACTTTGCCTCGTTCACGTCGATCATTTCAAGGTCGGCAAGCTCTACTATAATATTATCGTTCATATACCGTATTTCCTTTCTTTGCCTATTCGGCAATACCGATATGCTTTATGGCGTCGAACTGAAGCATATAAAGCTTGTAATATTCGCCCTGCTTCTTTATCAGCTCATCATGTGTGCCGTATTCGACCATATCTCCCCTGTCTATAACTGCAAGCACATCGGCATCCCGCAGAGTGGAAAGTCTGTGAGCGATGGCAACGGTCGTTCTGCCCTGCTGAAGATTGAAAAGAGCCTGCTGTATATTGCGTTCCGTTTCTGTATCCATTGCTGCAGTTGCTTCGTCAAGAATAAGTATTTTGGGGTTCTGAATTATCGTTCTTGCAATCGATATGCGCTGTTTTTCACCGCCCGAAAGATCCTGACCGCCCGCGCCTATTCTCGTTTCATAGCCGTCGGGAAGCCGCATAATAAAGTCATGCGCCGACGCGGTCTTTGCCGCCTGAATTACCTCTTCCATTGAAGCGCCGGGGTTTGCGTAGCGGATATTGTCTGCTATCGTGCCGATAAAAAGATATATTTCCTGCGAAACTATGCCTATGTTTTTTCGCATATCGATGCTTGCAATGTCTTTTACGTTTACGCCGTCTATCGTTATTTCTCCGTCGTTTACGTCGTAAAGCCGCGCCATAAGATTTACTATCGTGCTCTTGCCCGCGCCGGTTTTACCCACAATACCCACCATATGTCCGGCTTTTACCGAAAGGCTCAGATTTTTTATTATCGGATGTCCGGGTTCATACTCGAAACGAACGTTTTTCATTTCGATATCGCCTTTCATCTCAGGCATACGGACGGGATTTTCGGATTCCGCTACGTCCGGGACCGCATCCATGATTTCAAAAATACGCTGCGCGGAGTCAACGCATCTTGCCCACCAGTTAGAGACCCAGGCAAGAAAATCGAGCGGACTGTAAAGCATATTCATATATGCGGTAAAAGTCATGAGTTTACCGAGAGTCATTCCGTTTATATGATGTATTATCATTACGCCGCCGACGAAAAGAACAACAAGATTGGTAAGCATCATTATAAGACCGAGCAACGGAAAAATAGTTGATTCCGCGTTTGAAACACGTTTGTCTGCCGCAGCACTTCTGCCCGAATAGCCCGAAAAACGTTCGCCCTCTTCTCTTTCTTTCGCAAACGCCTTTATTATTCTCTGTCCGCTCATTGAGTCGCTTATATAAGACGACATATTCGCCTCGTTTATCCAGCGTACATGATGAAGTTTGCGGAAGGCGCGCTGGATAATGCGATAAAGAAACAGAAGAAGCGGTATCATAACGAGAACTATCAGCGAAAGCTGCCAGTTCATATAGAACATAATTATGAGAATACCGATAAACATCAGCGCATTCACTACAACGCTCGGTGCGCCGTCAACAAAAAACCAGTAGATATTGTTCGAGTCTCTGTTTACGCGCGTCATGAGCGAACCTGTCTGCTTTGAAGTGTAAAAGCTGACGGAAAGGCGCTGCATTGCCGAAAAAATGCGGACTTTAAGGTCATATACGACCCATGGGATTATTCCTGCGACGATATACGACTGACCGATATTTATAAGCAAAGAGGCAACTCTTGCAAGAATGATCACTGCAAGAACAAGCCCCACCTCGCCGAAAAGATTGGCATCGACACCGGGAGTGAGAACGTTGTCATACAAAAGCTTCGTTCCGACATACGGCGACAGGACCGAAAAAACAGTGCTGATAATGAGCATCGCAAAATACGCGATGAGTTTATTTTTATAAAACTTGAAAAATCCCAGAAGACGCTTGAAAACCGAACCTTTATCCATGCATCTCGGGCATACTTTATGCTCGGGGTCGGGATATCTTGAGCCGCATTTCGGACAAAAAAGCTCCTCATCGACCCTTTCGCTGTATTCTGCCGGTTTTCCGTCTTTAAAATCGTTGAAATGGCGAGTAAACGAATCGAGTTTATTTGCAATGCCGAGAGAAAACCTGATCAGTTCTTCGTTCGGCTCGTTTTCATCCTTCTTTTTCGCCACAAGACGAGCCGTCGAAACGTAGCGTTCGATTTCAAGAGATTTTATATCTTCATGCGGTATACTGTCAAACGAAACAAAGTCAAAAACAGTTTTCAGTTTTTTTCTGCCGCCTGTTTTTTCAACTTTGTCGTATCCCGTAAGATAGTATATATTATCTTTGTCAAAAAATATCCAGCAGTCGGCAAAATTGCCGTCTTTATCCATATCGGTATAGCCGTATGATATAATGCTGCTTATTTCAATTCCCCTCGCCCTCAGCGCGTCTGCTATATGCACGGGGATCCTTGAAAGATACGTTTCAGCAGTCATGGGTTCACCATCCTGTTCACATATTAACCATGATAGACTTTACCATAAAAAACAGGTACTGTCAAGCATTTTTATATTTTGTAAAAGTATATTTATTTATCAGTCACAATAAAGTCATAAAGCGGCAAAGAACAGTTTTTTGAAAACATAAAATAGTATTATAATATTTTTATGTAAGAATTTTATATGTTTTACTGTATAATAATACGGAAGGCACAAAATCCCGACGCTTCATAAGGAGTTGCAGATATTATGGAAAAAAAAGAGATACTGCTCGTAAGGGAACTTGCGAAAAAAGTGGCTGAGCTTGCTGCCCTGCCAATACAGAAAGAAAAGATACGTCTCTGGAAAAAGCTGAACGGTCTTCAGCCTGAAAGACCGATGTTTATGATCGATCAGGTTTGCTGGAATGAAATGAACTACGAAAACGAGCTTACGCTTGAGTGTGAAGATCCCGTTTTACGCGGCATTGAGTGGCAGCTTAAAGAAACGCTTTATCGGAACAAACATATGGAAGACGACCGGCCCGTGCGTAATTACGTTGTTACGTCAAAGGTATATACGGTCGATAACATAAATATGCCCGGCATCACGCAGGACGGGGGCAAGGGCGGAGCAAAGACTCATGTTTACGTAGATCAGATACCCGATGACGAGGCGCTCGAAAAATTTTTCAAAACGCCGAAAGTAACATTCTTTCCCGAAGAAACCGAAAAAAAGAGAGAACAATACAATGAGATACTTAACGGCATTCTCGGCGTTAAAATGACGGCGTATGACGGATATTTTCATTACTGGGACAGACTTTCGTGGTGGCGCGGCGTTGAAAACATAATGTATGATATTGCGGATAACCCCGAATTCATCCACCGTATCCTGAAAAAAACGATTGCCGTTCATATGTGTATGCTCGATCAGATTGAAGAAAACGGTCTGATCACAACGGGTATGGACACGGTCCACTGCACAGGCGCATACAACGATGTTATGCAGGGTTACAGCGACGATCCGAACGAAAAAGCCGATGAACACACCGCAAAAAACAGCTGGACCTACAGCGCCGCGCAGCTTTTTTCGATGGTTTCGCCGGAAATGCACGACGAATTTGATGTTCAGTATATAATTCCGTGGTATGAGCGTTTCGGTCTTGGATATTACGGCTGCTGCGAGCCGGACGACATAAAGGTAGATGTGCTCAGGAAGCTGCCGAATCTGCGTAAAATATCGATGAGCCCCTGGGTAAATGTTGAGCTTGGCGCCGAAAAAATAGGAAAGGATTTCGTTTTTTCCAGAAAACCGAATCCGTCGAACCTTGCGTGGGATATTTACCCGGAAGAAAACATACTAAAAGAGTTCAAAGAAACTCTGAACGCCACGCAGAAAAACGGATGTCCCGTTGAGTTTATACTGAAAGACATTACAACAGTCAAAAACGACCCGACAAAGCTCTGGAGATGGGCTGAAACGGCGCGAAACATCTGCAGGTAAAAAATGGACGGTAAATATTATTTTGCGGGATATTCCACCGGAAGATCCCTTTATGAGATCACGAAAGAACAGGCTGAGAAGCTCACACACCTGAACGTTGCATTCGCAACCGTTTCTGACGGAAAACTCACGATCGACGTGCAGCGTCCGTATCTTTCGGAACTGGAAAGAATAAGAAAATACAATCCCTCTCTGAATATTCTTATTTCAACGGGCGGAGGCGATCAGCACGGACACGGCCCGGCTACGTCAAGCGACGAAAAGCTGAAAACGTTCGTTGACTCTACCATGCAGATCGTATATGAGTTTGATTTTGACGGCATAGACTGCGACTGGGAATTTCCCGGTGACGACGGCATTCTTGAAGAAAAATATCAGCATACCCGTCTTTTTGCCGAATACAGAAAAGCGCTTGACGAATACGAAAAAAAACGCGGCAGAAAATGCTGGCTTACGACCGCCGCGGCATGCGGACAATGGTATATAGACAGAACGGAAATAGATATTTCGCATAAATATCTCGATTTTATCAATCTTATGACGTATGACCTTCGCGGCTGGGATCAGCCTGCGGGACACCACACATGTCTTTACGACCCGAAAAACGCGCCCGTTGTTTTCAGCGCGGACCGCTCGGTAAAAATGCTTGAAAATATCGGTATTCCGAAAGAAAAACTCGTTTTGGGCGCCGCATTCTATTCAAGAATGTGGAAAAATGTTTCGGGCGGCGAAAACGGATTGAACGGAATTTCTCCCACGGGCGGAGGATTCGGTCCAACCTATACCGAAATAAGCCTTATTCACGAAAAGAGCGGCAGATTTAAAAAGTATTACGATGAATATGCAAAAGCCTCGTGGCTTTTTGACGGAAAAGACTTTATTTCATACGATGACCCCTCATCCGTAAAAGAAAAATGCGAATACGTGAAGCGCGAAGGACTCGGCGGCATGATGTATTGGGAGCACGGCTGCGACAAAACCGGTGTGCTTTTTGAAACGATCCATAAAAACCTGAAAAACAAATAAATACCCTTAAAAGTTACCGTTATAACATCTGAAAGGTGTTATAACGGTTTTTTTGTGCAAAAGTACGGGAAAGCGGGAGGCGAAAAATATGATATTATGTTTATGCAGATGCGAAGGGGACCCCGCATGAAGCAAAGCGTATGAAAGAGGGCGTAAAGAATAAGAAAGAAAAAGGAAAAAATCACGGAAGAGAGGATAATTCAGGAGCTTGCGAAAATAGCTTTTGACGATATTTCAAACTATCTTTCGTTTTTCTGCGACGAAAACGGAGAAACAAGAATAGAAATAAAAGAAAGCGACGGTCTTGATACACGTTCGGTAGCGGAAATAACGAATTCCCGGTCGGGATTCCGTTTTAAGCTCTACAACAAGCAGCAGGCGCTGCTGAAACTCGGCGATTACCTCGGACTTTGGAAACGGACGCCGGAAGAGGAAACGGAAGATCTTGACGAGCTTGAAATACTCACTTCATGATAAAAAGAAAAACAATACCGTGGCAGCCGCTTTCGCAAAAACATAAAAACTATATCCGCAACTGTATGAAAAGCACCTTCAACTTTGCAGAAGGTGCCGTCCGCTCGGGAAAAACGATAGCAAATGTGCTGGCGTTTGCCTTTCTTCTCGAAAGATCGCCTGACAGACTGCACCTTGCGTCGGGAACGACTCTTTCCGCAGCACTTACCAATATAGGCGACTGCAACGGGTTTGGTCTTGAGCATATTTTTCGCGGCAGATGCCGCTGGGGCAAATACAAGGGCAATACGGCGCTGTTTGTAAAAACCGTGAAAACGGGCGAAAAAGTCGTTGTTTTTGCAGGCGGCGGCAAGGCTGACAGTTACAAAAGGATACGAGGTAATTCATACGGGATATGGATAGCCACGGAGGTAAACAAGCATTTCATATCGAAAGACGATCAGTGCTTTATCGATGAGGCTTTCAACCGTCAGCTCGCGGCGAAAATGAGACGTGTGCTGTGGGATTTCAATCCCGATTATCCTACGCATCCGATATATACGGAATATGTGGATAAATATATCGCACTCGGTCTTGATGTAAACCACGAAAGATTCTGCATACGGGATAATCTTTCAATATCGGCGGAAAGGCGCGCGGAGATCGAAGCGCAATATGAAGTCGGTTCTTTCTGGTACAGACGTTCTATTCTGGGCGAAAGGGCTGCCGCGGAAGGGCTTATTTTTCCGCAGTTTGCCGCAGCGCCTGAAAACTGGACGGTTTCATCCGTTCCCGACGACGTTTCTCAAATAATTATCGGGGTAGATTACGGCGGAAACAGTTCCGCCTCAGCCTTTGTAGCGGTCGGCATGAGAAAAAAAGGAAACGGCGTCACGGTCCTTGCGGACAGGCGGATAAAAGGCAGAAAGGGCGAAATCACGCCGGATATGATCGAAAATGAATTTATTCTGTTTGTAAAATCACTTTATCTTAAATTCGATATACCCGTCACATACGCTTTTATGGACAGCGAGGCGCAGTATCTTACCGCAGGTGTTGTTATGGCAGCAAGAAAAGCCGGACTGAAAACTGCGATAGCGGACAGTTTGAAAAAACCGATCGCAGAGCGCATTTCAATAAAAGCAAGGCTGATTTCCCAACACAGGTGGTCAGTTTTGAAAGACTGCAAAAACGTTATCGCAAGCACGGCAACTCAGCTCTGGGATCCGCATGATCCCGACAAAAGGCTCGACAACGGCACATGCGATATAGATACCGCCGACGCTGAAGAATACGCATGGGAACGGTTTATCCGCTGGTAGCCGTTCCCTGCGATTTCAGGAGGGAATTATTTGAACTACTCAACGATTCTGAAATGTCTGCGGGAATATTTCGGAGCGGAATGCACGGACGACGGAATGATGCCACTCATTGAAAAATGGCGCGAGTGGTATTCAGGCACATCCGAGGGCTTTCATAAGATCTTTATCAACAACGGACTTTCGACCGTTTCGAGAGAGATGTTCAGACTTAATATGGCAAAGAGAGTCTGCGAAGACTGGGCAAACCTTCTGCTTAATGAAAAAACTCTGATTTCGATTTCAGGCGGCAGTTCGGAGGAATTTGTATGCGGAAAAAACGGCAAAGGCGGAGTATTGGGAGAAAACTCCTTTCACACAGCCATGAACCGTCTTGTCGAAAAATCCTTTGCGCTCGGAACAGGCGCCGTTATATGCTGTATTGACGGCATTATGACTGACAGAAACGGAAATATCGTTCAGGCAAAAAATGCGGAAATCAGATTTGATTATGCAGACGCGGGCAGTATCTTTCCCGTTTCGTGGTCGGGAGACAGCGTGACAGAGGCGGCATTTGCAAAACAGACCGTGGAAAACGGAGAGCCTCTTCTTTATATTCAGGCGCATCTTATCGAAAACGGAGAATATGTTATTTACAACAGGTGTTTTTCGGAAAGAGACGGACTGAGAGAAGAACCTCTTCCCGAAGGAACGGCTCCCGTGCTGAAAACGGGGTCTTCTCTGCCCTGGTTTGCCATGATACGTCCAAACACGGTAAACAGTCTTGTTCCGTCTTCACCGATGGGTATTTCCGTTTTTTCGGATGCGATAGATATAATAAAAGGCATCGATCTTTGCTACGACAGTCTGAATATGGAGTTTGTGCTCGGCAAGAAGATGGTATTTTTGCGAAGAGATCTGCTCGAAAAAGACGGTGACGGCAATTATTATGCGCCTCAGGACATAAACAGGCAGCTTTTTATGTATCTGGGCGACAAAGCGATAGACGGAGATATGCTGCCGCAGGAGTTTAACCCGATGCTGAGAGTAAACGACCATGTACGTTGCATTCAGGAACAGATGAATTATCTTTCTTCGAAATGCGGTTTCGGGGAGAGATACTACAGATTTGATTCTTCAAACGTTGTTACGGCAACTCAGATAAACAGCGAAAATTCAACGCTTTACAGATGTGTGAAAAAGCATGAGATTCTTCTCGAAAAATCGCTGGAAACCGTTATACGGGCCGTTCTTTACATAGGTCGCGCGATACTTTGCAAGAATGTCAGCGAAAAAGACTGCATAAACATTATTTTTGATGACTCTGTTATCGAGGATAAGGCGGCAATGATGTCAAGAGACCTTGAGCTTGTAAAGGCAAAAATAATGGCGCCGTATGAATTTCGAGTTAAATATTTCGGAGAAAACAAAGCAACTGCAAAAAGGATCATTGCGGAGGAATGCGTATGAAAAACGATATACTGAGATCAGTTTTCAATGGCGAAAACATCGATTTTGAAACGTTTGAAAAACGGTTTGAAGAAAAGGGCGGCTTTAACGCCGTCTACGGGGACGAAATTAAAGACGGCAAAGAGCTTGAAAGAAGGAACAGCGAGCTTGAAGCAGAGCTTGAAAACGTTAAAAACGAAAGCAAGATAGATCTCGCGCTGTCAATGAGAAGAGCAAAAAATATAAAAGCTGCAAGGGCTGTAATGGACGACAGTCTGATATATGACGAAAACGGGCTTAACGATGAGCTTCTTCACGAGCAGGCAGACCGCCTTTTATCCGAAAATCCATGGCTTTTCGATCAGGGGAACAGTGAGGCAAAAAGCGTTTCGACTTTTCTTCCGGGATGTCCCGAAAAATTTTACGATCCGTCACGGATGAGTGACGATGAATACTACAGAAAAATAATGAAAGGTGACAGTAAATAATGGCAAACACATTTCTTACGGTTCAGCAGATCGCCCGTGCGGCGCTGCCGATACTTCATGACAATCTTGTATTTCCGGCGCTTTCATATAAGGAATTCTGCACGGGTGTCGGCAAAAAGGGAGACGTTGTGCAGATAAAAAAGCCTGCGGTATATTCTGCAAACGAGTTTACTTCTTCGATTTCCGTTCAGGATATAAAAGAAAACAGCGTTCTTGTTACGCTTGATAAAATTGCGGATGTTTCGGTGGAGCTTTCCGCAAAGGAAATGGCGCTTGACCTTGAAGATTTCACAAGGCAGGTAGTTTATCCGGCAGCGATTGCAATCGCCGAAAAGATAAATGCCGACGGACTTATGCTTTATAAGGATATACCGTTCACTTGCGGCGTTGCGGGCACGACTCCGTCGGGAATTTCTACTTTCGCCGCGGTTTCAAAAGCGCTCAACGACCGCAAAGCTCCTCTTGCGGAACGATACTGCGTCTGGAACAGCGCCGCGCTGGCTTCTTTTCAGAGCGACAGCGCGATCGTTTCCGCTGAAAAATGCGGAACTACAAAGGCACTGCGAAACGGCAGCATAGGCAGGATAATCGGTCTTGAAAATTATATGTCCCAGCAGGTTTGCACGCATAAAAAGGGAACGATTGCGGGAACTCTAAAAGTTGCCGAAAACACTGCCGAGGGAGCAGACAGAGTAAAAATATCATGCTCGTCGGGAACGCTCGTAAAGGGAGATATTCTCACAATAAACGGAAATAATTACGTTGTTGCGGAAAATGCGGAGGCTGCTTCCTCTTTTATTACGGCAAAAATATACCCCGCAGTTGCCGAAGGAGGTTTTTCGGCGCAGGACGCAGTTACTTTAGTGAACGATCATACCGCAAATATAGCATTCCACAAAAACGCTTTCGGCTTTGTTTCACGTCCCCTTGAAAAGGCAAGAGGCGCGGAAAGCTACGTCACTTCTTTTGACGGCATATCGCTCAGAGTAACTATGGATTACAACATTGCGACCAAAAAGCAGACGATGTCCGTAGATACTCTTTACGGTTTCAAAACTCTTTATCCCGAGCTTGCCGTGCGTGTTCTGGGCTGATATGGCATTTATAGATTATGATTTTTACATAAACGTTTACAAAGGCGCTTATGCTGACCCGAATGATTTTGATCTGTATTCCGAAAGGGCGTGCGATATCATTGACGGCATAACGGCAGGGTGCGCGTCTCAGGCTGCAAAAGACGATGAAAAAACGGACACCGCGGAAAAAAAGAAGGCAAAACTTGCCGCCTGTGCGCAAACCGAATATCTTTTGTTTTTAGGCAATAAAGAATATCTCGGTATTGCCGGCAAAGAGATATCGCGGGAGGAAGTAGGGAACGCAGCAGTTTCATACAGAAAAGAAAAAGGCGTTTCATATCTCGGTATTCCGGTTTGCGGTCTTGCGCTGATGTATCTTAAAGAAGCCGGACTTATTATAAGAGGTATCTGATATGGACGAAATCGAAAAGGGTATTTATGATTATCTTCGACAGCAGGAAAACGGAATATCTGCTCTGTCACAGGAAGAGATACGCATTTTTGCGGAAGAAATAGGAAAAAAAATTGTTGAAATTCTGATCGAATCGGGATTACTCGGTCAGAGATAATGTTATGCGAACGGGAAAACCTGATATTTTTCCGTTCGCAATTCATAAAGGATGGTAAAATGTTTGAAAAACTGATGAAAAGTGCCGCAACGATATACCACAAAACAGGCGAAAACAGCGAAGGGCGCGGAATATACGAAAGATTTGTGCTGAAAAGCACGCGGTTTGAGCGAAAAGAAAGCGTCCGTCCTACCGTTGCGGGGCTTTTGCCGTATAACAGTTTTAAGCTGTATGTAAAATCAGGCAAAAACGATAAGCCGATCTACGCAAGCAAAAACGATTACGGCGCAATGACGGAATATGCGAGGAAACTTTGCTGGACCGTAGCGGAGGGCGATGTGATAACGCTCGGAGTCACCTCGTTTTCTTTTGAAAACAAAGAATTGGACGATATAAAATCGGGGTGCGAGATATTTACGGTAAACTCGGTGCTTGAAGAAAATATTGCAGATACGGGCATAATTGAAATAAGCGGAAGAGGACGGGTGTTTTACACATGAATAATTCGTTTGAAAAACTGCTTGCAGACTGGCTTTCCTCTTTTGACGGACTGCCGAAGATAAGTCCGGAACTGCTCCCGAAAAAAAACGGAGAGCTTTCGATCAAAATCAGAAAAGGTCCTCAGACCGTAAGAAGGTATATTTCGGGCGTTAAGATCGTTTATGCGGAGTTTGCATTGCGCCTGCGCGTTTCGCACGCAGACTCAAAAACAAGGCTTGACGCCTTGAAAACGCTTGAAAATGCGGGAATTACGATCAGAGAGGGCATCGGTTCGCTTTCGGTCATAAAAGGTTTGTGCGCGGGAATAAAAGAATATCCGAAGCTTTGCCAGAGAACGGATAACGGAGACGATGAATATGAAGCGTTATACTATATTGTTTTTTCGGAGGATGAATGATGAATTTTGCGAAGGACAGCGATTTCAGGATCGCCGTTAAAGTTGCTTACGATACTTTTGCACCTCTTTTTTCGGGTGTAAAAAAAATCGAAAGGATATTTTTACCGCAAAAAATAACATATCGCTATATTTCAGGCGGAGCTGCAAAAACGGAGATAATCGGTTATTCCGAAACGGTCAGGATCGCAGCGGATCTTGTTTTGGATGACGCGGCATGCATGTATCTTTATTCACTTGCTGAAATGACGGGAAGGGATTGTCAGACGGAGATATTCCTTTACGATAAAGAAGAGATCTCTCCCGGAATTTTTTACGGAAAAAGATATCCCGTAACCGCCGCCGTAACAAAGATCGCATCGGACGGAAATGATCTGACAGCATTTTACGGATTTGAGGCGGAGTTATACATAAACGGAGAAGGAACGCCGGAAGAAAGAGAGGTATTGCAGTGAGGATATATGTAAACAATGCAGATATCACCGACAGAATAGTCTCACGAAGCGTCAGATGGAAAAGATACGGGACTTTCCGTTCCTCGCTTTCATTTACACTTGAGCCGCAGTTTACGGAAGGAATATCAATAGAACACGGTATGAGAGTAAAAATGACTGACGACTTTTTGCAGACTGTTTTTTGCGGTGTTGTAACGGCATCTTCGGAGGAATACGTGACCGCATACCGTTCTTCGCTTACAGTCCGATGTCAGGGGCTTGAGGCTGTTGCGGCAAGACGCGCCGCGGGATATTTTTCTACGGACGCCCAGACAACGGGCGCTGCGGCAAAAGCCGTTTTCCGGCAGTTTTTTTCTTCTTCAAACGACGAGGGCATTATTTATAATCCCGCACTTTTTTCGGAAGGCGCCGCAATTTCGGGCTATACCGCATACGGAAAATCGCTTTCAAAAATTTTCGATGAGCTCGGTGCGGCAGACGGCAGCAGGTGGTGGATAATTCCCGACGGCACATTTTATTTCATGAATAAAATCGAAGTATCGTCATCGCCTTACTGCGTTGATCTTACCGGCATTGAAAGCAACGCGCTTACTGATCTGATGTCGTTTTCAACTGTCCGTTCAGGTGACGGATACAGAAACGTGCAGTATGTTTCCGGCGCGAACGGAATAACGGGCAGGGCGGAAAATGCTTCTGAAATAAGCAGAATGGCAAGGTTTGGCGGAACGGGCAGATACGAAAACGCGATATTTGTTCCTCTCATACAGACCGCTGCGGAGGCAACTGCGGCTGCGGAAAACATACTGAGATCGTATGAGGAGAACGGTTTCAAAGCCGTTTTTTCAACGAACACATACGGACTCGGACTTTTTAACAGTATAGACATAACTGCGCCGCAGTTCGGGATTAACGGACCTGTTCCGTTTATAATAACCGATATTTCCGCAAAAGACAGACCGTCCGAAAACGGAGCTCTCGCCTTCACATATACCGTGACCGCAAAAATGTCTGCTTCGGGAGCTTCGTTTATACGTCCGCCTGAATACTGGACGGAAACTATAGGCAGAATATCCGGATAAAATGGTTTTTTAAAAAAATGATCAGAATACCACTTGCAAGAACTCTTTTTTAGTTGTATAATATATACAATGAAGAATTACGGAGCGGACAGGATGAAAACATCTGTTAAAATAGCAATAGCAAGCATAATTGCAGTCATTGCGGCGGCATTGATAATATCGATCGTTTTTTCGGGCAACAAAAAAGACGCCGATTACGAAAAAGCGCTTGCTCTTTACAGAGAAGGAGATATCAACGGCGCATACGAATATTTTTCCTCCCTTTACGGATATAAAGACAGCGCCGATTATGCCGAAAAGATCTTTGCGGATACGAAAATCGCTTCCGTCCGTTTTGTCGAAGCCGGCGACATACTGACTTTCGGCAGATACGAGCAGGATAACGATGATAAAAACGGCGCTGAAGAAATAGAATGGATCGTTCTTGAAAAACGGGGCGAAAGTGCGCTTGTTTTAAGCAGATATGCGCTTGACAGCATGGCGTTCGATCCGCCAGGAGGCGGTAATGACTGGGAGCAGAGCAGCGTAAGGCGCTGGCTGAACAGGTCGTTTCTTCTTTTTTCATTTGACCCATGCGAACAGGCAAGAATAGAAGAGACTGTTTTATACGAAAACGGGGAGCCTTATAAAGAGGCGGACTGCATTTTTCTTCTGAGCGTTGAAGATGTAAACAAATATATGAAAGAGAATGCCGACAGAGCCTGCGAGGCAACAAAATACGCAATTGCCATGGGCGCGCATACGGATGAATCGCATTTGTATGACAGGTATAACCATGAGATCGAAGCTCCGCCGAGGTGTCACTGGTGGCTCCGGACTCCCGGCAAAACAGAAGGCACGGTCATAAGCATTTATTCTTCAGGGAAAATAAATTCAGACGGAAATCAGCCGGACGACGACTACCGTTCAGTCCGTCCCGCAATGTGGATCGATCTGCGGATGCCCGAATAATCGACTTTTTTCCAAACAATAGCAAAAAAACTTGAAAAATCGGAAATGTTGGTATATAATACTGTAAAAGTATTTTATAAAAGGTGAAATTTCATGAAAATTCTTGTTATCAACGCGGGCAGCTCCTCTGTTAAATATCAGCTTTTTGATATGTCGAACGAAAGCGTGCTTGCAAAAGGTATCTGCGAAAGAATAGGCATTGACGGCGGCACTTTCAAGCACAAAGTTCCCGGCAGACCCGACCTTAAAGTTGCCGTTGAAATGAAAAACCACAGCGAAGCCATTCAGCTCATAGTAGACACTCTTGTTTCTAAAGAGCACGGCGTTCTCACTTCGATGAAGGAAATCGACGCTGTAGGGCACAGAGTTCTTCACGGCGGCGAAAAATTCTCAGGCTCGGTGCTTATAAACGACGACGTTATAAAAGCGATAGAAGACTGCTGCGAGCTTGGTCCCCTTCACAATCCCCACAATCTCACGGGTATACACGCGTGCGAAGAAATTATAGGCAACGTGCCTCAGGTAGCCGTTTTTGATACAGGCTTCCATCAGACGATGCCCGCATATGCGTATATGTATCCCCTTCCTTATGAGCTTTACGAAAAATATAAGATACGCCGTTACGGTTTTCACGGCACATCTCACAGATATGTCAGCCAGAGAGCGGCAGCAATGCTCGGCAAAAAGCCCGAAGAGCTTCGCATAGTAACATGCCATCTAGGAAACGGTTCTTCCGTTGCTGCGGTAAAAGGCGGCAAATGCATAGATACGTCTATGGGCCTTACTCCTCTTGAGGGGCTTATGATGGGCACACGCTGCGGTTCGATAGACCCTGCGATCGTTCCGTTCCTTATGGAAAAAGAAGGACTTTCGATCCGCCAGATAGACGAACTGATGAACAAAAAATCGGGTATTCTCGGTCTTCACGGCAAAACGAGCGACAACAGAGAGATAGAAGACGCCGCAAAAGCAGGCGATGAACGCTGCATGCTTATTGAAGACATAATCGTTCATCAGCTTGTAAAGTATATCGGCGCTTACGCCGCTGAAATGAACGGCATAGACGCGGTAGTATTCACGGGCGGAATAGGCGAAAACAACGCCGGCTACCGTATCCGCTGTGCGGAACAGTTCGCTTTCCTCGGCGCTGCTGTCGATCCCGAAAAGAACAGCAAACGCGGCATTGAAATCGATATCTCAAAAGACGATGCGAAACTCAGATTCCTTGTTATACCCACAAACGAAGAGCTTATGATCGCAAGAGACACTCTTGAGCTTTGCGGAAAATAACTCATGGTTATCGATGCGATAACCCGAAAGCGGTAATTTTCTGATATATTATTTACAAAAAACAGACACGGGTTTTTCCGTGTCTGTTTTATTACTCGAACAAAAAATCTTTTGTAAGACCGATTTCTGAAGCATCTATCGGCTCAAAACCGAGGGCAAGCGCGGGAGAGTTGTCGCGGAGACGGTAATCTCTGTTTTTTGCGTCAGCAAACATCGGATCAGCGCAAACGCTCTCTTTATCGTAACCGCAAATATTTTCCTCTGCGTTTTGCCATTCCTTAAAAGTCATCATACGGCTTCCGATATCTATCAGAGCTCTGCCGTTTTTGTTGAAATACAGGTTTCTGTTCATTGATTTTAACGATTTAAGCGAAGGCGTGCCGCTTGAGTTTGCGCCGTCACCGAAAGAAAGCATTATTCTGTCGCCGTTGCCGTCTTTCTTTGTGCCGTCTCGCTCGATAACGCCGTCCCCGTTTGCATAAACGATATTTCTTTCAAATACCGAATCTCCTGCGGGACAGATATACGGCTGAATATCCGCGGCGCCGTTTCTTTCGAAAGAAACGTCAAAAATATTGTTTATAACAATATTGCCTATGCTTTTTATAAATATTCCGGCGTTTACCGCGGGGGCAGACTCATCGTAAATAATATTGTTTGTAACCGTAACGTGGTGCGCCGCGTCGTCCAGAAAAATGCTGTGGCCGCGCCAGTTTTCCGTAGCTTTTCCGCAGTATGCGCCGCAGATGATATTATGGTCTATAACGTTGTCTCTGCCTATGCCCCAGCCCTCTATGCCGCCTCCGTCCGCGGAACGTTTGCCTGTGTTGCTTATCTTATTATATGAAATAACGTTTTTTGTTGTCTGATTATACTTCCAGTGCTCTTCAAACGGAACGCCGTCAATACCGTTGTCGTGAAAAACGCCGTAACGCATGCCTTTCATTGAAATTCCGTATCGCGGCACACTGTCTATTTCATTATGAGTGATAAGGTTTTCGCCGCTGTTTATAAGATATATTCCTGCGCCGTGGCAGACAAATTCGCCGGCGTTGCGTATTCTGTTGCAGCAAACAGTGTTGTGTTTGCTTATATAATTGAGGCTTCCCGGATTTTCGCCTATAAGGAATATTCCTGCATAACCCGGACTTTCGATATCGTTTGCATAAATCAGGTTGTTTTCGCAGCGTCCCTTAAGCGTAACGGCAACATAACCCGCATATGTCATTCTGCAGTTTTTTACGGTTACGTTTTCTGCGTTTTGCAAAGAAACAAGAGCATTTATATTCTCGTCATACTCCGCAAGGATGTTTGCGGGTCTTGACTGAGCAGCAAGATTTTCGCCGAATGCGTTCATCATAAGAGAAAAACCGCATATTTCAACATTTTTCACCGGTTTTTCATCTTCGCCGCGCACAGTGAAGATCTCGTCGAGCGTTCCCGCAACTATTACCGACTCACCGATCTTTTTGGGATCTTCGGGCTTGAAATATACTCTGTTTCCCTCTATCGCCCAGTCTCCGGCGTCCTTTATAAACTCGCGCGCGCCGCAAAGATAAGTAAAATTGCCGCTCCAGTCGCATTTTCTTATAAACGTTTCGATACCGTTTTCCGAAATGCTTTTAACTTTCAGTATTTCACCGAACCACGCCGAAGAGTTTTCGCAGACCGCCTGCAAATGAGAGGTGTCTTTTATCCCTTCTCCGCTCATATTTCCGCTTCTTGCGGTTCTCTGACGTTTTCCGTCACAAAAAAGTGTGTAAAAATCGCCGATCTGAGAGATATCGGCATAAAAAACGCCGTCTTTACACTCTTTCCAGTCTGTGACGGGAACGCCCCCTATAAGCGTTACGTCTTCTCCGTCCGCAGAAGAATAGTATACTTTATGGTTTTTGTCGCAGTCTGCAAAACCGATTTTCACCGTTTCGTCAAGGTAATAAGTGCCGCCGGTAAAAAGGATCGCAGCATCGCCGTCAAGTCCTTTCGCTATTTCGGCGCGCATTGCCTTTTGAGCCTCTTTTATAGAAGAATACGGACTGTTTTTTGTTCCGTCTCCCCTATTTTCGCATCCGGGCGAAACGTATATTTTAAAGCTGAGCTCATTTTCGATATTGCATTTTTTCATTTTGTTCCCTCTCATATTATTAACTGTTTATTTTGAGTAATGAGTAAGCCGTGTCATTTTATTCAAGCAGTTTAAGAAGATCGTTTACGTCTGCCGTGGCAAGACATACGCAGGTATCCGAGGCGCCGTAATATATTTTTACCTCACCGCTGTCCTCAAGCAGCATACCGCACGGGAAAATCACGTTTTGTCTGTATCCCTCATCGGTTTCTATGGGAGTATCGGGGGCTATGAGCGGTTTTTTGTATACAGAAACAACTTTTGACGGATCGTCCAGATCGAGCAGCATTATCCCTGCCGTATACCGTTTTGGCCAGAAGCCGTCCCAGCCGTTTTTGCCGCGTGTGTCGTCGCGGTCTACAGCGTGAAATAGCGTAAGCCATCCTTTTTCCGTTTTTATGGGAGCCGCCGCAGGGCCAATCTTATCGTTTGCCCAGGGCGCATGCTCAACACCTATCACAAGGCGGCTGTTTCCCCAGTAAACAAGGTCGGGTGAACGCGAAAGCCATATATCAAATCTGTCACATCCTCGCCCGTAAACAGGCATCGGTCTTTCAAGGCGCACGAACTCGCCGTTTATAAGCTCGGGGAAAAGCACCATATTCCTGTTGTCCGGCACGGTTGTGCTGATTATTTTATAAGACTTCAGATCGTCCGAAAGCTCTGCAATCGCGCCGCAGATACCGTGTTTCGTATCCATTGCAAGGCAGAGGTAGAGCTTGTTGTTTATCATTATTATGCGCGGATCGTAAAGACGGTTCAGTTCGGGGTCGTTATCAGGATCAGTGCTGTCCATCAGCGGAGAGGGATCAAAGACCCAGCCGTCAACGCCGTTTTTGCTTCTTGCAATACCTACGCATGTTCCGACAAAATGACCTGTCCCCGTTTCGTAACCGTGCTGATCCGTTCCGTAATCATCGCGAAAGACCATAACGTATTCGCCGTTGTATTTTATCACTCCGGCGTTGAAAACAAGCGATGCGGGATACGGAAGATCTTTTGCGGTAACGATAGGCTCGGATCTTTTTTTGATGCAGGGGTGCGTTGTAAGTTCGGGATATACTTTAGGCATAAATATCTCCTTATCATTAATATCGGTAAACGTATTTTCACCGTAAATTATAAGGCAAAACGCGCGGTTTGTCAATACAGAAAACAAATATCAGTTATTTCGTATAATCGTTATTCATTGCTCTTTTCTCAAAAAAACAGTGCTGTTTTGCCTTTTTATATTGACAACGACTTCAATTACATATATAATGATAATAATCATTCACGAAAAAACTCGGAACAAAAGAAAAAGGTCGTTTTTTCAGGCTTTTGGCGTATGCCTGAAGCAGTGAAATATCCATTTGGAGGTATTATGAACAACAGAGAATGGTTCAGGTCTGCCGGATACGGCATGATGGTGCATTTCGGACTTTATTCATTGCTCGGCGGCGAATACCGCGGGCAAAGAACGCCAACATACGGCGAGTGGGCGCAATCGTGGTTCGGAATAGGCACAAAGGAGTATTCCGCGCTTGCAAAATGCTTTGATCCCGTATATTTCAACGCCGATGAATGGATCAGCGCCGCAAAATCTTTCGGAATGAAATATTTTGTGATCACCGCAAAGCATCATGAAGGGTTTGCGCTCTTTCACTCAAAAGCCGATCCGTTCAATGTTGTTGACGCAACGCCGTTTGGCAGAGATATTATTGCCGAGCTTGCGGAGGCGTGCTATAAATACAGGCTTAAATTCGGTCTTTACTATTCGCAGGAGCTTGACTGGCACGATCCCGACGGCGGCGGCTACGATAAAAAGGGCGGCTGTTCGGGGAGAGACTGGTATAATTCGTGGGACTGGCCTGATATTTCCGCAAAGGACTTTTCGCACTGCTTTGAAAACAAAATAAAGCCGCAGGTAAAAGAAATACTCACAGGCTACGGTGATCTGTGCCTTATATGGTTCGACACGCCGGGCGTTATCACGAGATCGCAAAGTCTTGAACTATTCAATATGGTAAAAGAATATCAGCCCGACTGTCTTATAAACTCGCGGCTTGGCAACGGAGCATACGATTACGTTTCGCTCGGAGACAATGAAATACCTGCCGAACCGCCGAAGGAAATGACTGCCGATGAATCGGGCGATATGAACGGACTTGGCGGATATAAGTGGTCGCCTTACGGTCTTTACGAAACCGCAGCAACGCTGAACGACACATGGGGGTTCAAGTATTTCGATCAAAACTGGAAAACGCCCGAAACGATAGCGAAAAACAAACGCCATCTGAACGAAATGGGCGTAAACTATCTTCTGAATGTCGGTCCCGACGGTCTGGGAAGAATACCGTCTTTTTCTCTCGATATACTCAGGCAGGCAAGAGAGATCGAAGAGCGCGGCTAAAAAAACAGGTTTCCCGTTATTTCAAAAACATAAACCCGTAACTGAGCAAAACGCTCGGCTACGGGTTTTCATCTCATACGAAATAATAAAAAAACGGTCCGCTAACAGTCTTTTTGCAATTTTTTTCCTTTAGTCGCAAAAGGATAATATAAGCTGCAGAGGATTATTTGTATGACCGTTGAGCACGGGGTTGCAAGTCCGATAAGAAAAAGCGAACCGCCGCCAACGATGCGCATGATAAACGCAACGGGAATTCTAACCAGAAACGCGCCGGCTATGCCCTGTATCATAACAAATCCGGTTTTTTCCATTCCGTTGTAAAAACCTATAAAGCAAAAAAGAAAGCACGTAAGCAAACAGTCTATGGCATAGGCTTTCAGATAATCCCAGCCGCTGGCTGCGGCGTCGGGTTTATTCGTGAAAATACCGGCAAGCAGATCTCCGTGAAAAAAAGTGATATAAAACATCAGAACGCCGAAAACGACCGAAACCGCTATACCGCTTTTCAGCGCCTTTACCGCTCTGTCGGTTTTGCCCGCGCCGTGGTTCTGAGCTACGAAAGCGGACATGGACTGCATAAATGCGGCGGGAACAAGCATAATAAACGCGCAAACCTTTTCCGCAACGCCAACGCCGGCGGAAGCCGTGACGCCAAGCTGATTTACTATTGCAAGCATAACGAGAAACGAAATTCCTACAAGCAGATCCTGCAGGGCTATGGGCGTTCCGATACGAAAGATCGTTTTCGCGACTTTTTTCTTTAATCTGAGGTGTGTTTTATTGAATTCAAAAGGCAGCTCCGTTTTTCTGATGATAAAAAATGATATTATAACGCTGATAAGCTGCGCCATTACCGTTGCCGCCGCCGCTCCGGTCGCGCCGAGATGAAAGACAGCAACGAAAAGAAGGTCTCCGATTATGTTGAAAACGCAGGCAATGCCTACGGCGATAAGCGGAGTTTTTGAATCGCCGAGTCCGCGAAAAATGCTGCCGAGCAGATTATATGCCGTGATTATAACAAAACCTGCTCCGCATACTGCGATATAGCTTTTTGTAAGCTCAAACGCCTCTTTCGGCGCCTGCATGATCTTTGCAAGCATGTCTGCCCCGACAACGCTTACGACGGTAAAAACAACGCCTGCTATCGCAAAAATGATCAGACCCGTGCCGATCGTTTCCGCAGCCTCTTCGGGATTTTTCTGACCTATTTTCTGACCGACCGCAACGGTGATCCCCATTGAAAAGCTGACAAGAAGATTCGTTATCGTCATTATTATCTGCGAACCTGTTGAAACTGCGGAAGTATCAGCCTCTGTTGCGAACTGCCCCACAACAAGAAGATCGACTGCTCCGTAAAGGGACTGCAGAAACATTGCAAACAGCACCGGAAGCATAAACTTCAGCAGTTTCGGCAGTATCGCCCCTTCGGTAAAACTGTTTTTTTGCATAAAATCCCCCTTCAAATCAAAAACCGGATAGAAATATAAGGCTTCAAAGCTCTACAGACACTATTTACCGTGAAAATGCAGCAAGAAAAAAGAATTCTTCTGTCCCGGGGCCTCAACTACCTTAACGGCAAGGGCAACGAATCAGTCAAAAGACCTATCCATGATGGGACAAAGAACTCTTTTAATAAAGATATTATATCACAAAGAGAGCGAAATGTCAAGCCCATTGAAGAAGAAAACTGAAACAGCCGGAAATAATTCAGCAAACTACAAATAAGTCGAGATATTACGATCTGATCTACATGCGTATAAAAAGGTAAATCTGAATACAGGGCGCTTCGCAGGAAAATGATCGGCGACGGATTTAAAGCAGACGCAATAGACAAGCAGATACTTAAGCGGAAACAGAAGGAAAAATGAGTTGCTTTTGACAACAATTTTGACAACACTTATTTGAATTTCCGTGTATCTGTATGCTGATTTGTGCGTGCGGGGAAAACTAACAGGATATAAAAAAATCCCATAACTGAGCTGATTTTCGGCTTAGTTATGGGATTTTCTCTTGGTGCACCTTCAGGGATTCGCTCTCGGCTGCGGCCTCAGACACGAAACAGCTCTGCCGCTCCACCGGAGCGCCATTCACTTCTG
>CACZQB010000055.1 GCA_902783255.1 Oscillospiraceae bacterium | reverse complement strand
CGATGAGTTTTCTCTCATCTCTTTACAGGGTTTCACTGTTTAATTTTCAAGGTCCATCTTTCGCTCCGCTCTCTTTGAGCGAGCTTGATTATTATACCACACTACATTCACTTTGTCAATACCTTTTTTTGTGAACTTTATGTGAACTGATCGCCGCCGCTTCTCTGCGGCTCCCTCCCTTTTTGCGGGAGCTCGATTATTATATCACATTACTTCTCGTTTGTCAAGCGTTTTTTATCAATATTTCCGGTTTTTTCCTGTTTTTTTGAGCTGCGGTAAAAAAGAGGACACTGCAGCTTTGTTTTGCCGCAATGTCCCGGTTGTTGATCAGATCAAATAAATGCGCGGATATCATCTTCCGATATCTTTTCTGTAATAAGAATCTTTGAAGTGTATTTTTTCAACATCCTCATAAGCGTCCGCAGCAGCTTCGGCAACAGTCGAGCCTATTGCGGTAACGCCGAGAACGCGTCCGCCGGATGTTACGACCATCCCGTCTTTGATCGCTGTGCCTGCGTGATATATTCTTGACGTTATTCCGTCTCCGAAAGAGATCACATACCCTTTTCCGTATTTTTTCGGATATCCCCCCGAAGCCATTACAACACATACAGCAGCGGCGTCGATCCATGAAAAGCTGACTGAATCGAGCTTTTCGTCAACTACCGCTTCCATAATGTCAAGAAGATCTCCGTCAAGCAGGGGCAGAACGACCTGCGTTTCGGGGTCGCCGAAGCGTGAATTGTATTCTATTACCTTCACTCCGTCTTTTGTGAGCATAAGCCCGAAATACAGAACACCCTTAAAGGTCCGTCCTTCCGCTTTCATTGCGTTTACTGTAGGTATGAATATTTTTTCCATACATTCTTCTGCAACTTCCGCAGTATAAACCGGACTCGGCGCAAGAGTGCCCATACCTCCCGTATTCGGACCCTTATTGCCGTCATACGCGCGTTTATGGTCCTGCGAAGAGACCATCGGACGGAGCGTTTTACCGTCCGTGAAGGCAAGAACGGATATCTCTCTGCCGTAAAGACAGTCTTCAAGTACCACCTTTGCGCCGGACTCTCCGAATATTCTGTTGCACATTATTTCGGTCAGCGCTTCCAACGCCTCGTCAACGGTCTGCGCTACCACAACACCTTTGCCAAGAGCAAGACCGTCAGCTTTTACAACTATCGGAGCGCCGTGCTTTTTCACGTATGCACACGCCTGTTCATAATCGTCGAACACTTCAAACGGCGCGGTGGGAATACCGTATTTTTTCATGAGCTGCTTTGAAAAGACCTTGCTGCCCTCTATTATGGCGGCGTTTTTTCTTGGACCGAACGCTTTTATTCCTTCTTTTTCGAGCGCATCGACCATGCCCAGCATAAGCGGATCGTCAGGAGCCACAACAACGAAATCTATCGCGTTTTCTTTGGAGAATTTAACTACTCCGTCAACATCTGTCGCTTTCAGGTCGATATTCTGCACAAAATCAAGCTGAGTCCCTCCGTTGCCCGGCGCAGCATAAAGAAGTCCCGTGCGGCGTGACTCGATAAGACTTTTTATGATAGCGTGTTCCCTTCCGCCGCCTCCGACGACAAGAACGGAAAGGAGATTGTTTTCGGTTTTGTTTTCTTCTATTATAATATCTCTGACTTTATTGATATCTTCATCGGCTTTTTCGGGAAATGCGCCGGTAACCGCAAGATATACGGCGGCGGCAGCTATTTTACCGTATAAAAAAGACGGATGGTAATCCTCGGGCAGATGCAGCTCGTCGTAATCGAATATGTTTTCTTTTACCGATCTGTCGTGAATATGACCGGACGGAATAAAACGGACAGGCAAAGAACGAAGCTCGTTTATCCTGTTTCTGCCTATGTCCCATTCTGTTAAAAGATAATAAACTTCCGCTTCCTTTTTAAGACGGCTTATTATTTTTTTGACAGACTCACGCGTTGAATAATATTCCGTACCGTATTCCTGCAAAACAACAATATCGGCGTTTGCGAGTTCGTTTTCAAAGTCGCCATTCGCAAAATCCGCTTCGTGCATAGCAAGCGTGTAGCCGTCCTTTTTGCACGCAAAAACGCTTATATCCGCGCCGTTTTCGGAAAAAAGCTTTGCGGTGTTTTCGGGAACCGAACCTGTCCTTATAAGACTGTTGCCTATAAACAGTAGATTTTTCATTTGCTGCCCCTTCTTATACGTTAAATCTGAACAAAACAACGTCTCCGTCTTTCATTTCATACGTTTTTCCCTCGCTTCTCACAAGGCCCTTTTCTTTTGCGGCATTCATGGAACCGCACGCAACAAGATCGTCAAAAGCCACAACTTCAGCGCGGATAAATCCTTTTTCGAAGTCACTGTGTATTTTTCCTGCAGCGGCAGGCGCTTTTGTGCCTTTTGTTATCGTCCATGCGCGGACCTCGTCACGGCCTGCGGTGAGATAGCTGATAAGACCGAGAGTTGAATACGATACTTTTATCAGTCTTGAAAGACCGCTTTCTTCAAGTCCTATGTCTTCAAGAAAAATGAGTTTTTCTTCTTCCGAAAGCTCCGAGATCTCTTTTTCGAATTTCGCGCATACGGGAAGGATCTGAGATCCTTCTTTTTCCGCGTATTCCTTTACGGAGCTGAAATAAGCGTTCGTTTCTCTCGCGGCGAAATCCGCGTCGCTCATATTTGCGGCGTAAATAACCGGTTTTAATGTCAGAAAGCTACCCAGAGATAAAATGGCTTTTTCATCGTCCGTCATTTCCATTGCGTGAAGAGGTCTGCCGGACTCCAGAAAAGTTTTCGCGCGGGCAAAAAGCGCGGCTTCGGCGGCAAGGGTCTTATCGCCTTTCGCATTCTTTTCGGCGCGTACGCACATTTTTTCCGCAGTTTCCATATCGGCGTAAACGAGTTCGAGATTTATCGTTTCGATATCTCTTACGGGGTCAACGCTGCCGTCAACGTGCACGATATTGTCATCGTCAAAACAGCGCACAACATGCACGATCGCGTCTACCTCTCTTATATGCGAAAGGAATTTGTTGCCCAATCCTTCGCCTCTCGACGCGCCTTTTACGAGACCCGCAATATCAACGAACTCAATTACGGCGTGCGTTGTTTTAAGAGGCTCATACATTTTAGTCAAAACGTCAAGTCTTTCATCGGGAACGGCAACTACCCCCACATTCGGCTCTATTGTGCAGAACGGATAGTTTTCAGCGTCCACATTTGTGTTTGTTATGGCGTTGAAAAGAGTGCTTTTGCCCACATTGGGCAAACCTACGATGCCGAGTTTCATATATGATCTCCTTATTTTTCCATACAGTAAATGAATTATACCACAAAAAACCGTCTTTCTCAATAGAAACGGCGAAAAAACCTGCAAATAATTTGTAAACTTTTGTTCCGCGCGCCGAAATTACGGCGGATTTTCAAAACTAGGGAAAAAAGACGGCGTCATCACTTGATTTTTTTCGCATTTTATGTTAACATATTATATATAGGTATTCAGGAGGGTCGAAATGATAGGCGTAAGAATAGTCTGCGTGGGAAATCTTAAAGAAAAATATCTGAAAGACGCCGCGGCGGAATACATAAAACGCCTTTCGAGATTCTGCGACCTTGAGATCATTGAAACGCCCGAAAGCTCGCCCGAAAAGGAAAAAGACGCCGTTATAAAAAGCATAAAGGGTAAAACCGTAGTGCTGTGCGTTGAAGGGGACGGCATGTCTTCGGAAGACCTTGCAAAATTCATAGAAAAAACCGCGCAGACGTCCCAGAAGATAACGTTTGTTATCGGCGGCTCGGACGGACTTGACAAAGAAGTGAAGGCGCGCGCCGATCTGAAGCTTTCATTTTCAAAAATGACTTTTCCGCATCAGCTTATGCGCATAATTTTACTCGAACAGATCTACAGGGCGTTCACGATAAACAATAATATAAAATATCATAAATGAGGTGATTTGATGAAAACAGTAAACTACAAAACAAAAGGCACCTGCTCAAGAGAGATAAACATTACCGTAAACGACGACAATAAAATAGAGTCTGTTGAAGTCATAGGCGGCTGCAACGGAAACCTCAAAGGAATATCGAGCATTCTTGTAGGCATGGATAAAGACGAGGTAATAAAAAAATTTTCGGGCATAACGTGCGGGTCGAGACCGACATCCTGCCCCGATCAGATCGCAAAAGCGCTTTCTCAGATATAATCTTTACCATATAAATATAACGGAGGACAGAAAAAATGGACGCAAAAACATGGATAGACAGCCCGTTAGTTGATGAAAACACTAAAAAAGAGCTTGAAGCAGTAACGGATAAAGCGGAGCTTGAAGACAGATTTGCGGGACTTCTCGAGTTCGGCACAGGCGGTCTTCGCGGAACGATAGGCGCGGGGACAAGAAGGATGAACGTTTATACGGTCCGTCACGCAACGCAGGCGCTTGCGGATCTTATAAATTCAAAAAATATAAAGGACGCTCACGTTGTAATCGCTCATGACAGCCGTAATTTTTCGCGCGAATTTGCGAAACAGGCTGCATGCGTGCTTGTTGCAAACGGGATAAACGTTTATCTGTTTGACGAACTACGTCCCACTCCCGAGCTTTCTTTCGCCGTAACCGACCTTTGCTGCATTGCGGGAATAGTTATAACGGCTTCTCACAATCCGAAGGAATATAACGGCTACAAGGTTTACTGGGACGACGGAGCGCAGCTTTCGCCCGAACACGCAGACGTTGTTTTCGCCCAGATGAAAAAGACTGATATGCTCGAAGGTGTAAAAACCGTGTCTTTTGAAGAGGCGGAAAAGGTCATCAAAATCCTTGACAAGGAATACGACAACAGATATCTCGAAAAAGTGCTCGAACAGCGCATAGACCCCGATCTTATCAAAAAGCAGCACGATATGTGCATAGTTTACACACCGTTCCACGGTTCGGGTTACAGACTTGTGCCGGAAGTGCTCAAGAGAGCTGGCTTTACAAATATCGTGACCGTGCCCGAGCAGATGGTCCTTGATGGAAACTTCCCCACGGTCAAATCACCCAACCCCGAAAACCCCGAAGGATTCACGAGAGCCATTGAAATTGCAAAAGAGCATCACGCCGATCTTATCATAGGCACCGACCCCGACGCGGACAGAATGGGAATACTTGTTTCGGACGACGGAGAGTATAAGATAATCACCGGCAACCAGATAGGCTGTCTGCTTCTCGACTATATACTCCGTTCAAGAAAGGCGCTCGGCACGCTGCCCGAAAACGCCTGCGCGGTAAAAACGATAGTTACCACCGAGCTTGCAACCAAAATTTGCGAAAAATACGGCGCCTCGATAGTAAACGTTCTTACAGGCTTCAAATTTATAGGCGAAAAGATGAATCTTTTCAAAAAGACAGGCGAGCACACCTTCGTTTTCGGTTTTGAAGAAAGCTACGGCTTCCTTGCGGGCGATTACGCGCACGACAAAGACAGCGTTTTCGCGTCCCTGCTTATTTCGGAAGCGGCGGCATACTGCGCTGAAAAAGGACATACTCTCTGGGACGCGCTCTGCGATCTCTTTGCGGAGTTCGGCACATACTATGAAAAAACAGTAAATATTCAGATGCCCGGCTTTGACGGTCTTGAAAAAATGAAAAAGCTTATGTCCGCGCTCAGGGAAAATCCGATAAACGAGCTTGCGGGCGTTGCCGTTGCCGAAAGAAAGGACTATATGGGCGGAATAGAAGGTCTGCCGCCGTCAAACGTGCTTTATTATACAATGGAAGACGGCAGCGTTCTCGTTATCCGTCCTTCTGGCACCGAGCCGAAAGTTAAGCTTTACGTTATGGTAAGCGACAAAACGGGCGAGCTTGCAAAAGAAAAAGCGGAAAAATTCGCTAAGGCATTCACCGCGATCACCGACTCCGCCGTCTGAAAAACCACCTGATATTCCCTGTCTTACGGCAGGGAATTTTTATGCAAAAATCCGCAAATTAGCGTCTTTACCGTATTGACATAAGGTTATCGCTATGCTATAATTTAATTACAATAAATAAACGAAGGAGCTAAAAAATGGGACTTTTTGACAAACTGTTCGGCAAAAAAACATGCGCTCTGTGCGGAGCGGAATGCGGTGTTATGCACAGAGACAAGATCAAAAACAAGGAATACGTCTGCAGCGACTGCGCAAGAAAATGCAGTCAGTTTGTAAGACTTTCCGAGATGGACAAGGAAACCGTTCGCGAGCATATCGATTTTATGACAAAGCGAAACAAGATTCATGAGCAGTGCTTCAAAAAAACAAGTCTTTATCCGAGCACGGTAAAAGAGTTTGCGATCGAATTCTGCGACGATACAGGCATGCTGAGCATATTTGACCGCAGAAACGTCAAAAACAAGGTCAACCGCGAGGTTATCCGCTACGACGAAATAGCTTCTTACGAATATTACAAAGAAACCGACAAGCCCTCGGACGGCGGAGCGGAAACATTTAAGGAGGACGGCGTGATCCTTCGTCTTGTTCAGCCGCTCGGCTTTAACGACGCCGCAGCAAAGAAGGGACTTCGCCCGCATCCGTATATCAGGCGCGAGATCAGGCTCTGTTTCAGAAAATCCGAAAAAGATACGGACTACGCAGACAATGCGCTGCAGCATCTCGACTATATCTTCGGCGTTCACGACTCTGAACGCGGACTTTTCAGCTTCGGTCTTTCAAAAGCGCAGAAACGCGATCTTAAAGCAACGACCGATATGGCAAAGATAATGGGCGGAATAATAAACGCTGCGGCAAGCGGAAATGCAGACCCGAACGATCCCGCCCTTCAGGAGCAGATGGCAAAGGCTCAGGAATCGATTGCGGACGCTCAGAGCGGCGGTCTTACGGTCTATTCCCGTCGTGCGGACGAAGCGGAAAACAGCATAACAGACTGAAAAAGGCTTTGAAATATAAATCCCTGTCCTTAAAAGACAGGGATTTTTACTGTTGACGGAATCAAAATAATATGGTATACTTTTTTTAAATAACAAAAAAGGATTTTTTATGGGTATATTTGACGGAATTCTTCTTGCCACGGATATGGACGGCACTCTGACGGACAGCGAGGGCAGAATAAGCGAGAAAAATGCGGAAGCGATACGGTATTTTCAGCAAAACGGCGGACTTTTCACCGTCGCTTCAGGCAGACCGCCGAGACATTTCGATAAATTCACCGATATTTTCGTTCCGAACACGTATCTTATCACTCTCAACGGCTCGATGATATACGACCGTGAAAAACGGGGGGCAGTATCGAAATATCCTCTGCCCGAAAGCGCGAAGGACGACGTGCTGAAAATAGCGGCGACTTACGCGAAAAACTCGGATATAGGCATTCATTTCGAAAGCTTCCATTATTCCGCTCGTGCAAGCGAGATAACGGAAAGAACGTTTCTTGATGTGAACGAGAATATTTACGATATAATGTTTATGCAGCCGCGAGATGAAACCGAAAAACTCAGCGTTCTTATCCCCGGTCTTTTTCCGTCATACAAGTTTGCCCGAGGCTGGGGCGAAGGGCTTGAAATGTTCGCCTGCGAGGCGGGAAAAGGCAATGCGCTTTGCGAAATCAAAAAGCTGACGTCTTCAAGTCTTGCCGTTTCCGCGGGAAACTACGACAACGACCTTGAAATGATAATAAAAGCAGATATCGGTTTTGCCGTTTCAAACGCTTCGGAAAATCTCAAAGCTGCCGCGGACTTTATAACCGTTTCGTGCGATGAAAATGCGATACATAAAATAATAAAGGAGCTTGAAAAACGGCAAAAAAACTGATACAGTAACCTTCACGAATGTTTTTCCGCCGCATTATGACAGAAAAAGGTCGCTGTATCATTATTGATAAATGTTTTGTTCCCGATTTTTATAATCGGAAAAGTTCCGCAAAAAGCGAAGAGATCTCTTCGCTTTTAATTTTATTCTGATCTTATTCTTTTTCGTATCCGCATTCCGCAAGGTCTTCAGCAAAAAAGTCAAACATATGCGTTCCTTCGTCGGTCTTGTATCTTCCTACCGAGTCGGGGCGCATTTCTATTTTCGCAAGAGGAACGCCGAGAAAGTCCGAAAGGCGTTCAAGCGTTTTTTCCTGCGAAAAGACCATATCCTCGAAGCGGACGGAAATAACGTTAGCGGGAGCGGGTGTGGCTTTCATTATTTCGCGCTGATATTTCCAGCTCACCGCACGATTGAAGCGCACGTCGTCGGTCTTATCGTATTTTATGCCGAAAACGGAAAGGTCGTCGGTAATATGTCCGCCTAAAATGCAGTCTCTCGGGTCTCTTACCCAGTGTATGTATTTTATATCGGGAAACATTTTCACTATCCACGGATAAACGAGCGTGGTTTCGGGTATCTTCCAGCCCTTCAGCTCATTTTCGCTTTCAAGCACGGTATGAAGATATTCTTCAATAAGAGTTGTGAATTCCTGCGTCGGGTCCATCGAAAGGACTTTAGAGAAATCCCATTCCATATTTCCTTTATATTCAACGTATTTTGCAAAAACGCGGCATGCGTCATACATTTTTTCGGGGGGAAGAAGGTCACCCGAAACGTTCAGAGGCTCGCCCATAAAAAAACCGCTTGCCGAAAGCGTATGCGATATTGAGCGTGTGCCCGAATGTCCTCTTCCGATAACTGTAACGGTCATATCATTTTCTCTCTTTCCGATTTTCATCATATTACCATATTTTGATCTGTTTTTCAATAGGATTTTTGAATTTTCGTCATTTTTTTGAATAAAACCGTATAAAAACGTTTTTTGCTCTTGATTTTTTTGAATACGGATAGTATAATTAAATATTATACCGCATTTTCGGAGTTTTATCTTATGAAAAACATAACATACCATAAAAGCGGAATTACACCAAATCAGCGTGCATCTCTTATGGGGCAGCGCGGCTGCGTTTTATGGTTTACGGGACTTTCTGGTTCAGGCAAGTCCACGGTTGCATGCGAAACGGAAAAATTGCTTTACGCCGCAGGAATAAAAACATTTTTGCTTGACGGCGACAATCTTCGGTTCGGTCTCAATTCAGATCTCGGGTTTTCGGAAGAGGACAGAAACGAGAATATAAGACGGATCGCGGAAACGTCGGCTCTCATGGCACAGGCGGGGCTTACGGTGCTTGTAAGCGCAATAAGTCCGAAAGAAGATCAGAGAGAAAACGCAAGAAAGATCATCTCCTCTTTTGCCGCATTTGTTGAGATATTCGTTGATGCTCCGCTTGACGTCTGCGCAAAAAGAGACCCGAAAGGGCTTTATAAAAAGGCGTTTGAAGGGCAGATAAAAGAATTTACGGGCGTATCGTCGCCTTACGAAGCGCCGCCGTATCCTGATATCAGGCTGAAAACAGACGAAATGACCGTTGAAGAATGCGCAAAAAAGGTTTTTGAGTATCATAATTTTCTGCAAAGCGCCGGGCATGTTGCCAAAGTGATGGTAAACACGGCTGTCGAAGCAGGGAAAAGGATACTCGAAATATACAACAAAGGCTTTTCGGTCGAATATAAATCCGATAATTCGCCGCTGACAGACGCTGATAAGACAGCGGACAGATACATAAACGAAACGCTCGCGAAAAGTTTTCCCGATTTCGCAAGACTTTCAGAAGAGACTGCAGACAGCGGGGACAGGCTTGAAAACGACTTCTGTTTTATTATCGATCCTCTTGACGGCACAAAGGAGTTCGTTTCGAAAAACGGCGAATTTACCGTAAATATAGGGCTTGTGCACTGCGGCAGAGCGATTGCGGGAGCAGTTTACATTCCCGTAACCGGCGATATATACTACTCTTTTACCGGGCGCGGCGCATTTGCTGCGAAAGCGGAAAGCCTCGAAAATATTTTTGATGAAAAAGACCGCATTTTTGTTTCAGATAAAACAGATAAGATAACTTTTATGTGCTCACGCTCTTTTCTTGACGAAAAAACGAAAGCGCTTACGGAAAAATACAAAGATAAGATCGAAAAAACCGTGCAGTGCGGCAGCAGCATAAAGGGCTGTTTTATCGCGGCGGGTAAGGCGGACTGTTATTACAGGTTTGCAGATACTTATGAGTGGGATACGTGCGCCATGCAATCGGTGGCGGAATGCGCGGGCGGTATTTTTCTGCAGGGAGACCTGACGCCTATGAGATATAACCGCAAAGACCCGCTCAATGCAAAAGGATTTCTTATCGTAAATGCAAAGGAGAATATATGGACCATTTAGACAGGCTCGAAAACAGAAGCATACATATACTGCGCGAGGCATACAGTCAGTTCAAAAGTCTGTGCATGCTCTGGTCTATCGGAAAAGACTCCACAGTTCTTTTATGTCTTGCAAGAAAAGCGTTTTACGGGCACGTTCCGTTTCCGCTCGTGCATATAGATACGCATTACAAGATACCTGAAATGATCACATACCGCGACAGGCTTGCAAAAGAGTGGAAGCTTGATATGATATACGGCGAGAACCGCGAGGCGCTCGATAAAAAGCTCACGTTTCCCGACGGAAACGCAACAAGAATTGAATGCTGCAGAAATCTCAAAACCGAGGCTCTGCGGCACACCCTTTCGGGTGAATGGCCGAGATACAGACTCAACCACGTGACGGGAAATTATGAAAAAGATTCAAACACGGAACCCTACACCGGCGTTATAGTCGGCATTCGCGCGGACGAAGAGGGCAGCCGTTCGAAAGAACGATATTTTTCACCGAGAGACAAAAACAACGACTGGGATATAGGCGATCAGCCGCCGGAATTCTGGGGTCAGTATAAAACGGATTTCGCTCCCGGCACGCACATACGCATACATCCGCTTCTTGACTGGACGGAGCTTGACGTTTGGGAATATATACGGCGCGAAGGCGTGCCTGTAGTTTCGCTTTATTTCGATCAGGGCAACGGAAAAAGATACCGTTCTCTCGGCTGCTGGCCATGCACGAACCCCGTTGATAGCGATGCGAAAGACCTTGACGGAATAATAGAAGAACTGAGAAGCGGCAAATTCGCGAATATCGCAGAAAGATCGGGACGGGCTCAGGATAAGGAAGACGGCGGTGGGCTGGAGGAACTTCGCAAAGATGGATACATGTAAAAAAGATATGAATATAGTTATCGTTGGTCACGTTGACCACGGTAAAAGCACCGTGATAGGCAGACTTCTTGCCGATACGGGCTCACTGCCTCAGGGGAAGCTTGAGCAGATAAAGGAAATGTGCAGAAGAAATTCAAAGCCCTTTGAATACGCGTTTCTGCTTGACGCGCTCAAAGACGAAAGGGCGCAGGGAATAACGATAGATATAGCCCGCTGTTTTTTCAGAACGGAAAAACGCGAATAAATATATAATCCTTGACGCGCCGGGACATATTGAATTTCTGAAAAACATGATCACCGGAGCGTCGCGCGCGGAAGCGGCTTTGCTTGTTATAGACGCGCACGAAGGAGTCCGCGAAAATTCGCGCCGTCACGGCTATATCCTTTCGATGCTCGGCATAAAGCAGGTCTCCGTGCTTGTGAACAAGCTTGACATTATGGGATATTCCGAAGAAGTATTCGATAATATCGTAAAGGAATACTCAGAATTTCTTGCCGCTGCCGGCGTTACGCCAACGTCGTTTATCCCCGTAAGCGCCGCTATGGGCGACAATATTGCCGTAAGATCGGACAAAATGCCATGGTATGACGGTATGACGGTGCTTGAACAGCTTGACGCCTTCAAAGAAGAGCTGCCGCCGGACGATCTGCCGTTCCGCATGCCCGTGCAGGACGTTTACAAATTCACGTCTTCGGGCGACGAAAGACGGATAATAGCCGGAACAGTCGAATCAGGCACGCTGCATGTAGGCGACGGCATTATGTTTTACCCGTCGGGCAAAAAAACAACGGTAGCGTCGATAGAAGAATTCAACAGACCGAGAAGGACTGCCGTAACATCGGGTTATTCAACAGGTATAACGATGACGGAGCAGATATATGTCAGACGCGGCGATCTCGCCGTTAAAACAGATGAAAAACCGCCCGTAACGGCATCGAGGATAGAAGTTTCGCTTTTCTGGCTCGGAAAGGACGCTTTGAGCGAAGGAAAGCGTTATTATCTCAAAACCGGATCGGCAAAGGTGCCAATGCGTCTTGAAAAAACGGAATATGTTCTCAACGCCTCATCTCTTGAAAAGGCGGCGAAGCCGAAAGTCGAAAAAAACGAAGTTGCAAAATGCACTCTTACGCTCGAAAGACCGATCTCTTTCGATATATCGTCCGATCTTTCGGGAACGGGAAGATTCGTAATAGTTGACGGCTACGAAATTTCCGGCGGAGGAATAATAACGGGAATTCCCGGCGACGGAAAAATACAGAAAGATGTTGCAATGCGCAATTTCAAGTGGGAAAATGGCGGCGTTTCGCCGGCGGAAAGAATGAAGCGTTTCGGTCAGAAACCGTTCGTTATCATGATTACCGGCAGTAAAAATTCGGACAGAAAAACCGTTGCCCGCGAGCTTGAAAAATCGCTTTTTGCAAACGGAAGATCCGTTTACTACCTCGGCATAGGCAATGTTTTATACGGCGTTGACGCCGATATCAAAACGGGACGCAGCGAGGACAGGGACGAGCGCGACGAACATATCCGCCGTCTTGCCGAAACCGCAAATATCCTGACCGATGCGGGACTGATAGTGATCCTTACCGCCTCGGAAATAGACGAAGACGACGTTTACCTTATGCAGACGGTTCTTGGCGAAAAGATTTTCACCGTCCGCGTCGGAAACGCATACGACAAAGAGCCCGCTTTCGACCTTTCCGTTGATGAAAACGACGAAAAAGCGGCGGAAACGATAATGAGAAGTGCGGAATCACTGCAGACTGCGGAATTGTAATTCGCAAGACGGAGGACGGAGCGCGAATTAATGCGTGCCTCATGCGCAATTCATCACTTTAAAATCCAAATTAAAAAAGCTGAGAATAATGAAATTCTCAGCTTTTTTATAAACAGGCCGGGTCGTGAACTCTGCGCGCTGCGTTCATCGCCCCACGCCTTCCGAAGTACTCATTGACCCATATTCAGCATTGACGTTGCGATATTGAAGTATACGAGCAGGGAAAGTGCGTCGACTATGGTGGTGATAAACGGGCTTGCCATTACCGCAGGGTCAAAACCGATGCGTTTTGCAAGCAGCGGCAGCGTACAGCCCACAAATTTTGCGATAAGTATCGTTACAACAAGCGTAATGCATACGACCGCTGCGGTTGCAACGTCGCCGCCCGTTTCGCCAAGAAGCATGATCTTGCCGAAGTTTGCCGCGCCCAGAACAAGTCCGCAAAGCAGAGCGACAACGAGCTCTTTTGCCCAGATCTTGAAAATATCACGAAATTCTATTTCGTTGAGTGCAAGTCCGCGGATTATCGATACCGAAGCCTGCGAACCGGCGTTGCCGCCCGTATCCATAAGCATCGGGATAAACGCCGAAAGAGCGAGGTTTGCGGCAAGAGCATTTTCAAATGATGTGATTATTCGTCCGGTAAACGTTGCGGAGATCATAAGAATCAAAAGCCACGGAATACGTTTAAACCACGTTTCCAGAATGCCGGTTTTCATATACGTTTTATCGGTAGGAGTGATAGCTGCCATTTTTTCGATATCTTCCGTGTTTTCTTCCTGGATGACGCCGAGAGCGTCGTCGATGGTAACTATTCCGACAAGTCTGTTTTCGTTGTCTACAACGGGAAGCGCAAGAAAACCGTATTTTGTAAACTTTTCGCCGACCTCTTCTTTGTCCTGCAAGGTGGAAACGCTTATTACGTTCGTTTCCATTATATCGCCGATAATGCTCTTCATACTTGTCAGAAGCAGCGTTTTAACGGAGATAAGTCCGAGCAGATGGCGGTTTTTGTCGATAACGTAGCAGGTATAGATCGTTTCCTTGTCTATGCCTACTCTTCTTATCTTTTCAAACGCGGCGGCAACGGTCATGTCTTTTTGAAGATCGACAAATTCCGTTGTCATAATGCTGCCCGCCGAGTCTTTCGGATAATTGAGTATCTCGTTTATCTGAGCGCGCATCTCGCTGTCGGTATTCGCGAGTATCCTGCGCACAACGTTTGCCGGCATTTCCTCGATGATATCAACGGTATCGTCTACGTAAAGCTCGTCGATGACCTCTTTGATCTCTTTATCGGAAAACGCTTTGAGCAGAAATTCCTGCTCGTCAGAATCCATTTCAACGAACGTTTCCGCCGCAAGCTCCTTTGGCAGCAGACGGAAAACGACCGTAAGGCTTTCTTCCGGTATTTCCGAAAGAAGTATCGCGATATCTGCCGGATTGAAGTTGCTCAGATATTCGCGAAGGCCCTTAAAATCCTTTTTTTCCAAAAATAAAAGGGTTTCCTCTGTCATATTATCCTCCTCTTTTTTGCATATTTCTATGCTTTTTTTATGGAAGTAATGACACGTAAACCCCGAAAAAGACGACACCTTATGCGGATATCGTATGATATCCGATAAAACGTCTCTTATTTATACAGACCGCACGGACGCGCAGTTATGCGTCTGCGGGTCTGTCTACTTCGGGGAACAGTGCCTGCGGAACTACTTCCCGCGTCCATGCAATCTCACCTCTTCAAATAATTATTGCGACCTTAAGGTCTTTTTTATTATAATCCCAAAAAAAACGTTTGTCAAGCGTTTTTTTTCGAAATTTTCAGTCGGACTGCTTTTTTATGCATTTTGTTATCTTTCCGATATACATTCTGTGAAAATCCGAAGACGGATAGCATTTGCCTATAATGCTTTTATCGGTAAAATTTTCTCCTTTAAGGTCGTCGGCGTATTTTTTTTCGCAGAAAATCACGAGTGACGCCTCCGCAAAATAAGTATAACCGTCTTCAAAAACAGGCGTAAGGCCCGCTTCCTTTGCCTTGTCATGATCTCTGCCCGAATGCGAGCCGCAAAATGTCAGCGCATCACGGTATTTTTCGTCAAAAAACGACAGAGTATATTTTCCGTGCTTTTCGGTAAAGTTATAGGTATATCTCTGAGGGCGCACGAATATGAAGGACACGGGATCGTTCCATAAAACACCCATACCGCCCCAGCTTGCCGTCATGGTGTTATATCCGTTTTCGTCGCCTGCGGTTATGAGCATCCAGTCGTCGCCGATGGCTTTGAAAACGTTGTTTTCGAAAACGTTGTATTCGACATCTTCCGGTTTTACGGCAATAAAATCTGTCATGGCAATTCTCCTTTTGTCGGTTGTTACCCCTGTATTATAGCAGAATGTCACCGAAAAAGCAACCTATATAAAGGTGTCGGAAAAACAAAATGCCGAAACTTTGAAAAATTGTCAAAATATAGCGTTTTCAAGGCTTGACTACATGTTTTTTTTGATGTATAATTAACTAAAGAAATATATTTAAAGGAGATACATACCAATGCCCGTAGCGGATTACAAAACATACTGCAAAATGATGGAAACCGCGTATAAAAACCATTACGCGCTTCCCGCGATCAACGTATTTTCAATGGAGTCTATAAACGGCGTTCTTGCCGGACTTGCCGAAGCTAAAAGCGACGGTATCATTCAGATCTCAACAGGCGGAGCTCAGCACGCTTCCGGTCAGGCCGTAAAAGATATGGTCCTCGGCGCAATCACTCTTGCCGAACACGCACGCAGAGTAGCCGAAAAATACAATATTTTCGTTGCTCTTCACACAGACCACTGCCAGGCTGATAAAATAGAAACGTTCCTCAATCCTCTTATTGCCGAAACAGAGCGCCGCAGAGCAAACGGCCAGCCCAACCTCTTTAACAGCCATATGTTCGATGGTTCCGCGCTTCCCCACAAGGAAAACGTTAAAATTGCGAAGGAAATTCTCGAACGCTGCGCAAAAAACGAGATAGTTCTCGAAGTTGAGGCAGGCGTTGTAGGCGGAGAAGAAGACGGCGTAAATACCGAAGGCGCGCCGAGAGAAAAACTCTACACCACACCCGAAGACATGCTTCTTGTTTACGAAACCCTCGGTCAGGTAAAGAACGGATTTTTCACTCTCGCAGCCACATTCGGCAATGTTCACGGCGTATATAAACCCGGCAACGTAAAGCTTAACCCGAAGATACTCAAAATCGGTCAGGATGCGCTCAAAGCAAAATACGGAAACGACGCACACTATCTTCTCGTCTTCCACGGCGGTTCGGGCTCTCCGAAAGAAGATATCGAAGAGACACTTCAGTACGGCGTTATAAAAATGAACGTTGATACCGATACCCAGTATGCATTCTCACGCCCCGTAGCCGATCATTTCTTCAAGAATTACGACGGCGTTCTCAAGATCGACGGCGAAGTAGGCGTAAAGAAAGTTTACGACCCGCGCTCTTACCTCAAGAAAGCGGAAGCAGGCGTTTCTGCACGCGTAGTTGAAGCCTGCAACGACCTCCATTCTTCCGGTAAAACTCTTTACTGATTACAGAAATCGAAATAGCCGGTGATTTACACCGGCTGTTTTTTTAACGGAGACAGATATGAACAGTATTTCTTTTACAAAAATCGCCCCGGGCGTTTACAGATCTTCCACCGGAAAAAACACTGACAGTGTTTTATCTCTTGTGGGCAACGAAAAAAAACTTGACGGAATAAGCGCCGCTTTTGACGATATGCCAATGCCTTTTGAAGGCGTTTTTACCGAAAAAGTAAGAAATAAAACTGTCGTGTGCATTCCGAGAAAACTTTCGGAACGCCATTACGGACCGGGGCTTCGCTTTCGCGGACTTGCCACGAACTATTCCGTTATCCATCTGCGCTGCGACCATTACGGCGGCAGCGACAACGGAAGAACGCACGTTCCTACTCCGTTTTATCTTTCGGACGCGGGCTACGGCGTTTTTATAGATACGCCCGAATTCATTTCGTTCTACATGGGCGGCTCCGTCAGAGCGGACGCGAAAAATCCGCCGAAGGAGCAGAACAGAGGCAGAGGCGACTGGTCTGCCGATACGCCTTCGGAATTTGTTGAGGCATCGTTTGAAGGCGATGCGGATATTTACGTTTTTGCGGGCAAAAACATGCTTGAGGCTGTTGCAAAATTCAATCTGCTTTGCGGCGGCGGCGCCGTTGTGCCTAAATGGGGGCTCGGCTTCTGGCACAGAACTCATACGCGTTTTGACGAAAACGACGTGGAAAACGAGATAAAGCTTTTTGAAGAAAAGAATTTCGATCTCGACGTTATCGGTCTTGAACCGGGCTGGCACTCAAACTCGTATCCCTGCACGTTCGAATGGGATAAGGAGCGTTTTCCCGATCCGCAAAGATTTCTGTCGTCCATGCAAAAAAAGAATATCCGCATAAATCTCTGGGAAAACCTTTTTGTTTCGAAAAAAGCGGGGATCTTTGCCGAGATAAAACCGTATTGCGGCTCGCATAAGGTATGGAACGGCATAGTGCCGGATTTCACGCTTGAAAAAGCGCGTGATATAATTGCAAAACAGCATAAAAAAGACCATATAGACATAGGGGTTTCGGGATACAAGATAGACGAATGCGACGGCTATGACGAATGGCTTTTCCCCGATCACGCATCGTTCCCTTCCGGAAGGAGTGCGGCGGCGGTCCGCAACACTCTGGGCATTCTTGCGCAGAAAAACATTTACAACGTTTTCAGAAAAGAAAACAAACGAACATACGGTCTTGTTCGCGCATCTGCGGCAGGCTCGTCTATGATGCCGTTTTGCATTTATAACGACTGTTACTCGTTTGAGCAGTATCTCACGGGACTTGCCTCATCGTCCTTTACGGGCTGTCTCTGGGTGCCCGAAGTCCGTGACGCAAATACTGCTGAAGAATGGGTACGGAGATTTCAGATGTGCGTTTTTTCGCCCATGCTTATGCTCAATGCGTGGGCAAACGGCGTAAAACCGTGGAAATTTGAAGAAGTCGAAGATATTGTGAGAAACACTATCCGTTTCCGCAAATCTCTTCTTCCGTATCTTTACAACGCCTTTTACACGTATTCCAAAAAAGGCATACCGCCTTTCCGCGCAATGTGTCTTGATTTTTCGGGAACATCGTCGCAAAAAACATCGGAGCTTGACCACACCGAGAGTCCGTATGAAACGCTCAGGCTTTTTGATATTTACGATCAGTATATGGCAGGCGACAGCATAATGGTATGCCCTGTAAGACCGGGCGAAAAATCGCGGAAAGTAACTCTGCCTCCATGCGACTGGTATAACTATTATACGGGAGAATACGCGGGCAACGGAGAAACGTTGGAAATCGAATGCGAACTCGATAAAATACCGCTTTTTGTAAAGGGCGGCGCAATGATACCCACATACGAAAACGGCGTTCTTACCGTTCGCTGCTACGGAAACGAAGGCAAAGGCTTTGTTTACGATGACGACGGAGAAACATTCGATTTTGAAAAAGGCGAATACGCGCTTTTTGAAATGTCTTTCACCCGCAAAAACGGCAAAACAGAAGGCACGATCGAAAAAACGGACGGCGAAAAATTTGAATCCGAATATAAAACGGTGAAATTCATATGACCGAAAAGCTTTATTACGAAAGCCCGTATATCTCGGAATTCAATGCAAAAGTATTGTTTTGCGAAGAAAAAAACGGACGGTTTCTGACCGTTCTTGACAAAACGGCGTTTTTTCCGACAGGCGGCGGGCAGGACTGCGACAAAGGAACGCTTGACGGAAAAGACGTTACGGACGTTTTCGAAAAAGACGGACTTATTTATCATGAGACCGCAGACAGATTCGAAAACGGCTCTGAAATTTCGGGTAAAATAGATTTTGACAGACGGTTTTCGTTTATGCAGAACCATTCGGGAGAGCATATTCTCTCGGGAACGGTCCATAAAATGCTCGGATACAACAATGTGGGCTTTCACATGGGCAGCGAGTTTGTTACGGTCGATTTTGACGGACCGATGACGGATGAGCAGATAATTGAAGCGGAAAAAAGAACGAACGATATTATTTTTTCGAATATACACATAAAAACTTATTTTCCGTCGACAGAAGAGCTTTTACGCATCGACTATCGTTCAAAAAAAGAGCTTTCGGGCGATATACGCATTGTGGAGATTCCTTCGGTCGATATCTGCGCCTGCTGCGGCACGCATGTTGAAAATACCGGGGAGATAGGGCTTCTCAAGGTAGTTGAACATATGAATTACAAAGGCGGCGTCAGGCTTTTTATCCTTTCCGGAAAACGCGCCCTTGAAGATTATTCGGCAAAAAACAGCGAATTATACCACATCGGTGTAATGCTTTCAAAAAAAACTTCGGAAGCCGCAAACGGTGTGGAAAAACTTCTTGAAGAGCTTTCTCAGAAAAGATACGAAAACTCCGTATTATGGAAAAAATACGCTGAAAAAACCGCAGAAAGCATTAAGGAAACTGACGGCGTTTCGGTTTTTTGCGAAAACGGCGCAGATAACGACGCGCTTCGTCTTATTGCCGTTGCCGCGTCAAAAAAATGCTGCGCGGCGGTTGCTTTATCTCAGGATAAAGACGGGATCACGAGATACGCGATATCCTCTGTGAAAACCGATTCAAGAATACTCAACAAAACCCTTTGCGGCGCATTTTCAGGCAGAGGCGGCGGAAAAGCCGAGCTTTGTCAGGGAACGCTGCACGGCAACGCGGCAGAGATCGCGGATTTCATACACACAAACACATAAAAATCACACAAACACTGAGGAGGACAATATGGCTGCTCTTATTACCGGCGCAAGTTCCGGCATAGGCAGGGATATAGCAAGAGAACTTGCCAAAAAAGGCATACCGCTTATTCTTGTTGCCCGCCGCCTTGAACCGATGGAGGAACTGAAAAAAGAGCTTTCGGTTCCCGTTGAAATAATAACATGCGACCTTTCAAAAAAGGAAAACGTTTATTCGCTTTATGAAAAAGTGAAAGACAAACAAGTGGAAATTCTTATAAACAATGCCGGATTCGGAGTTTTCGGCAGATTCTGCGATACGGATACGGAACGCGAAACGGAAATGATCGCAACGAATATAACCGCTCTTCATATTCTTATGAAGCTGTTTTTGCGCGACATGAAAAAGCGTGATTACGGCTATATTCTCAACGTTGCGTCGTCTGCGGCGTTTCTGCCCGGACCTCTTTTTGCATCGTATTACGCTTCGAAAGCATATGTATACAGGCTCACAAGAGCAGTATCTTACGAGCTGAAAAAAGAGGGCTCGCACGTATGCGTATCAGCGCTCTGCCCCGGTCCGGTTGCGACAGAATTTGACAGTGTTGCGAACGTTAAATTCAGCATTCCCGCCCTGTCTTCGGAATATGTTGCCAAATATGCCGTAAATAAAATGCTTGAAAGAAAAAAAGTTATCGTTCCCGGTTTTGTAATGAAGGCGGGAAGGACTCTTGCAAAATTGGCGCCGGAGAATATGCAGATGTATTTTGCATACAATACTCAAAGAAAGAAGCTCGGCGGCGATGAAAGATAAATCACTCGGCATAAAGCGGCTCTGGGTCATTGTTCTTTTTCCGCTCGGGCTTATCATTCTGGGAGCGGCGTCGCGAATCGAAACGTTTCGCGACATATACACTGAAACGGTATACCCGTTTATGTCCGGCGCGCTGAATTATCTTTTTTCGATGACCGATATTTCGATAGCGCAGATAATAATCGTTGTTTTTGCCGCCGTTATAGTTTTTTATACTGTTGTTACTATCCTTTCGATCATTTTCCGTCCCGAAAAGCTGAAAAAACTTTTCTCTTTCGCGGTAAATCTTATCTGTCTTTTTTCGATAATCTTCTTTCTTTTCTGCGTTACCTGCGGAATAAACTATCACAGAAAGTCTTTTGCCGAAGAAGAGGGAATAACGATCGAAAAATCGTCCGTTTCCGTACTTGCCGCTCTTTATGAGGATCTCGTAACGAGAACGAACGCCGCAAGAGCGGAATTCGGAGGGAAATACCGTTCTTTTAAAGAAAACGCTTTGCTTGCGGAAGAATTTGTTGAAGCTCTCGCCGAAAAATATCCGTCTTTATCGGGCGACTACGGTCCGCCGAAAGCAGTAAACTTTTTCGGATGGATGTCTTTTACTCAGATCACCGGATTTTTCTTTCCGTTTACTTATGAGGCAAATGTCAACGACGCCGCGCCGCCGGTTTCTTTGCCTGCCACGATGTGCCACGAACTTGCGCACGTAAGAGGACATATGAGAGAAGACGAGGCAAACTATATAGCGTATCTTACCTGCGTTTGCAGCGGTGACCCGGAGTTTGTTTATTCCGGACTAATGCTTGCCCTTGCACACACGTCGTCCGCTCTTTACGCCGAATCTCCCGATACTTACAGAGATCTTTCGGCAAAACTTGACGACGCGGTAAAAAAGGATATTTCGGATAAAAACGATTACTGGAAAAAATACAACGGCGTTATTGCCGATATTTCCGATACGGTAAACGATATTTATCTCAAAGCCAACACACAGTCCGACGGAGTAAAAAGCTACGGCAAAATGGTAGATCTTCTGCTTGCAGAATACAGACACAAAAATCAGAACAACGAAACCGGTTTTTCGGAGGAGAAAACAGATGAAAATTGAAATAAAAAACCGCCGGTATTATATCGACGGAAAAGAAAAATATCTTGTCTCGGGCGAATTTCATTATTTCAGAGTCCCGTCCGACGATTTTGAACGGCGTATGCGCCTTTTTAAGGAAGCGGGCGGAAACTGTATTTCAACATATGTTCCGTGGTGCATTCATGAGGAAACGGAAGGAGAGATAGTTTTCGGAGACAGACCGGAACGTGATCTTGCGGCTTTTCTGGAAGTATGCAAAAAGCTCGATCTGCCTGTGACAGTCCGCCCCGGACCGTATTGTTATTCCGAGCTTATAGGCGGCGGCGTTCCGACGTGGATAAACGAGAAATACCCTGAGATACTTGCTTGCCGTCAAAACGGCGAAAAGCTTGATTCGGCGTCGTATATGCATCCGCACTTTTTTGAAAAAGCCGAAAAATACCTTAAAGCGTTCGCAAAAGTCGTAAAACCCTATCTTTCATCACAGGGAGGACCCGTATGCATGTGTCAGCTTGACAATGAGCTTACGGGCACCCAGATATGGGCGGGAACGTTAGATTACAATCCGCAGACGTGGGGCTTCGGCGATGAAAACGGCAGATACGCAAAATATCTGCGCGAGCGTTACAATACAGTTGAAAACGTAAACTCGGCATACAATACATCATGGAGCTCTTTTGCCGATGCGCTGCCGCTTGAAAAAAATTCAAAGGACGAATACGCATGCAGGTGCTCGAAGGATATGTTTGATTTTTACCTCGACATGTGCGGCGAATACCTTGAAAAAACAGCGGAATGTCTCAGAAACGAAGGGATAGACGTTAAGTTTTGCCACAACGCCGGCAACCTTAATATGACGAGCTATTTTGAAAAGATCCTGCCCCGTTTTGAAAAATACGGCGGACTGATGCTCGGCTGCGACCACTATTACAATCTCGGTCTGAATTTCGAGCAGAACAATCCTACGCCGCAATACGCCGTTGATATGCTTTGCTCTTACGATCAGCTTCTTTCTCTTTCAATGCCGCAAACCGTTCTTGAACTTCCCGGCGGGTCACCTTCGGATTTTCCTCCTATGCTTTCAAACGACCTTCTCGCATGCTTTTTCGTAAACGCCGCCATGGGAATGAAGGGGCTGAATTATTATATTTTCACAGGCGGACCGAATTATAAAAACACGGGCGGATCTTCCGATATTTACGATTTCAACGCATTTATCCGCGCAGACGGAACGCTGAACGAAACATATACCGCGGCTAAAAAATTCGGCGCTTTTCTTGAGAAACACAGAAGTTTACAGTCTGCCGAAAGAAATATTTCTGTCCGTGTGGGTTACGACGGCGAGCTTTTCAGATCGTCACAATACGGTTATGAAAGCGAAAACTCGCAGGCGCAGGCAAAAAGCTTTATGAAAAAAGGCGTTTTATACGCTCTTCTGGCGTCGTCTTATTCTCCCGGGCTTTTTGATATCGCATCATGCGCACCTGATACGGATATGCCGCTTATTCTGTGCGGAGCTGACGCTCTTTGCGAAAAAGCGCAGAGAAACGTCGTTTCGTTCGTTGAAGCAGGAGGAAAACTTATCGTTTTCAAAACCTTCCCGACTCTTGACGACTCATATTCCCCCTGCACCGTGCTTAAAGACTTTGCGGACATAAAAACAGAAAAGTTCAGCACAGCGTCTCCCGCCTCAGCGCCTTTTTTGAAAACGCGTATTCATCAGATCAATATAAAATATGCCGTCGTTCCGAAAAACGGCGAAGAAATACTGCTTACTGCGGAAAAACCCGTTGCGATACGCAAAAAAGCGGGAAAAGGCGAAATCGTTTTCTGCGGTTTCGATTTTACACTGTCGCAATTATCACATGTTGATATGCTTTCTGAGATCCTTGCCATGCTTGGAGCAAAAAAGACCGTATGTCATTCAAATCCGCATATTTTTACTACCGTTCTCGAAAACGAAAACGGCGAAAAAACGGTATTTTTAATGAACCTTTATTCTTCGCCGCAAAAAACGGATATCTGTTTTGAGGATAAATCTTTCAGAGATATCCCTCTTGAGGCAATGGAAGTAAAAACAATAGATTTGTAAATTTTCGCAAAAAGAAACGTCGGTAATACTATGTATTGCCGACGCTTTTGTTTTTTTTATTTTATCTCCATACGCCTTTCGGGTTCGGACCGTATTTATTGGGGCCGGGCGTGCTGTCCATAACAGTGAAAATAAACACTATCAGTCCGCCAATGAACGGTATAAGCCAAAGGAATATCGCTGCTCCGCTTTTGCCCGTATCGTGAAATCTGCGGACAAGCAGCGCAAGAGACGGAATAATGAGAATAAGGCTGTAAACAAGATATATTACGCTCATAATGATAAGAACGAGGCTGGGCGCGGGAAATACTATATCATCAAGCGAATATCCGTCTGCTATGTAATAAAGGTTCCTCATCAGCGGTTCTACATAAGGCGCTGCAAGAATGTTGAAAACGATGCTGAAGATCATCATAATGATAGCGTTCATTATGTTTGCAAGCCAGTATTCTTTTCTTCTGCTGCGGCCGCTGAACTTTGCGAATTTTTTGAACATGCTGCCGTAAGCGGTGAAGAGATTGAAATCTTCAACAACTGCGCCCTCTCCCGAATAAACCTGATTGGTATATGCCTGAGTATTATACTGGGCGGAATACGGATTTACATTATAGCCGCCGTTTTGAGGCGCTGAATACTGCTGCTGAGGCTGAGCATAATTCTGGTATGCCGGCTGAGCGGGTCTGTATTGCTGCTGAGGCTGCTGATATGCGGGGCGTTGCTGATATTGAGGCTGCTGATATTGCTGCGCCGGTTGCTGCGCATATACCGGCGGAACATATTGCTGAGTCTGCTGAGGCTGAGCAGGTTGCTGAACAGGTTGCTGAACAGTCTGCTGCGGCTGAACAGGTTGCTGAACAGTCTGCTGCGGCTGCTGAGGCTGAACAGGTTGCTGTGCAGTCTGCTGTGGCTGCTGAGACGGTTGCTGCAGCGGAGTTCCGCAGTTTGTGCAGAATTTCGAGCTGCCTGCGTCTGTGCCGCAATTCGGACAAATCATTTCCATTTCCTCCCTTTAAAATTTAAAAATCACAAATTACTTAAAATATCTGTTCAAAAGTCCTTCAAAAGCTTTGCCGTGTCTTGCTTCGTCTCTTGCCATTTCATGAACGGTATCGTGAATAGCATCATGACCTGCGGCTTTTGCGCGTTTTGCAAGGTCGGTTTTGCCTGCGGTCGCACCGAATTCGGCTTCTACACGAACTTCGAGATTCTTTTTGGTGCTCGGAGATACTACTTCGCCTAAAAGCTCCGCAAATTTGGCAGCGTGTTCGGCTTCTTCCCATGCAGCTTTTTCGAAATAAAGACCTACTTCGGGATAGCCCTCGCGGTGAGCGGCGCGTGCCATAGCAAGATACATGCCTACTTCGGTGCATTCACCCATAAAGTTTGATCTGAGATCGGCAATTATATCTTCGGATGCGCCTTCTGCTGCGCCGATAACGTGTTCGGCTGCAAGTGTGCGGTCTTCCACTACGTTGAATTTTGAAGCGGGGGCTTTGCAAACGGGGCATTTTTCGGGTGCGGAGTCACCTTCGTGAACATATCCGCATACGGAACATACAAATTTCATATTTTTTCTCCTTGTTTAAAATTATTTAAAATTGATTTTTTCCTCCGTCGGTCTGACGGAACGGTTTTCGGCAATAATGATATGGTTCGGGTTAATTATATCATTTTGCAACGATTTTGTCAATATCAGTTCTTTTTCTTTGAAAATTTATTTTTAAGCAGAATCCATACGTTTCCGCTGACAAATACGGAAGAATAAAAACCTGCTATGATGCCCACAATGATCGGGAAGGAAAATTCTCTTATAGAGGGAACGCTGAGGATGTAAAGAATAAAGATAGTGAAAAGAGTGGTAACGGATGTGAAAATTGAGCGGCGCATAGTCTGTCTGATACTCTTTTCTGCAACTTCCTGACTTGTCGCGTTAGGCATAAGACGGTTGTTTTCGCGTATACGGTCGAATATAATGATCGTTGCGTTGATGGAATAACCGAGAATCGTCAATACGGCGGCGATAAACGGAAGATTGATCTGAACGCCGAATATGAGATTGCAAATGATCATCATAGAAACGTCGTGCAGGAGGGCAACGACTGCGGCGATACCGGAAAACAGATCAAATCTGATCGAAATATAAGCGAGCATAAGCACTGCGGCGATAACTGTTGCGATAATGGCGCTGCGGAGAAGGTCGGACGCGGCTGCGGGACCTACGCTGTCCGAAGAAAGAAGCCAGTCGATTTTTGAAGCGTCAACATTTTCTTCGCCGTCTTCACCGTCGGAAGAAAACGGGAGAGAGAATTCTTTCGCTAATTCCGCAAGGATCGCTCTTCTGTCTTCGTTTTTATCGGTATTGCATTTAACGATGATGATATCGGTCGAGTTGAGAATTTCGGTATCTACGGCGGTCACGGTCGTTTTCTGAACAAGGGACGGCGTTTCGCCGGTAACATTGCGGACGATTTCTTCGACCTTGTCAAGATCGTTTTGCGAAACATCTCGTTTTATCGAAAAGTTGAAAACCGTGCCTCCGGTAAAATCTATGCCCCATCTGAGGCCTATATCGGGATTATCCTTGAAAATGTAGGAAACTACCATGCCCAGAATGCCGAGCACGATTATTGCGGCAGCAACAATAACGATTAATTTTCCTTTTGATGTTATGGTAAGCTTATTCATTTTGCTGCACCTCCGTTTTTACTGTCTGCAAGTCTGAGTTCGGCCTTTTTCTTTGAAAGTCCGTAAAGAACGGGATTGCGGACGCCGAAAACAACGAGAGAACGAAGAAGATATTTTGTGATGATAACGGCGGTGAACATTGAGCAAAGCACGCCGATAAGCAGAGTTACGGCAAAGCCCTGTATTGTGCCCTTGCCGAATATCATAAGCACCACGGCAGCGATCACGGTTGTGATGTTTGAGTCGATGATCGCGAGCAATGCCTTGTCAAAGCCCGAGCTTACCGCGCCTGAAGTGCTCTTGCCTGCCACAAGTTCCTCTTTTATACGCTCAAAAATTATAACGTTTGCATCGACCGCCATACCTATTGAAAGAATTATGCCCGCAATGCCGGGAAGTGAAAGGTTGATCCTGAAAAGCGCGCATATAAGGCAAACTATCGATACGTAAAATACGAGAGCCACTGCCGAAACAACGCCGGGAAGTCTGTAAAGAATTATCATAAGAACAACAACGGCTATAAGTCCGAACAAAGCGGCGATAAGGCTCGATTCAAGTGCGCCGTCACCGAGGGTCGGGCCTATAGAGCGCTGTTCTATCGCTTCAAGCGCAAACGGCAATGCGCCTGCGGAAATGACCGCGGCATATTCCTTTGCCTGATCCTGAGTGTTTGTTGTGATGATGCAGTCTGTCGAAGTTATCTGATTTTCAACATAAGGTCTTGCGATCTGAGCATCGTCAAGCATGATCGCGATATAGTTTTTATCTCCTGTTTCCTGAGACATTCTTTTTGTTGCCTCCGAAAAACGCGATACGGCGTCTGACGATATTTTCATCAGAACAACAAATCTGTTTTCCTGAGAGTCGTATCCTGCGGTTGCGCTCACTATATCTTTACCCGTAAGCACTACCTCGCCGTCTGACGTTATGAATGCGAGGTTTGCTGTCTGGCCGAGAACGTCTATCGCATCTTCGGGGCTTGAAATGCCGGGAATTTCAACCGTTATGCCCTGAGTGCCTGTTCTGTATACGTTGCCCTCGGTATAGCCGAGATTAGTAAGTCTTTTTCTCATGACCTCAACAACAACATTGATATCGCTGTCAAGATTTCCCGAATAATCTCCGTCGATATCGGGTTCAAATGTGATAGATGCGCCTCCGTCAAGGTCGAGACCTCTGCGGATACCGCCCTCGTCCGAATACAGACCGAGCTTCGGAGGAATTTTAAACGAGCCTATGCTGATACCTGCGAAACAGACGTATATAAACAACGCCATTATCACCGCAAGAATACAGCAGCCCACTATTCTTTTTGTCATATCGATGCCTTTCTTTATTTATAATAATATAACTCCTGACATTATATCATTTTCCGATTAAAAAGTCAATAGAAAGCTTTTATTCTTGACAAATATTGTGTGATGTGATATAATCATCCCGTAAAAGATACGTTCAGAACGGAGCGACAAAATGGAACAGATGACGTCTAAAAAAAGAATACTTTCAGCCGTAACGGGCAAGGAAACAGACAGGGTTCCATGGTCGCCTTTTCTTGCGTATTACTGGCAGTATGTTCCGCGTGAAGAGCAGGAAAAAGGTGAAGTGGCGTATATGAAGAAGATCGGCGCGGATCCTCTTCTTCGCGGCTCGTGCCTCCTTTCCCTTTCTGAAATGAAAAACGTCGAGCACACATCAAAGCGCGACGGAAACAAGATGTTTGACAGCTATATTACAAAAGTCGGCACGATAACGGAAATACGCACATATTCCGCTCAGGCAGACACGTGGTTTTTAACGGGACATCCCGTAAGCGAAGAGGAGGATTTCAAAGTTCTTCAGTATATTTACGAGAACATGAATATCACCGAAAATATCGAACCGTTTGCCCGCGAATACGAAAAACTCGGCGAAAATGCCGTTTCATGCCCGAATATAGGCGTAAACTACAAAACGGCTTTTCAGGCGCTCGTGGAACGGTGGTGCGGCACGGAAGCGCTTTCATACGCTCTTTACGATTTTCCCGAAACAGTAGAGGAATGCCTTGCCGTTATGATGGAAAAAGACCGTGAAACGGTTATCAACGCGCTCAACTCTCCTGCCGAAATACTCAATTTTTTTGAAGACAGTTCAACAACTAACATAAGTCCGGCGATGTTTGAAAAATACACGCTGCCTCAGATAAACGAATGGGCGGATATTCTTCACACAAAAGGAAAGCTGCTTATGCATCATGCGTGCGGTCATCTCAAAGATATCATGCCGCTCATCGCAACGTCAAGAATAGATATTCTCGAATCGGTAACTCCCCCGCCCACGGGCAATATAGAAATTGCCGACGCTTTTGCGATTTTGCCCGAACACATAGCGCTGATCGGAGGCATAGACCCAACGTTTTTTGAAAGCTGCACTTTAGACGAGCTTGAAAAATACGTAAAGGACCTCCTTTCAACAGCTCGCGGAAGAAGATTTGTTCTTGCGAATTCAGACAGCTGCCCTCCGGGCGTTACATACGATAAATTTTTGCTTATCAGCGATATTGTGAGAAATTTCAGATAGGAATTTGAAAGGATATATTATGACAGTTCTTCTTACCGGCGGCGCCGGTTTTATAGGCTCCCACACATGCGTGGAACTTCTTTCCAACGGCTTTGACGCGGTGATCGCCGATAATTTCAGCAACAGCAGTCCCGACGTTATAAAAAGATGCGAGAAAATAACCGGAAAAAGTATCAGATATTACAACGCAAACGTTGCGGACGGCGACGCGATGCGCAAAATTTTTTCCGAAAACAGAATTGACGCCGTTATCCATTTTGCGGGTTACAAAGCGGTCGGAGAATCGGTGGAAAAACCCGTTATGTATTACAGAAACAATCTTGACACCACTTTAACGCTGCTTGAAGTGATGAAGGAATTCGGGACCGACATATTTGTGTTCAGCTCGTCCGCTACGGTATACGGGAACATAAATCCCGTTCCGTTCACCGAAGATATGCCCACTTCAACAACAAATCCTTACGGCACAACAAAACTCTTCATTGAAAAAATTCTTACAGACGCTTCTTGTGCAGACAAAAATCTTGCGGTCGTTCTTCTCAGATATTTCAATCCGATAGGCGCTCACGAAAGCGGTCTTATCGGCGAAAATCCGAAAGGGATACCCAACAACTTAATGCCGTATATCGCGCAGGTCGCTTCAGGCAAAAGAGAAAAGCTCCATGTTTACGGCAACGATTTCAACACTCACGACGGCACAGGCGTTCGCGACTATATCCATGTTACCGACCTTGCAAAAGGACATGTGAAAGCTCTTGAATATGCCGCAAAACACAAAGGCTGCGAAATATTCAACCTCGGAACCGGCACAGGATACAGCGTTCTTGATATTGTAAACGCATTTGAAAAGGCAACGGGCATCAAAATACCGTATGTTATAGACGGCAGACGCGCGGGCGACATTGACGAATCACGCGCGGATGCTTCAAAAGCATTGAGAGTGCTTGGCTGGAAAGCGGAAAAATCGCTTTTCGATATGTGCGCGGATACATGGAACTGGCAGAAAAATATAAAATAAAGGCGGAAGGAAAAATGGCTTTATCAATTTCTCAGAAAATCATCGCCTCGCATCTTGTTTCAGGCAATATGGTGCCGGGAAGTGAGATCTCTGTAAGAATCGATCAGACCCTCACACAGGATGCTACTGGTACAATGGCGTATCTGCAGCTTGAAGCTATGGGTATAGGCAGAGTAAAAACAGAAAAATCCGTTGCATATATAGACCACAACACTCTCCAGTCCGGCTTCATGAATGCAGACGACCACAGATATATCCAGACAGTCTGCAAAAAACACGGAATATACTGCTCGAAGCCCGGCAACGGCATTTGCCATCAGGTCCATCTTGAACGGTTCGGCATTCCGGGAAAAACACTTCTGGGCAGTGACTCGCATACCCCCACAGGCGGAGGCATAGGTATGCTTGCAATGGGCGCGGGCGGACTTGACGTTGCCGTAGCGATGGGCGGCGGAGCCTTTTATCTCATCATGCCGAAAATCGTAGGCATAAAGCTTACGGGCAAACTTCCGCGAATGGTTTCGGCAAAAGACATTATACTGAAAGTGCTTCAGATAATGTCCGTTAAAGGCGGCGTCGGCAAAATAATCGAATATTACGGCGACGGAATAAAAACGCTTTCGGTTCCGGAGCGTTCAACAATAACAAATATGGGCACGGAGCTTGGCGCCACAACGTCTGTTTTTCCGTCAGACGAAATAACAAGACAGTTCCTCGCCGCTCAGGGCAGAGAAAACGATTATACAGAGCTTTTGCCGGATGAAGGCGTTGTTTATGACGAAAATATCGAAATAGACCTCTCAACGCTTGTTCCGCTTGCGGCTTGTCCGCACAGTCCCGACAAAGTAGTGCCGGTATCTCAGCTTGCCGGAATGAAAATAGACCAGGTATGCGCAGGGTCATGCACAAACTCATCTTATGCGGATATGCAGAAACTTGCGGCTATACTTAAAGGAAATACGGTTGCCGAAAACGTTTCAATGACTGTATCTCCCGGTTCAAAGCAGGTTTTCGCAATGATGGCAAGATCGGGCGTGCTTGCGGATATAATAGAAGCCGGCGCAAGAATTCTTGAATGCGCATGCGGTCCGTGCATCGGTATGGGTCAGTCTCCCAACAGCGCGGGAGTATCGCTGCGCACGTTCAACCGCAATTTTGAGGGCAGATCGGGCACCGCGGACGGACAGGTATACCTTGTTTCACCGGAAACCGCAGCTGCAAGCGCAATAAAAGGCGTTTTTTGTGATCCGACGACGCTTGATGTTGAAATAAAAGTTGATATTCCCGAAAAATTCGACATAAACGACAATCTCATTATTCCTCCGGCGGAAAACGGAGACGATGTAGAGGTAGTGCGCGGCCCGAACATCAAACCGTTCCCGGTTGGCGATGCTATGCCGGCATCGATAGAAAAACCCGCGCTTCTTAAAGTAGGCGACAATATCACAACAGACCACATCATGCCTGCAGGAGCAAAGATACTGCCGTATCGCTCCAACATACCGCATCTTTCAAAATACTGCTTTGAAGCGGTCGATAACGCGTTTCCGAACAGAGCAAAAGCGTCGGGCGGCGGCTTTATTATCGGCGGCGAAAACTACGGACAGGGTTCTTCGCGCGAACACGCTGCGCTCGTTCCTCTGTGGCTGGGCGTAAAAGCGGTAATCGCGAAGAGCTTTGCGAGAATACACAAAGACAATCTCATAAATTCAGGCATAATTCCGCTTACATTCAAAAATCCGCGCGATTATGACCTCATAGATCAGGGCGACGTGCTCTGTCTTAAAAACATACGCGAAGAGATCGAAAAGGGCGGCAGCGTATTTATTTACGACAAAACTAAAAATATGAAGATCGAGCTTCTTTGCGACAGATCCGAGCGTCAGGCAAGCATTCTTCTTGCGGGCGGACGGCTCAATTACACAAAAGCAAACTGATATGGATATAATAAAAAAAGAATTTTATTCACATCCCGAAGAGCAGCTTACAGATATTGTTAAGCTGCTTTTTCAAAGACGGTTCGGGCCTGAACATATGATAAAAAACCCCGAAGCAAGCCTTGAATATCTGAAAAAAGAGCTTGAAGATACGGATTTCGACGAAAATATGCCGCTTTGCGACGATATAGGCGGCGATTTTGCGAGAATAAACCTTGCCGCTGTGAAAGGCAGGCTTTTGCCTGAAACGGTAAACAGAATTTTTGTTCTGTCCGCAAATACCGATAATAGAAATGACAGAAAAGAGGAATTTATTTCCGACCTTAAAAAGCTGAAAGATCTTGATTTTCTGCCGTTCTCGCAAAAAGAAACAAGCGATTTTATCGCAGAATACTCTTCCCTCGGCTTTCCTCCGCTTTCTCACAGCGAAATATACAGAAAAAAATATGCGCCTCACTACCGTATCGCGCAAAAAAAATATACCGAATGGCTCCCACTTTTTATTGAAATAGAAAAAACGCTTTCAGATAAAGGTAAAGCAATAATCGGTATAGACGGTATGGCGGCGTCGGGAAAAACGACTCTTGCCGGCATTATTGCGGAAATTTACGACTGCAATGTTTTTCACGCGGACGACTATTTTTTAAGACCGTTTCAGCGAACGCCGGAACGCCTTTTACAGGCGGGTGGAAATATCGATTACGAAAGAATGAAAAGCGAGATCACAGACTGTGTTTTTTCAGAAGAGCCTTTTGAGATACGGAAATACGACTGTGAAACGCAAAGTCTTTCGGAAACAATAACAGTTCCTAAAAAACCCCTCACCGTTATTGAAGGCGTATATTCTCTGCACCCGTATTTCGGGAATATTTACGATATAAAACTTATGCTTGAAATAAGCCGGGACGAACAGCTTTTGCGCCTGAAAAAACGCGACCCGTCAAAGCTCGACCGCTTTATAAACGAGTGGCTGCCGATGGAAGAAAAATATTTTGAAACATACAGAATAAAAGAAAAATCCACCTTTTGAGGTGGATTTTTTTAAAACAGCGTATTTTCGTTCTGTCCCTGAAACGGTATGCCGAGGTGATCGTATGCGGCTTTTGTTACGCAGCGGCCTCTGGGCGTGCGGTTTATAAAGCCGAGCTGCAAAAGAAACGGCTCGTATACGTCCTCAATGGTAACGCTCTCCTCACCCGTAAGAGCGGCAAGAGTTTCAAGACCTACCGGACCGCCGTTAAAGCTCGTTATTATGGCGGTAAGCAGCCGTCTGTCTACCGAATCAAGACCGAGACGGTCTATCTCCATTCTGTCAAGCGATCTCCTTGCAAGCTCCTCATCTATAACGCCGTCTCCGAGCACCTGCGCAAAGTCGCGTATCCGACGTAAAAGTCTGTTTGCGATTCGCGGCGTGCCTCTTGAACGCGATGCGATCTCGTATGCGCCCTCCGGAGTGATTGCTATATCGAGAATTTTTGCGGAATTCGTGATTATCGTCTGCAGATTTTCGGGAGAATAAAGCTCAAGACGGAAAAGCACGCCGAAACGGTCTCTGAAAGGTGCGGCAAGCTGGCCTGAACGCGTTGTGGCGCCGATAAGGGTAAATTTCGGAAGCGTAAATCTTATAGACCTTGCCGACGGACCCTTGCCGAGAATTATATCAAATTCATAATCTTCCATTGCCGGGTAAAGAACTTCTTCAACGGTTCTTGAAAGGCGGTGTATTTCGTCTATAAAAAGTATGTCTCCGTCCTGCAGATTTGTGAGAAGAGCCACAAGATCGCCCGTTTTTTCAAGCGCGGGGCCGGACGTGATGCGGATCTGAACGCCCATTTCGGTGGCAATGATATTTGCGAGAGTTGTTTTGCCGAGCCCCGGAGGGCCGTATAAAAGAACGTGGTCAAGCGATTCGCCGCGGCGTTTTGCCGCTTCGATGTATATTTTGAGGTTTTCTTTTATTTTTTCCTGACCGATATACCCGTCAAAGTTTTTCGGACGCAGCGAAAGCTCAGTTTCATCGCTGTGTATCGTTCTTGCGGATAAGATCCGTTCGTCAAATTCGTTTTCCATCGTTTTTCCTTTTCAGTTTCTCACACATTTCTCGAAAGCATTCTGAGCGCCTGTTTTACTATATCGTTCGTGTTGTCTGCCGAACAACGCAAAACGGCTTTTGAAGCGTCCGATTTGCTGTAACCGAGCGCAACAAGCACCGCAACGGCTTCGGATACGGCATCAGAAGATACAGCGTCGTCTCCGTATGCGGAAATATCGGACGGCACGACTTTTGTTTTTGATATCTTGTCTTTCAGCTCAAGGCATATCCTCTGCGCAAGTTTTGCGCCTACGCCTGCCGCTTTTGTTATTCCCTTCGCATCATTTGAAAGCACGCATGCGGCAAACGATTCGGGCGTATGCGCGGAAAGGACCGCGAGAGCCGCCTTTGGTCCAACGCCACTTATCGAAAGAAGAAGCTCGAAAAACTGTTTTTCCTGCTCGTCGGCAAAGCCGTATAAATCAAGAGCGTCTTCTTTTACATTAAGGTAAGTATATAAAAGCACCGACTCTTTTTTTGCGATCTGTTTATACGTGTTTTCGGATATTGCGCATTTATATCCGACGCCGCCGCAGTCTATTACGGCGAGATTCGGCGTTAAAACCGCCGGTTTTCCCGAAAGATAATAATACATTTTAACCTCTCTTTATCTTATGCAGTGAGCACAGCAGATCGCCATGGCAAGCGCATCCGCGGCGTCGTCCGGTTTCGGAATCTTATCAAGATTAAGAAGCATTTTTACCATTGCCTCAACCTGTTCCTTTTCGGCTCTTCCGTAGCCCGTAACGGCCTGTTTTACCTGAAGCGGCGTAAATTCGGAACAATGAAGGCGTTTTTTTGTAAGCGCAAGAAGCAAAACGCCTCTTGCCTGGGCAACATCTATTGCGGTTTTTGTGTTTGTGTTGAAAAACAGCTTTTCCATCGCCGCAGTTTCAACATGATAATAATCAACGAGTCTTGTGGTTTCGTCAAATATCTGCTCTATCCTGTCGCAAAAAGGCGTGTGAGGGGGCGTGATTATCGCGCCGTAGTCCGAACCGTAAAATTTATTTCCGCGCCAGTCTACAACGCCCCATCCTACAGTTGCAACTCCGGGGTCGATACCCAAAATTATCATCTGTCGCTACCCATCTTTCTATCGATTTCACGCTGAGCATCTCTTTTTGCGGCAGCCTCGCGCTTATCATAGAGCTTTTTACCTTTGCAAAGCCCGATCTCCACTTTTACTCTTGCGTTTTTAAAATAGACCGAAAGCGGTATAATGGAATATCCCTCTTTTTTTACGTCGTTAAAAAGCTTGAGTATCTCCTTTTTATGCAAAAGCAGTTTTCGCTCGCGCAAAGGGTCTTTATTGAAAATATTGCCTTTTTCATACGGCGAAATATGCATTCCGTGAACGAAAATTTCTTTTCCGTTCGTCTGACAGTACGAGTCTTTCAGATTTACGGCACCCTGACGTATGCTTTTTACTTCCGTGCCTGCGAGAGATATTCCCGCCTCATATTTTTCCTCAACAAAATAATCGTGATACGCTTTTCTGTTTTGCGCTGCGATTTTAGGCATTTTTTTCACCTCAAACGCTCAGTCCCTCGTCCTTTTTTATTCTGCCGGCGTCGATATACGGTCTGATACGCGGAAATACCGTTTTTTCGAGGTATTCCTCAGTCTGCTTCGGCGCTCTTCCGACATATTTTTCGGGCGAAAGCAGAGATGCGATCTCTTCTTTTTTAAGCATGAAAGCTTCATCTGCGGCAATTCTTTCAAGAAGGTCGTTTTCGCCGCCCTCTTCTTTTACTTTCTTTGCAGCCGCCTGACTGTGAACGCGGATCTTTTCATGAAGCTCCTGTCTGTCTCCTCCGTTTTTTACGGCTGCCATCATAATGTTTTCGGTCGCCATAAACGGAAGCTCGTTCATAAGTCTTCTGCGGACCATTTTCGGGTACACAACAAGTCCGTTTGCAACGTTTATATAAATATTCAGTATTGCGTCAACGCCTAAAAACGCCTCGGCAACGGCAATTCTCTTATTTGCGCTGTCGTCAAGCGTTCTTTCGAACCACTGTGTGCCTGCCGTAAACGCCGGAGAAAGCGAGTTTGTGATAACATATCTTGCTATTGCGCATATACGCTCGCTGCGCATGGGGTTGCGCTTATACGGCATTGCCGATGAACCTATCTGATGTTCCTCAAAAGGTTCTTCCATTTCTTTGAAGTTGGCAAGCAGTCTTAAATCGTTTGCGAACTTCATTGCGCTTTCGGCAATTCCCGCAAGCGTGCAGCAGATATTTGCGTCTACTTTACGGCTGTATGTCTGACCCGAAACGGGGTATGTTTCTTCAAAACCCATTTCGTTTGCGATCATTTTTTCGAGTTTCGGCGTTTTCTCGTCTGCATCGTCACCGAAAAGCTCTTTGAATGACGCCTGAGTGCCGGTCGTGCCCTTCTGTCCCAGAAGCTTTAAGCCTTTTATACGAAAATCAAGCTCGTCAAGATCGAGCATAAGCTCGTTTATCCATAATGTTGCTCTTTTGCCTACAGTCGTGGGCTGAGCGGGCTGCAGATGCGTATACGCGAGACACGGCATATCTTTATATTTATACGAAAAATCGGCGAGCGCTTTTATGACGGTTACAAGTTTATCGCGAATAAGCTCAAGACCGCTTTTCATAACGATGATATCGGTATTGTCTCCAACATAGCACGACGTTGCGCCGAGGTGGATTATCGGCTTTGCGAGCGGCGCCTGAAGTCCGTATGCGTATACGTGAGCCATAACGTCGTGACGAACCTCTTTTTCACGTGCCGCGGCAACCTCAAAATTGATATCGTCTTTATATTTTTCAAGCTCTGCTATCTGCTCATCGGTAATATTCAGACCAAGCTCCTTTTCTGCGCGCGCAAGCGCGATCCAGAGACGGCGAAAAGTTCTGAATTTGTTTTCGGCAGAAAAAATATACTGCATTTCTTTGCTTGAATAGCGTGTGCAGAATGGACTTTCGTAAGAATCGTGACTCATAAGGCACTCCTTAAATTATTTTTCGCTCAGCGCTTTTTCCGTTGCCGCCATACGAACGCATACGCAGAGTATTTCGGCGGCTGTCTGAAGATCCGAAACGGGCGGATGTGTGGGGGCTATGCGTATATTGTTGTCTTTCGGATCTACGCCGTAAGGGAATGTTGCGCCTGAAGGAGTCATTTTTACGCCTGCCTCTTTCATAAGCGTAACAACTCTTTTTGCACAGCCGTCGGGAACTGTGAGCGAGATAAAATATCCGCCGTTGGGGTTTGACCATGTTGCGATATCAGATATCTCTTTTTCGAGAATATACAAAACTATAGCAAATTTCGGCTTTATTATCTCGGCATGCCGCTGCATCTGCCTGCGGACACCCTCTGCGTCCTTAAAATAACGAACATGGCGCAGCTGATTGAGCTTATCGTAACCGATAGTTTGAACGCCCATCAGCTTTTTTATAAAATCGATATTGTTTTTTGACGCTGCCATTGCCGCAACGCCCGCTCCGGGAAAAGATACTTTGGACGTAGACATGAATTTATATATCATATCGCCGTTTCCGTATTTTTTCGCCTCTTCAAGCACGTTCAGAAGAATATCGCTTCTGCCGGAAATATCGTGAAGGGAGTATGCGTTATCCCAGAAAACACGGAAATCTTTTGCTTTTGGCTTTAACATCGCAAAACGGCGCACCGTTTCGGAACTGTAAGTGATACCCGTCGGATTGGAATATTTCGGAACGCACCATATACCCTTGATCGTTTCGTCTTCGGCGACAAGTTTTTCTACCATATCCATATCGGGACCGTCCGCAAGCAGCGGAACGCTTATCATTTCTATACCGAGCGTTTCGCAGATTCTGAAATGACGGTCATAACCCGGCACAGGGCATAAAAATTTGATGGAATCGCACGCAGACCACGGTTTTTCGCCGCCGTATACGCCGAATATCATCGCACGGACGATATTATCATACATCATATTCAGACTGCTGTTGCCGCCTATGATGATCTCATCGACGGACGATGTATTCATCAGCTCTGAAAATAGCTTTTTTGCCTCTGGGATACCGTCAAGGATACCGTAATTACGGCAGTCGAACCCTGTTTCGTCTATGCAGTCCTCGGCAGACTGAAGAACGGTAAGCATTGGGGTAGAAATATCAAGCTGTTCGCGGCTCGGATTACCTCGTGACATATCAAGCGACAGACCGAGAGATTTGTATCTGTTATATTTCGCCTCAAGGTCGCTTTTGATTTCAAGAAGTTCCTGCTTTGAATAATTATGCATATCAGATCCTCCGGTTTAATATTCCGCATTTCCCGCTGTTCTCGGGAACGGAATTACGTCTCTTATGTTCGACATTCCCGTAAGATACATTATTAGTCTCTCAAAACCGAGACCGAAGCCGGCATGCTTTGTTCCGCCGTATTTTCTCAGATCGAGATACCACCAGTAATCCTTTTCGTCAAGACCGAGCTGAGCCATTCTTTCACGAAGAACGTCAAGTCTTTCTTCACGCTGACTTCCGCCGACAAGCTCGCCTACGCCGGGCACAAGAAGGTCTGCCGCCGCAACAGTTTTGCCGTCATCGTTAAGGCGCATATAAAACGCCTTGATCTCCTTGGGATAATCCGTTACAAATACGGGCGCTTTGTATATCTGCTCGGTGAGGAACCTTTCATGTTCGGTCTGAAGGTCGCAGCCCCAGAAAACGGGATATTCAAAGTTGTCTTTATTCTTTTCGAGTATTTTTATCGCCTCGGTATACGGCAGACGGACGAAGTCAGCGTCAAGCAGCGCAGTAAGGCGTTCAATAAGCCCTTTATCGATAAAATCGTTGAAGAATTTCATATCGTCGGGACAGTTTTCAAGAACGTACGCGATAACGTATTTTATCATATCGCGGGAAAGATCCATTTCGTCCGAAAGATCGGCGAAAGCTATTTCGGGCTCGATCATCCAGAATTCCGCCGCGTGGCGCGCGGTATAGCTTACCTCTGCGCGGAAAGTGGGACCGAAAGTATAAACCTTGCCGAAAGCAAGAGCGAAAGTTTCGGCGTTAAGCTGACCGGAAACGGTAAGGTTTGCGGATTTTCCGAAAAAGTCCTTTGAATAATCAACCTTGCCGTCTTCTGTTTTGGGGATATTGTCAAAATCAAAAGTCGTGACCTTAAACATTTCGCCCGCGCCTTCACAGTCGCTGCCCGTGATGAGCGGCGTGTTTACATAAACAAATCCTCTTTCGGCAAAAAACTTATGGATCGCCTGCGCCGCGGCGGAACGGACGCGGAAGACTGCAGAAAACGTATTCGTTCTGGGGCGAAGATATGCGATATCGCGCAAGAATTCGAGCGAGTGACGCTTTTTTTGCAGCGGGTAATCGGGCGTTGACTCGCCTTCCACTTCAATTTTTTCTGCCTTTATCTCAAAAGGCTGTTTCATTTCAGGCGTCGCAACAACTTTTCCTTCAACTCTCACGGAAGCTCCTACGTTGAGTTTTGCGATCTGCTTGTAATTGTCGAGCTTAGCCTCTTCAAAAACTATCTGCGTTGAACGGAAGCAGCTTCCGTCGTTAAGTTCTATAAATCCGAACGCCTTAGAGTCTCGAACGGTGCGGACCCAGCCCGCAACGGATACGGATTTGCCGTCAAATGCCGAGATATCGGCATAAATTTCTTTTATAGCTGTCATTGTATTTCCCTGCCTTGATTACAGTAATTTCATATTGTTATTTTCGCATATTTCACGCATTTCATCGGGCCACAGTGAGACCTGAACTTCGCCTATGTGCGCTTTTTGCAAAAGCAGCATGCACAGTCTTGACTGACCGATGCCTCCGCCTACGGTAAGAGGCATATTGCCGGCAAGAAGCTCGCGGTGAAAAGGAAGATTTCGTCTTTCTTCAGCTCCTGCCTTTTTCAGCTGCTGCGCCATCGATTTTTCGTCAACCCGAATACCCATAGACATTATTTCGATAGAAGTGTCAAGCGGTTCAAAACGGTAGATAAGGTCGCCGTTAAGCTGCCAGTCGTCGTAGTCGGGAGCTCTGCCGTCATGAGGCTTGCCGCTTTTCAGCTTGTCGCCTATCTGCATAATAAAAACTATCGGGTGAGCCTTCGTTATTTCGTTTTCACGCTCTTTCGGCGTGAGTGACGGAAACATATCCTCCAGTTCCTGAGACGAGATAAAAAACACATCATTGTCGTGCGTAAAAGATGTCTGGGCTTTTGAATATGTTTTATTGAGTATTTCCCATGTATCATGAATAGCGCAGACTATTTTTCGGACTGTTTCTTTAAGAAAAGCGATATTACGGTCCTCACGGTTGATAACGACCTCCCAGTCCCACTGGTCAACGTATATAGAATGGAAATTATCGACCTCTTCATCGGCGCGGATAGCGTTCATGTCGGCATAAATACCGCGATGAGGTTCAAAACCGTATTTTTTCAGCGCGTATCTCTTCCATTTGGCAAGAGAATGAACGATTTCAGCTCTGCGGCCGTCAAAATCGAACGATACGGGTGTTTCGGTTCCGTTAAGATCGTCATTCAGACCGCTGTCTTTATAAACAAACAGCGGGGCAGAAACACGCTCCAGATTAAGGAGCTTCGACAGCTCTATTTCAAAAACATCTTTAATTATTTTTACGGCTTTCTGTGTTTGACGAAGCGATAAAAACGGATTGTAATCTTTGGGAATTATAAGACCCATACGGTTTTTCGCGGTTTGTTTGCCGCTCCCCTTTTTATAAAAAATAATTATATTACATTATATTATATCACAGATTACTTTTTTTTACAAGGGGGATTTATTGCTTTTTTTGAATTTTATGCAGTTTTCGAAACACCGGAAGATGCTCTTTATATAGCAGAAGTCCCTGCGGCAATGCCGCAGGGACTTCCTTTATGCTGAAAGTTATTTCGATTTATAAGGAAGAAAACTTATCAGTCATCAATTGTTTCAGGTACATCAACAGTGAGGGCAGCCTTAGCGAGGTTAAGGGTGATGATGGAAGCGAGGAGTTTAGCGTCGTCAGCTTCTTTATCAATGTCAGCCTTCAGAGTGTCGATAGCAGCCTTGTATGCAGCAGCGGTATCAGCGGTGCAGCCTTCAACTGCTTTTGCATATCCGTCGTTAGCTTCTTTGTAGATAGCCTTAGCCTGTTCGAGAACAACAGACGGTTTTTCTACTTCAACGATAACGACTTCGGGTTCCTGAACGGGTTCTTCTACCGGAGCGAGTTTGAGGTCTGCAAATCTGTCAGCAACTGCTTTGTATGCATTCTTCATAGCGGATTCGGTAGCGGTGTCAGCTTCAGCCATAGCGTATGCAGCTTCTACAGCGTTAGCGAACTTTCTGTAGGAACCTTCGGTATAGAGATCAACAACAACCTGGAGTTCGAGAACTTTGGTGTCTTTTCTGAGGTCTTTACCGGTGTACATAGACTTGGTGAGAGCATTGATAGCGTTATCAAGATTCTTGATTACAGTTTCAAGATCATTGGAGTTGAGAACCGTGATTGTGAACTGGAGAGCTTTCTTAGCTTCGGAGATAGCAACTACGAGGTTATCTTTAGCTGCTTTGTCTTCGGTTACGTTTGCACGTGCAAAGAGAGCTTCAGCTTCAGCGATCTTAGCAGCGAGGGTGTCTTTATCAGCAGCGCCGTCAACAGCTTCGATCTTAGCGAGGTTAGCCATAGCAGCCTTGAGAGCAGCAACAGCATTGTCAACGTCAGCCTTCGGGCATCTTGTATCAAGAGCAACGTACTGAGCGTTTCTGTATGCTTCTACGAATGCATCCCAGATTGCCTTGGATTCGTCTGTATTTGTCTTGTAAGCATATACGTTCTTGCCGTCAGCTTCACGGAGGAGAGCTTCGAGGTCAGCTTTGTATGCTACGAGACCTGCGGTGGTGTAGTTAGCTCTGTCAGCCCAAGCAGAGGTGAGTTCGTTAAGAACTTTTTCTGCGAACCAAACAGGCATATCTCTGAGGTCATTGAATTCAACTGTGTAACCGTCAGCGCTGTTACCGTAGATGCAGCCACGGATGAGAGCAGCGATTCTTCTGATTTCCTGATATTTATCAGCGAAGTCACGAGTGTAGCCGGATACGTTGTTGTTAGCAATGAGAGCTTCGAGAGGTTTGATGTAGTTTACTTCGAGAGGAGCAACTGTGCTGCCGCCTTCACCGAAAGCGTCTGTCTTGCCGTAGTAGAGGTTAAACATAGCGTTTGTTTCATGTTTATCTTCAACGGCATGTTCAAACTTCATCTGGAAGTACTGGTAGCAGTTCTTAGCGTCGATGAGTTTGTTAGCAAAGATGGTGTTAGTACCGGAAGCGAGCTTCTGGTAGAGTTCGTTGTAGTTGTAGCTGTCAGCTTCGCCGAAGAAGTGGTCAACAACATAGTATACGTCGTCAACGAATTCGTCGAATTTAGCAGCGCCTGCTTCGGTAAGGATGTAAGCTTTGAGAGCTTTTACAAAGTTATCGTAAGCTTTGATGATAGAGGATTTAGTTGCAGGTGTTTCGTTGATGTTCTGAGCGAGCAGTCTTTCAAGAGCGAGACCTGCGGATTTAGCTTTCTTGAAGAATCCTTCAGGATAGTTAGATTCTTCGCCATCTTTAGAACCGTAAGATTTTTCAGATGAAACGTTTGCATCGGTGATGCAGGGGAGGATTGCAGCGAGAGGACCGTCTTCGATCTTCGTAAGAAGAACTGTGCGTCCGTCGCCGTTTACATCATAATCCCAACCAAGAACCTGAGCTACGTTGTAGAATACCCAACCGTAGATCTGAACGAGTTTGGTGATGTCTGCAGTGAGAAGTTTGAGAGCAGAACGGATTCTTCCGATGTAACCTGTGGAGGTTGCGTCTGTAAGTTCTACAGCATCGGGAATTGTCCAGTCAAAGCCTACGAGAGTAGAAGCTTTGGGATCAAAGTGATCTCTTGCATCTCTTGCTACTGTGAAGAGAGTTTCGAGGAAGTTATATACGCTGTCGATAGCAACATCCTGGTTGAGGAAGAGGCTAGCTTCTTCTTTGAAGTTGAGTTCAAGACCGTTAGATGTAGCCCAGTCAACATTGAGCCAGTCATAGTTCATGAGTTCTTCAGTGAACTTATCGTTGCTGTTGTTTTCATGGGTGTTGTTGCCGCGAGCATAGCCGACAACCTGTTCGTATATGCTTGTTACAGCCTTGAGTTCGTCACCGATACCGTCTCTGTTCTCTCCGGAGCCGTCCGTTACGTTGGAGGCGAGAAGAGCCATAGCGTGAGTATTCGGATAGGTGATGTCTGCGGATTTAACATAATCAAAGAGGTAGAAAGAGTATGTCTTGGATGCTCTGTGAGCGTTGGTGGGATTGTTGTTTGCATCAACGTACGGAATATCTTCGATAGTCTTTGTATCTTTGTTATATTTAAGGATAGGACCAACGATACCTGCGAGGAACGCATATTTGTTGATCTCGTTTACAACGGATTCAGCGTCAACAGGAAGTGTTGTAGCTACATCGGGAAGAGTAGCTGCTGTAAGTCTGTCGTTGAATGCGTCGAGAGCTGCGATAAGGATAGCGCGGAATTTCCAGTAAGAGTAGTAGTTGGGAGTGAACTCAACGGTTACTCTGTCGTTCTTAACATCAACGCCGATAAGGGGTTTGATGGAACGGGTGTCAGCGGGAACTATTATAAGAACAGATTCGCCTGCTGCAGCGGGAAGCATTGTTTTGAGATCTTCTTTTGCAGCGTTGAGTCTTACCCAAGCGATCTTATAAGGATCGTCGTCTTTTTTGCCGGACCAATCCCAGTTCTTAAGAAGAGCTTCAGCTTTTCTTACGAGTTCGGTGCCTTCGCCGATGTTGGCAGCATCGAGTTTCTGGTAATCGTTCTTCGGAGCAGCTGCTTTGATGCCGGCTTCGATCTTAGCGATAAGAGAGTTGAAGTCGGTAAGAGCAAGAACCATAAGTCTTGCATTGCTGTCTTTTTCTCTTACGTATTCGATTATGCGTTTAGCATAAAGAACGTCGTTGAGAAGAGCTGCGGATGCGGAAGTGTAGGAATAGATGTTGTTGTAAACGTCTTTGATGTATTTATCATAGAGGTCTACGAGGATTTCGAGTTTGAGGTATGCTTTATACTGAGCTGAGAAATCAGCAGCGTCGCCGAAATACATATCGATCTTGCCGATGAGTTTTTCAACGAGTTTGTCGATTATAGCCTGGAATTTAGCATAGTCGCCTTCGAGGAAGTCCCAGAAAAGAACGCCTGCGCCGTTGCCGTTATAGACAAGAGCTGCTTCCTGAGCTGCTCTCTGAGAGCCGAATTCTGTATTGTTCGGAGCCCAGATAATGCCTTTGGGAGCGTCGCCGATCTTCATGGCGAGAGTTCTGAGAGCTGTGTTGAAATCAAAAGCTTCCTGTTTAGCAAGCTGATCAGCTTCTGCAAATGTGTACCATCTTACAGGATACTGACCGAGAGCGTTGCCGCCCCAGTACATAGCGTCGAACCAGTAGTCATCATCGTTGATGATGTAGTAGTAGGGGTTGTAACCGATGGACTGATTGAAGAAACCGGTTTCACCGAAGATACCTGCGTATCTTTCGCTCCAGTAGATAGAGTCGTAACCGAGAGGTTTAACGTTGGAGCCGACTTCTTTTGCGAGAGCTTCGAATACGGAGTTGATAAGACCGATAGCGGCTTTAACAACTGCGTTTCTGCCTTCGTTGAAGCTGGGGTCTACGATTTCGTTATTGGCGTCCTGACCGAAATACCAAGCGGATGCAGCGTATTCTACGATAGCGCTGACGTTTTTGCTTGCGAGGTCGAGGTAGGTTTCGCCTTCTTCGAGTGTTTTTCTCCAAACAACTTTGCCGTTCATGTTGATACTGTTGTTATCAACAAAGTGCTGACCGAGAGTATCGTCTTCGCCGAGGAAGATGTAATATGCCTGGTCATAAGCTCTGCCAGACCAGAATCCGTCACGGTCGAGGAGTGCCTGATATTCTTTCTTATCGTCGTTCCAAGTAAGAAGCTTGGTTTCTTTAAGAAGGTTCATTGTGCGATCCTGGAGATCAGGACCGTATTTAACGAGCTTCTCGATAAGAGCTTTAAGGGTTGCTCTGTCTGCTTCGTAATCGGTGGCTGCTGCTGCACCCAGAGAGCCGATGATCGCGGTAGCGGACATAGAAACTATCATCGCCATAACAAGAATGGCAGAGATAATTTTTTTGCTCATGGATTGTTTTCCTCCTTTAAAATTTGTCTCTTCATGATTTTCATCTTTTCGAGACAGTTGAAAATAAACTTTCGGCATCAAAGATCCGATTTCGGGGGATTTTTCCTTTTTTGAGGATACTACCCCCTCCTCTTTTCTTTTGCCTTGCGTATATTATATTACATTTTGCCGAAAAAATCAACCCCTTTTTGTAATTTTTTTCAATAAGGGGTGTAATTTGTATGTTTTCACAATTTATTTTAATTATTAATTGCTTAAAATGTGCAGGTTGCACATAAAATCGGCTGTTTTTCCGTAAAATTACAATGGAATGCAGTGGAAAACTTATGATTTTTTCGTTGTAATATATTACAATTCCTGAATTTCACCGTTTTTTCCCGATTTGCGCAAAACGCCGATAAAATCACACTTTTTCAGCGTTTTTGAGATAAATTTTGCTGATCTCAAAATTGTAATAATATATGTAGTATTGAAATAAATCAAAACCACAACATATAGATATTTGTCGTAATTATTGTAATATTCGGTTTGAACAATGGGTTCAGTTACCGTTCTTCCGGATCAGAAAAAGCTATTTCTTACAATTATTGCAGAAAAAACCGCTCCGAAAAACGAAGCGGTTTTTTTGATGTTTTCCGAATATATAATACAATGAGTCCGGAATGATCTGATTATTCTACAAGGCCGGATCTTTCGATACCCTGAATGAAGTATCTCTGAGCAAAGAGGAATACTATCAAGAGCGGGAATATCATAAGGATCGAAGCCGTATCGTAGAGTGTCTGCTGCTGGATAAGCTCCGAAACGCCCTTTGTAACGTTCGTTACGGTATTTGAAAGAATTACCATATTCGGAACAAGCATGCTGTTATACGTTGTATCCGTCCACTGCCATGTGAAGGAGAAGAGGAAAACGGTGATCATCATGTTGCCCGCGTTCGGAAGCATTACCGAGAAGAATGTGCGGAACGGGCCTGCGCCGTCGATATATGCAGCCTCGTCGAGCGCCTTCGGAAGTCCTCTGAAGAACTGACGCATAAGGTAGATATAAAGACCGTTTTTAAGACCGAGACCCGTAGCGGACATTACCGCCATCGGCCAGATAGAGTCGATTATCGAGATGTTTCCGATGAAATATCTGAAACGGACATACAGCGGAAGCATGATAGTCTGCGGAGGAATGATAAGAGTGAGAATGATGAGGAAGAAGAGAATGTTTCTGCCCTTGAAGTTGAATCTTGCAAATCCGTAGCCGGCAAGACAGCTTACAAGCATCTGAAGCACAGCGGTTATCAGTGAGAGGAGCGCCGAATTTATGAGCGCCTGCCAATACTGGATATTCTGTATAGCGCGCTGCCAGAAATACGTTGAGCCTTCGCGGGGGATAAACATAACCGTTTTATCTTCAAGGTCCGCCGTGGACATGCCCGAAACGATGACCTTGACAACGAACGGATAAAGGATCATGAAGGATATACCTACGATGATTATGAATCTTGCGATTGACCAGAGGAATTTGCCTACGCCTTTGAGATTAAAGTTCTTTCTTTTCCATCTTTCCCAGCTGAAATCAGCATATTTGGTGGGATTGAGTTTTGCGAGAAGATTTTCGATAAAGTTGCGCTTTTCGTGCTCTTTACCTTCTACAACGTAGTTGATTTGTCTCATTTTCTTCCCTCCTTAATCCTGATAAATGATGAGTTTGCGGACGAGAAGAACAACGATGCCTACGAAGACAAGAACTACAAGCATGTAGATCCATGAGAACGCGGATGCGAGAGCATACTCACTCGCGTTGCTCAGCTCTTCATTAATCATCTTGACCGCCGGGTTTTCCGCCTTGAGGAACATATCTATAACGGTATAGATAAGGTTAACAAGAATAAGCGGGCTTATCATGGGGAAGGATATCTTCCAGAAAGTTTCCCATGCCGTTGCGCCTTCGACCGTAGCCGCCTCATACATTGAAGTTGAGATCGACTGCAGACCGGAAAGGAATACGAGCATCTGAACGCCGGAAGAAGTGATAACGCTGTAAAGTCCGTCTACCGCGCCGAGAACAACGTTTGCAAAGTCGTTATTCTGCAAAACAACAACTACGAGCTGTCTGAGCTGCTGATAGTTGAAGACGTTTGCCATACCCGAAGCGCTGCCTATATCCATCTTTTCCGAAGAGCTGTATACGTCAAGCATTGAGCTCATGTTTTCAAACTGGGCGATAATACCTGTTGAAATAACAACGGGGATGAAGAAGATAACGCGGGCTACGGTTCTTCCTTTGAAGTTCTGGTTAAGAACATTTGCCATAAAGAACGCGAAGATAAGGATTATCGGGATCTGAACAAGGATGCCGAGCGTTGACTCAACAACTGTTCTGAGGAAGTCTGCCTCAACAAAGAGAGCTTCGTAGTAGTTGTCGAGTCCTACGAAAATTGTGTGGAAGCCCGACGCATCAACCTTGATTTCACTTACGGAATAAATGAAAGACTGGATGATAACGGGGATGTATATGAACGCGAGACCGATAATTACGGGAAGAACGAAGATATAACCGTAAAGATTATGCTTGCGCTCGAGTGAGAGTTTGCCTCTCTTTATCTCTTTTGGCTTTTTTGCCGCTGCTTCTGCGCTCATTTTACTTCACCTCCAAATATCCGAGTGCCGGAACGGTCGCGCCGGATTCAATTTCAACTTCGGAACTGTTGTAGTTGATGTAAAGCTCAAGTGCGCCGTCGCCGTAAATTACATGGAATACATTGTTGATTTTTACTTTTTCTCCGTTAACGTCTGTTACGCCTTTGATATACGCGTTCGCGGTTTCGTGAAGTGTTATCGGTTCGGACGTTACTTTGTCGAGAACGGATGCGACTTCCTTATACAGCTCAACTGCTCTGTCGAAGCTGTCGGTGTAGTGCAGCGAGTAGAAATCGTAGAATTTGGTGTTGTCGAATACGCCGTTTTCGTCGTACATCCAGCGGAAGTTTACGCCGCTGCCCGTTTCAAGGCATTTAAGAAGCTGCGTTTCGTAGTCCGCCGAAATATTGAACGGCTCTGCGGCATACTGAATATGTCCGTGAAGAACCATCTGAAGGAACGGTATGGAACCGGTCGAAGAGAGGTATTCGCTTGCGCCGATAGGAAGATTTACGATATGATCCGCATATTTCCATGTGTAGTCGTTACCGGTAGAAACGAGCAGCTTGTAGCCGTCGTTGTAGAAAAGCTCCAATGCTTCGAGCTGAGCTTCGAGAGCCTGGGTTCTGTTCATGATATGACCTACTCTGTAGTTTGAGTTGAGGTCTCTGCCGATCTCGCCGAGAGAAATCTGCTTGTTATCTATGATCTTCTCAAATTCGGCCTTATAGGATTTTGCAAGCGAAGGAATTATGCCGGGGTTAAGGACAGTTTGCGTATAATCAGCGTCAGTGGTAGTTCTGCCCGTTGAAAGACTTCTCTTGTATACTCTTGCAACACGCATGTCAAGACGACGTGCCGCATCGTTTGTATAGTTGAGCGAGTCTGTAAGTTTGTCTTTATAAATATAGAGGAAATCGGCGGAAGGATAGAAGCCGATGTTGTTTGACTTCATGTAGGAAACGAGGTCGTTAAGCTCCGATCTGCTGCCCATTTCGCTCATAAGGGCGGGAACACTGGATACCGTGTTGTAGTAGCCTTCGTTTGACCAGTAGAGATAACGGACGTTTATGTTCGCAACTCCCGCGTCAACGAGGGACTGAACGATCTCTTTGAGTTCCGAATAGCTTGTAAGAGCCTTTGTTGCGTCAACGGGAAGACCGCCGACAGATTCGTTTTTGTTGATCGCGCCGATCGCTTCAAGATAGAACGGTGTTTTTGTGCCTTTGGCAACCGTTTCTGCGGGAAGTATTCCTTTATCGATAAGGTAATCTCTGTACATCTTCGCGTAGTCGGAATATGTCAGGTTACCGGGAGTGAAGAAATAGCTTACCTGGAAGTTTGCGACCTGTTTTTCCTTTGAAAGAACAACGCCCGAAGAGGAGTTGTCGGTCGAAACGACAGCCGACGAGCTGTTCGACTGACCGCCGGAGTATGTTCGGTAGTCACGTTCGGAATAAATAAGGTCGTAGTTTATCGAAGCGCCGGGGTTGTTTGTGCTGTTGGAAGGTCTTGCGGTAGCAAACGCCTGTGCTGTGCCGCTTTCAAGAATTTCCATGATTCCGCCGTAGTCCGATCTGTCGTAGAAAAGATACGGAGAAACGATCTGCATCATTTTGGTCGTTTTTGATTCGCTCTGGAACGTAAGGTCTTCACCGTAAATTCTTGCGGTGTATACAGACTGTGTTACGTAGCCGGTCGCGGGCATAAACGCGCCCGAACCGTCGCAGGTGATGATATAGGGGGGATTGGTAAGCTTTGAAGTGTTTATCATCGAACCGAAAGAGCGCAGAAGCGAGATCTTATACATTTTCTGCTTCGAAGGCGCCTGAATGAGCGATGAATCGATGTTTACCGTAAGTCCTTTTTCCGTAAGGGTAAGATCGAGAGGGATCGTAAACATAACTGCACGTTCCGGTCCGGAATACTCAACAAGTTCCATCTCTCTCTTAAGCATGTCTACCGTAAAGCCGGCAAGTTCCATAGCTTCTTTTACGATCTTTTTCTGTCTTGTGTTAAGAACACGCACGATATACATCGGGATCGCGTCAAGCAGAGGATAATTTTTGATAAGACGTTCTCTGTCTTCAAGGTCGAGGTTTTCGGGGGTAACGTATTTGTAGTTTGTGATAAGGTCGCCCATCTTTTCCTCACCGAGCGTTTTAGTGCCTTTTTCGTTAAGCTCGGTATGGGTAGCAAGGCGTTCTTCAAGCCACTGATATGTTTCAACGGTAATTACGGGAGGAACGAGGTCTTTATCCGGGTCGTTACCGATGGTGTATATTACCCTTAATTTGTTGTCTGCCATTTTTACTACCTGAATACGAAGATCTTCAAGGCAGTGCTGGCGGAAGTTGAATTCATATCTCTTGTTTGCAACGTCGTAAGCTTCTATTGCAAGGGACGAAACTATCGGGTTGAGGACGTTCATATCCGGAGAGCCCTTTACGTCCTTTGAAGGAGCTTTTACGTTTGCATAAGTTGAGTTCGGTTCAAAGTTGCTGTTTGAATGGTAAACGTGTTTCGTTTCTTTATCGTAGACCGCAAAGTCCGTTACCGAACCGCCCTGCTGCTCAATGTCTATCTTGCCGGGGGTTAGGCACATATAAAGAATGAATCTGTCGTTTTCCATTATTTTACTCATATTCGTGATACCGAGTTTTACAGCAATGTTGTTGCCGTTTTCATCGGTATATGAGTAGTTTGAAACTTCTTTGCCCACAGGCGTAGCGTATGCGGGATCTACCGTCCACGTATATTCAACGATATCAACGTCGTTTTCTTCGTCGTGATGAACGCTCTTTACGTTTTCGGCTATTACAACGCCGCCTTCTTCGAGTTTCGCAATATGCTCAAGACGCATATCCTCGCTGATATATTCGGGCTCATCGTCGGCCTTGTCTGTTCCGCATGCCGCAAGGACGGAAACGGATGAAAGGAAGAGGACAAACGCAAGAAAAACAGAAATTATTTTTTTCATTTAATCTTCTCCTCCTTACTCGTTCAATCTGAAGCTGATTTCCGTGTAAAGCTGGATAACGAAACCTGCTACCTGAGTTACAAGGAATGCTATAAGAACGATTATGAATGCTATAACAGCCATGCCCACTATTGAAAGAATAGCGGTGGCGATAGCTTTTTTAACGGTATACTGATGAGTAACGAGCATGCCTATGAATACCATTCCGTAGCACCATACGTAACCGAAGGCGACAACGAAATTATACATACCCGACTCGGAAATCGTAACGAAATTCGACAGCGGTATCGCAAGAAGATTGCATATCGACATCGGTATCGTTGCGTATGCTGTGGCGGTAAAGATATCTCTGAATTTACCGTCGCCGTCCATAAGTGAGGTAAAGCACCAGTTTGCTATTATAAAGAGGATGAACGGAAGAACTGCGATTGCGATTTCATATGGCACGTTCAGGTTCATCTGAGCGAACGGTTCGGTGAAAAGATAACCGGTAAGCTGTCTTTTCATTATAGATGTAAGAGCAAGAACAAGGAAAAGGAAGACGGCGCCGGGAAGATTATGTCTGCGCGGGTCGTTTTTCAGTTCGTAAAAACCGTCGAACGGGTGCGCGAGAATGTAAAACGCAAACGGAAGGCGTTTGAACATCGTAACTATGCCGGTGCCCAGGCTTTTCGCGATCTCTCCGATAGATTTCATTTATTTAGCCCCCCTTTTCTTCTTTTTAAGTGATTTGCGAACGAAATACAATACGATAATGCCTACAATTATTATTATTATGCCTATAAAGATGAACGAGAAGTTCTTTGAAAGCTCTTCTTTTCTGAGTTCGCCGTAGGCTTTTGAATAATTTTCTTTTTCGGTCGCCTTAGAGAAGTAAACAAGGGCGTTTTCGTAATGGTCAAATCTTGTTTCGTCGTAATTTGCCATTGCCTGACGCATTTCAGCCTTGCCCAGACCGATATAGGCGATATACATATTGGAGTTGAACGTTGTAACCTTATCCCAGTAATCGGCTGCTTCTTCAAATCGTCCTGCGGCGTTTGATGAAACGGCTGAGTTGATGAGTCTTGCATATTCGGTCGTTTCGTAAACCGTGATCGACTTGTTGCCGACGTCGGAGATGATTATGTGTTCGCCTCTGATCGCTATCGAGTTTGCCGTTCTGAATCTGCCGTTCTGGTCGGTGCTTGATCCGCCGCCCATGTAAAGCAGGTTTCCGTCGGGGTCGTATGTGAAGAAACGGCCTGAACGGGAGTCGATGATCGTGTATCTGCCGCTTTCGTCATCCACGGCAACGTCAACTATCTGAGGCGATGAGTTGAAGAAGAACATAAGGTCGCCTACGGGCGGATATTTGCCCGTACGCCTCAGTACGTCCGAACCTGCCGGAGAAAGTTTCTTGACAGGAGCAAGTGCGCCTGAAACACTGTTGCCCGCGATAGCCGTCAGAAGCTCGGGAGCGCTGATAGTGCTTATGGTAGCGTAAATAAAGCCGCGGTCGTCAATGTTTATGTTGCTGTATTCGGTAGGAACATATTTGACGAGCTGCTTTTTCTGCTCTTCGGTAGCGATCACACGCCAGAACCAGTCTGCAGCGTTGTATGTTACCGGGGGAGCGCCGACAAACGAACGAAATGTGCCGTCACTGTCGATTTCGAGAAGTCCTCTGTTTACGGCATAGCCGATTACGAGGAACGAACCTGTTCTGTCCACAACGATCTTTACGGGTTTGAACGCATAATCGTTTATAACGTCTACGCGAACGCCCTGAATAACATTCTGAACGTTTCCGTTTATGTCGCACATAACGATTCTTCTGTTTTGCGTATCGGCAACATAAATAAGACCGTCTTCGTCAACGTAAATTCCTTCGGGAGCGTAGAATGTGTTTTTGTTGTGAGAAAGCATTTCGGAGTCCTGGAAAGGGGAACCGTCCGAATTTGTTTTGCCGGGAATGTAAGCGTAAAGCGCCGGCGCGTTTTTAAGCTCTGAAATTATCGAAACTACCTGATAATTCTGGTCAAGAACGATAACTCTGTTTCCGCCTTTATCTACTATATAAAGGTAGTCGCCTCTTACATAGATATCGGAGGGCTGGAACTGTCTGTCAAGACCGAGATCCTCATAACCGATAACTCTTATCGCTTTATACGCCAGAGGAGCCTGCACGGGTTGTCTGTTGTAGTTGTAAATATAGTTGTCGGCGATATCCGAGTTTATCGGAAGGGCAAGCGCGGGAAGAGCGACCGTAACGGTCATTGCCGCAAGGAGAACAAGTGTAAGCGCGGTTTTAAGAAATCCGTTTTTCATCTTTCTTCTCCTTTCATCAGTCTTTCATGCCCGAGGTGGACATCGTTTCGAGAATGTTCGACTGCGTGATGACGAATGTAATAACCGGAACTATCATCATTACTATTGAAACCGCAGTTGAAACGCCTGCTCTTGCGATACCTGCCGCAGCAATCTGAGAAAGAGCGTAGCCGAGTGTTTTAAGCTCTTCGCGATAGATGAATATTGAGGAACCCATGTTCCAGAAATCCTGAACCGCGAATACTATAAGGGTCATCCATGCGGGTTTGATGGAAGGCATAAGTATCTGCCAGAATATTCTGAATTCTCCCGCGCCGTCTATACGGGCGGCTTCGAGAACGGAGTCGGGGAACTGATCGATGAACTGTTTTACGAGATACATAGCGGTCGAGTTGCCGAGCGCCGGAATAAGAATGGCATAATAAGTATCGATCCAGCCGAGGTTGGCCATGATGATATAGTTTGCTATCGTTGCCGCCGGAGCCGCAAACATAAGCGAAAGGGTAACTATCTGGAATATGAAGTTTTTGCCTCTGAACTGACGCTTCGATACGGGGTATGCGCACATCGAGGCGGATATTGTTCTGAGCAGCGTACCGACGAGCGTGATGAATATCGTGTTGAACAGATATTTCGACATCGGAACGAGCGAGTTGGACATTATGTTGAAAAGATCTATGTAGTTTTTGAAGGTCGGGTTCTTAACTATGAGGTTCGGCGGGAAAAGCCACAGCTCATGGAGCGGTTTGAGCGACTGCGAAATCGCGTATACGAGAGGGAACGCCATAAATGCGCCCGCAATGAGAAGGAACGCGAACATCGTAAGGTCGCCGCCGAACGATCTGTTTACCCTGTTATACTTGAACAGCTTTTTCTTCTTATAATATATAAGATGGCCGTTTTCGTCGTATTTCGGTCTGCGCTTTATGATACCGAAAAGGGGTTTTGGATTTTTATATACTACCTGAACTTCATCTTCTAATTTTTCAGCCATGATAAAACCTCCTTTTCCTCATTACTTACCGATACGACCAAGCACGAACTGGAACAGCTTGTTCATCGTAAACGAGATGATGAACAGAAGCGTTGCTATCGCGCACGCGTAGCCCATTTCAAAACGGACTCCGCCGTAGTCGTCAAGATGGTGCATGATGGTGTGAAGCGCGTAGTCAGTCGTCGGGAATCCGAATACTTGAGTGATTACGCCGCCGATACCGAAAGAACCCGTAACGTTAAGGATAGCGCCGAAAAGCAGCTGTCCGCGCATTGAGGGAAGCGTTACGAAGTAAAGCTCCTGCCATCTGTTCTTTATACCGTCAACGGCTGCCGCTTCGTAAAGAGAACGGTCGACAGTCTGAAGACCGGCGATAAAGGTAAGGAACGTTGTACCGAGCGCCTGCCACAGAACGATTACCACGCAGACGCCGAACATGTAGTTGGGGTCTTTGAGGAACAGTATCGGGTCTGTTATAACGCCGAGGTTGAGCAGAAGACCGTTGATGTAGCCGTAACGGTCGCCTGAGAAAAGCAGCTGCCATACAAAGCCGAAACCGCCCGAAAGAGAGGGTGCGTAGAAAAGAAGAGTAAGGAACGCACGGGGCTTTGCGGGAACTTCGTTTATAAGCCATGCAAGACCAAAGCATATGATGTAGCTTACGGGGCCTGTTACGATAGCGAGAATAAACGTGTTCTGAATGGCAAGCGAGAAAATATCGTCGTTAAGGAAGAGCTTCTGGTAGTTGGCAAGTCCGACAAATTCGGGCATTTCCAGCATATTGAAGTTCGTAAGACTGATAAACAGCGAGATAAATACGGGAAGGACCGTAAATGTGAAGAAAGTTACGAGGAACGGACCGAGGAATACTATAAGGTCAAGGTTCTCAAACTTTTTCTTGCGTGCAAGGGAGCTTGTTTTGTTTTTCATTTGTATTTCCTCCTTCCTCATCAATCAACCGGGAATCCGAGCTCTTCGCGTTTATAACGAAGTTCGTCGTTGATAGGCTTTACGTAGTCAAGAAGCGTTTCGCGCGGGTCTGCGTGATTGTTTACGACATTAAGGAACGCGAAGTTGAGGTTACGTGTGAGAGCGTATGAACCGGGAACCTGCGGATAACCTACAACGTAGTTGCGCTGATCCATAAGAACGGCAAGTTCGTCCGATCTCCACGGCATTCTCTGAAGCGCTTCGGTGTTTGCCGTTGTGTAACGGGCTGCGGTACCGAGAATAGATTCGACCTCGCGGCCGTAGTCTATCTGAGCCTGCGCGCCGGTCCACCATTTGAGGTATTCCCAGCTTGCCTCTTTGTCTTTTGCGGCAGCCATGATTACGCTCGATACGGCGGATGCGACAACGGAGCGGTCAACGGTGCCGTCTTCCTTCTTCGTTCCGGGAACTTTTGCGAAGGACCACAGACCTTTGATCTCAGGCGCGAATACCGATATCTGGTTGTAGAAATCGTAAGTCTGAAGACCGAACGGCATTTCAGCGAATCTGAAACGGTTTGCGAAGTTAGATTCTACCGGCAGCTTGTAGCTCGTGTAGAGGTCTGTCCACTGAATAAACGTTTCAATCGCGACTTCCGTATCGAGAGCAGTTGTTTTTCCGTTGTCGTTGTAAAGCTTTCCGCCGTTCTGGTAAAGAAGCGTTTCATATGCCGGCGGAGCAAAGTCCATATATCTCTTCTGAAGGACCGCTATAAGATCGTATACGTCATCCCATGTGTCGGGAAGCTTGAGATTACATTCTTCAAGTATATCCTGACGGTAGAACATAACGAGGAATACCTGCGTTTCGGGAAGACCGTAATTCAATAACCTGCCGTCGCCCCAGTCAAGCGTTGTGGGTACGAGGGCGGAGGGGAGGAACGACTTCTTTACTTCGTCGAAATCGTCGAATATGTTGAGTTCCTGCAGTGCGTTACGGGCCGCATAGTTAATAACTGTTTCGGCGTCCTGGTTCATTGCAACGTCGGGGCCTTTGCCTGCGAGCGTTGAGGGAAGAAGAGCGCCGGACGGAACAAGTTCGAGGTCAACGTTGATGCCGTAGTTGGGGATAAAGCTTCTGTCAACGAGCTGACGGACGACCTGCGCATAGTCACGCGCGGAGGTAACGCCTGCCATCCATACCGTTACATTACGGTCAAAAGAACCGGAGCTTGTGGTAGAAATGGCGTTGACATCCGTAAAGAATGACGAGAAGAACATCGATACCTGATGCGCGAAACCTACAAATATATTGGATTCGGCGTCGGGGACCTTGTAGTTGTTCTCTGAAACAAGTATGTAGTCAACTTCGAGCGGCTGCTCGCGGGCGGAGAGAAGCCATGAACCGAGGTTGCCTATGTTGTTTTTGAATCCCGAGAATTCCTTGGGGATCGTATCGGGTTTTTCGAACATCGCGTAAAGCTGCATGAATACGGTTTCGAGCGTTGCTGTCTGTTCGCCGCGTTCACCGAGGATATGCACGAGTTCATCGTGTATCTTTTTGAGTATGTCTGCCTGAGCCTTGAGGTCAGAGATCGTTTCGGGGATCTCGTCTTCGAAATCGTAGTCTCTGTACTGGTCGGGAGACTGACCGGTTATCATGATTATGCGGCGGTAGTCCGCGTTGAGTTTAAGAACAACGGCTTCGACCGCGTTGATGATATCCGCCATATCGCCCAGAACGGCTTTGAGGCGTATAGTGTTTTCGCCTTTATTGAAATGGAAAAGAAGATCGTTGTTGTATTCGTCCTTCGGCTGCACCATCTGCCAGCCCGATGCGTAACCTACGCGGACTGCGGATGCCTGCTCGTATGCGCTTTCGCCGTTTACGGTTATTTCTCTTGATGAGAAAGTACCGCTCGATGCGTTCTGACGAGCGCGGATAGCGAGCTTATACATACCCTCTTCGGGAATATCAACGGTATATTCGACCCACTGACCTGAAGTTTTCCATGTGGACGTACCGTTCGTACTGCCGAGGATATTCATTTTTATCGTGCCGGAGCTTGCCGGAGATGTGGACGGCGAGGCTCTGTCTGTGCCGGCAAAAAGCGTTGCTTCGGATTTTGCGGACGGATATTCGCACTCGACTTTTGCGATAAGCTCTTTACCGCTCTGGTCGAGATATGCGTATTTCGCCATTGCATCGTTATAATCCTGATAGCTTGACGCGCCGTAAAGTCTGAGTCCCGAAACAGCCAGGGGCTCACGGACCGAGTCAAACGTTATTGTATGCTCTCCTTTTTCGAGGTAGAACTGAAGAGCGCCGTCATAAGAACCCGAAGAGTCCTTGAAAAACGCGCCGTCTACCCATTTGGGAGCTTCTACCTGAACGGGGCGCAGCTGGTTGCCCGACTCGTCATGAACAAAATAGTTTTCGAGATCGGATCTGTCTGCGACATCGTCGGCATATATTCTGTCAAGAGAAGCAGAACGTGCCTCCGTAAATAAGTATTGACCGTCGATGAGGATACCTCTTTCGATAGCGGCGCCCTTGCCCTCTATCGGATAATAATCGACACCGATGGAATACATACCGGTTTTATCGACCGTTACCGTATACGTTATCGTGCTCAGCTCGGTCGTGACAGCAACGTTGCTGCGTCCTTCGACCGTGCGGACTTCGGCATCGCCGACCTCGTCGGTAAACGTTGTTACGTCTATCTCAACGGGATTATCGGCAATCGCCGTTTTCATGTAGTTCTGAAGGTATTCACCGTAAGAACCGCTCTTGTATACAGGCACAAATACCGAAACACCGGTCTCTTCAACGACATCCGATCTCGCAAACGAAATTACCGGTATCAGCTGAACCGATATTACCGCCGCGAGCAGTATCGCCAAAGCTTTCAGCTTGCGAATGCGCACTGCAAAACACCTTCCTTAATCTGTTGCTTGTAAAACCGCCCGTACGGCTGCTTTTACAGCTTTTTGTCTGTATATTATAATATTTTTCTTTTTTCTTGTCAATAAAAAAAATCCCGTTTTTTATAATGGTTAAAACGGGATTTCCTTATTTATTTGTGCAATATGCCCTATTTTGATTGATTGGATATCACATTTTTAGTAAATTTTACCCATCATAAATTTGTCACATTTGTATCGAAACAAAGAAAAAACACAATATGTTGAATAATTTTGCTGTTTTTTGATATTTTTTCTTTATTTTGTGTCAAGCACTATTTTTTGAAGTTTTTGTTTTGTTCAATTTGCACAAAATTTATTGACGGAACAAAGTTTCGTTTTTAATTTGCATTTTCGTCATTTTAAAGACACCAAAAACGCATCTTTTTGCAACATTTGCAGAGAGAGTGATATAATACCGTCTTTCTGCCGCATTAAAAACGGCAGCAGGAATGTAAAACGGGATTTGTTTTACGCCTTTCCGTTTCCGTTTCTTTCGGCGTTAAGCTTTGTGATGAGTTTTGCCGCTTTGTATATGTCACCGCAGCCGAGAGTGATGAAAATATCTCCTTCTCTCGCCGTTTCAAACACTCTTTTCGCAATATCCTCAAACGTTTCGCAGTATTCCGCGTTTGGCAGAAGCGCTACGAGGTCCTGAGCGTATACGTTATACATATCGTTCGTTTCTCTTGCGGCGTATATGGGGGCTACGATCACGTGATCGACCGTTGACAGAACTTCCGCGAACTCTTTCATAAGCAGTTTCGTTCTTGAAAAAGTATGCGGCTGATGGATCGCTATTATCCGTTTGAAACCGACTGCTCTCGCGGTATCGAAAGTTACCTTGTAAGCGTCGGGATGATGTCCGTAATCATCGGCTATTACCGCGCCGTTGACAACGCAGTGATATTCAAACCGCCGCTCGTCTCCGGCATAATCACAAAGGCCGCGAACGACTGTTTTTGCATCGATACCGTAAAGAGTGCATGCCGCAGCCGCGGCAACGGCGTTTTTCACGTTGTGAAATCCGGGGATCGAAAGACGGACGTTTCCGAGCAGCGTATCGCCGTCATATAGATCAAAAACCCCGCGTCCCTTCTCAAGAGTAACGTTTTTTGCGTGAAATCTTCCCTTTTCAATGCCGAAAGACGCTTTTTTGCCCTCATAGCCCTCTATCATTTCAAGAGATGCCCTGTCCTCCGCATTATACACAACATATCCGCCCGGTTTTGTGTTTTGCAGATACCTTCTGAAAGAATTTATAAGGTTTTCTTCCGTTTTGAAATATTCCATATGATCGGGCGCGATATTGAGAATAACGGATATGTCGCTTTTGAAAAACAGATACGACTCTTTATATTCGCAGCTTTCAAACACGCATACCGAATCGGTTTTGCCTATGGTGTATCCGTCGCCGAGCTGCTTCATATGTCCGCCTAAAATTGCTGAAAAATCAAGCCCGGACGCAAGAAAAACGGATGTTATCATAGAGCTTGTGGTCGTTTTGCCGTGAGTGCCGGCAACGCCTATCGTTTTTTTGTATCCGTCAAGCAGCGTGCCGAGAAGCTCTGCGCGGCGATATACGGGTATGCCGAGCCTTGCGGCTGCCACGATCTCGGGATTGTTTTCGGAAACCGCTTCGGTTTTCACTATCGCGGCGGGCATTTCCGCCTCTATATTCTCCGCTTTCTGCCCGATATACACCTTTACGCCTTTTTTTACAAGCTCGTCAGTAGCCTCCGAAGACTGCATATCCGAGCCGCAGACTTCTTTGCCACGCAAAAGCAGTATTTTTGCGAGACTGCTCATAGAGGAGCCGCCTATGCCCGAAAGATATATTTTGCCGGAAAAATCAAGATTCAAAACAACACATCTCCATTTTGAAATTATGCTTATATATTATAATGGTAACCTTCAGAACAGCGTTTTACGCCAGTTCCTTTATTTTATTCATCGAAATATACGAAAACAGAATAAATATCACATTTATGCCCGCCGTTATCCAGTCAAGCGGCAGAGGCAGATTTATAAACTGATTTACTATATAAACCACTGCAAGAACGCTGTATGCTATGCTGAAAACATACATCACTCTGCAGAGAAGCATCCGTTCCTGAGACTGCATTGAATACCCTATCGCAGAGGCGAGCATAAACATAAAGACCATTGTGAGCGCGGTAAGAATGCTGCCGCCGATGCGAACAAGGTAATTTATAATATAAAACAGTATCGCAAATATCTGTCCGTCGGGACTTTCCAACAGAGGCTCAAGAAGAAAACTGAGCGAGGAAACAAGCGTTATAAACGTTATGAGCATCATTCCCGTCGCGGCTGAGTGCGCCTCTTTGAACCATCTGTTCACGTCTACAGATTTTTCAAGCCCGAACCATATGAGCAGATAACCCACGAAGTCAGGCAAAACGTCTATAGCAACGCTCGCCTCCACATTGTAGCTGAAAAATGAATAGTCGAACCTGAAAAGAATGAATATCAGTCCGACGATTACAAGCATCATAACATTGTCTCCTTTCGTTTTCGGATAATAATTATATCAGCTTTTTCAACGCATTGAGAGCAATTTCAAAAAGCTCCGCGCCTCCTACTGCTATATTGCTTGTTGCAAGATGCGGCTCAACAGACAAAAATCCGCTGAATCCACGCTCTTTGAGCGAATTTATGATATACGGCACGTTTCCGTCGCCCTCGCCCGATGGCACAACTCTGTGCTCTTGTGTTTTGGCGTCTTTTATATGCATATACTCAACGTAATCTTTGAGCAGCGCATACGCCTTTATTGTATCATGACCGTCGATCGCAAAATTTGCCGGATCGAACACCGCTTTTACTTTTTCGGAATTCAGCGATCTGATCAGATCAAGGCAGTTTGCGGCGCTTTCGCCGTATATGCCGTGCTCGTTTTCGTGCAGAAGAGTAACATCGTATCCCTTTGCCGCGTCTATAAACGCATTCCACCGCTCAAGAACGGCGTCACGGTATTTTTCACATTCCGTTTGCGGCATAAAAAAGCTGAACATACGTATATATTTAGTTTTTGCCACTGCCGCAAGATCGAGCGTATTTTTGAATTTGTCGAGATGTCCGCCGAAATCGTCCGTTATGCCTATTTTGCCTATCGGAGAACCGAGGGACGATACCCCGAAGCCGCGGTCTTCCATCTGTTTTATTATTTCCTCAAATTCCTTCGGGGACCAGTCGGAAATATTTTTTCCGTTTATGCCGCGAAGCTCAATATATTTTACTCCGTTCTTTTCAAGAACGTTCATCTGTTCGGTTATATCCTGACTTATCTCGTCACCGAACGCTGAAATCACAAAATTATACATCTTTTAACCTGCTTTCTTTATTTTACGGGCAGTCCGAGCACTTTTGTGCAGTAGTCAAAACTGATCTTCAGACTGTCAAATCTGTCTCCGGGACAGGAATCCTGCTCTATCGCGGCATATTTTGCTCCGATCTTCTCCGCAATTTCCGTTATAAGCCCGTAATCCATATTTCCGTTGCCTATCTCTGCAAAATCGTGATTGCCTTTTCCGGGAACTATTCTGTAATCCTTATAATGAATTACGCTCGTTCTGCCCTTCAGCTGCAAAAGCCACGAATATACGTTCACTCCGGCATACTGAAGCCAGAAGCAGTCGGGTATGAACTCAACGTTTTCTCCGAATCCTTCAAGCAGTATATCCATTCCTCTTGTTGCGCCCGATATTCTCTCAAACTCGAAGGAATGGTTGTGATACGCGAATTTCATTCCGTGTTCCGCAAGCTTTTCGCCTATTTCGTTTGCCTTTTTCACAAACTCGGTATATCCTTCAACCGTTTTCGGGTATTCGCCGGGCATGCCGCCTACGCCTATTACGCTGCAGCCCCAATCTTCATGCTCCTTTACAAGCGCGTCAAAATCATCCGTCAGTCTCGAAAACGGAGAATGCGTTACGCAGCATTTCAGGTCGTATTCCTTCAGTGTTTCCGTTATTACCGATGGCGTAACTTTCGTGTGTCCCGAAAGCTGAACAACATTGTAGCCGATCTCCTTTATTTTTTTCATGGACTCAACAAAATCTTCATCCGTCTGAATATGCGGATGTATCGTGTAGCACTGCGCTGTAACTATAGGTTTCATTTTAACTTTATCCTCGCTTTCTTTTACTCTTTGTATGCTATTCTGATTTTTATGTCAAACTCTTTTTCAAGCCTTCTGATGTTTTCTCTTTTCTGACCGACCGTTTTCGAAATATCCGTTTTAGGGACCGCTGTCGCAAATACGCCTCCCGAAATTCCGTTTTTAACGATCTTTTCACGCATTCTGCGATATATTATCTCGCTTTCGCACAGCTCGCCGAACGCCGGATGAAACGCGCCGCCGACAACGCTGCCGTTTTTTGTCAGGTCTGATGAGTGAAGCCCCACACGCAAAACGTCTATCCCGTTTTTTTCGTAAAACTCAATCAGTCCGGCGCATATTTTTACTGCCTCTTCGACTGTTTGCGGCTTGTATTTTCCCTCTTTCGCCATTTTTTCGAGCTTCGTGCCCGAAAGCACAACGCAGGGGTATATCCGCACAGCGTCGGGACCGAGCGCCGCAACTTTTTCTGCCGTTTCGATATCCTTTTTTTCGCTGTCGCCCGGAAGCCCCGTCATCGTCTGCAAAACAAGCGAAAATCCGCGGCTTTTTATCATTTTTGCCGCCCTTGCCGTGTCCGCCGCGGTATGCCCTCTTTCCGAAAGCGAAAGCACGCCGTCATCCATGCTCTGAGCACCCAGCTCTATTGACGTAACGCCGTATTCTTCAAGCACGTCAAGTATATGCTCCGATATGAAATCCGGTCTCGTTGACAGCCGTATCCCCGTTATCCTCGGGTATTTTTCCCTCGTCTTTTTCGCCGCCGCAAGATAATACCGCATAAGCGGCTCGTCTATGCCGGTAAAACTGCCGCCGAAAAACGCGATATCCGCTTCGGTGAATTTTTCGGAAAGCCCCGCCGCCGCAGAAAAAAGAAACTCTTCAAGATCCTTCGGCGGACTCTGCGCGCCCGATATTTTCTTCTGATCGCAAAACACACAGTCGTTAGGGCACGCATAATGCGGCACAAACACAGGTATCGTTGCATGCTTATTTTTCACCGCGCGTCTCCCTCCTTTTCGGACTCCCTTCGGGACTATCTGTTGCCTTTGGCTTTGTTGTGCATTTTGCACAGCATCTGACAGTTGCTTTCGTCCGTCGCCCCGCCTTTTGACCATGCGGTTACATGGTCTGCATCCATTTCGCTCGGTTTGTAAATTCGTTTTGCGTTGTTGTCATGCCCGATTGCGCAATACGGACAGTTTGAAACGCCTTCCGCTTTCGCTTTTGCGGTCTGCTTTTCGTAAACCGATTTTTTCGTTCTGTCGTCAAAAATACGGATATTAAGAAGTGATTTGTCTTTTTCGCCGCCCAGAATATATTCAAAAATGCCTTTTTTATCTGTTACCTGATAATCCGCAAGAAGTTCGTCGACACGCTTTGTTATTTCCGATTTCGAATACGGTGTTTTGTGGTATTCATCATAAAGTCTGCCCCATTCAAGACCGCACATTTCGCTGCCTGTATAATCGAAAACCGAATCTATCCAGTCGATTACCGTATCAAAATGATTTTTCAGTTCGGTTATTTCGCTGTCGTTGCGGTGAAGAGCCATATAGTTTTCGATTTCACCGCCGATTACCCAGTCAAGGGCACGTTCAAGAATCGCCTGTCTTTTCGGGTCGCCTTTGATATATGTTTTCCACATATTCATTTTGGAATTGTTTGAGTTGGAATATTCCGCGCGCGCATTCGTCACAAACGGTCCGTGATAAGCCGCGTTGCGAAGCTCCTGCGCCACAAGAGGAACGCCTGCTATATTTATTATGCCGAACCACTCCTGAATTTCGGAAGGTTCGCCCTCGCAAACATATATTGTCAGCTTTGTTTGTGTTATCCTGTTGCGGTCATCTTCGTCAAGGCTGTTGAAATAACGCGGCTTTCCTTTGTAATTTACCGCAAACGGCCACGACATATTCACAAATCTTGCAAAAGAGGTTATTCTCTGCTGACCGTCAAGCACTTCATACATGCCGTCTTTATTCAGCACAAAATAAATAAGTCCGAGAGGGTAGCCTTTCAGCAGAGATTCAATTACCGCAACGTCTTTCTTTCCGTCGCCGTATATATAGTTTCTCTGATATTCGGGCTGAATTATCAGCTTTCCGCAAAGACCGTAAAGCCCCTTCTGCTCGTTTTTATCGTAAATAAAACCCTCGCATATATCGCCTACCGTCCATTCGGTGTGAAGCGTTGTTTTCATTGAGCGTTTTCTCCTTTCTTGCGGATAAAAAGCCTTTTATAAACCCTTTTTTCATTCACTATTGCCTGTGAAATATCACCGTTCCACAAGCCATTGGAAAAACCTTTTCCTTCACTTTCTGTCGCTCCTAATACTTCAAACTGCTCCGGATTATACTTATCCAAAAACGTTATCGGAACTCCCATTACGCCGTCGTAATCTGACGGAATACATTCCGTAAACGGCACTTCTATCGCATCGTAATTATCGTATTTCGGGTATGTTTCACAGCCGTATTCTTCAAGTTTCTTTTTTAACTGCTTGTTGTATTTCAGGTTATGCGCCATTGTGTCAAGTTGTAACCATTCGTGGCGTTTTCCATGTTCAATGTTTGTAAACCAGCATGCGGACGCCAAGCGTCCCATGACTACATCGCCAATGATTTTGTAAGCAGATCCCTCTTTTTTGTTTTGCACAAGCCATTTTTTATATTCATCAGTAACGCTAAAATACATATCAATATTAAGAGATTTATACCCAAGCCATGATGTGTTTTCTTTCAAATAGGGAAAAACCTCTTTATATGTAATAGCATTCATGTTTCCCAAAATAACAAATTTCTTTTCCCCTTCCATAATCCATGCAAGAAATTCACGGAAGAGAGAAAACGGAGGATTGGTAATTATGATATCCGCTTCGTCACGCAGTTTTTTTACCTCTTCGGAGCGGAAATCGCCGTCGCCTTCAAGATAACCCGAAAACTCTATATCATCCGTATCAATATTGCCCGAACCGTCTTTATCTCTTGTGAGAGTGAAAAGCTTGCCGCGGCTTTCGTGCTTTTCTTCATCAAAAAGCGGTGATTCCATTTCAAAAAGTGTAATTTCATTGTTTGCCGCGCCTTTTGCGTAAGATGTTGAGATAAGCTTTTTCAGACCGAACCGTGAAAAGTTTGAAGAAAAGTATTTTGTGAAATTAGACCATTCGGGGTCATCGCATGGCAAAAGAATTGTTTTGTTTCTGAAAACGTCGGGATTATATTCAACATAAGCGTTCATTTCCGCCTCTATATCGCCGTATTGAGTATAAAATTCGTCGTTCTTTGCCTTTTTAGCTTCGCCGAGATTGTCGTTTTTCGCCATTTTTCTCTCTCCTTTCTATTTTATCCCCATCAGTGCAAGGGCGGATTTGGCGGCTGCCTGTTCCGCTGTCTTTTTTGAGTGTCCTTCGCCCTTTGCGATTACGTTTGAATTGATCTTCACCTGGCAGACAAACATTTTGTCGTGCGCGGGTCCGGATTCGTCGATTATCTCATAAGATAAAAGCTCTCCTTTGTTTTTCTGAACGATCTCCTGAAGCATCGTTTTGTAGTCATGCAGCACTTCCGACTCGCCAATGCACGAGATAAGATACGGTAAAATTATCTTTTTTACCTCTTCTATACCGGCGTCAAGATAAACTGCGCCGAGCATTGCCTCCACCGCGTCGGCAAGCGTTGATTTTCTTTCGGTGCCTGCGGCTTTTTCGCCTTTGCCGAAAAGCAGACATTCGCCGAGGCCTTTTTCTTTTGCAAAAGCGTAAAGAGAGTCTTCGCACACAAGTGCGGCTTTAAGCTTTGTCAATACGCCTTCGTTTTCGTGGATATGCGAAAAAAGGTATTCGCAGGTGATGAGCGAAAGCACTGAATCGCCCAAAAACTCAAGGCGTTCGTTCGATTCGGTCTCATGTTTGTGTTCGTTGTAAAAAGACGAATGCGTGACTGCATCTGCGGCAAGTTTTTTATTTGTGAAAGAATAATTTATTTTTTTTTCGAGAAGCGAGATCTTTTCTTCCGCTCCCGTATAAAAAGAAGCGCTCATTATGTTCTTCCTTCCTTTATTTTTCAGCGGCGGCAATAAGTTTTTCAACGGTATAGGGCCCTTTTTTCGGAAGCGTTATTTTTTTGTCAAACTCTTCTTCGATTATCATCGCAATTTCAAGCATGTCGTATTCATCGGCGAAAAGATCGGCAAAAAGATCGGTATCGGGCTTTATTTCACTTTCGTCAACGTCGAAAATTTCGGCAAGAAACGGTTTCAGCCTTGAAAAAACGCCTATGTTAAACATTGGTTTCCTCTTCCGTATCTTTTTTCATCGCCTCTTCTATCTGCGGAATAACGTTTGCCCTCACAAGGTTCACCGCCTGCCGTATCGCACAGAAAAACGCCTTTTCGTCAGAAGAGCCGTGAGCTTTTATTACGGGTTTTGATATTCCCAGAAGCATTGCTCCGCCCACTTCCTTGTAATCCATGCGTTTTCTGAGATCCTTTATGCCGCCCATAACGAAAAGCGCGCCGATTTTTGTGATGATATTCTTTTTGAACATATTTTTGATTTCTTCCGCAAACATTTTGCCGGCGCCTTCATACGTTTTGAGTATCATATTGCCCGTAAAGCCGTCTGTTACCGCAACGTCACACTCGCCGAGAGGCAGTCCCCTGCCCTCAACGTTGCCCACGAAATTGATTTTGCCGTTGTTTTTAAGGATCTTATGCGTTTCAACATAAAGCTCCGTGCCTTTTGTTTCCTCCGCGCCGTTGTTTGCCAGACCTACGCGGGGAGATGCGATGCCGTGTATGTTTTTCATATACACCGAGCCCATAACGGCAAACTGCTCCAGCATTTCGGGCTTGCAGTCAAGATTTGCGCCGGAGTCCACTATCATCATAACGCCGCCTTTTACCGGCATTACGGGTGCCATTGCAGCGCGGCGAACGCCTTTCACGCAGCGAACGATAAGCGTTGCCCCCACAAGAAGAGCGCCTGAATTTCCGGCGGAAACAAGAGCGTCTCCCTCGCCGTTTTTAAGCATGTAAAGCGCTTTTGAAAGCGATGACTCCGTTTTTTTTCTTACGGATATCGGCTCGTCGTGCATCGTTATAACGTCGGGCGCGGATACGATCTCAATTCCATCCGAAGAGAGATTTTTTTCCGAGATGACCCTTTTTATTTCGTCTTCTATGCCGACGATTTTGATGTTTGCGCCTAATTCCTTTACCGCGCGCGCAGAGGCGGTCACCATTGCCTCGGGCGAATTATCGGCTCCCATTGCGTCAACTATTATTACCATTTTATTATTCCCCCCGATAAAATTCCGTGTTTTTGATTATTTCGATCGCTCTTGCGGAATACATTTCTTTTCTGTCAGCCTTTTTCGGTTTTCTGCCCGACCATTCCAGAGGCGGAAAAATGCCGAAATTAATGTTCATAGGCTGAAAATCCGTTACCGCCTCGTTGCTTATATAATGCGCAAGCGCTCCGATCGCTGTTTTTTCATCGAAAATATACGGCGTTTCTCGTGCTGCGTTTATACCTGCAACAAAACCCGAAGAACAGCTTTCTATATACCCTTCAACGCCGGTCATCTGTCCCGCAAAAAACAGTCCTTTTCTTTTTACCGCCTCATATGCGGCTGTAAGATTGGAAGGCGAGGAGATATATGTGTTTCTGTGCATAACGCCGTATCGGACGAACTCCGCGTTTTCAAGCCCCGGTATCATCGAAAAAACTCTTCTCTGTTCCGGGAATTTGAGATGCGTCTGAAATCCCACAAGATTATACATCGAAGACGCGGCGTTGTCTTTTCTCAGCTGAACGACCGCATACGGCGTTTTGCCCGTTTTGGGATCGGGAAGTCCCACAGGCTTGAGCGGACCGAAAAGAAGCGTGTCTTTGCCCCTGAGCGCCATTGTTTCAACCGGCATGCAGCCTTCGAATACGTTGTTTTCAAAATCGCGTATCTCAGCGGTCTGTGCCGTTACGAGCGCCTCGTAAAACGCTTCGTATTCCTCTTTCGTCATCGGACAGTTTATATAATCGGGCGTTCCCTTGCCGTAGCGCGACGCGAAATATGCCTTGGACATATCAACGCTTTCAGCCGTTACTATAGGCGCCGCGGCGTCGAAAAAATGAAGTCCTTCTGCGCCGAAAAATTCAGATATTTTTATTGCGAGCGGTTCTGAAGTGAGCGGACCGGTAGCGATTACCGCGGGAGCGTCAAAATCGAGAGAATCGACTTCTTTTTCGATGATTTCTATATCAGGTTCGTTTTTTATATGTTCCGTTACCGCCTTCGGAAATTCTTCTCTGTCCACCGCAAGAGCGCCGCCCGCGGGAACGCGCGTTTTATCGGCGCACATCATAATAAGAGAGCCCATGAGCCGAAGCTCTTCCTTGAGCAGACCTATCGCGTTTGACAAACCTTCCGCGCGGAAAGAGTTTGAGCAGCAAAGCTCGCAAAAAAGATCCGAACTGTGTGCCGGAATGCGCTTTTTCGGCTTCATTTCGATCAGACGGACTTTCGCGCCGCTTTTTGCCGCCTGCCACGCCGCCTCACAACCCGCAAGACCGGCGCCGACAACGTATACTGTGTTTTTTTCCAAGTTTTTCTCCTTTAAACCGTCATGCCGCCGTCAACGGTAAGTATCTGCCCCGTAATATATTCGGTTTCGGCAAAAAACAGCACTGCTTTTGCGATATCTTCCGGAGCGGCGAACCGCGAAAGAGGTATCTGACCGATAAGCTCCTTTACCGTTTCTTCGTCAAGCGATGCGTTCATATCGGTGTCGGTAACGCCGGGACATACGCAGTTTACCCTGATATTCGAAAGAGAAAGCTCTTTTGCGAGCGCCTTCGTCAACCCTATCATTCCTGCTTTTGACGCCGAATACGCCACCTCGCACGACGCTCCGCAAACGCCCCACATCGACGAAATATTCACTATCGTGCCGCCGCCGGCGTTTATCATGCCGCGGCATACCGCTTTCGAGCATAAAAACGCGCTTTTGAGGTTGTTTGAAAATACAAAGTCCCACTCGCTTTCGGTAGTTTCGGTAAAAAGCTTTATAAGGCTTACTCCCGCGTTGTTTACAAGAACGTCTATTTTTCCGTATTTCTTTTCGGTCGCGGCAATCATTTCCGAGACTCTTTTTTCGTCTGAGCAGTCACCGCAAAAAAGGGTTACATCCGTTCCTTTTTCTTTCAGTTTTTTTTCGAGCGCTTCGGCTTTTTCGCGGCTCGATCTGTAATTGACCGCAACATTATACCCTTTTTTTGCAAATTCCTCCGCGCACGCCGCGCCTATGCCCTTTGCGCCGCCGGTTATGAAAACCGTTTTATTCATTATTTGTCGTCTCCGCTCTTTTCCTGCTTTCTTTCGACCTTCGTTTCGTAGCCGCAGGATGCTTTCTGACAGTAAAGACGGTTGAATTTTCTGAAAAGCGTCGATCCGCATTTCGGACATCTTTCTTTTGTGGGCAGATCCCACGTCATAAATCCGCATTCGCCCGTTCTTTCGCAGGCGTAATAGGTTTTTCCCGTTTTTGAACGGCGGACAAGTATTTTGCCTCCGCATTCGGGACATGTGCCTTCCGCCTCAACGACTATCGATTTTGTGTTTTTGCACGTCGGATAGTTGGGACATGCCAGAAATCTGCCGAAGCGGCTGACTTTATAGACCATTTTCGCGCCGCATTTTTCGCACACAACGTCGCTTTCCTCGTCGGGAACGGTAACCTTTACGCCGTCAAGCTTCTTTTCGGCTTCCTTCAGCTCTTCTTCAAATTCGCCGTAAAAGCTGTTCATTATATCGAGATAATTCTTTTTGCCTTCTTCTATTTCGTCAAGCCCGCTTTCCATGCCTGCCGTAAAACCCACGTCTACTATGTTCCGGAAGTTTTCGGTAAGCACGTCTGTTGTAACGTTGCCCAAAGACGTCGGTCTGAGGTTGCGGCCGTCCTTTTCAACGTAATGTCTGTCAATTATCGTGCTTACGATCGTTGCAAATGTTGACGGTCTGCCTATGCCGTCCTCTTCAAGCGCTTTTACAAGCGATCCTTCGGTATAGCGTGACGGCGGCTGAGTGAATTTCTGCTCCGGATCGAGTTTTTCAAGCTCCGCCTTTTCGCCGACCGTGAGGGGAGGAAGTTTTTTCGGAAGTTTTTCGTCGTCCGTATATCCGTAAACCTCGGTAAATCCGCCGAATACCTGTTTTTTATCGGATGCTTTGAAAATATATTCTTTTTTTGTCGTTTTGCCCTGCGCGCACACGTCAACATCGGTAACTTCATATATTGCGGACGCCATCTGCGACGATACGAAACGCTCCCATATGAGCTTGTAAAGACGGAACTGTTCGCTTGTAAGGCTTTCTTTGAGCAGCTGCGGCGTAAGAGTTACGTCTGTGGGGCGGATTGCCTCGTGCGCGTCCTGCGCGTTGTTTTTCGTTTTGTATACTCTTCTGAACGGAGGATAGTATCCGGCTCCGTAAGTTTCTTTTATATATTTTTCAGCTGCAAGCGCCGCCTCGTCCGAAACACGCTGAGAGTCTGTTCTCATATATGTGATAAGACCTACCGCGCCTCTGCCCTTTACTTCAACGCCCTCATAAAGATTCTGAGCGAGACTCATCGTGCGCTGCGGACTGAAACGGAGACGGGAAGACGCCTCCTGCTGCAATGCGGACGTTGTGAACGGCGGCTTCGGGTTTGTTTTTTCTTCTCTTTTTTCAACGGAAGAAATAAGATATTCCGCTTTTTCAAGATCGGCAAGAAGAGCGTCCATGCTCTCTTTGTTCGTTACAGAGATCTTTCCGCTTTTTTCACCGTAAAAATTGGCTGTCCACTCTTTTGAACCTTTGCGAAAAAGCGCTTTGAGAGTCCAGTATTCATCGGGCTTGAACGCCTCTATCTCTCTTTCACGGTCAACTATGAGCTTTGTCGCCACAGACTGAACTCTGCCCGCAGAAAGCCCCGTTTTTACTTTTTTCCACAAAAACGGACTGAGCTTGTAACCTACTATTCTGTCAAGAACACGCCTTGCCTGCTGTGCCGAAACGCGGTTCATGTTTATGCTTCTCGGATTTTCAACGCCTGCCGTTACGGCGGATTTCGTTACTTCGTTGAATGTTACGCGTATGTTGTCGTCAGGGTCGAGCCCGAGCAGTGTGGCAAGATGCCATGCGATCGCTTCGCCCTCGCGGTCGGGGTCGGTTGCAAGAAAAATTTTTCTGCTCGATTCCGCAGCAGTTTTAAGCTCTTTTAGGACCGCGGACTTGCCGTCTTTTCTTGAAACGACATATTCCGGCGCAAATCCGTTTTCTATATCAACGCCGAGCCGTGAGGACGGAAGATCGCGTATATGGCCCTTTGACGATAAAACCTCATATTTTGAGCCGAGTATCTTTTTTATTGATTTGATTTTGTTCGGAGATTCGATTATCAGAAGATTTTTCGCGCCCTTGGGCGTTTCTTTTGCTGTTGTTTTTCTTGTTGCCATTACTATGCTCCTGTGGTTATATATTATTATTTTAATCTGTATCTGCCGGCTTCCGCCTCAATTATAAACTCTTTTTCCTCAAGATCCGTTATTGCCGAAAACGCTTCGCCGAAAGTCGCGTCAAGCGCTTCGCAAACCTCGTCTACCGAAAACGATCCTCTTTTTTCCGCAAGCATGTATGCCGCCTTTTCAAAATCGGAAAGAGACGAAAGATCTTTTTCCGTAATTTCCTTAATTTCGGGTTTTGGCTGCTGTTTTTCCGCTTTTTCGGACTTTTCGGGCTTTTCGGGCTTTTCGGGCTTTTTTTCTGTCTCTTTTTCCTTTTTTTCGGCAAGAGACGAAAGTCTTTTCATTATTCTCAGCCGCATACCGTATTGCGAATTGAGAAAATCGATCACGTCATCCGCGCATGTAACGGCGGGGCATCCGTCTTTTATCAGTCTGTTCGTGCCCAGGCTTACCGCCGAATCGAGCGGACCGGGAACCGCAAGCACCGGCACACCCTGTTTTTTTGCGTGTTCCGCCGTTCGCATCGAACCGCCGCTTTCGTCCGATTCAACTATTATCACGGCTTTCGAAAAAGCGCTCAGAAGCCTGTTTCTTTCGGGGAAATGAAATCCCTGCACCGAGGACGACGGAAGATATTCGGAAACTACTGCGCCGTTCTGCGTGATACGGCGGTAAAGCTCCGCATTTTCTTTCGGGTATATCACGTCTGCTCCGCCGCCTAAAAATGCGAAAGTTTCCTTGCCCTCGTAAAGCGCGCCCTTATGCGCCGCTGTATCTATGCCCGTCGCCATACCGCTTATGACCGTAACGCCTGCGGAAGAAAGCTCGTATGCAAGGCGGGAAGCTATTTTTCTGCCGAGGTCGGTCGCTTTTCTCGATCCGACTATCGCCACGCGCACGTCGGTCTGAGAAAATACGCCCGTTCCTTTCACAAAAAGCACGCACGGAGGATTTTCGAGTTTTTTTACCTCGTCCGGCATTTCCGGGGACGAAAACGGTATTACGCGTATGCCGAGCTTACGGCATTTTTCGGCAAGCTCTTTTGCGGCTGTAAGGTCCTTATTCATAAAAAGCTCTGCCGTGTTTTCACGAAAACCGCAAAAATCAGATCTGCCGCCTTCATAAACGTCTTTTGCCGTTCCGAACGTTCTTGCGGCGCGTCTTGCCGCCGACGGACTGTTTTCGGTCACGGTCATTATCCATAAAGCGTAAAGCTCTTCGTTTGAGTTCATTTTTTCTCCGGTGTTAAATTATTTGCCGCAAAGCGCATACATAAGTATCCCTGCGGCGGTCGCGGCGTTCAAAGATTCCACGTTTTTTATCGGGATATAAAAAACGCCGTCGCATTTTTTCGCAACGCTTTCGGTCATTCCGCTGCCCTCGCTGCCTATCACAAGCGCCGTTTTTCCTTCCGCTTTTTTGGGAGGAACTGCATTTTTTTCAAGCGCGGAGCCGAAAACGGTATATCCGTCAGCTTTAAGCTCGGGTATGAATTCGTCGAGATCTCTTTTTTCCACATACGCGCCGCATAATGCGCCTGCCGTTGATCTGACTGCCTTCGGAAGATACGGATTTGCCGTTCTTTCGCCGCAGATAACGCCGAAGCCGAATGCGTAAGCCGTGCGTATCATCGTGCCTACGTTTCCCGGATCCTGTATCCCGTCAAGCAGAAGCAGCTTTTCGGGCATGGGAGTTTCTTCTTTTTTCATTACGGCAATAAGGCGTGAAGCGGAGCTTTCGCCCGAAAGTTTTTTCATTACGCTTTCTGTCACCTCAAAGCATTCCGCGCCTTTTTTTTCGTAATGTCCGCAAATAGACCGGTCTGTTGAAAAAACCGAGATAATGTTTTTTGCCGCAACGTCGTCTATAAACTTTTCGCCTTCAAGAAGAAAAGCGTTCTTTGTTCCTTCGGTTTTCAGCGCAGCGGTTTTTGAGACCGTCGGGTTTTTTACGCTTGAAATATATTTTATCATATCACTTTGTCAGCTTTTTTATGTCAGAGTCGGAACCGATAACAACAAGCAGACGGTCTTTTTCGAGCGGAGACGTCGGATTTGGAGAAATATCTATAAATCCCGTTTCGGGATCTTTTACCGCAACAACGTTTATGCCGTATTTTTTTCTTACGTCAAGCTCGGCAAGCGTTTTGCCCGCCCACTCGGACGGCATTTTTATTTCCATTATCGAATACTTATCCGAAAGCTCTATAAAATCGAGGACATTTGCCGACAAAAGCCCCTGCGCAAGCTTTTCACCGAAGTCTGCCTCGGGAAAAACCACCCTGTCCGCACCTATCTGCCGCAAAACCTTTGCGTGAAGCGCGCTTTTCGCCTTTGCAACAACATACTTCACCTCAAGCGTTTTGAGTGCGGAGGTTATCATAATGCTTGCCTCGATATTTTCAGAGATCGCCACTACAGCGCAGTCAAAATTTCTTACGCCGAGCGAGCGCAAAACCTTTTCGTCCGTGCAGTCGCCCGAAACTGCCTGCGTTACATACTCGCTGATATCTTCAACAACAGACATGTTTTTATCTATCGCAAGCACTTCCGCGCCGAGCTGCGAGAGCTTTATTGCAAGACTTCTTCCGAAACGGCCGAGTCCTATAACGGCAAATGATTTCATATTCTGTCCTCCGTAAAATATTGTTTTTTTAACCTATCGTTATTTTTGCCTCGGGGTATCTCACGCCGTTTTCCGATGACGCCTGCTTTCTGAAAAGCGCGACAGACAGCGTAAGAAGACCTATTCTGCCAAGAAACATAAGTATCATAAGCAGCGTGAGAGAGAAAGCCGAAAGAGATGGAGTTATGCCGAGAGTCAACCCCACAGTGCAAAACGCCGATACGCATTCAAAAAGCGACGCAGTAAACGGTATCGACTCCGCAACCGATATCGCGAACGAAAAAACGAGCAATATCATAAGGGATATAAATACAAGCGCAAATGCGCGAAGCACCGTGTCCTGCGGTATGCGTTTTTTCATTACGACCGCTTCTTTTCTGCCGCGAATAACGGAGACCGCCGCAAAAAACAGAACGGCAACGGTGTTTGTTTTTATTCCGCCCGCGGTAGACCCGGAAGAGCCGCCGATAAACATAAGAATTATCATTATTATCTGAGAAGGTTCTCTCAGCGCGGCAAGATCAAGAGTGTTGAAGCCCGCCGTTCTTGCGGTGACAGACTGAAATACCGCGGAAAGAGCCTTGCCCTTTAAAGAAAGCGCGCCGAGCGTTTCGGGATTTGTGAATTCTATCATAAAGATCGCCGCTGCGCCGATAATTATAAGCGCGCCCGAAAAAGAGATCACGATTTTTGACTGAAAAGACATTTCGGAAAATTTTTTTCCCGAAAAAATATCCTGCCATACAAGAAAACCGAGTCCGCCAACCGTTATGAGCGCACAAACGGTGAGATTTACCGTAAGATCGTCCGCATAAGGAGTGAGGGACGAAAACGCGCCGTGGCTGCCCATAAGATCGAAGCCGGCGTTGCAGAAAGCCGAAACGGAAACAAAAACGCCGCGCCATATCCCGCTTAAAAAGCCGTATTCCGGTATAAATCTGAAAGAAAGAACCACAGCCGCCGCGCCCTCAAAAGAAAATGTGCCTGCAAGAATGAGCTTTACGAGCCTTATTATGCCGGACGTTTCGTCAAGATTGAAATTCTGCGCGAGAAGCAGCCTTTCCCGCTGCCCTACGGACCGTCTGAAAAGCAGCGAAAACACTGTGGCAACGGTCATAAAACCGAGGCCTCCGAGCTGAATGAGAGAAAGGAGCACCGCCTGTCCGAAAAAAGACCAGTGGGTAAAAGTGTCGTATACAATAAGTCCCGTTATGCACGTTGACGACACTGCGGTAAAAAGCGAGCTGAAAAATGGCGTAGATTCTCCGTTTGCGGAAGATACGGGCAGAGAAAGAAGGATCGCGCCGATAATTATAAGCGCAAAAAAACCTGCGATAAATACTGCGGAGGGATTGACTTTTTTTACACGCTTCACTTTTCAGTCTCCAATCTTTAAACGCTGCGGCAAAAAACCGATACTTTCCATTATATTTTAATAATGTAAATTGTGATTATTAATATACCACCAATATGGCGTTTTTGTCAAGACGGTTTTTTATGTATTTTTGGAACATTATTTCTAAATTTGAGAATTTTTATTGAAATCCCTCCGATTCTGTGCTATAATATATAATGTATAAATGTAATCATTTATTTGCGGAGGATACAATGAGATACCTCAGATTCTGCACAGACAGAGACGAAACGTTTTTCGGCAGGCTTGACGAAGAGGATCCGAAAAAAATAATTGTTTTATCGGGTGATTTTCTTGACGGAGCAGGCGATACGGGACTTACCGTTCCAATAAAAAACGTGCGCATACTCCCGCCCGTAAAGCCTTCCAAAATCATTGCCGTGGGGCTCAACTATTATGATCACATCAAGGAATTCGGAGACAGACCTGTTCCCGAAAACCCCACGCTCTTCAGCAAAATGCCGCATACCGTCATCGGACATACCGACGCGATAATCTCGCATCCTTTTTCTTCGAGAATAGATTTTGAGGGCGAGCTTGCGATAGTTATTTCAAAGCACTGCAAAGATGTGAAGGCTGAAAACGCCGCGGAATATATTTTCGGCGTTACGTGCTTAAACGATGTTACCGCCAGAGATCTCCAGCGCGCCGACGGACAGTGGACGAGAGGCAAAAACCTCGAAACGTTCTGCCCGATAGGTCCTTACGTTGCTACGGGGCTTGACATAAACAATCTTCACATACAGTCACGTCTGAACGGCAAGATCATGCAGGACAGCAGCACGTCTCTCATGATCAACTCCCCCGCGCGCCTCATAGAATTTATTTCCCAGTCTTTTCCGCTCGAAAAAGGCGATATCATCTCTACCGGCACGCCGAAGGGCGTGGGACCGATGGTTCGGGGAGACATAGTTGAAATTGAGATCGAAGGCGTTGGAACGCTTGCGAACATTATGAAATAAATGCGGAGGAATACCGTGAAAAAATCGTTTATTGCTTTAGTTTTTCTGCTTTTTGCAGTTTTTGCCGCTTTTTTGTGCTCCTGTTCGTATAACCTTTCTGCGGAAGGCTTCACCCTTGTTTCCGATTTCAGGTGGGACGGCGCGCACGATTTCTCGGAGGGGCTTGCCGCCGTTAAAAAAGACGGCAAATGGGGCTTTATAGACCTTTCGGGCAACCTTGTTATAGATACGGTATACGACAGCGCAGGCTCATTTTCGGAAGGGCTCTGCGCCGTTCAGACAGGCTATGCGTGGAATTATATAGACAAAACCGGCAAAACCGTGATCTCCGGCGATTTTGAGGCGGCAAACGCCTTTTCGGAGGGCAGAGCGTCTGTAATGATAAACAACAGATACGCCGTTATAGACAACAGCGGAAATCTTCTCACCGAGCCGGCGTTTGACATAATACGCCCGTTTTGCGGCGGCGCCGCAGTCGCGGAGATAAACAATTATTATTCGTATATAAAAGCAGACGGATCCTTGCTCGGCGATTTTTCGTGGGGCGGCGCTTCCGATTTTTCGGAAGGCGTGGCGGAGGTTTTTGAGGACTACCTGAGCGGATATATAGATATCGACGGCAATTTCGTAATTTCTCTTTCTCTTGACGACGGTTCGGATTTTTCGGAAGATCTCTGCGCGGCAATGTCAGAAGACAGGCTCTGGGGATACATAGACAGGTCGGGTAATTTTGTAATAGACGCAAAATGGAACGAGGCAGAGGATTTTTCGGAAGGCTTTGCGGCAGTATCTAACGGTTCGCTTTACGCCTACATCTCCGCGGACGGAAAAGAAGTTACCGGATACAAATTCAACCGCGCGTATTCTTTCAGCGGCGGGCTCGCAAAAGTAGGCGTTCTTTCCGGCATGGGTCTTTCTTTCGGATATATAGATCCATCGGGCGAATACGCCGTAACTCCGTCGTATGCCGAAGCGCACGATTTTTCCTGCGGATTTGCGGCTGTCAAAAACGCGTCCGGAAAATGGGGATATATAACGGAAACCGGCAATACCGCCATACCGTTTGATTTTGACGGTGCATACGCGTTTTCCGAAGGTGCCGCAAGAGTTATGCGCGGCAAAAAATACGGATTTATCAAAATTTCCGAAACGGAAGGGAAATCAAATTGAATTTTTCGGATAATTACGACGTTGCCGTTGTCGGTGCGGGACACGCCGGTGTGGAAGCGGCTCTTGCCTGCGCAAGGCTCGGCATGAAAACGGTGATTTTTACGATCAATCTCGACGCCGTGGCGAATATGCCGTGCAATCCGTCTATAGGCGGCACGGCAAAAGGTCATCTTGTGCATGAAATAGACGCTCTGGGCGGCGAAATGGGCAAAAGTGCGGATAAAATATTCCTTCAAAGCCGTATGCTCAACCTCGGCAAAGGTCCGGCGGTCCATTCTTCGCGTATTCAGGCAGACAGAAGAGAATATCAGAAGCTGATGAAGCATATTCTCGAAAAGCAGGACAATCTTTCGCTCAAGCAGGCTGAAATCACCGATATTCTGGCTGAAAACGGAGCCGTTACGGGCGTAAAAACGCACCTTGGCGCAATATATAACGCAAAAGCCGTGATAGTCTGCACGGGCACATACCTGAACGGCAGAATAATAGTCGGCGAACATTCGCATTCGGGGGGACCCGACGGCATGTTTGCGGCAACAAAGCTTACCGACAGCATACGCGCTCTCGGCATATCGACACAGCGTTTCAAAACGGGCACGCCGTCAAGAATAAACAGGCGCTCGGTCGATCTTACGAAGCTCGAAAGACAGGACGGCGACAAAAATATCGTGCCGATGTCTTTTGAAAACGAAGGCAGGGCAATAGGCGACAATACCGAACCATGCTGGCTTGTTTATACGAACGACGAAACAAAAAGAATAATAAAAGAAAATCTTCACCGCTCGCCGCTTTATTCCGGCGATATCCACGGCATAGGTCCGAGATACTGTCCCTCGATAGAAGACAAGATCGTGCGTTTTGCCGATAAGGAACGCCATCAGCTTTTTCTTGAGCCGACGGGAAAAGATACCGAAGAGATGTATCTTCAGGGCATGTCGTCATCTTTGCCCGAAGACGTTCAGATAAAAATGATACGCTCGCTCGAAGGCTTTGAAAACGCCGAGATCATGCGCATAGGCTATGCGATAGAATACGACTGCGCTGATCCTCTTGAGCTTACGCAGACGCTTGAATTCAAAAAAGTGAGCGGTCTTTACGGAGCGGGTCAGTTCAACGGCACATCGGGATACGAAGAGGCTGCGGCGCAGGGGCTTTTTGCCGGCATAAACGCCGCGCTGAAAATAAAAGGCGAACCCCCGCTTATCCTCGACAGAAGTTCAAGCTATATCGGCACGCTGATAGACGACCTTGTAACAAAAGGCACGAGAGAGCCTTACAGAATGATGACGTCCCGCTCGGAATACAGACTTCTTTTGAGACAGGACAATGCGGACGAGCGCCTGACGCCTTACGGCAGAAGAGTCGGACTGATAAGCGACGAGAGATGGGAAAGATTCGAAACGAAAATGCGGCTTATTGCCGCAGAGGAAGATCGTGTGGAAAAAACGTTTTTATCTCCCAATGAAAGTCTTCTTTCACTGCTTTCACAAAAAGGGTCTTCGCCCGTATCAAGCGGCATTTCGCTTGCGGACCTCATAAGACGGCCGGAGCTTGACTACGATTCTCTCGCACCGGTTGATAAAAACAGACCGTCTTTGCCGGAATACGTTTGCGAAGAGGTCGAAATACGCGTGAAATACGCGGGATATATCAGCCGTCAGAAAGATCAGGCGGAGCAGTTCAAAAAACTCGAAGAAAAAAGACTTCCGCCCGATTTTGACTACACATCTCTTTCGGGTCTTCGCCTTGAAGCAAGGCAGAAGCTCAACGCCGTAAAGCCCTCAAACATCGGTCAGGCAGGGCGCATTTCGGGCGTATCGCCGGCAGACGTTGCGATACTGCTTGTTCACTTTAAATATATTTGATGATCCGGAGTTTTTATGCGAGCACGAAAGAAAAAAAACTGTGATGCGCGCCTTGAAAGATGCGCGGAATACATTACGGATAAAATAGTTATCCCTCCCGAAAACACAAAACCCGTTTTTCTCGAACTGGGCTGCGGAAAAGGCAGGTTTGCCGTTGAGACCGCAAAAAAGGAAAACTGCCTTTTTTTTGCGGTCGAAATAATGAAAGATATAATCGTTATGGCTGTGGAAAAAGGCGCGAAAGACGGACTTGACAACATAAAATACCTTCTTGCGAGCGCAGACGACATACTCGAATTCTGTCCCGAAAAAAGCATCGACACTCTGTTTCTCAATTTCTCCGATCCGTGGCCGAAAAAACGCAACGCAAAAAGAAGGCTCACATACCGCGCATATCTTGAAAAATACAAAAAAATACTGAAAGACGACGGCATTATCGCTTTTAAAACAGATAACTATCCGCTTTTTCAGTTTTCTGTCGAAGAACTTAAAGAAAGCGGCTTTGAGATTTTCGATTATACCGAAAACCTTCACGAAAGCGGCATATACAATGTTGCGATGACCGAATATGAAGAGCGTTTTTCGCAGATGGGGCAGCCGATATATCACCTGAAAGCGAGAGTTAAAAACTGATGGAACAGGCGCTTTCCGATATTCTCGCGTTTTTTTCGGGATTTCCCGAATGGTCGCTTTGTCTTATCCTTATTGCGCTCGCGCTGCTGCAGTATATCTTCCCTCCCGTCCCCTCCGATACGCTTCTCGTTGCGCTCGGCATTCTTGTTTCGCAGGGCGTTTTTCACCATATTTACGGCTTTGCCTCATATGCTCTGGGCGCTGTCGCAGGGGCAACAGGGCTTTTCTTTCTTTCGTATTTTCTCGGAGACAAGGTCCGCAGCATTAAATTCGTAAAAGCACATATCAGCGAAAAAACGTTTGAAAAAGCGCAGAAAGTAATAGGCAGATACGGCGGCGCTTCGTATTTTATCCTGCGCTTCGTGCCGTCGATGCAGTGCATAACGATAATCGTTATGGGTCTTTCGAAAACCGAAAAGAAAAAATCAGTTTTTTTCATTTCCGCCGTCACGGTTTTCGCATGCCTCGTTTATTATCTTCTCGGTTTTCTTCTCGGTTCGAATATCCCGAAGCTTATTTCCGTCCTCGACGCTCTCGGCACCGCAGGCTGGATAATTCTTGCCGCGCTTGCAGCCGCCGCGCTGGTCGGGTTCATAATATACAAAATTGCGTCAAACCGCAAAAACGGAGGTTGAGTTATGTTTGAAGAAAACAAAAATGTTCTTCCCATAGACGGCAATGCGCTCATCGGTCAGTCGGGAGGACCGACTGCTGCGATAAACGCGACCCTTTCCGGCGTTATAAAAGGACTTCGCGGCTGTGCGAACGTAAAACGCATTTACGGCGCAAAAAACGGCATCGAAGGCGTTTGCGAAGGAAAAATAGTCGATCTTTCGCTTTACGTTCAGTCGGCGGAGGATCATTACGCTCTTGAATGCTCTCCCGCCGCAGCGCTCGGT
>CACZQB010000054.1 GCA_902783255.1 Oscillospiraceae bacterium | reverse complement strand
GTACATATTGGATTTCCCAAAGGATCAGCTTCCCAAAATCTATGAACTGATTGAACAGTATCAGGATAGCCGACGAATCATTATTTTCCATTCCAGAGAGGAAGCCGATAGATGGATTGATTCAGAACAGTAAATTTCGGTTTGCGAGGAGAGTATGAAATTCAAAGGAACGCTTATAGTCGTTCAGTACTGCAGCCGAGCTCTTAAGTTTTACAGCGAAATGTTCGGGTTTCGGCTGATTCAAGACAACGGCGGCAACATGGAACTGACTGATCATCTGTATTTGCAGGAATCAGGTTGCTGGGAATCACTTACAGGGACAGGAACAATTCCAAACAACAATCACTCTGAATTGTATTTTGAAGAAACCGACATTGAAGAGTTTATAAATAAGCTGGATTCGCATTACCCTGAGACCGTATATGATAATCGTCTGATGCAGCATAGCTGGGGGCAGAAGATAATCAGGTTTTATGATCCCGATGGAAATCTGATTGAAGTCGGGATTCCTATGTAATACTACCCGGCAAATCCAGTTTGCTGAGGTTACTCATACCTTTATGCATCCGGAGCTGGTCAGTGAATGCTCTGAAAAGAATATTTATATAGGAGAATTATATGGAATATATCAAAGTAACTAAAGAAAACATTGAAGAAGAACATATCTGCTGCGCCATATCCAATAACAGGGATATACAGGTTTCATCTAAAAAGGCATGGCTTTCGGATCGGTTTGACGAGGGGCTTGTGTTCCTAAAAAGTGTGGAACGCGGAAAATGTTTTATTGAGTATATTCCAGCTGAAAATGCTTGGAATCCGATAAATGCGGACGGATATATGTATATCGATTGTTTGTGGGTCTCCGGTTCGTTCAAAGGACATGGCTATTCAAATGATCTTTTGAGCGCCTGTATCGAAGACAGCAAAGGAAAAGGGAAAAAAGGGCTCTGTATACTGAGTTCCGCAAGGAAAAAACCGTTTCTTGCTGATCCGAAGTATCTGACACATAAGGGTTTTTTAGTATGTGATAATGCTGATAACGGAATTCAGCTCTGGTATTTACCGTTTAAATCCGATGCAGAAAGACCTCAATTCAAAGAGTGCGCAAAACATCCTCATATTGATAAGTCCGGGTATGTTATTTTTTTTACAAGTCAATGTCCTTTTAACGCAAAATATGTACCCATTGTTGAGAAAACAGCAAAAGAACATTGTATTGAATTCGAAGCGATCCATATAGAGAACAAAGAAGATGCTCAGAATGCACCTACACCGATAACTACTTACGCGTTGTTTTACAACGGAGAATACCTTACCAACGAGCAGATGAACGAGGCGAAATTTCTGAAACTGGCAAATCTTTAAAATTTGTTGATAAGTTCGATTATAAACACTGCTTAAGGCTACTTTTTCTTGATGATTTCAATTAATGTTCTCAAGAATAAAAAACTGAATTTGTGTTTATTTCAATGAACGATATTAAGACTGCAACAGTTTATGTGCTGTTGCAGTCTTAATTCACCATCTTCTGTTGTTCGCGTCGGGACATCTCTGTCTTATAAATGCCGCTCTGAATTCCACATAGCAACCGCATTTCATGCATACTCCGGAAATAAGCTCATCGCATTTCTTACACATTTCAAGGCGTTTTGCATATAAATCTTCCTGTGCTTTTTCTTTTTCCGAAAGTTTACTTATTCGCTGCCTGATGTCATCCAGAGTGTTTGCGCCTGCGGATTCAAGAAGCAGACATCTTTTACAATCTGCCATTATCGTTTAATAATAAATTTTACAACGGAACATGGAGGTAATTTGGCTTTAAATCCTTCCGTGATTTTTGTAAAATCAGTGAATTCAACAGTTTTTACATTGTCTGTTTCTGTAAATGTATTATGTGCATGTATCGATCCGGTGAGAATTTCCGATTTGATATCACAGATCGCATTTGTGTCGGCTATCTGACAATGAATTTCCGATGAATCGGTTGCAGATGTATTCACAATTGTCGAAACGATGTCACCGTTTTCATTTAACGATGCACTTTCCAGAAGAGATGGCACATTTCCGTTTTGTCCGATTTTTTCGGATGTGATATACGATCCCAGCAGCGTGTTTTCCTGATGATCTTTGAACATTTTAAAAACGTAATATGTAGGAGTGAGAATCATTTTTTCTCCGTCGGTCAATGCTACAGACTGAAGAACATTTATTGTTTGCGCAATATTAGCCATATGAACTCTGTCGCTGTGTTTATTGAATATGTTCAGGCTGAGACCGGCAACAATTGCGTCGCGCATTGAGCTTTGTTGATATAGGAAACCTGGGTTCGTACCAACTTCGACTCTGTGCCATGTTCCCCATTCATCAACGATCAGGCCTATTCTCTTTTGGGGATCATATCTGTTCATTATTTCACTGTGACGTGTGATGATTTCGTCGATCAGCATGCAGTCTTTCAATGTGCTGTAATATTGCTCTTCATTGAATTCGAGCGCTGTGTTTCCTGTTCCGGTATAGCAGTGGAGAGAAAGACCGTTCATTGAACGGCATTTTTGCATTAAAACTTCTGTCCAGTGATAATCATCTCTGTTCGGACCTCCCGCAATACGGTATATCGGTCTGTCGGGATAATAATTTCTGACATATACATTATATCTGTTGAACTGATCAGCGTAAAATTCTGCATTCATATTTCCGCCGCATCCCCAGTTTTCGTTTCCTATTCCGAAATACTTAAGTTTCCACGGTTCTTCTCTTCCGTTTCTTTTCCTCAGTTCAGACATTGGCGAAATACCTTCGAATGTGATATACTGTACCCAATCACTCATCTCCTGAACTGTTCCCGATCCTACATTGCCGCATATGTAAGGTTCACATCCTATTTGACGGCATAATTCAAAAAATTCATGCGTTCCGAATGAATTATCTTCTATAACTCCGCCCCAATGCGTGTTGATCATCTTTTTGCGGTTTTCTTTCGGTCCTATACCGTCCATCCAGTGATACTCATCTGCAAAACATCCGCCAGGCCAGCGAAGAACAGGCAACCCCATTTCTTTCAACGCGTTGACAACATCGCATCGCATACCGTTAATATTCTGAATCTTCGATTGTTCACCGACATACATTCCTTCATATATGCATCTCCCGAGATGTTCACTGAAGTTTCCGTATATCTCTTTTCTGATCTTACTTATTTTCTGATTCGGGTTTATAAGGTATTTCTCCATATTTTCACTCCTTATTTTTTTTATGATTCTAACATAATTTCTACTTCTTGTCAATAAGAGAACCAAGTAAAATAAATCAAAGTTCATACTTTTAACTGAATTGTAACAGTTAATAGTATTGAAAAAACATATATATTGTGTTATAATGAAAAAAAAGAAAAGGGGAGATGGCATGTCAAAGGTTGAAAGAGAATCCGATAAATATGCTAAAGATAAATGGTATCAGAATATCTGGTATCACCATAAAGCAAAAATCATTATTGTATTATTCCTCGCAGTGGCTGTATTTGCATTTATTTATTCATCTTTATCAAAATCGGATATAGATCTTTACGTCCTTTATATTACCGCCGACCCTGAAGTATTCGGAGAACGTATATCGTCTCTGGAAACGACGATTGGAATATTTACTCAAGATATAACAAATGACGGAAAGATAAATGTATTCGTTGATAATGTGTATATAGGTGCAAATCACGAAACGGATCAGATATACAAAAATAAAGAGCGTATTATGACCAATCTTCGTGCGGGCACATGTTTTTTGATCCTTTCTGACGAAACAGGACTTGAGTATCTTATCTCTTCAGATACTCTGTGTTTGCTTGAGAATGAATTCACAGATACAGAGCTTACCGAACTTACCGGACATTACCTTGATTTACGAGAAACTAAATTTTTTGAACGTCCTATGATGGAAGACTTTGAAGGAAATCTCTATATGTCCCTTAGACAGTTCAAGGGCACAATAGCTGAGTTGAATTCAAATAGCCTTAAAACATTTGAACAGTCCAAAAATGTGTTTATGAATATTTTTAACAATAATACAATCAATATTAAAAGGGATGAAGATGAATAAAATCGAAAGCTTTAAAATCGATCATTTAAAACTTGTGCCCGGTTTTTATGTTTCAAGAAATGACGGAGATATAACAACCTTTGATATGCGTTTTATCAAGCCGTATTCAGGCAATCTTCTGTCAAATTCAGAAATGCATTCATTTGAACATATGTTTGCTACGTATATAAGAAATTCAGATAATTCTGACAATGTGATATATTTTGGTCCCATGGGATGCCAGACAGGTTTTTATCTCCTGATAAGAAATGCGGAATATTATTCTGTTCTTTCTAATGTACTGCAAGTTTTACGAAAAATAATCAATCACAAAGGAGATGTGTTCGGTAATTCCGAGATTGAGTGCGGCAATTGCTATTCTCTTGATCTTGATGCTGCAAAAAGAATTGCCGAAATTTATCTTGACATACTAAATAATTCTAACAATACGGGGAAATATCCTGAATGATCGGTATAATTTGCGCAATGGACATCGAGCTTGAAACAATAAAGCATTTATCTGTCGAAAGCACGACGGAATCTGTTGGTTATTTTAAGTTTATTAAAGGCAAAATTCACGGAATTGAAACTGTTATGTGCGTAAGCGGCGTAGGAAAAGTATTTGCCGCATTGTGCGCACATACGATGATCATGAGATTTTCTCCTGATTTAATAATCAATGTCGGAGTCGGTGGAAATCTGACATCCACATTGAAAATAGGGGATATAACGATAAGCGAAAATCTTGTTCAGCATGATATGGATACCACACCGCTCGGCGACCCTCCGGGTATGATTTCTGGTATAAACATCATTAAATTTGAATGTGATAAAAAAATCGTCGATAAGATTTGTTGTATCTGTAAGGAAATCGGCATCAATTACAAAAAAGGCACTATTGCAACCGGGGACAGATTTATTGCCTCAAAAGAAGAAAAAACAAGACTGGTCAATACTTTCAGTGCAGTCTCTTGTGATATGGAAGGTGCTGCGATTGCGCAGGCATGTTATATAAATAATGTTCCTTTTGTCGCAATTCGCGCTCTGTCTGATGATGCGGATAATGCTTCTCCTTCTGATTTTTCTGAATTTTGCAAAACTTCGGCGATCAAATCCGCGCAATTAGTTGAAAATTTTATTAAAGCATATTAAAATCACTCCCGACGGAAAGATTATTCTGATATGAGGGTGCGATAAATCATTAAATCGCACCTTTACGGGTGCGATTTATTTCTAGGAGGACAATATTATGGAAACAAGAGTGGCAGTAATGGGAATAATCGTTGAAGATACCGAAAATATCGATCAGCTTAACGATCTTCTTCACGATCATGCGCAGTATATCATTGGAAGAATGGGAATCCCTTATCGTGAAAAGAACATCAATATCATGTCAATAGCGATTGATGCCCCTCAGGATGTTATTTCTGCGCTTTCAGGTAAAATCGGTAATATTAAAGGTCTTAGTGTAAAAACTGCTTTTGCTGCAGTAAAATAATATGGAAAAAGACATAAACAATCATGTTACAGAGCTTCTTGATACTCTGGAAAGCTCCCATTCTCTGTCTGTTGTTGAGTACAAAGAACTAATTGAAGGATATAGTCCAAACAACGCTTCAATCGCAGCCGATAAAGCCGTTAAAATCAGAAAGACAGTTTACGGTAATTCTGTTTTTATTCGAGGATTGATTGAAGTCAGTAATATTTGCAGAAACGATTGCCTATATTGCGGTATAAGGAAGTCAAACACTCATTGCGATCGTTACAGGCTTACTCCAATGCAGATACTCGATTGCTGCCGTGAAGGCTATCTGCTCGGCTTTCGTACTTTTGTGCTTCAGGGTGGAGAGGATTCTCAATTTTCAGCGAAAAATATATGTGAGCTCGTTGATAAAATAAAATCAAAATATCCCGACTGCGCCGTTACACTTTCGCTCGGTGAGTATTCGAAAACAGAGTATCTTTCAATGTTTAACGCGGGTGCGGATCGTTATCTTTTACGACATGAAACAGCAGATAAAGAACATTATGAAAAGTTACACCCTGCAAACATGTCGTTCGAAAACAGAATGCAATGTCTTTATAACTTAAAAGAAATAGGTTTTCAGACCGGTTGCGGATTTATGGTCGGTTCCCCTTATCAGACTAACGAAACAATGGCAAAAGATTTGAAATTTATAGAAACTTTTTCGCCTGATATGTGTGGCATAGGTCCGTTTATTCCACACAAAGATACACCGTTTCACGATATGCCGGCAGGAACGCTCGAGTTAACATGTTTTCTTCTGAGCATAATACGCCTGATCCATCCAAATGTTTTGCTTCCGGCTACAACCGCATTGGGCACTATTCATCCCAAGGGAAGGGAACTTGGTATTCTTGCCGGGGCAAATGTTGTAATGCCAAATTTGTCTCCTGTGAATGTCAGAAACAAATACTTGCTTTACGATAACAAGATTTGTACGGGTGAAGAATCGGCGCAGTGTATTAAGTGCCTAAAAAACAGAATCGAATCCGTCGGCTACGAAATTGTGACCGACAGAGGAGATATAAAAAAATAATAACATCTACGGGGAAAGTTGAGTCTGCCCCCTAAGAAAGGAATAATTTAATTATGGCAATCTACAATCCTAAATCAATGAAAGCTGAGGAGTTTATCAATGATCAAGAAATTCTTGATACACTCGCTTATGCAGAAAAAAATAAAAACAATGTCGAGCTTATAGACAGTATTCTTGAAAAAGCCCGCCCCGTCAAAAACGGAAATGAAACACACTGCGCAGGTCTCACACACAGAGAAGCATCTGTTTTGCTTGCGTGTGACATTCCTGAAAAAGTTGCTGAGATGTATAAGCTTGCAGAAGAGATAAAACTAGCATTTTATGGCAACCGAATAGTTATGTTTGCTCCATTGTATTTATCCAATTATTGTGTGAATGGTTGCGTATACTGTCCTTATCACATCAAAAACAAAAACATCTGCCGCAAAAAACTTACACAGGAAGAAATTGCAAAAGAGGTTATTGCTCTTCAGGATATGGGGCATAAGCGTCTCGCAATAGAATCCGGAGAAGATCCTGTTAATAATCCGATCGAATATATTCTTGAAAGCATTAAAACCATATACTCTATTAAGCACAAAAACGGTGCAATTCGCAGAGTAAATGTTAATATAGCCGCAACAACTGTAGAAAACTACAGAAAACTGAAAGAAGCAGGCATAGGAACTTATATTCTATTTCAGGAAACATATCATAAAAAGAGCTATCTTGAATTACATCCTACAGGACCTAAACACGATTACGATTATCATACCGAAGCAATGGACCGAGCTATGCAGGGAGGTATTGATGATGTAGGTCTAGGAGTATTATTCGGGCTTGAAATGTATAAATACGAATTTGCAGGTCTCCTTATGCATGCAGAACATCTTGAGGCAGTTCACGGCGTCGGACCTCATACTATAAGTGTTCCGAGAATAAAACATGCGGATGACATAGATCCGAACGTATTTGATAACGGGATCAGTGATGAAATATTTGAGAAAATAATTGCATGCATCAGAATTGCAGTTCCTTATACTGGTATGATTATTTCTACAAGAGAAAGCCAAAAGGTTCGGGAGCGTGCACTTAATATCGGTATTTCTCAGATAAGCGGTGCATCAAGAACATCTGTAGGCGGATATACCGAAGATGAGCGTCCTCACGATACTGAACAGTTTGATGTTTCCGATCAGAGAACTCTTGATGAAGTTGTGAACTGGATGATGAAACTTGGTTTTATTCCATCATTCTGCACTGCGTGCTACAGAGAAGGAAGAACGGGAGACCGTTTTATGAGTCTTTGCAAGAGCGGACAAATATTAAACTGTTGCCATCCGAATGCTTTGATGACTTTAGCGGAATATCTTTCAGATTACGCCTCTGCAGATACCGCAAAAACGGGTTTTGAGCTTATTGATAAGGAACTTGAAAAAATACCGAATGAAAAAGTAAAAAGAATTGCAACAGAAAATATTCTTGCAATAAAAAATTCCGATAAAAGAGATTTTCGCTTCTGATTAAGGAGATGAGTATGGGAATAAACGATAAACCTTCTGCGGAACGTGTTCATATCGGGTTTTTCGGTATTAGAAATGCGGGAAAATCGAGCTTAGTTAATGCGGTAACAGGACAAAATTTGGTTGTTGTGTCAGACATACTCGGCACAACAACAGATTCTGTTGAAAAAACAATGGAGCTTTTACCTATCGGTCCTGTTGTTATCATAGACACTCCCGGCATAGATGACGACTCTTCTCTCGGTTCATTACGCATTGAACAGACAAAAAAAGCAATCAACAAAACCGATATTGCTGTATTGGTCGTTGATTCTCAAAAAGGTCTGACTAAGCACGATCTTGAACTCATAAAACTGTTTAAGGAAAAAAGGATACCCTGTATAACAGCATTCAATAAATGCGACTTACTTCCTTTAATTCCTGTTGCTAAAGAAAATGAAATATATGTCAGTGCAAAAATCGGTCAAAGCATTCATGAACTGAAAGAACTTATCGGTAAGATTTCATTAACGAGCGAAAGTGAAAAAAAGATAGTAGGGGATATCATATCTGAAGGGGATAGTGTCGTTCTGGTTGTCCCCATAGACTCTTCCGCTCCAAAAGGCAGACTGATCCTTCCTCAACAACAGACTATACGTGATGTTATCGATTCAGGCGGCATTGCAACAGTTACCCGTGATTCGGAACTGAATACAACTTTTCACCTTTTATCAAAAAAACCTAAGCTTGTCATAACGGATTCTCAGGTTTTTAAACCGGTTGCACAAGCAGTACCTGACGATGTGTTATTAACATCTTTTTCTATTCTATTTGCACGATATAAGGGAAATTTATCTCAGTTGGCACGAGGCGCTTACTATCTTTCCAAACTTAATAACGGAGATAAAGTTCTTATTTCAGAAGGATGTACGCATCACCGCCAGTGCAATGATATTGGTACTGTAAAACTTCCGGGATGGATAAATAGCTTTACAGGTAAAAATATAAAGTACGATTTTACATCCGGTGGCGATTTTCCCGTAGATCTATCGGATTATTCTATGATCGTTCATTGCGGCGGATGTATGCTGAATGAACGCGAAATGAAGTACAGACTTCGCCACGCTCAGGATTGCGGAATTCCAATTACGAATTACGGAACTGCAATCGCCTACATGCACGGAATTCTGAAACGCTCACTTTCCCCGTTTCCTGATATTATAGCAGAACTTGAACAATAAATAAAAGTCCCAATAAACTGTAAACACCAGTTGATCGGGACTTTTTCTTTTATAAATATTTTTCTACTATTTGCGTAAAGTTTTCAGCAATATATTCGACAGTTTCTTTAACTTCTTTTCTGGCATTTGAAACGGCAACACCGTGAAAAGCTTTCAGCATCGTAATATCATTGCAGTTGTCACCCACCGTGATTATATCATCTTTATCTATACCATAGATTTCTGCAACTTTCGCAATACCGGTCGCTTTTGTAATTCCGTATGGAGGAATATCCACACAAACTCCGTTCTGATGTGCTGTAAATATGCCTTTAAAATCTCGGTTTAGATTTTTCGTGAATTGCATTGCTTTTTCATCTGTTGAAAATACTGTGTTCATCTGATATGTGTAAGGAATTGTCTTCAGAAGTTCCATGTCTATTTCAGGAGAATTCTCTCGGACATTAAAAAGTGTAACATGAGTATTTTCATAACCGACACCGCAAGTAAGTCCGCCGTTTTTATGAATATATTGAGCCATTTTAAGAATATGCTCGCGACCGCATTTATAAGCAAAAAGTTCATTCTTTTTATTGTCTTCTGCCTGACCGCCGCTTGCGCCGATAAGATAGTCGTATTCTATATTATGTCTTTCAGCTTCATATTCTATCCCAAAAAGAACTCTTCCGGATACAATTCCAAAAAGATTTCCTTCTGCCCGCCATTTTTGTATTGCGGCAAGGTCCTCTTCCCATACTTTGCCATAGCGCGTAATAGTTCCGTCAAAATCAGATGCTATAAGTTTCATGTTTTCTCCAGGTTGTTGATTAGTTATTTAATATAATTCAGATTTTACTTCCCGCATACAGTTATTAGGTCCACGGCTCCGGCCATTCCCTGAGATCCGATAATTTGAGGCTTACCCGGGGCAATTTCACAATTAACATATCTGTGTAAATGTCCGCATACTACAGCTTTTACAGTATCACAGTTCTTAATAATCGAAACAAATTTTCTCGCGTTGATGTCTTCTGAGTTTTCTTCAATATAGAAATATGCACCGGCATTTTCAATCTCGTTACGGCATGAATCGGTCAATAAAGGTATATGACATATAACGATCATCGGAATGTTTTCATTACATAATGCTTCGAGTCGCAAAATGCTCTCATCTTCAAGAGTGTGCTTACTATCATTTACAGCAATTATACGAAATCCCTCAAATTCATAAACACGCAGTTTAGCATCCCATAAATCTGCGAAATTATCGTCTTCATGATTTCCCGGTACACATATGAATTGCCCTCCTTTGTTTTTATAATCCATGAGTTTTTTGCGAAGGTATCGTTCTCCTGCTGGATGCATATAATTCAGTGTATCTCCGGTAATGAGCAATGCTTCAGGCCGCAATTCTTCTGCAAGCATCAAATGTTTTTCAAAGGCATCAACGCTTGATATGCGTTGTTCGTCTCTGAATGGTTCACCGGCACTTTCAGCATACTTTTCTTTGCCTTCAAGCCATGAACTTTCCTTTTCTATAGCCTTTTCTTTTTCTTCCGGTGTGCTCAGATCATCTACAACATGCAGGTGAAGATCGGAAATATGCATAAATAGATGCTCTTGTTTAACTCCGTCAATCAGAATCCTGTTATTTCTGAACCAAAAAAATTTATCGAATTTATCGCTCATTTCATTACTTCCTTTCAGATAACTGATATCGTCAATTATAATATAAATATTTTTATTATAAAAATTATAAATAAATGCAGAGGATAAAAAATATAAAACAAATATTTCATGTTCATACCTTTTTTTCCTGAATACGCGCAGAGAAGGAACAGTGCAAAAAGACCGGTCAGCTGAACCATATTCAATTTAAAATACTCAATACCTTTAGATAAAAATTCAAGCATAAAAAGTGCATACACTGGAAGAGGATATAGTAATGTTTTAATTTTATTTCCTTTTGCATAAAAGAAGGCAACAATAAACAATACGCCAGAATAAGACCAGTCGGAATTTAAAGAAATTGCAATCAAACATGCAATTATATACGGAAATACCACTATCCATTTATGCTTGAATTTATTATTAAGCAAATCGGCAGCATATAAAGATGCAACACCTAAAAAAATGGTGATTATGACATTTGAATGATTGTTAAACAGTAAATAATAAACAGGTTCGGAAATTAATGCAAATACTCCGAGTCTTAAAAGATATTTTGGAACACTCTTTGTTTTTTCGAAACCGACTGCTGCAAAATAAGCCATTATAGGCATTGTAAGCCGACCTATAGCTCTTAACCATATTGCTGATGGGAAAAAAACAGCACCAACATGGTCAAAGACCATTGATATTATCGCGATTATTTTTAATAAAAACGCAGACATTGCTTTTCCTCAAATTTTTTTTAATATTATCATAATTTACGCACAGTGTCAAGTAAATCTTAAAAATTATTATTAATAACAGAAACAGACTTCGTCAGTATTTCAACATTGAATAAAATTGTTACAAAATTAGGAAAATGGAACAAAAGGTCTTGACAAAAACAAATAATTGTTATATACTATCAAAGCTGATTGCAGGCGATGGATAATCGCCGTCAGCGTATTGCGGGATTGTGTAATGGTAGCACGGCAGACTCTGACTCTGTTTGTGAGGGTTCGAGCCCTTCTCCCGCAGCCATAAAAGTCTCTTTTGTTTCATGCAAAAGAGACTTTTTCAGTATTTTTTTTTAAAATTCAGTATTCGTTTGATTGTAATTGATAGGAGATTGTTCTATGTCTGTATTATCTGATGTTCATGAAGGCGATATTGTCTCATCTTACATAAAAAAACAAAAAAATTACGATATAGCAGTTATAGGCGGGGGCATTGCAGGTATTTCTGCAGCATTGTCTGCAGCCAGACTTGGGAAAAAAGTAGTATTGGCAGAAAGTTCCTATATCTTAGGCGGACTTGCAACAAGCGGTCTTGTAACTATTTATCTTCCACTATGCGACGGACTAGGTCGCCAGGTTTCATTCGGAATAGCTGAAGAATTGCTTAAACTCAGTATAAGTTATGGATCGGAAGGGGATTATCCTTCTGCATGGCTGAATAGCGATGAATGCAACGTTTCAGTTAGAAAAAACAGTAGATATTTAACTCGATTCAATCCGCATGTATTTGCAATTCTTTGTGAAAAACTGCTTCTTGAAAACGGTGTAGAGATCATTTTCGGAGCAAAAATATCTGAATTAAAAAAGAATTCAGATCGTGATACTGTGTTATCTGTTTCATTGCTTACAAATACCGATGCATATGAGATAATTGCCGATTCTTTTATCGACTGCACCGGAGATGCCTCTGTTTTTTATCTTTTCGGAGCAGAAACGGTCTTACCGGAACATAAAAATGCTGATGCTGCATGGTATTACGAGGTTAAAGAAGGAGAATTTAAACTTAAACAAATCGGCAATTGCTCGTATATCTATTCAACGTCAGAATATCATGGTATTTCAGGGCTTGACAGTGAAGAAAATACGCTCGAAGTTATTTCTTCACATGCAAGAATAATTGATGATTTTCTTAAGAACGGAAAAGTCTCTCAGAATCATGCAATAGCAACACTTCCTACTATACCTCAGATACGAATGTCAAGAATGATAAAAGGTGTGTGCCGAATAAATAAAAATGATGATAAAAAGTATGTTCAGTCCAGCGTAGGAATGTTTTCAAGCTGGCTTGAAAAGGGACCGGTATTTGAATTACCGATAGAATCTTTGTATTGTTCGTCGATTAAAAATCTGTGCACTGCCGGAAGAAGCATTTCGGTAGAAGGAGATGATATGTGGGATATAACACGAGTAATTCCCGTCTGTGCTGTAAGCGGAGAAGCAGCGGGTGTTCTTGCGGCAGTATCTTCAGATTTTAAAATTGCTGATTTAAAAGGTATTCAGAATATTTTAACGGGCAGGGGAGTCAAGCTTCATTTATCTGATATAACAAATTTTTAATTCATAGTAATACAGGCATCATCCTTTTCGGATGATGCCTGTATTACTATTATTGTTTCAGCAATATTATGTTTACCGAATGCGGTTCAATTGCAATGTGTCCCGTAAACGCCATATTTTTTATTGTTTTGATACCAACATCTGTTTTTCCGATATCATTATACGAATCAACGTTATCACCGTTAACAGTATAAATATCCATGATATTTACTTTGTCATCAAGGAATGAAAGGTCGAATGACTGTGTATGGACGGGATCCTTATTTATTGCTGCTACGGCATACTCTCCATTGTCATAGGATACTACAATATCAATGGTATCAACTGTTTTTGAAATACTTCCATCTTTTCCTGATAAAGTGGGAACATCGTTTTTCCATACATCAAGAATATTATTTTTCATCAAATTTGCATATAGTTGAAAAACAAAATACTGAGGTCTTAATACTATTCCGTCTTTGTGTGTAAATATTGCGCCTCTTGTGTTAACAACTGGCGAGAAACATGCCATTCCGACAATATCACAATTCCTTAGACAGGTATTTAGAAAGGCTGCTGAAAAAACTGCATCGGCTATGTTGTAAGTCGAGTTTACATCGTTATTCTCTCTTTGACCTAGAATTTCATTATTATAATAATCATCACGGTTTGAGATGATTTTTTCTTTTTCATCAAGTGAACGGATATTCATTGTGTTTGGGTGATACCATCCCCTTAAATTCCACTCATCATATGCAATCTTTATTCTGTTTCCAAAACCAAGTGCTGAAAGAAAAGCACGTGCCCTGTCGATATTGTCATTTATGTCTTTGCCTGTTCTGAGCATCAATGTATTGTAGTCATTATTCTTTAAACCGTTCGTTGAACCTTCAAAATAACTGTGTATCGAAATCCAGTCAAGATACTGACCGGCTTTTCTTAACAGGTTTATATTCCAGTCAAGGTTGTTTATGGAGGCGGCTGAAAGTTGGATCGTCGGGTCAGCACGAAGCATCATTTTTGCTGATTCAGCAACAAGTCGTCCCCATTCTTCCGATTCTTTGGCTCCGATTTCCCATCCGCCATAGTTTTCGTTTCCTATGCTCCAGTATTTTACATTAAATGGCTCATTATTACCGTTTGCAATACGTTGTTTCGCAAAACGTCCCATTTCTTTAATGTTACAGTATTCTACCCAGTCACTCATTTCCTCAGCAGTTCCGGTTCCGGCATTGGTGCAGATATACGGTTCACATCCGATTTTACGGCAAAGTTTAATAAATTCATCTGTTCCGAACTGGTTTGATTCTTCAACAAGCCATGCCTTATCATATGACGGAATTCTGCTTTTTCCTACGCCGAATTTCCACTTGTAATCCGACACAAAACATCCGCCCGGCCAGCGGATTACAGGTGTTTTGATTGCTTTCAAAGCATCAATTACATCTTCGCGAAATCCGTCTTCATCTGCGAATTGAGATTTAGGATCAAATATACCTCCGTAAATCTGTCGATGAAAATGTTCAAGAAAATGACCGTAAATCATTGGATTTGCTTTACCCGCAGATTGTCTTTTATCGATTATCACTTTCATAATATCTCTCCTTAATAATGTAATTATTCATTTTCGCCGTATATGCCAATAAACGCCAAGGTGGGTTCTTTCCTGGAATCCGTGATTCTTATCCTTATACAATCGGTCTTTACTCCATTCATTTTTACAATGCGCTTATAACCAACAACTGTTCCGTTATAGCAGTTTTTTAAAATACCGCTTTCGTTGATATCGATTGAAAAACTTTCAATTCTCTGACTGTAAAGTATGTTTTCTTTCAGCACTATATTGCCCAAATAAATGGGACTATCAAATTTAATAGTTATTACAGGATTTACGATACCTTCTTTGGGAGAATAAAAAATATCGTAATTGTCTGTTAGAACACTGCTGATCGGATGATCAGGTGATTCGCTGTCTGCAGTAATTACTGCTGATTTCAAAAGATTATTACTAAAAGATTTTTTAAGATAATCGCCGATTTCTTCAAGTCTTTTAACATCATTTTCATGTAAAATTCCTTCATTTGTTGGTGGAACATTCAAAAGAAATGTTGCATTCCCGCCGACAGAATTATAGTATATTTTGATCAAGTCATCAAGCGGACGTACTTTATCGCTTTCACTTTTATGCCAGAACCAACCGGGTCGAATCGACGTGTTTACTTCCGCCGGGTACCAAACAAAATTATCTTCACCCGCCATGACTTCTCTGCTGCCAAGGTCTATATCGCTTGATTTGATAATTCTTGTCCTGAACTCCGCGTCATCTTCTTTTTGACTATTTTCGGCTGTTTTTTCAGCATCTACCAATCTACTTGGTACAACGCTCCATTCTGAAGGCCGCGTATGTCCTGCTTCATTCCCGCACCATCTTACATCTGGTCCGCAAACTGCAATGCAGGCATTCGGTTGTATTTTTCTGATAACATCGTAATATCTCTGCCAATCGTACACCTGCTTTTTCCCATTTGGACCTTCTCCGCACGCACCGTCAAACCATACGGTAAATAATTCTCCGTATTGGGTAAGTAGTTCTGTCAGCTGCGAAACAAAATAATCGTCATATTCTTTTCCTTTACCGTATAGGGGGCAGTGCCTGTCCCATGGAGAAAGGTATATTCCGAACTTAAGACCGTGTTTCCTGCAGGAATCAGCTGCCTCTTTAACGATATCTCCGTTGCCGTTTTTATATGGTGAATTCTTTACTGAGTGTTCGGTAAATCTACTTGGCCATAAGCAAAATCCGTCATGGTGCTTGCAGGTAAGGATCATTCCTTTCATTTCGGCAGCTTTGAATGATTTTGCCCATTGATCAGTATCGAGCTTTACTGGATTAAAAATTACGGGATCTTCTGTTCCGTCTCCCCATTCTCTGTCAGTAAAAGTGTTTACTGTAAAATGGATGAAACCGTAAAATTCAGTTTGCTGATGTTCAACCTGCCTTGGGGTAGGAACTGTTTTTATAAGCCTTTCATCAAGTGTCATAATGATTCTCCGATCATTTCTTTGTAAAAAACTTTTTATTTACAAGAATGCGGCGATATGAACCGCCGCGTTTTGTTGTAAAATATTTAATTTGCCGGTTTTAATGACTGTATAACGGGAGCGTCAGGATCAAGTAGTGTGCCGAAAGAATATCCCTTCGATATCAATCCTTCAATTATTTCAGGTAATGCGGCAACAGTTGTCCCTTTTGTGTTTGTATCATGCATAAGTATGACAGCTCTGTCCATTGTTGTACGAGCAAGCACATTTGACAGTATTGTCTCTTTTGATGCGCCTTTTGAACTGTCAGCATCTCCGCTGTTAACATTCCAGTCATAATACTGCATTCCGAGATCAGAGAGGACGCTTATAGCCTGCTGCATTATATCTTTATTATAATTTCTATGAACAGTGTTGTTCGATCCTCCGGGAAAACGGAAAATAACAGGGGTGTAACCCGTTGCCTGCCTGATTTTTTCATTGAGCCTGGTCACTTCGGAAATAAAACCGTCACGTGAAGTGTATACATCAGCGTATTCATGCGAATATGTATGGTTTCCAATAGCATGTCCTTCATCGTAGATCCGTTTGTACTTTTCATCGCTGTTGCCTTTCCAGTTCGGGAAAAATGTAGCTTTAACATTGTAACGTGCAAGTATGTCAAGTATTTCATTCGTATATTTGGAAACGCCGTCATCAAAAGTAAGATATGCTACTTTTTTACTATCAGAGGACGAACTGCTTTGCTTCTGCGACGCAATCTGACGTGACAGTTCTGCATTTCTTTCACTGAGAGATTTATTCGTATTCCGAACAGTTTCAAGATCTTTGGAGATTTCGGCAATTTCTGCACTCAAATCGCTTTTATCTTTTGTGAGCTGTTCGATCTGTGATTGGAGCGATGTAACAGTCGTCTGATATTCCTGAGTATCTGCATTGAGTTTCTCATAGTCTGTTCTCAGAGTCTCATTCTCCGATGTGAGCGCGGTTATTTCTGACTGAAATGAAATTCTCTCATTAGTCATTTCTGTGAGATTATTACGCAGATCGTCAATCTGTTTTTTCAGCAGATTGATTTCTTGAGAGGACGATATAGAAGTGAAGAGCACAAATCCAACTGCGAAAATCAACAATAATGCAAAAACAAAGGTCAATGTTCGAAACAATTTGAGCTTTTTCTTCGTTTTTCCTTTTTTGGGACGAGAAAATTCAGATTCCATTTATTATTCTCCGTTATTATTGTGTTGTAATCGCTTAATAAAATTAATATGCCTTTCCCCAGACTACCATATGTTTAGCAGGACGGCCGCAGATAGGGCAGACATCTCCTATGTGTTCCTGTTCAAATGGAATACATCTTGATCCTACTCCGTAAGTATCTTTGACTGCTTTTTCACATACTTCATCGCCGCACCACATCATTTTAATAAATCCGTTCTTTTGTGATGTGATTTCTTTCAGTTCATCTGCAGTATGTGCGATATAAGTCATACTGTCTCTGCGTGTTTTTGCCTTGTTGTAAAGTCCCTTCATGATATCGTCAAGCATATCGGAAACTGAGGAGGAGAGGTTGTCAAGAGAAAGCGTTGTTTTTTCTCCGTTATCTCTGCGTGCGACTACCGCTACATTGTTTTCAATATCTCTCGGACCTATTTCTATCCTAAGGGGAACACCTTTCATCTCATATTCGGAATACTTCCATCCCGGAGAGTTGTCGCTGTCGTCGAGTTTGACTCTGATACCTGCTTTTTCAAGCTCTGAATATATTTCTTTTGCTTTATCAATAACTCCGGGCTTATGCATTGCAACAGGTATGATTACTGCTTGGATAGGAGCTATTCTCGGAGGAAGAACAAGTCCGCTGTTGTCGCCGTGTACCATAATTATTGCGCCGATAAGACGAGTTGTAACTCCCCATGATGTCTGATATACATATTGGAGAGTGTTGTTTTTGTCGGCATACTGAATATTGAAGGCTTTTGCAAATCCGTCTCCGAAATAATGCGACGTTCCTGCCTGAAGACAAACTCCGTCATGCATCAGCGCCTCGATTGCGTATGTTGCCTCTGCTCCGGCAAATTTATCGCTTTCGGTTTTTCTGCCTTTGATAACAGGGATAGCAAGACATTTTTCGCAAAAATCTGCGTAAACATTTAGCATACGTTCTGTTTCTTCTATCGCCTCTTTTGCTGTAGCATGCGCTGTATGACCCTCCTGCCAGAGAAATTCACGTGATCTCAAAAACGGACGGGTAGTTTTTTCCCAGCGAACTACCGAGCACCACTGATTGCAAAGCCTGGGAAGATCTCTGTGTGAATGGACCGTATGAGCATAGTATTCACAGAAAAGTGTTTCTGATGTCGGTCTTACGCAAAGTCTTTCTGCAAGAGGTTCGTTTCCTCCCATTGTGACCCATGCAACTTCGGGAGCAAATCCTTCGACATGGTCCTTTTCCTTCTGAAGCAGACTTTCGGGGATAAACATCGGCATATATACATTTGAATGTCCTGTCGCTTTGAACATACCGTCAAGGATTTTTTGAATATTCTCCCAGATAGCATAGCTGTAGGGCTGAAGAATTATGCAGCCTTTTACTGACGAATAATCAATAAGGTTAGCTTTGGTAACTATATCCGTATACCATTTTGCGAAATCATCATCCATTGATGTTATTTCTTTTACAAGTTTGTCCGCCATTTTTTAACATATCCTTTAGTTGAATTAAAAATGTATTTCTCTTTGTTTTTCAGTATTATACATCATAAATTCCAAATTGTCAACAACTGTATCATAAAATGTTTGTAAACTTGTCGTAATTTTGCATAAATTATTTATTGCAAAAATTCATAATATTTGATATACTAATTATAAACAAAAATAACCTGTTTGGAGGTTAATGCAAATGAAAAAATCACTAAACCGTCTGTTTCAGTGCTTGGCGGTTGTTCTTATGCTCACCCTCATAGTAGGCTGCGGCAAAAGCGTAACCGTATTCACGGAAAACGGCGAATGGAAGAGCGATACGGTGTCGAGAAATAAACTCAACCCTACTACAACGCTTGTTTCATATCCCGATGCAGACAGTGCAAAAAATGCGGACATTAAGGAGTCTTCTTATTATCTCTCTCTTAATGGAACATGGGATTTTACATTTACAACAAATAATTCTTATGTTCCCGCAGATTTTATGAAGACAAATTTTGTTTATCCTGATCCCAACGAAGAAGTTCTTACTGCTAGCAATACTCAGATTCTTTACTGGGACACTATTGATGTTCCATCAAACTGGGAACTCTCAGGATATGGCACCCCTGTATATACCGATTCAAAATATGCATGGGGAACTTCCCTAAGACCAAACAATGTTCCTGAAACCAATAATGAAATCGGCCTTTACAGAACAAAAGTCACGATCCCCGAAGACTGGGACGGACGCGAAGTTTTTATCACATTTGAAGGCGTTGCATCTGCGTGCTATGTATATGTAAATGGATATATGGTAGGTTACGGTGAGGATGCGTTTACAAACAAATCATTCTGGATTACCGACTATCTTGAAAAAGGCGAAAACACAATTGCTGTTAAAGTATATAAATATTGCTATTCTTCATGGCTTGAAGCTCATGACTCCGTAAAACTCGGTGGTATATTCGGAGATGTTTATCTCTATTCAACACCAAATGTTTACATCAGAGACATCTCCATCGATCCTGGACTGGACAATCAGCTTGAAAACGCATTGATGCAGATAGAAGTCGATGTCGCAACATTTGATCCTGCTCCCTCAGGCTACACCCTCGAAGTAGCTCTTTACGATAAAGACGGCAATGTATATGTCGCCAACAGACAGCTGGGCTCAGAAATACAGTTCGGTGTCAGCAAAGTAGGCAACTCATATGTTGCAGCTTGCGGCGGTCGTCTCCCTGTTTCCGCTCCTGAAAAATGGACTGCAGAAACCCCGAATCTTTATACTGCGGTATTTACGCTTAAAGATGCAAAAGGCGAAGTCGTTGATATTGTCAGCACACAGTATGGTTACATTTCCACAGGCTTTACATATGATGATGACGGAAATCAGACCTTTGTCGTAAACGGCGAGCCTATAACGCTTTACGGTGTTGTATACAACGAATTCAGCTCTGAAACAGGTAATGCCGTTTCTTATGAAATCAAAGAGCAGGATGTTTTAAGAATGAAGGCAATGAACATCAACGCTGTTCGTTCTCCCGGTATCCCGTTCTCTAATGACTTTATTTCTCTATGTAATAAATACGGTCTCTATATCGTTTCAGATATGAACTTACAATCAACGCCGTATTCCAATAACGGCGAAGCAACAATTCCCGGCGATCAGTCGATCTGGCAGAGCTCTCTTGTTGACCGCCTCGTAAATGTTATTGAAAGAGATAAAAACAACCCCAGCGTTATTATGTGGGCGCTCGGTAACGAAAGCGGTAAAGGATCTAACTTCAAAAATCTTCGTGACTTCCTTCAGGGCGAAGACAACAGGATGATTCTTTATGATGGAGATTCATCATACAGCGATATCGTTGTTGCTATCGATTGGGATTTTTCGAAGATCGAAGAAAACATAAACGATCCTTCCATTAAAAAACCTGTCATTCTTCAATCTTATACTATGAGTTATCTTGAAAGTACAGGTAACATCAATACTTATGTTGATTATATCGACAAGAATTCAAGAATACTCGGCGGTTTCTTCAATTACTGGGTAGACAGAGCTCTCTTCTGGCCCACAGACTCAGCAAATTCAAGTGTTATTCTTTCCGAAACACCTTACTCCAAATACCCCGAACTTTATACTCTTTCTTGGCCGGGAACATGGGGCGAAAGCGTTTCAGACGGAACGATCGCTCTTTCTGGCGTTTTAAATGCCGACAGAACAGTTCAGTCAGACGGATATGAACTCAAAAACGCTTATTCCCCGATTAAAATTACTCCCAATGATCTTTCCTCCGGTTCATTCACTGCGGAAAACAAAAATTATTTTATCAATTTTGAAGACAATTATTCAATCAAGTATGAAATAATTGCAGACGGAGAAGTAGTTTCCTCGGGTGAAGTTTCCGGATTGACACTTGCACCTCGTGAATCAAAGGAATTTACCGTCAATTACGGTTCATTCAAGGCAAATACAGAATATTTCCTCAATATTTTTGTGGAGTCCAAGAATAAAGAGGATTGGACAGACGCGCTTTCCGGAAATGTTTACTTTAAACAGTATGATCTTACCGGTTTTGCCACTTTACCCAAGACAGGCGCTGTAAAGAATGCAAACGGTGACGCGCTTTCTCTTACAATTATTCAGAAGCCTTCAATTGATGCAACACTTCTCGATATCGTATCAGGCGACTTCTATGTAACAAACAATGCTGAAAGAAAACTCAGCGAAATTTATGATTGCAAATATGTTCTCACCGAAGTCAATAATTACTGGACTAATCCGCGTCCTGTTTCGATTTCAGAAGGAACGATAGATCTTGATGTTCCTGCTTATACGAAGAACGTTAAACTACATATCGATTACAATACTCCTCAAAAAGCTGTAAACAACGGTAACTATGCTCTGACTATCACATTTACTCAGAAAATTGATCTTGGTGATATACCCGCAGGTTACCAGCTTAAATGGGTATTTGACGCTGCATACTTTGGTCAGGAACTTCCGTTCGAAGTCGATCCTGCAAGAACTCCGACTCCGATTCTTGACGAAGAGGGTAATCAGATGAAGGATGAAAACGGTAACCCGATGTATAATTATCCTGATATCGAGCCTGAATTCGAATATGAAGAAGAATGGGAAGAAGAATTTGACGATTATACGCCATATATTCTTATTGAAAATGATCTCGTTTCTGTGGAAGTAAATGCAGAAAACGGTCGTATAATGTCCGTATATTATAACGACAATCTTATTCTTAAGAATGCTCCGAGATTCAGCATAACAAGAACTCCTACAGGCGGCGACTCTTACTCAGAGGTCACAGGATCAAATTACAATGTAATCAGCAGAGTAACAAATAACCAGTACCTTCGCGATTATATTAATATAGAAAAAGTTGCAGATAATCATTACCGTCTCGGTCTTGATCTTGCATGCGTATCAAATGATTACGCTCTGTACAGCAGTGAAACAAGCAGTGCTGATCTTACAATGTATTACGATATTTACGGAGACGGCGAAATTGTTGTAAGCTACGCATATGATCCGTCGATTTATGTCGGAATTCCGATGAATATCTCCACAATTGCGGATCTTCCTCAGACATTCTCTGAATACACATGGTACGGCAGAGGTCCGGGGGCAAGTTATCCCGACAAGCTTGCAGATACTCAGATCGGTGTATACGAACAGTCCGTTGTTGCTCTTACAAATGCAAATTACTATATCAAAAATAATGTAGGCGATAAATCTGAAGCAAGATGGGTCGCTCTTGAAGATTCCGAAACAGGAATGAAGTTGCTATTCACCAGTGATACGTCAAACTTCGCTTTCAATGCTCTCTCAAGCTCTGGAAATACAAGTGTCCGTATTATTGCAAAGCAGAGAGGTGCTTCTGCAGGCAATCTTACAGATTCTGAATACTATGTTGATCCTTCTATTATAATTCCAGGAGAAATAACTGAATTCTCTTACAGAATTATTCCTCTTGATGAAAAACAGAATCCCGCTGCGGTTGCTGTAACATCCAATCCTGTTGATATGCCTCATGTTAAAGACAGATCGATCATCAGCGGCGGAAAATACTCTATTCTTTCTTCAACAAAAGCCGGTTCATATCTTACATCCGGTCTTGAAATTGCTCCGGGTACAGGAAGCACAAATCAGCTCTGGATTTATGAAAAAGACAATGATACCGGACAAACCACTACATTCAGACTTAAGAGCCTTGAATACGGCAAATATCTCAGCCAGCTGAATATCAACGGTAATATGACGAGCATTGATGCCGGACTTGTTGATTACGATTATGAAGTAGACGGACATTACTGGACTAACCTTGGTCATAGTGCTCTTAACTCAAATATCTTCTCTGTTGGCGTCAACTGGTCATTCCAGCCTCTTGCTCCGACTATGGGATGCCGAGTCGCATTGTTAAGACAGCCTAAGGAAACAGATCTTAATTCTGCATGGACAATAGAGTATGTTGACGAAGAAAACTCAATTGTACGTCTTAAAAATACAGGTACAGGGTATTATATGTCTGTAATCGACGAGATGTCATTCAGAACTATTCTCGGTCAGATCCAGAATGACAGAATCAGAAATTATGATCCTGCAATCAAATGGAACAGTCTTCAGGATCTTGAAAGAGAACCATATGCTCCTGATTATATCGATCCTAACTGGGCATATTCCGATAAGTATATCACTCAGTGGGAACTTCTCCCCGGAACAACTCAGCATTGGACCTTTACAAACGTCGGCGGTGATTACTACACCATAACCAATGTTGACTCCGGCCTTGCTCTTACTCTTGATGGAGATGTTGTCAGTGAAACCGCAAATAAGAATGCGGATAATCAGACCTGGCTTGTAACCGAGCATGATGGATTGTTCTCGATCACAAACAAGAGTAACGGTTATGCTCTCGGAATAGCAGTTAAACGTGTTATGCATGATGACGAATATCTTGCAAATACTTACATCAGAACAGAAGATGACAAGTATTACGAAACAAGTTATCTCGTTGCAAGCGAATATCACGGTCTTGCTACACAGATGTGGTCACTTAATACAGACGAGGATCAGAGGATTATCGTCGAAGCAGGTGAAGACTGGTATTATGTACCATCCGATGAAGAATAAAATCTGATACCTATTATGAGGACGGCAGATAGATTCTGCCGTCCTTTTCCGTTAAATCTATTTGATTAAATAATGTACTTTGTCATCATTCGTGATGATTAATTTATGAAAAAAAACCGAAAAAATTTTTATTCTACTTGAAAAATAATAACTAATGTAGTATTATAATAAAAATGTAAATCTACAAAAATACATATTCGTTACGGAGGCGTAAAGCGTGGAAAATAAAGATCCTTACGCAGCTTCTTTTGATCAGGCAAAAGAAATGGTGAACCAGGCACAAAGTACTCAGGGCAGGTATGGAGTTGCTGCAACTGCTGAAATTGAACAGCTCAGGCGCGAATATATTGAACGTGCACAGAGAAGAATCGATTTATATCGAGAAAATGAACAGGAACATCTTGAAACTGTTATCCGCGAAATGGATGAACAACGAGCAGACAAGCTCAGACGTATAAAATTCGCATACGACAATAATAGCATGGCATGGGTCGATGAGATTTTTAAAAATATTATTACTCCCGATTAATCAAAATAACGATATCTGAAAAGAGTGTAAAAATGACTCAGAATGATGAGAAAACAAATAACCCCGTAAATCCTGAAACACAAAAAAACAATATTAAAGATTCTGTTGAAGATAAACTCCTTACCGAAGCATACGACATGATTCAACAGGGCGTTTTTGATATACAGAGCGAAATGGCCCGTGAGCTTTCTATGCATAAAATAGAGGGCAAAAAAGAAGTATACGCCGAAAAAGAGCATTATATAGATGCTGTCATGGCTGCTGTTAAAAAACAACTGTTAAATTTTAAAAAAACAGATGCATATATAGAATACTTGAAAAAATGCGTTGAAAAAGCAAGCGAAAAACTTGGCGGATTAACAAGAATATATGTTTCAAGAACTGACCGTGATGTTATGCGCGTTATTTTTTCCGATATTGAAGTCAAACAGGATCTTCGTATTATGTTGGGTGGTCTGATAGCTGAAAACGACGGTCTTACGATGGATTTTTCATTTGAAAGAAAGCTTCGCGCAGAGCGTGAAAAATTTGAGAATAAAATCAACGAAATATAATTAAATGAAAAGGGAAAAGATATGATAAACACAAATCCGTCCTCAAAATTCTGTCTTGAAGGTCTGACTTTTGACGATGTTCTTCTTATACCGGCTAAATCTGAGATCATACCGCGTCAGGTCGATGTTTCAACGTATATTACAAAAAATATCAAACTCAACATGCCTATTATTTCTGCCGCTATGGATACTGTTACCGAGTGCAGCATGGCTATTGCAATAGCCCGCGAGGGTGGAATGGGTATTATCCATAAAAATATGTCGATCGAAAAACAGGCAGAAGAAGTTGACAGAGTAAAAAGAAGTGAAAACGGCGTCATCGTCAACCCTTTCTATCTCAGCCCCGAACATAAGGTCACCGATGCTCTTGAGCTAATGAAAAAGTATAAAATCAGCGGAGTGCCTATTTGTGAAGGCAAAAAACTTGTTGGAATTCTTACAAACAGAGATATTCGGTTTATAAAAAATTACGACGTTGCAATAAATGACGTTATGACAAAAGAAAACCTAATTACTGCTCCTGTAGGAACAACATTAATGGAAGCAAAAGACAGATTGATGCATTATAAAGTAGAAAAGCTTCCTTTAGTTGACGAAAACGGAGATCTCAAAGGTCTAATAACGATTAAAGATATCGAAAAAGCAATTCAGTATCCTATGAGTGCCAGGGATTCCCAGGGAAGACTACTCTGTGGTGCTGCTGTCGGTGCAACTGACGATATTATTGAGCGAGCATCTGCTCTTATTTCCGCAGGTGTCGACCTTATATCTGTAGATTCGGCACATGGACATTCACTTAATATATATAATGCAGTTAAAAAACTGAAAACTGCATTCCCCGATACGCCTGTCGTTGCAGGTAATATCGCTACTCCCGAAGCTGCAGAATATCTTATTGATGCCGGAGCAGACTGCGTCAAAGTCGGTATCGGTCCCGGCTCTATATGTACAACTCGTGTTGTCGCAGGTATCGGCGTCCCGCAGATCACGGCTGTTTATGAAGTTGCATGCGTTGCATCAAAATACGGCATCCCCGTAATTGCAGACGGTGGAATAAAATACAGCGGCGATATAACTAAAGCCATTGCAGCGGGAGCAAATGTCGTAATGCTTGGATCATTGTTTGCAGGTTGCGAAGAAAGCCCGGGAGAAAGCGAAATATATCAGGGCAGACGTTTTAAGGTTTACAGAGGCATGGGTTCTCTTGCAGCAATGAAAGAGGGATCTAAAGACAGATATTTCCAGGAAGGTCAGTCTAAGCTTGTTCCTGAGGGCGTTGAAGGTAGAGTTCCTTATAAAGGAACATTGTCTGATACAGTATTCCAGCTTATCGGAGGTCTCAGAGCAGGTATGGGATATTGCGGTGCCGCTACTATTTCTGATCTTCAAACCACAAGTCGTTTTGTCAGAATTACAGGAGCTGGTCTACGTGAAAGTCATCCGCATGATATCAGCATCACAAAAGAGGCTCCAAACTATTCAGGTACCAACGGCATTTAAATATGAAATATCAAAATATTACAAGGCAGGATATGAAAGTTATTGCAGTCATAATCCTGCCTGCATTTGTTGAACTGGTATTATCACATTTGTTCAGTATGGTTGATATTGCTATGCTTGGGCATACAGATATCTCATCAGTTGCAATATCAGCGGTAGGACTTACAATGAATCCTATTAACATGATAATCGGAGTAAGTCAAGCTTTTTGTATCGGGATCACAGTTGCTGTAGCATGGTCTATCGGCGCGGGAAAGAAGGAGAATGCCAAAACAGTCGCTAGAGAAACATTGACACTTTCACTTTTGATCGGAATTGCCGCAGGGACCGCAGTTTTTTTTGCTGCAGGATCTCTTGTTGCTTTTATGGGGGCTAAAGAAGATACATTTAATTATGCTGAAGGTTACTTAAAGATTATAGCGCTCGGTTTTCCTTTCCAGATCGCCACACTCGCTATTACCGCTTCCGCGCGTGGGGCAGGAAAGACTTTTCTTCCCATGATGTATAACATTATTGCAAATGCAGCGAACGTTCTTCTGAATTATTTTCTTATTTTTGGTGTTTTATTTTTTCCCAAACTTGGAATTTACGGAGCTGCTATTGCAACATCTGTATCAAAAGTGATTGCATTTATCCTTGCGCTATTAATGTTATTTTGTGTAAAGACGGATATACGTGTTAAATTAAGTGAAAACTTTTTTATTCACAAAAGCACCGTTAAGCGAATAGCAGAAGTGGGAATTACTGCTGCGCTTGAACAACTGATTATGCAGACAGGCTTTGTATTTTTTACAAAAACAGTTTCCGTTCTTCCTACTCATATTTTTTCTGCACATCATATTTCACTCAATATCAACGGTCTTGCATGGGTGCCTTCACAGGCTTTCGGCGTTGCGTCCACGTCTCTCGTTGGACAATGCGTTGGCAGGGGAGATAAGGATAAAGCAAAATCATACGCAAATGTTATTCATTTAATGTCTCTATGTGTAGCTGTATTTATAGGTGTTATGTTCGTTTTGTTCTCTAAATACATAGTTATGATTTATACAAACGAACCTTCTGTAATTGACGCCGCATCTCAGGTATTAAAAATAATTGCTCTCGGTATGCCTGGCATAGGAACACAGATTCCCGTTGCTGCAGCTCTCAGAGGAGCAAAAGATACTAAAATTCCTTTACTTGCAAATCTTATCAGTGTGTGGATTTTCAGGGTAATTGTTTGCAATATATTTCTTAATGTATTTCACTGGGGCATTATCGGCGCATGGGTTACAATCGTTCTTGATCAAACATGTCGCGCTGTTATCGTATACACACGATTCTTGCACGGAAAATGGCTGAACAAAAAAATTTCCACATAAAATACACACTTTTAGCATTGACAAGAAAGCCGAAATGATATATAATATAATAAATATATATTCAAATGAAAGTAGGTTGTGCAATGAAGAATTCCACAAAGTTTTTTATCGGTCTTGCAATCGGTGCGGTTGCTGCAGTTGCAGCTTTTTCTGCTTATAATACAATCAAAGCCATAAAAAAATCAAAAGAAAACGATGAATGGAATGATGACGATTGCTGCGATTGCTGCAACAACGAAGATTGCGATCGTATCGACGATAAATGCGATTGCGCAGATGAAAAATGCGACTGCGAAGATTGCAACGATGAAAACTATATATCTGTAGATCATTTAAAAAATGAAGATTGTTCTTGTGACGAAGATTCAGTTGATTCCTCATATGATGAACAGTCTGATAGCTCTGCAGACGCTGAATAACATTCAATTAAAGCACCGTATACAATATGTATGCGGTGCTTTTATCTTTTATTATATTTAGGAGCAAAAATGAAAAATCAGTTTATTAAATATTTTATATTAATTATGCTATCTGTCTTTATGGCTTCATGTTCGGCTCACAATGAAGAAATAATCCCTGATTACTTTGAAATCGACAAGAACACAGAAGATTTTAACGGTGCAGTTTTTTATTTTGCGCCATGGAGAGTTTCCATGTATTTTCCTCAGTCAGGAGATACCGATGCAGGCGACAAGATGCTTAAAAGATATTCAGAGACTGAAAAAAAGTTCAATTGCACATTTACATATTTAAATATGGATTCTGAGGCATATGATGCATCTGCAATTACAACCCGTTACATTGCGGGTCTTACGGTTCCTGACATCATAGACAGAGAAGTCGGTGTAGCATATTCATTGTATAAGGCAAATTTCCTTGCTTCCATGAACGAAATATCTACTGTAAATGCAAGTGATGATAAATACGGTCCTCTTTACTTCCGAGCTCAAAGTATTTTTAATAATGAAGTTTATGGCTTTTGTCCATATGAATGGGAATGGATGCCTGAAATACACGGGGTAATACTGACAAATAATAATTTAATACGAAAAATGGGGCTTACCAGTCCCTATGATTTTATAGAAAATGATACATGGACATGGGATACCATGGAAGAGCAGCTTGATCTTGCAACTTATACGGACGGCGATGTAACATATACAGGTATGCTTGTAAAATCAGGAGGAACAACTCCGGCTGATATGGCTCAATCCGCAGCCTTTTCTAATGGAGCACAAATGCTGGTAGATAATAACGGAAAAATCGTTTTTGGCATGACATCTCCTCAAGCAATAAAAGCTTTTGATTACCTTAGTAATCTCTATCAGAAAAAACTTTGCAAGGACAAAGAAGTTGACAATTTTGTTAATGAAGAAGGACCTTATTATTTTACAAGAAGTTATGAAGCAACATCTATTGAAGAGGGTGCGATCGGTTATAAATTGGATGACTACGGAATGATTCGTTTTCCGAAAGGACCCGACAATAAGGGAGAAACCGGAACATATGTAGCTTATGACAGACTGCTTTATATTGTTAAAATGACTAAAAACGATATTGAAAGCATTGGTAAAATAATTGATTTTATGTTTGAACCTCTCGATAATTCCGGTGGTTGGAAAGAAAGAGCAAGATATATTTTCCATCATGATCAGGACATAGATTTTTATATCGATGCTATCGAAAAACCGAGTTATAATTATCAGATACAGCTTGGAGACAATTACGATAATTTCAGAACTGCAGTAATGAGTGTCCTCAGCGGAAGAGAAACCGCTGTGTCAGCTATGCAGTCCATTGAATCTGCTATCAATGAATATGTCGCTGAAAAAGATGTTAAACTTATTTCGTGGGAGAATCAGTGAACTATGACAGAAGAAGAAAAAATATTTAAAGGAATTCTTTTTTGCCCCGGTGATGCGCAACTACGTGCTATCAAGCTCAGATCGCATAATCTGAGTAAAGAATACAGCGAAACCCGTGAGGATGAAACAGAAAAGCGTTCAAAACTTGCTAAGGAAATTCTTGCAAAATTCGGCGAAGGCAGTTTTATGCAAGGTCCGATATTCTTCCATTACGGTAAGCACACCATGATCGGTGACAGAGTATTTATAAACTATAATTTTACCGTTCAGGATGATGCGCTTGTAACAATAGGTAATGACTGTAATTTCGGACCGAATGTAACTATCGTTACGCCTCTGCATCCTATGATTGCAAGTGAAAGGAAAATAATGCACGATAAAAACGGAAACGAAAAACGATTTTGTTACGCAAAACCAGTATCAATCGGGTCAGATTGCTGGTTCGGTGCAAATGTAACCGTATGCCCGGGCGTAACAATAGGGGATGGGTGTGTGATCGGTGCCGGCAGTGTTGTGACTCGTGATATTCCTCCTAATTCATTTGCAGCAGGCGTTCCATGCCGTGTAATTCGAGGAATTACGGAAACAGACAGTATGGCATTTAAACCTGATATTATAGCAGATAATTATGTTTAAACAAAAAAGACACCTTATTGGGTGTCTTTTTTGCTTTGGTTGAAATAATTTTTTATTTTTTCAAATGTTTCATCACTTATATCGTGTTCAATTTTGCATGCATCGGCAACTGCGTTTTCTTCTGAGATTCCGATTTTAATGAAAATATCGGATAGTATCTTATGCCTTTCATATATTTTTTCTGCAGTCTTACGTCCGTCTTCGGTAAGCACAATATATCCGGATTTATCAATATTGATATATCCGTCTTCTTTTAATAGTTTCAGAGCTCTGCTGATGCTGGGCTTTGAATATCCTGTTCTGTTAACTATATCGATCGCTCTGATATGATTTTGTTCTCTGCCAAGTATCAGGATATTTTCAAGATACATTTCTCCGGATTCCTGTATTTTTATCATGGTGATTCTCCGATTTTCAATTTGTAATAAGATTATAGCATAAGAATAGCAAATTGTCAAGTATCGGAATAAAGTAACGGAAATGTTTTCGTCTATAAAAATTATTGACAAAAATACAGAATTGTGATATAATCCGAATATATAATAATAATTCTTTTGGGCGGTGTAACTATGAAAAGAGTTTTTTCGCTTTTGTTTGCCTCTATTTTTATTTGTTTGATTGTCTCATGTTCTGCAGCCGACGAAATAGTCCCTGAATATGACAATGATATTGATTCTTCTGCTATAGACCTTAGAGGTCAAACTCTTGTAATGGGTATGGTGAAGGACTATTTCTTCGAAGGTTCCGATTCTACTCTTACATTTATCAGCAATACCGAATTTGGAGATCTTGCAGCTAAACGTATTAAGGATGTTGAAACAAAATACAATTGTAAGATCAATTTTGACTATGTCAACAGATCCGGGGAAACTGCATATTTCAGTGTTGCATCAGGTTCTTATATCTTTGATATGTTGCAGGAAGAATCGTACTGGCTTCTTAATTATCTTCCATCAGGAACGTTTGTAAATCTTGTAGGTGTTGATAATCTTGATGTTTTCGATGAAACTAAATGGGGCAACAGGTATTTACGTATGTCTACAATGTATGACGGCGCAATTTACGGACTTCTCCCTGCGCAGCACCCATTGCGTCTTTCAAACTCTCCTTCAAATCTTATCGCAATCAATGAAAAGTATATTTCAGATCTTGTTACAACTGATCCAAGAGACTATTTTGAAAACGGTGAGTGGAACTGGGATACATTCGGAAATGCAATTGAATCATATGCTCATACCAGCTCAACCACCAATGAATTTGTTTATTCGTTAGGTTCATGCTTCGGTTACGGCAGAATGTTCATGATCATGCCGATGTGCAACGGTTGCGACTTTATAACTATGAATGATAACGATACTTATCAGCTTGGTTACTTCACTCAAAATGCCATGGATGCCTATAATCAGGTCGCCGAGTGGCTGTTCGGGGCAACTGCCGGCAATATAAATAATGAGACTTTTGGTTTGGATCAATTTATAGACGGACAATCCGTAATGACGCTTATCGATGCATATCAGATTCTTTCATCTTCAGAATCAATTGCATACAGAATGGATAATTTCGGAATAGTTCCCTTCCCGTGTGGCCCCGGATCTAAATCACCGTATGATTATACTACATCATACGAATCTGCGGATTTTACTCTCGCTATTCCGATTACCGCTAAGGATCCGGAGATTTCTGCGCTGGTACTCGATGCTCTCTATGAACCGTTTGAAGGCTATGAAACTGAAGAGAAGATTACCGATTACATTATCAGAAATTATTTTGAAGATGAGCGTGATGCCCGTCTCTTTATGGATATAACGAAACTCGGACATAATTATTATCATGATCATATGCACGGTATGACAGAAATGTTCACTCAGCTTGCCAATAATGTTTCAATCGCAAAATGCGTTGAATCCTATGAAAATCGTATGTATACAATTGTTGATAAATATGTTATTCCGGAATACAATACTCTTCGTGAATATGAGGCATATTTTCACGAATAAAGAGAGCTGAGTTAACAAAAAATATGAAGAATAGTATATTGATTCCGGTCACTGGAATGCTTTGTATTGTGCTGGGTGTATCCTTGCTGATATTTGTAATTGGAACATCCGCAAATACATCCATTGATGAAATTGAACACTACAAAACAGAATTCACTGTTTCTTCAGAATCTTCCGAAAACACAAATGATAAAACTCTGCAGCAAACAGAAGATCAAAATAAACATTATACTTCCGAAACTGTCGCAGAAGAACCTGAAATTAAAGATGAAATGCACAGCTCTGATGAAACTGTAATCTCAGAATCCTCCGATACGCAGTCGGATCCGGCTTCTACCAATAATACAGTTATCGAGAGCTCCGATTCCGAAGTATCTGTTCAAGATAATAATTCAGATGAAACATCTTTTGCTGAATCAACAGAAGATGAAAATACTGCTGTAAATGAAGTAACTCAGGAAGAACACAACAGCGAAACAGATGTCGTGACCGAAGATGAGCCTAAAGATCTGACAGTCTTTTTCGATGGCACAACAAAGGTGGATACATCTTTATGGAATCTTATCCTTGTAAATCCTGATAATTATCTTCCGGAAAACTTTACAATAGATAAGGCTCAGGTTCAGGGGAACTATTATCTTGACAGTCGCGTTGCTCCGTTGGCTGTTCAGATGATTTCAGATGCAAAAAAAGAAGGAATCGAGCTTCAGATTTGTTCGTCAATTCGTGATATAGATCTTCAGACAAGACTTTTTAACAACAAAATAAACGATCTTATCAACGAAGGTTATTCGAAAGAAGAGGCAGAGCGCGTAGCTGCAACTATCGTAGCCGTTCCCGGAACAAGTGAACACCATACGGGACTGGCTATGGATATAGTTACTCCGTCATACCAGCGCCTTAATTCCGGTTATGCCAAAACAGATGCTGCAAAGTGGCTGAAAGCTAACGCAGCAAAATACGGATTTATTTTGCGTTATCCTGAAGACAAAACAGAGATCACAAAAATTATCTTTGAACCGTGGCATTATCGATATGTCGGCATCGAATACGCATCGTTTATAATGTCTCAAGACATATGTTTTGAAGAATTTATAGAGCTTTACGGAGAAACAAAGCAGTAAATGAATGAGATTACAACAATGATAATGATAGAAAACTCAACATCAGGCGAGGTTGTTGTTATCAATAGGATAAAAAAATATCCGGGTATTTGCTTTCCCGGTGGACATGTCGAGCGTGGTGAAAGTTTTACTCATGGTGCTATAAGAGAAGCTTATGAGGAAACAGGGCTCAAAGTTAAGAATATAGTATTGTGCGGTATTGTTAACTGGGCTAAAAAAGGATCCGATGATCGATATGTTGAGTACCTCTTTAAAACAACCGAATTTAGCGGGGCTTTGAGCAACGGAACAGAAGAGGGGAAGGTATGCTGGGTAAAAAAAGATGGCCTTAAACAAATGAATCTTTCTCGGAATTTTGATTTATATCTTCAAGCATTCTTTTCAGAAAAACCAATTGAACTTTTCGGAGAATGGACTGACGATTTCGGAACTGCACCTTTTATTCAGTAATATTATAACGTGAACACGTAATGTGTTCACGTTATTTCATAACATGAGTATTATTATCTGAAATAATTATCAAGTTCGTCTTTGATCCCTTCAGGAATAATTCTCGGAACAGGGAATTTAACTGAATTCAAAAGCCTTTCAGATGTAAATCGTATAAATTCTGTTGTTTTTTTCAATGATTCTTCAGATAGCACATCAATTATGTCGTTTCGAGAGTGCATACCCCCTTGACCACCTCTTTGAAATACAATAAAAGGAACCCCGGCTTTTGCAAAGGATGAAGAATCACTCGGGAATATCCCTGAAGAAACAGATACGGAAAAGGCTGTTTCATTTGCACAATACTGTAAATACGATTTTAAACTGTCATCTCCTGAAACACAGGCAATATCATTACCAATAATTGTTCCGGTCATATCAATATTTATGCCCAACATAAATTTATTCAGCTCATTTTTGTGCGCTTCAACATATGCAAGACTGCCTTTCAGCCCGTGCTCCTCGGCTCCGCACCAAACGAACCTTACACTTCTTTTAGGCTTGTTTTTTATGTAGTATGAAAAAAGCGACATAAGATTTGCACACCCGGATGCATTGTCCCATGCTCCTTTTGAAAATCTTGTGCTGTCGTAATGAGCAGTAAAGATCATTTTCTCATTGTCATTTTTTCCTGTTATGTCAGCAATAACATTTCCGGATTTTATTCTGACTTCTTTTTGTTTTAGATTGATACAAACAATTTTTGGATTGCTTTTTATAAGTTTGATTGCATCTGCAGCTCTCATTGTAACTCCGGGTAAGCTTCCGAGTTTAGACGTTTTTTCTTTTATTGAACGGATATTCAGATCTGTTTTTGATCTTTCATCAAAAATATTTCCGTCGAATGTGATGAAACCAAGCGCTTTTTTCTCGATCAGTCGTCTGTATAAATCATGATGCATATTATTTACAAAAACAATTTTACCGCTACATTCGTCAAGATCAAGCTCGTTTCCCATCCCAGCATATTGAAACGGCGCAGATATTCCTTTACTTTCGGTCGATCCCGTTCTTCCGTAACCGGTCACTTCCGGGGCAAAAGTTTTTTCTTTTGAATAAACTGTCAGTGAAGCTTGTTCAATCTCAAAAGAATCATATTCAAATGGTTCGTAAAAAGCGTTTCCTCCAAGAGACCGGACGGTATCAATAATAGTTTCTGCTGCAGTTTTTTCTCCGCTTGTTCCTGCAAAACGAGGAAAATAGATTTTTTTAATAAATGACATTTGATTGAAATCTTTCATTTTCGTGTATTCCTTTAATGTGAATAATTCAAATTTGAGCTGTGTATTTCTATTCGAATTTGACTAATTTGAAATAGTATTTTTGAATTCTAAAGATTATTCCAAGTGCAATTATACTATTTTAAATCATTTTTGTCAATATCAGATGTTTTTCGAATAATCTGCTTAATTGATTCAATCAAAATAGCAACTATTTACTGTTTTTTTTATAAAAGTATTGACTAAACAGCATAATTATGATAAAATTAATCAGATGCGGGGTGACGTTGTGAGATTTATAAAAGCCTTCCTATATCTGATTATTATTGTTTCCGTTTCATGCTGGCTTGCGTTTACTTTTTGCGAAACCGAAATTGAAAAAAGAGATACTTATGTTCGAGGGAAATTATCAGAATACGGTATTACCGTTCGCGATACGTCTTATGCTCGCAATACGGTTTACCTGACTGTGGATTCGGACGATGAGCAGGTGACTGCGAATGATATAATGAATATTCGAAAACTCCTGAATGCGCTCAGATGCGCTGAGTTTGAACAGAATATATATAATGTTTCGCTCATATCACCATCGGGAAAAACTGTTTATTCTACTCTTTTTTATAATATTTACACTTCATCGGAGCAGGTTGTCGTACAGTATATGGGTGGCGAACGTGATGAGGTCATGAAAAGGTTTTTTATTAAATATGATCTTAGGAAAAAAGGGTTTGACTGTCGATATATAGGTTTTTATTCAACTTATGGCATGGAACAACCTGCGCTTTATCTTGAAATAAGCGCTGCTCCGGACAATCTTTCTTCAGCTGTTTCAGAATTTATCTCCACAATCACGTATCTTAATGAAGAAGGCGGGGGCGTGTTCAGATACAGTGCTTCATTTTATGACGGCGATAAAATAATGGCTGTTGTTTCTCGAGATATTGTTTACGGAGACGTCATTTACTGGAAATCACCGGATTATTCAGAGATAAAAACAATGTTCGGATAATTATTCGGAGAAATATATGAAAACAAGCAAATCAGTATCAATAGGTCAGATATTATTTGTAATACTTGTTGCTGTCATTTTAATTGCGGCGATTGTATCACTTACAATTTATCTGAATTTAAAAAACAACGATGATCGCAGTGCGCTAAATAAAGACATTGCACTCAGTTCTCTGCGCGAAAATGATCCTCTAACAGGTTCCTTCAACGGCAAGAGCATTATAATATCTTCAAAAGATATGATTTTTGAAATGCTTAAGAGTGACAAATGGCGTTACCTTCCGGATTTTAACAGAGAGTTTAACGGGTCTCTTATATTTGAAATTGGAGAAAACTATCACCTCGCTTTTAATGATGACAGCGTCGCTGAAATATCTTACAATGATAAATCAAGATATTATTCAGTTCCATCTGAAATTCTCTCATCTATCAGCGCGTTTATATATGATAATTCTTTTATTTCCGTTAAAGATGCTTCTGCGTTTCTTTCCGGCGCTGAAAACATAACGGTATCTGTTTTGGGTTCATCGAAAACAATTGATTCGGGAGATCAGCTTGCAACTGCCATGAATATTGCAGCGTGGACCGAAACAAACACTGTGAATCCGGATTTTGAACCTACTGTCGTTGTTGACACAAAGTCAGGACTCAAAATAAGCATATATAAATCAATCAATATCGGTGTGATCGATTATTTGGGCACTTCAACCGTTTATTCTGTCAACGAACTTTCCGTAGCAAGTTCTGAACTTGTTGCAAAATCATATTTTAACGATGTATCAGCACTTTTTGATGGTATAACAAGTGATGTTGATCAGATTACCGTAAAAAAGGGTGGGAAAGAGTATAATATCTCACCTGATACGTCTCTTGATCTACTTCTTGATGTCCCCAGATGGCAGCGCAGATTCACAGCTCCTGCAGGTTTACCGGAAAATGCAGATATAGTAATAAATGGAGGCAAATCCTTAACTGTTAATCTTTACTCTGTATATTCAGTTGCTGAATACGAAAACACTTATTATAATGTGCCTTCCGCTGTTTTTTCCTCGATCAGCGAATATCTTAAAAGTAACCTGGATAAACCGGAAACCGTATCAAATTTAAAAACAACTGTCTCAAATGCCATTTCAGATAAAAAACATATCTCAGTTCAGTATAAGGGAAGCGGATATACTGTTTCCGTTCAACCTGATTTTCTTTCTGCACTCAATATTTCATCATGGACTGAAAGTCCTGTTCTTGAACTTATAGGCGATCCCGATCTTGTATTTGATATAAGCAAACTGCCAGATTTAACCCTTTGCTTTTACACATCCAAGTATTCCGTTTTAGTGATAAACGGAAATGAAAAGCAGGTATTCAGGGTGTCGTCGTCAATTTCAGAATCACTGATTAATTATGTTCAGGAAAACTTGTATACTGAAGCCTGGAGTGTTTCCGCTACAGAACTTGGTGCTCTACAAAAAAATGCAGACAGCGTCGAAGTAACAGTAACAGACCAAAATTCGTTCAGAGAAAAATACGGTGAAAATACAGATGATGCTCTTTCTGTTCTGGCTGCTATCGATCTTTTGCCGTTAGAAATCGTTCCAGAGCTTTCTTCAGTAGAAAAAACTGAGATTCTCTTCAAAGGTCCTGAAAAATTTTTAATGACTATTTTTCCTGCATCGGAAGATACTGCGTTTGTGAATGTTACCGGAACATTTTATTCCAGAGGCAGATATATAGACAGATGGTTTATATGCTCATCCTCATATAATAGTATTATAAATTCATTGATGGAGATCAATCAAAAATCTTTAGATACCGCCGCTGCGCTCTTTTGTGAAGCACTCAGAAATGGAGATACTGAATCCTTATACAGACTTATAGGCAATTCATCATTTGATTACAGCGCGATAAAAACTCTTATGCTGAATGATCTTACGATATTGAGTTCTGATGACCACGGTATTTATGTGGTTCAGCTTAATGTGGAAGATCCTGTTGATTCTCCTTTTGAAAAAGGTATAAAAGATTACATATTAACTGTAGGATCATCTGGAGGCGCGCTTTCCGTTATTTCGTTTATTCCAGAGGATGAATACAACACAATTAAACTTTCCGATCCTGCTGTTTTGGCTGTTGACAGATTTACATCATGGGTTGACGCCGCAGGTATTTCATTTGAATCAATCTCAGATTTTGAAAACAAATCATCAATCGCTGATTACCTTATGATGCTATGTAAAAGAGATGACCTTGGAACGATTTCTCCGGATAATCCATCTCTTCTGATGATTACAAAGGATGAAATGAGCTCTGCCGCAAAAAAATATTTCGGTCAAGTCAATTTTGAGGCTTTTGATATTCGTTCATTCAACGCCGAAACCGGAATGTATTATTATGAGGGAATCAGTGCGCCTTCACGATTTAAACATGTTTCGCAATTGTCGTTCGAAGACACGACAGTCATAGTTAAATACAAATGGTATGCCGATCCGTTATGTCTATATTGCACAGATGTCGTAGATTATACGTTGTCAAAAAATGAAGACGGCACATTTGCCATTTTATCTGCAGTGAGCAGTAATAGCACCGAGCCGGATAAAGAGAACCTTGAGAATTCACAGGATAGCGAATCCTCTGATGCCTCTTCAGATACATCGGAAGAATCCGCTAAAAATGATTCTGCTGATAATGAAGAGCCCTCCGAAAACAGTGAAAACAACGATAATGATGTCTTTATCCCGCCATCAGGACTTACTCCAACAGAAACAATGTTCAAATATTTTGAGTATTTAAATGAGAAAAATGTTGAAAAATCGAATAGTCTTCTTTATGAGACATATGCAAAAAACGACGAAGAGTATTTATTTGACGAATTGAACAAAATTTCTGTTAAATCATGCGCCGAAATATCACCCGATTTTGATTGGTATGAACCGTGGTACAGATCCCCATTTGCTTATTCATGTGTCGTGGCTGAAGTTGATGTGGATTGCATATCGGATAAATGGCTCATATATACAAAAGATTTTGCGTCTGTCGAAATATATATGATTAAAGCAACCGAAGATTCAGATTGGCGAATAATAGCTGAAAAGCCTTCCGGAGAAGGACTTCTTGCTGTACAGTAAATAATTCAAATTCATTTTTAAAAGGAGAAACAATATGCTTGTTGTCAACACCTTAACAGAAAAACTTCACAGAGCATTGAAAAAGTATGAACACTATCGTTTTGAGGACATTGCAGAAGTTAAAGGAGTAACGATTTATGAAACCCCTGAAAGACTTCAGCATGAACCGAAGGAGGATGGTACACCAATTGAAAAAGGATCTTCCTGGGGTGATGAAGGTATTACTGCGTGGTTTCGCTGCGATTATAAAATTCCTTCTTCAATGGACGGTAAAAAATTGTTTGTCGGCGCAAAAACAAACGGCGAAACACTTTGGTTTGCAAATGATATACTAAAGGGCGTTTTTGACAACAATCACCCATATGTTCATCTCGTGAAATCAGCAAAAAAGGGCGATAAATATCATTTTGCATTTGAATCCTACAGCGGACATTGGTTCCCGGGATGCGGAATAGGCGAAGAAAATCCTAAAATCGTAAAAGGATGTAAAACTTTCGGCGGTATCTTCATTGCAATGGAACGTGAGGATGTCCGTGATTTCATTTTCGACCTTGCAACAGTGCTTTCATTTGTAAATGCGACAAAAAATGATAAGAACAGTCTTAGAACCGCAAAAGCAATGAAAGTGCTTGAAAATGTTTTTTCCATAATCAATGGGGATCCGGATGAAACACCTGAAAGCGAATGGCGTCCCAAACTTAAAGATGCTTGTGCCGCAATGAAGCCGTTCCTTTCATCTAAGAATTCAAAAACCGCTCCCACGATCGGACTGGTAGGACATTCTCATATCGACACGGCCTGGCTTTGGCCTATAAGCGAAACAAGAAGAAAATGCGGCAGAACTTTTTCATCCGTTCTGAATTTAATGGAACAAAACGAAGACTTTATTTTTATCCAGAGCGCTCCTTGTCATGCTGATTTTGTTCGTCAGGATTATCCGGAACTTTTTGCTCGTATTCAGGAACGCGTTAAAGAGGGCAGATGGGAACCAAACGGAGGAATGTGGGTAGAACCCGACTGTAATATAACATCAGGTGAAAGTTTTGTCCGTCAACTGCTTGTAGGTCAGTCTTTCACAAGAAAATACTACGGTTATTCATCCGATGTCCTTTGGGAACCTGATGTTTTTGGCTATTCTGCTGCATTGCCTCAGATTTTAAAGGGATGCGGTATAAACTATTTCTGCACCACTAAACTATCATGGAACGATACAAACCGCTTCCCTTACGACACGTTCGTCTGGGAAGGAATTGACGGATCATCTGTTCTTGCGCACTTTAATACAATTCCTGCGAACCCGACACCCGAAACACTCATTTCGATGTGGAATGATGTTCAGCATAAAGATGTTCAGGAAATGCGTCTGGCCGCACTTGGTCATGGGGATGGCGGAGGAGGACCAACATACGAATTATCCGAATACGCTAAACGAGTTCGTGATCTTGAAGGTTGTCCGAAAGGTGAAATGACAACAGTTTCAAAATTCATGCACAAACTTGAGGAAACATCAACAGATCTTCCAAAGTGGTTTGGCGAGCTTTATCTTGAGCTCCACAGAGGCACACTCACATCCGTTGCCGAAGTTAAAAAAGGAAACAGAAAACTCGAATTTGCAATGAGAGCTGCTGAATTCGTTTCAACGATCGCATTTCTCAGAGGAAAAGAGTATCCAACCGAACAATTTGATAAACTTTGGAAACATCTCTTGATGCATCAGTTCCACGATATTCTTCCGGGTTCTTCCATTGCAAGGGTTAATGACGAAGCAATAGCGGCATTTAAAGAAGGCATATCCGCCGCACAAATACTAACAGCCGAAAAGGCTCTTGAGATCACCGATATCAATGAAAAAGAAATAACTGTTTTCAACGATTTAAGCTGGAATAGAAAATCGTTTGTTCTCGAAAATACAGATAAGGCTCCGAAAGGGCTTAAAGCACAGGCTTATACTGATCTTGAAGGAACTAAAAAGGTCTATGTCTCAGGCGCGGATATCCCTTCGCTTGGATCATCAGTATATACCCTCGATAATATAAACAATTCAGGAAAGAGCCCATTCAGAGTAAACTCATCACTTTCAAAAGTTGTTACTCCGTATGCTGAGATCAAATTTGATAAAATAGGCAGAATATCAAGTTTTATCGATAAATCAACCGGTCGAGAACTTGTAAAGGATGGCGGAGCTCTCAACTCGATCTGGCTTGGAGAAGACCTTCCGAATTATTGGGATAACTGGGATATTAATCCGGATCAGTATCTTAAAATGCAGCTTCAGTCGAACCTTGTTTCACGTGAGCTTATCGATCAGGGAGAACTTCAGCTACGTATAAGAAGCGTTTGGAAAATAGGTGAGGCGTCCCTCTTCACTCAGGATATGGTTCTTTATTCTGACAGCAAAAAGATCGATTTTGAAACAAAAGTTGACTGGAAAGAAAAGCACAAACTTCTCAAAGCAGGATTTGAGCTTAACGTTTTCTCAGGAACAGCAAGACATGAAATTCAGTATGGTTATGCTGAACGTCCCACTCATAGAAATCTTTCTCAGGATAGAGCCCGTTTTGAAGTATGTAATCATAAATGGACAGATATTTCTGAAATGGAATTCGGAGTAGCAATATTGAACGACTGCAAATATGGTATTTCAGTTCTTGGCAGCGATGTTCGTCCTACACTTTTAAAGAGTAGCACACATCCTGATCCTCGCGGAGATAACGGTGTTCACACCTTTACATATTCGCTGTTGCCTCACGACGCTTTTTCTGTTGAGAATGTCGTCAGACCTGCATACGAACTTAACGTTAATGTCACAACAGTCGCAGGACGATGCGACATATCGGACTCACTCATTAAATTTGATTCGTCCAACATAATTGTGGAGGCTGTTAAGAAAGCCGAAAACAGCAATGCAATTGTTTTCAGATTTTATGATGCACTCGGAACAGGTAAGACCGTAAAGGCATGTGTCGGAATAAGTGATGTTAAACGTATCGTTGAAACAAATATGCTTGAAGAAGAAAAATCAGTCATATCAACCAGTTCCGAATTCGAAATATATGTCAAACCCTTTGAAATCAAGACCATCTGCGTAGAATTATAGGGAGGTGTCTTTTTGCGTAAAGTAGTAATCACAACTGATAGTTGCTGTGACCTTTCAAAAGAAATAATTGAAAAGTTTGATATTAAATTATTACCTCTTAATGTGGTTTTAGGAGATAATGATTATCTGGACGGCGAGAATATTTTTCCTAAAGATATCTTCAGCTATGTCGATAAAACAGGAATATTACCTAAAACATCTGCCAGGAGCATAGGCGATTTCATCAACTTTTTCAAACCTTTCGTAGATAACGAATATGATGTCGTTTTTGTCGGAATCGGTAATGAGTTGTCTTCAACAATGCAAAATGCAGTTCTTGCGGGTAAAGAAGTCGGACATGTTTATGTCGCGGATTCGGAAAATCTTTCCACAGGCATTGCACTCAGTTTGTTGAAAGCATGTGATTTAAGAGACGATGGATTATCAGCCGAAGAAATCATTAAAAAGGTATCAGCGGAAACAAAGAATATGAATGTAAGCTTTATTATTGACAGACTTGATTATCTTTATAAAGGCGGTCGTTGTTCTGCAGTTTCCGCATTCGGCGCGAATCTGCTGAAACTTCATCCATGTATTGAAGTAACCGGTGGGAAACTGGGTGTTGGAAAAAAATACAGAGGAAACATGAAAGATATTCTCGTCAAATATATCAATGACAGACTGTCTGCAGAAGGTTTACAATTTGCAAAAAAACGTGTTTTTGTCACTCATACATGTCTTGAACATCCTGAGTATGTTCAGGCATGCGTTGAAGCAACAAAAGCAACCGGGATTTTTGACACTGTTTACGATACATATGCAGGATCAACAATTGCATCGCATTGCGGTCCAAACACCCTTGGGATTCTTTTTGAAACAATCTAATGAATACTGTTCCAAGCCGCTCGATTCCGGGCGGCTTGAATCCTTAATTATATTTTAAACGAACTTGCTTTAATTATCAAAATGCTTGACATTTCAGTTAAAATAGGTTATAATAATAAATGGTTGTATATAAATTTATAAAAGGATATATTTCTGCAATGAAAACGAAGATATACATCAAAATGCTTTTTCCCTTGAGTTTTTTTGGACTCATTTTCCGTATTCTCGAAATATTGTTTGCAATTGAGCCATCAAGCGGTTTTTATTATCTCGACAGTTTTATTCCACTACTTTGTAATATTTATATTTTTCTTGTTATTGCATTTTTTATTTCAGGAATATTTCTTACTAAAACCGAGTCAAAATCGATAAGAAAACGCCTCTCGGCTGTTAATATTGCAGACAAAGTAATCATGATTGCTTCTGCTGTATTTATTCTCGGAAGCGCTCTTCATGATTTACTTGTCGAGTATCAAATCAACTTTTCTTATGACAGTATCAAAGAATTATTCACCGATTCTAAAATCTATATCTTAATACTGGCTGCACTTTCATGTGTGTTTATTGTTTTTTTCGCATCAGATCCGAAAAGATATTCTTCAAGCTCTTTCATGTCTATTCTTTCATTGTCGCTTACTTTTTATTATGTTTTACGTCTTTTTACAAGATTTCTTGACATGAACGAAATCCTTTCTAAGGCATACAGCACACATACGATACTTCTCATAGGTTTTATTGTTTTGTCCCAGCTGAATTTCTCTAAAATACTGGCAGGTCTTCGTTCAAAAAAATACTTTGTTGCATTTGGACTTTCCACCGTATTTCTTGCAATATTGCATCTTGCAGAGTTTGTGATGTATTTCTTTCCCGGGAACCCATATAATATTCCTGTTGACAGTATATTTGCATATATCGCCGATTTCCTTGTATCAGCTGTAATTTTAAGGTTTATACTTATTGTATCAAAAAAACAAGATAAATCAGAGAAAAATACAATAAATTTGCATAATGGACCCGTTCTTGATCATTTGATATCAAATGATATGAGTACAGAAGGAAGTTCTTCAGATACAGAGAATATAAATCAAGACTTTTCTCAAAACACTAACGCAGATAGCAATCACTGATTGATTGCTGAAAATTTTGGACCGATTATGCGTCTATTATGATTTATCAGAAAAATGTCAAAATATTCTTTGCTGAAAATACTTGAAATTTTCTTCGGTGTATAGTATAATTAAAATATATTATTTTAGCGGAGGTTTACCACTTTGTTAACAAGATTTTTTACAGCACTTACGATTTTCCTTGATGCCGTTGACGATGTCGTAACGGGCACTGCTTCCGATACTGCTGAAGCTGTTGCAGCTCAACCCACGGCAAATATATGGACAACGCTTTTAAGCTTTCTTCCGTTTGTCCTTGTAATTGTTGCTTTTTATTTCTTTCTCATAAGACCTCAACGTAAGCAGGAAAAAGAAACTCAGAAAATGCGTAACAGTATAGGAATAGGTGATCAGATCACCACAATAGGCGGAATCACAGGTATCGTTCGTCAGATAAAAGATGATGATACTTACATAATCGAAACCGGCGCTGATAAAAACCGCATTTCAATAAAAAAATGGGCAATACAGTCCAAAGACACAATTTCAGATTCCTGATATTCTTTAAAGTATTTCAATAGTATTCAATTTTTGAAGGAGATATAAAATGAAACAGATCAAAACTCTTGTTAAAAAAACTCTTAAAAAGTCTGCATGCAAGGGCGGATGTGGCGAATGCCAGACTTCATGTCAGAGCGCCTGCAAAACCTCTTGTACTGTCGCCAATCAGAAATGTGAAAACGAAGCTCGTAAATAAATGCTTCATTTTTTCTCAAAGAACGGCATAAATATCGTTTTGGACGTTGAAAGCGGTTCGGTTCATGTTTTTGAACCAACCGCTTATGAACTCTGCAGACTTATCAATGAAGCGTTTAATGGCGACAACGAAAAGTTGACAAGTACACCTGAGTCCATTTTTGATATGCAGTCATGCCCTCAGAAAATTAAAGACGATCTGATTTCTTTATTCTGTTTTGAACCAGATGAAATCGAAGAAGCATTTTCTGAGATCAAGGCTCTTTACAATGAAGAGCTGTTATTTACAAAACGTGATTACGAAATCAATCTTCCTGATGATTATCCTATTAAAGCGCTTTGCCTGCACATTTCACATGACTGTAATCTCAGATGTAAGTATTGTTTTGCAGAAGGCGGAGACTTCGGACATGGCAGAAAAAATATGCCTTTTGAGGTAGCCAAAAAGGCGATTGATTTTGTTATTAATCGTTCCGGAACGAGACATAACCTTGAAATTGACTTTTTCGGCGGAGAGCCGCTCATCAATTTCGATGTAGTCAAAAAAACCGTTGCATATGCTCGCTCCCTTGAAAAACAATATAATAAGAATTTCAGATTTACAATAACTACAAACGGTATTCTTCTTAATGATGAAATATCCGATTATATAAATCGTGAAATGTCCAATGTTGTTTTATCTCTTGACGGAAGAAAATCCGTAAACGATCAAGTCAGATATGATGTTGCAGGCAACGGTTCTTACGACAGAATCGTTCCTAAATTCAAAAAACTCGTATCTGAAAGAAACGGAAAAGATTATTATGTAAGAGGAACTTTTACTCCTCTTAACCTAGATTTTTCTTCTGATGTCGAACATATTCATTCCCTTGGATTTGATCAGATTTCCGTCGAACCCGTTGTTCTTGACAGTAATGATCCTCTTGCCATCAAAGAGGAGCATCTTGACCGCATTTTTGAGGAATATGATTTACTCACAGATAAAATGGAAACGCATCGAAAAAACGGTAACGGTTTTAATTTTTTTCATTTTATGATAGATCTTGAACAGGGACCATGTGTTATTAAACGTGTTAAAGGTTGCGGTTGCGGAACAGAATATGTCGCAATTACACCTGATGGCGATATTTTCCCATGTCATCGCTTTGCTGGAATGGACGATTTCAAACTTGGTAATGTTCTTGAAAGCTTTGAAACCAAAAAAGAACTGGTCGATTATTTCAAAAAATCAACAGTCTTGAATAAACCTGTCTGCGAAAAATGCTGGGCAAAATATTATTGTTCAGGCGGATGCGCCGCAAACAATTTCAACTGTCACGGCGATATTCTTAAACCACATGAAATCTCCTGTGAAATGGAAAGAAAACGAATTGAATGTGCCGTTTACTTAAAGGCACTTGAAGCACTGGATGAATAATAAAATAGGTATTTCCTCAGGATGCTATTATCCGAAATTAACTGAAAATATAATAAAAAACATAGCTGATGCTGCTGTTTCGGAAATGGAATTCTTTATAAATACGCATTCCGAAATGCTTCCTGATTATATTAAAACAATTAGAAATATTACCGATTATTACGGAATTCATATTAACTCTGTTCACCCGTTTACTTCTTTTGCAGAAACATATCTCTTTTTTTCGGATTATTCCAGGAGATTCGAAGACGGTATCTGTATATACGACAGATATTTTGAAATATGCTCTTTTTTGTGAGCAAAAATATTGAATTTCCACGGTTTAAAAAGCGAAAAATTCGTCTCTTTTGAAAAATATTGTGATGTTTACGGTATTTTATATGAAAGAGCAAAAAAAGAAGGAATTATTCTTTCTCAGGAGAATGTCCGTAAACATGTTTGCGGGAATTTAGATTATATAAAGCGATTTTCCGACTATCTCGGCAATAATGTTTCTTTTACTTTTGATATTAAACAAGCATATATGTCTGGTTATGACCCGTTACTTTTTGTAAAAGCAGTTTCCGACAAAACGGTACTGATCCATTTAAACGATTTTAATTCTGACAGTCCTTGCTTGTTGCCCGGAAAAGGCAAATTTAATATAAAACAATTGTTTTCCAATATGAATTCTGCCTGTTATTCCGGAAATTATATTATTGAAGTTTACTCGAATGCATATTCAGATGAATCCGAAATTATTGATTCGGTAAAACATTCTTATAGTGTTTTAAAGGGGTGCATACAATGAAATGTCCTTATTGCGGATTCGAAAACAGTAAAGTCCTTGATTCACGTCCTCTTGAAGATAAGATACGTCGAAGACGCGAGTGCCTGAGTTGCCAGAGACGCTTTACAACATATGAGGAAGTGGAGCATGCACCACTTATTGTTATAAAAAGGGATAAAACAAGAGAAGAATTTAACAGGGAAAAATTGCTGACATCATTTCGCCGGGCTTGCGTAAAAAGGGATATTCCGTATTCTGTACTCGAAAAAACGGTTGCAGATATCGAACAGGATCTGCTTTTTGAGGGAGACAGAGAAATCCCTTCCTATAAGATAGGCGAGCTTGCAATGCAGAAACTTGTTGAAATTGATGATGTAGCATATGTAAGATTCGCATCTGTATATAAAGATTTTAAAGATATAGATACATTTAAACTGGAGCTTGCAAACATTACCAAGAAAAAGTAAGGTCTGCAGGTAAATATGATATGTCGGATAATACTCATAACAATCACAGAGACAGGATGAGAGAACTGTTCCGAAAAAGCGGTTTTTCGGAAATGAGTCAGGAGCAGATTCTTGAGTTTATTCTTTTTTACTCGATTCCAAGAAAAGATACCAAACCGATAGCTATTCGCTTACTGGATAAATTCCGTTCTTTTTCGGGTGTTATCGATGCAAGCGAGGAGGAACTGTCTGAGGTTGAAGGAATAGGAGCAGCAACTGCATTCTATTTGAAAATGTTCCGTGAAGTATTCGGTATTTATTTACTTGAAAAAAGAGAAAAACACGAAGGACGATATTCAATAAATAAAATCGGATCCGCCATGCAGCCTATTTTCATGAATGCAAAGAAAGAAATAGCCATACTTCTTTGTCTTGATTCATCCTTGAATATAATCTCACGAGTTGAGCTTTCTCAAGGCTCATACGACCGTATTGAATTGGATGCAAAAGAAATTGTTCAAAATGCACTTCGCTTTAATTCTACTCATGTCATCCTTGCTCATAATCATCCTGGTAATACTGCTATCCCTTCGAGAGAAGATATAGAATCCACACTTTCTCTTCAGAGTCTTCTAAAAGAACAAGATATAGTGTTACTTGATCATCTTATTTTTTCCGATAAGGATTTTATATCATTATACCAAAGCAATTTAATGAAAGAAATCTAAAGGAGTTAGCATATGTTTGAGGTTGTTTCACCATACTCTCCTTCAGGAGATCAGCCGGGTGCAATTGAAAAACTGTCTGACGGGATAAAAAAAGGTTATAAAGAACAAACGCTCCTTGGTGTTACAGGGAGCGGTAAAACATATATAATGGCAAAAGTAATTGAGAAGGTAAATAAACCAACTCTTGTTCTTGCTCACAATAAAACGCTTGCCGCACAGCTTTGCACTGAGTTCAAAGAGTTGTTCCCTCATAATGCAGTCGAATATTTTGTTTCATATTATGATTATTATCAGCCTGAAGCATATGTTCCGCATACGGATACTTATATCGAAAAAGATATGAGTATTAACGACGAAATCGACAGATTGCGCAATTCAGCCACTTCATCACTTTTAGAACGTCGTGATGTTATAGTAGTATCAAGTGTTTCATGCATTTACTCTCTTGGCGATCCGGAAACTTATAAAAAAATGACTGTTTCTGTACGCGTTGGGCAAACATATGACAGAGATATGCTGATGGATGATCTTGTTAAAATAAGATACACTAGGAACGATTATGATCTTGTCAGAGGAACCTTCCGAGCAAGAGGCGATGTCCTTGAGGTATTTCCGTCGTCTGAATTCGAAAAACTTATCCGTATTGAATTTTTTGACAATGAGATTGACAGAATATGCCTTGTTAATCACGTAACGGGTGAAATACTTGAAATGCTGAAGCATATTTCAATATATCCGGCTATGCAGTATTTGACGGACAGTGAAAGAATGGAAAATGCGATTGCAGAAATTCATGAAGAACTTGAAGAGAGGATTGATTTCTTTACCGCTCAACGAAAACTTATAGAAGCGCAGCGAATCAAAGAAAGAACTCTTTATGATATTGAGTTTTTGCGTCAGCTTGGTTATTGCAAAGGTGTTGAAAATTACTCACGTGTCCTTTCTGGGAGAACTCCTGGATCCACGCCTTATACTTTACTTGATTTCTTTCCTGACGATTATCTTATGATAATAGATGAAAGCCATGCTACGGTTCCACAAATCCGAGGAATGAGCGCAGGTGACAAAGCAAGAAAAAAGAATCTTGTTGATTTTGGATTTCGTCTTCCGTCTGCATATGATAACAGACCTTTGACATTTGATGAATTTAATAAAAAAATAAACCAGGTTATTTATGTTTCAGCTACACCTGCAGAATATGAACGAAATCGTTCTTCTCAGATTGCTGAATGTATTATCAGGCCGACCGGTCTTGTAGATCCCGAAATATCAGTCAGACCTACGGAAAATCAGATCGACGATCTTATTAAAGAGATTAATGACAGAATTGAAAAAAAAGAAAGAGTTCTTGTCGTTACCCTGACAAAAAGAATGGCGGAATCCCTTTCAGATTACCTGAAAGGGATAGATATACGTGTCAGATATATGCATCATGATATAGATACATTGGAACGTGTCGAAATATTGCATGATCTGAGAATTGGCGATTTTGACGTTCTTGTCGGTATAAATCTACTCAGAGAAGGACTTGATTTACCTGAAGTATCCTTGATTGCAATTCTGGATGCAGATAAGGAAGGGTTCTTGAGGAACGAAACATCACTTATTCAGATTATTGGCAGAGCTGCCAGAAATGCTTCCGGTAAAGTCATTATGTATGCGGACAGCGTAACTGAAGCGATGGAAAAAGCTATAATTGAAACTGAACGCCGTCGCAAAATTCAAACTGAATACAATGAACTTCACGGAATTATTCCTAAAACTGTTATCAAAGCTGTTTCTGATACACTTTCAGTATCAAATGTAGTTGAAGACGTTAAAAAACTTGATAAGGAAAACGAAGAACAGATTAAAAATATGTCTAAAACAGAAAAGAGCAAGCTTATCAAAAAACTTACCGATGAGATGCTTGACGCAGCAAAGAAACTTGAATTTGAATATGCTGCAAAACTGAGAGATGAATTGAAAAAGCTGAAAAACAGTTGACAGATGTATATAATAGATTTCAATAATTGTAAGGTACTATATTAATGCGAGACAGTATATTTATTAAAGGCGCAAGAGAAAATAATCTTAAAAATATCGATCTTGAAATACCGAGAGATAAATTCGTCGTTTTCACGGGTCTTTCGGGCTCAGGTAAGAGTTCGCTTGCGTTTGACACCATATATGCAGAAGGTCAGAGACGCTATGTTGAGTCTCTTTCTTCCTATGCACGCTTGTTTTTGGGGCAAATGGAAAAGCCCGATGTCGATTACATAGACGGACTATCGCCGGCTATCTCTATCGATCAGAAAACAACATCTAAAAACCCTCGTTCGACAGTCGGAACAATAACGGAAATACACGATTATTTGCGTCTTCTCTATGCAAGAGTTGGTATTCCGCATTGTCCTGTATGCGGCAGAGAAATCAAGCAGCAACCGCTTGACAGAATTATAGACAACATATTATCTATGCCTGAACAAACTAAAATTCAAATTCTGGCTCCTGTTATCAGAGGAAGAAAGGGAGAATATCAGAATCTTTTTGAACAGTATAAACGAAGCGGTTATGTGAGAGTTAGAGTTGACGGAATAATATATGATTTAAATGAAAACATAGTTCTTGATAAAAATAAAAAACACAATATCGAGGTCGTTGTTGACCGTCTTGTTGTAAGGGATGAAGTGAGAAAGCGTCTTACTGATTCGTGCGAGACAGCATCTCGACTTTCCAACGGTTTGATAGTTGTTTCAGTTCCGGATGGAGACGAAAAAATGTATTCTCAGCGTTATTCCTGTCCTGACCATGATATCGGCATTGAAGAGCTAACCCCGAGAATGTTTTCATTTAATAATCCTATGGGTGCGTGCAAGCATTGCTCAGGATTAGGTTTTACCATGTCTTTCGATCCAGATTTAATTATCCCGAATAAAGACCTCAGCCTCCTTGACAACGCAATAAATGCAAGCGGATTCGGTAATATTGCATCGAACGGAATTGCTTTGCGCATGTATACGAATATTTTGAAAAAATACGGATTATCCGTTACTGATCCAATATCGAAATATACAAAAGAAGCTCTTAATGATATTCTCTACGGTGGAGATTTACACGAAGGTATCATACCTACACTTGAAAGAAGATATCATCAGACTACGAGCAGCTATGTAAAGCAGGAAATGGAATCTCTGATGCAGAATATACCATGTCCGGAATGTCACGGAGCAAGGTTGAATCCGTTATCTCTTGCGGTTACGGTAGGCGATAAAAACATAAATGATTTATCTGATCTGTCTGTAAAGGATGCATATGATTTTATTGATTCTTTAAAGCTTTCAGCACGAGATGAAACGATCTCAGAGCAAATTATAAAAGAAATCAAATCACGTCTCGGTTTTCTGAAGTCTGTCGGACTTGAATACCTTACACTCTCACGTTCTGCCGGGACTCTTTCAGGCGGAGAAGCGCAAAGAATAAGACTTGCTACGCAAATAGGTACTTCTCTTATGGGCTGCATTTATATCCTCGATGAACCTTCAATTGGTCTTCATCAACGCGATAACGCAAAACTGCTCAAAACATTAATCGATCTTCGTGATCTTGGCAATACGCTCATCGTTGTTGAGCATGATGAAGAAACTATGCTTGCGGCTGATTATATAGTCGATATTGGTCCCGGAGCAGGAATCCACGGTGGTTATGTCGTCGCAAAAGGTACGCCACGTGAGATTATGGATTGCCGCGAGTCCATTACAGGACAGTATCTCTCCGGAAAAATGTCTATTCCTGTCCCCAAAAAAGTACGCAAATGGGACGGCAGAAGTATTTCGATTATCGGGGCAAGCGAAAACAATCTTAAAAACATAAATGTCGATATTCCTCTTTCTATTTTTACATGCGTGACAGGCGTGTCAGGGTCAGGAAAATCAAGTCTAATTAATGAAATTTTGTATAAGGCGCTATCCGTGAAAATTTACGGATCAAAACATATACCCGGTAACTATAAAGAAATTATAGGTCTTGACCAAATCGATAAGGTCGTTAATATCGACCAAAGTCCCATTGGCAGAACCCCGCGATCAAATCCCGCTACATATACTGGTATTTTTAACGATATACGCGAACTTTTTGCCCAAACTCCGGATTCTAAATCAAGAGGATACAAATCCGGACGCTTCTCTTTCAATATAGATGGGGGACGCTGTGAAGCATGTCAGGGTGACGGCATAGTGAAGGTCGAAATGCATTTTCTTCCTGATATATATGTTCCTTGTGATGTCTGCAACGGACAAAGATATAACAGAGAGACCCTTGAAGTAAAATTTAAGGGCAAAAATATTCATGAAGTTCTTGAAATGACTGTAGAAGAAGGACTAAAGTTTTTTGAAAATATTCCCAATATAGCAAGACGACTTAAAACACTTTATGATGTCGGGTTGGGATATATAAAAATAGGTCAGTCTTCAACCACTCTTTCCGGTGGTGAAGCCCAGAGAGTTAAGCTTGCCACTGAGCTTTCAAAGAGGTCTACAGGCAAAACGATATATATTCTCGACGAACCAACGACAGGTCTGCACACTGCTGATGTCAGTAAGCTGATCGAAGTGCTGCAAAAACTTGTCGATGCCGGAAACACCGTTGTCGTAATTGAACACAATCTTGATGTTATTAAGTCTGCAGATTATATTATAGATCTCGGCCCCGAAGGAGGCGACAGGGGAGGCACTGTTGTTGTAACCGGTACTCCCAGAGAAGTTTCAAAATGCGAAAAATCATTTACAGGACAGTATCTAAAAAAATATTTTGACTGATAGTTGTTTAATTACTTCGGCAAAACCATTACGAATATGAAATTTTTGTGCAATCTTGAAATATAGTAAAAAAAAGACTATAATTAAAAAAGATTAGAAATTAGGAGGGGATATAATTGGATATTACAAGGCTTCAACCGGTATATAAGGATTACATATGGGGCGGCAATAAACTAAATGAAGAATACGGTAAAAACAGTGGTCTCAGCATCACAGCAGAAAGCTGGGAACTTGCTTGCCACAAAGACGGAATGTGCAGAATAATTGATGGAGAATATGCAGGAAAGACTCTTCTTGAAGTTTTGCAAGATCATCCCGATGCGCTCGGAGAAAAAGCAGCTCGTTATGAATTCTTTCCTATTCTGATTAAATTGATAGATGCCTGTAATGATCTTTCTGTTCAAGTCCATCCTTCCGATGATTATGCGTTGAAAAATGAGGGACAATACGGAAAAACTGAAATGTGGTATGTTGTTGACGCTGAAGAGAATGCGAAACTTGTTTATGGACTGAATAGGGAAGTATCAAAAGATGAGTTTGCTGCTCTTGCCAACGGGCCTGAGCTTATGAGTGTTCTTAACTTTGTTCCAGTAAAAAAAGGCGATGTGTTTTTCATAAGGTCTGGTGTTATTCATGCTATAGGTAAAGGTCTCCTTATTTGTGAAATTCAGCAAAACAGTAATTTGACCTACAGAGTTTATGATTATGACAGAGTTGATATAAACGGAAATAAACGTCCTTTGCATGTTGAAAAAGCAATTGAGGTTGCCAAGCTTGCTCCGGAACCTATGATTTCAGAACGTAAAATTACATTTAGTAATTCTGAAGTTACCGTTGAAAATCTTGCTTCCTGCGAATACTTTGTAGTTGATAAGATTTCCTTAAACGGTAAATATTCGTTATGTCCAGACGGCAGTTTTATTTCACTGACCGTTGTAGATGGCGAAGGAAGCGTTGGCTCATTAAAAGCTCCCAAAGGAACGACCGTTTTTATTCCTGCTAATGCAGGTTGCGTTAAGATAGAAGGTAATATGACTGCTCTTTCTTCTTATGTTAAATAACTATAAAGGATCTAATAGAAGAGGATTAAAATGACTAATGAAAAAATTACAAAAAACAGGTTTTCAAAACGATATTTCTGGTTCCTGTTTCCCATATCGATTATATTTTATGAGTTAATACTCAAATTCTATATCTTCGGTTTTTCTTTTGATGAAGGGCTGTTGTATACACTTCTTTTCTCTGTATCGATAGGTCTTCTCATCACTGCAGTCTGCACGCTTTTCAAGCCTAAAATTGGCAATGTTCTTACTATTATCGGACTTATTTTTTTACTGCTTGTCTATGGATCTCAATTTGTTTATCATCAAATATTCAATAAGTTTTATATAATATCATCCATTTCCGGTGCCGGAGAAGCTATTGCCGGTTTTACTAATTCCACCATCAAAGGTATAATAGATTCTCTTATATTCATTATAATATTTCTTATTCCGGGCGCCGTTTATCTTTTCTTCAGAAAAAATAAACTGAAACCAAGAAAAACAAAACCTAAATCAACTTTAACTCTTATTTCTACTTCAGTATTTCTTTATTTATTTACGATAGTGCTGATTTTACTTTCTTCCGGAGGAGCACCGAGTTCAAACGATTTATATTTCCATACTTTCTCTATCGACCATTCAGTCAGAAGATTCGGGCTGCTTACTTCGTCGCGTCTTGATCTGCAACATCAGATTTTTACTTATTCGGATTCTTCAGCAGATAACGACATAGTTGAAATACCTGACATCATTACAAATCCTGTTCAGCAACAGGAACCTGGACAGAATGATATTGAAACAAATCCCGAACCAACGCAAGATCCGGTAGAAGTCCCGCCGGAAGAAGAGGTTAAGCCGGAAAAAGAATTTGTTCCTGTTGACAACGTGATGATTATTGATTTTGAAACTCTTCTGAATAGCGAAACTGATCCCGATTACGATGCAATGAATAAATACTTTTCAAGTCTGACACCTACACAGACAAATAAATATACAGGAATTTTCAAGGGAAAAAATCTTATTTTTATGACTTGTGAAGCGCTGTCTAAATATGCGATCAGACCGGATACAACTCCTACATTATATAAAATGATGACCGAAGGGTTCTATTTTACTAATTTTTATACTCCGAGCTGGACTGTTTCCACATCAGATGGTGAATATGTAGCATGCACAGGTCTTATTCCCAAAGAGGGTGTATGGAGTTTTTATCGTTCCGGTTTTCAAAAGAATCTGATGGCATTTTGTATGGGTAACACTCTTAAAGCGCTCGGTTACAGAACCCTCGCTTATCATAATAATACATATGACTATTATAAACGGAACTATTCTCATCCCAATATGGGATATATATATAAGGCAAAAGGTAACGGTCTTAATGTTCATGGAACATGGCCTGAAAGCGATCTTGAAATGATGGAGCTTTCTTATGGCGATTATATGTATAATCAGCCTTTCCATGCCTATTATATGACCGTCAGCGGCCATATGGAGTATACCTGGAGAGATAATGCAATGTCTACCAAGCACAGAAGCGAGGTTCAGGATCTTCCTTATTCCGAAGTAGTCAAAGGTTACCTTGCTTGCAATATGGAGTTAGACAAAGCATGTGAATTCCTTCTCGACAAACTTAATGAACTGGGAATTGCAGAGAATACAGTCATAGTAATGAGTCCCGACCATATTCCTTATGGCCTGACATATGAACAATACGATGAGCTTGCGGGACGCCATCTTGATCCCAATACAGAATACTATGAAAGTGTTTGCATAATTTACTGTCAGGGGATGGAGCCGACTGTAATAGATAAACTTACATGTAGTCTTGATATCCTTCCAACAATCCACAATTTGTTCGGTCTTGACTATGATTCAAGACTTCTTATGGGCTATGATATGATGTCGACCGCACCGTCCCTTGTTATCTTTGATAACTACAGCTGGCTTTCGGATGCAGGATTTTATAATGCAAAAAAAAGAGAGTTTACAGCAAACGAGGGCGTTGAAGTTGATTCATCATATGTATCTGCAATGAATAAGGTAGTAGCCAACAAATTTAAATATTCAACTAAAATCCTTGATAAAGACTATTACGGATATCTCCAGAAAAAACTCAATCTCTGGCCTGATTATAATAATTGATATTTTACTTCAAGAAATTTCGTCAATATTTCACATTTGGCTATTGAATTTCTTAAACTAATATGATATAATATACAAGCTGATTTGAAAAAATTCAGCTTATATATGCGCTTTTAGCTCAGCTGGATAGAGCAACTGCCTTCTAAGCCGTAGGTCGGGGGTTCGAGTCCCTCAAAGCGCGCCAATAAATCCTCGGATTAAAATCCGGGGATTTTGTCTTATTATTTAATATAAACAAATTAGATTCAAGCGAATACCAGTGAATACTATTGAAATGAATATTATAAATGCAATTAAAGACGTATGTTCGATATCTTTTAAACAAAAACTGCAAATAAGAAATATGATAAAGTTATGTCTTAAAACTTACAATTTCGGGAAAACTATAGATTGTTAGTTAAATGATATTGAAAATTCAGTTATTATATGTTAAAATATAAATAATTATAGTTAATGCTCCTCGGAGGTACTTATGCAATTTGATTCACCATTATTTTTGCTTTTGTTCCTTCCGCTGATGGTTGTTTTATATTATGCTTTACCGCAAAAATATAAAAATATGTTCCTGTTGGCGGCAAGTTTAATATTTTTTGCATGGGGAGAACCGATATTCTGCTTCATGCTTATTATAAGCATAATTGTAAATCATATTCTCGGTAAGCATATAGCAGAAAGTGAAGGCGGTAACAAAAAACTGTTCCTTGTCATTGCAATTGTTTTTAACCTTCTCGTTGCTGCTGTATTCAGGTATTCAGAGTTTTTGTGTATTTCTCTGCGGGAGTTTATTTCGCTTTTCTGGATGGGACTCGGATCATTTATTCCCGTTGTTGAATTCGGTCTTCCGTTTGGCGTAGCATTTTACACAATTCAGTCCATCTCCTATAATATTGATATTTATCGAGGAACACCCAGAAGAGAAAGTCTTGTTGATACAGGATTGTATCTCGCTTTCTTCCCGAACCTGATCGTAGGTCCGGCGATAAAATATAAAAACATCATTTCTCAGATAGACAACCGTGAATCGACCGTAAGGAATCTATCTGAAGGTCTCTTCAGATTTGCAATCGGATTAATGAAGATTGTTCTTGTTTCTTCTAATCTTAAAATAGTAGTTGATGGCATTTTCTCGCTTGCTGCAACAAGCCTTTCAATCGTTATTTCTTGGACAGGTGTTATTTGTTTAGCCTTACAGGTCTATTATGCTTTTACCGGCTACGTTGATATGGCGCTTGGGCTTGCAAGAATGTTCGGTTTTGTATTACCTGAGGAATTCAATAATCCCTATGGTGCTCATTCAATCACAGATTTCTGGAAAAATCGGTGGAGAATCAGCATATCATCATGGTTTAAAGACTACATTTATATTCCGCTTGGCGGCAACCGCAAAGTAGGTGGCAATGAACACAGCAGGAAATGGATGTATATCAATATGGGCATTACCATCTTTCTGTGTGCACTTTGGCACAAAGCTTCCTGGTTGGTAATTCTTGTTGGTGTATATTTCGGATTTTTCCTTATGATAGAAAAAACAAAACGTGTGACAAAACTAAAATCTTTAATCCCGGTAAAAGCAAGAAGAATACTCGGCAATATATATTCTGTTTTAGTTGTTATGCTTGGTTGGACAATGCTCAGAGCAGATTCCCCCACACATTTATGGTCAATTATAAGAGCGCTCGCAGGTTTCGGCTATATCAATACTCGCATGGGCATCAGAGAATTTTTTGACAATGAATCATTTATTATTGCTATTATAGCATTAATTTTTGCTCTTCCGTTTACTAAGCCGCTGCTCGTTAAATTATACACTAAGCTCTCATCAAAATACACATGGTTTGAAAAGGTTTATAAACCTGTTCGCACTGTTGTAATAATGTTGATTCTTGCCTTTACTGTTTTAACACTTTCATCAGGCGAGAACGGTGTATTTGAATATTTCAGGTATTAAGGAGGAATGCCAGATGCTTGATAATCTTGATATTAAACTCGATAAAAATAAGCTTATTCGCTTCGCGGTTATACTTGGGATATTTATTGTCAGCGCCATAGCCATTTATTTTCTAGTTGTCAACCCGTTGATAGGCGACAGCGCGAAAGGACTAACTTACACGGTTACTCTTGATGTGCAAACCAATGTCAGCGACACTCTCACTCTTTATTACGATAATCTTGAATACAGCCGATATGATGAAGAGCATAAAAATTCTGTTAATGTAAAGGGTATGAAATCCTTTCAAACCGTTTCGTTCGAAGTTCCTGCTGAGAATATTTCATATCTGCGTTTTTCAATGGGAACTCAAAACGGGACCGCTTTTGCAATAAGAGGGATCAAAATCAAGTCATTTTCTCATGAAAAAAATATAACTTATGATAAAATCAGCTCTGTTTTTGATATAGTTTCCAAAATGGGTAACTTTTCAAACAGAGACGGCTATGTTTATACAAAAGCCAATAAGGGCGGAGCCTATTTCTGTAATTCGAATGCTATTGAGGTTACAAACGGACGTCCGACACTTGCAATAATCTCAATGTCAATTGCACTCGTATTAATAACCGGAGTTCTTTTTGTTATAAGAATGTTCAGAGAAGGAGCTATAGGTTGGTATCGCTCCCCCGAGTTTATTCTTTTTTCTTTGTTTATTATTTCTCTTGTTCTTATAATTATTTTTGGCATTTTCATTTCTCCATCTGGAAATACCGACTACATTATCAAAACAATATTTTTCCTTATTATTTTTATTGTCGGTCTTGTTTTTTCTATAATCAATTTTGTTAAATCTGATAATAAAGCTGAATTTTATGATGTTTTCACAACAATTTCATTAGGTATTATTATTAGTATTCCGATTTTGACCGGCATATTCTTCCTTCCTAAGCTCCCGTCGGATTATTCTGCTCCTGATTTTACACTGGGCAGATTTTTGCAATATCCTGAAGAAGCAACTCGACATTTTCAAACTCAGTACCCGATCAATTCCGGACTGTCTTCATCTTATTCCGATATGAAAACTTTTCTATTCTCTGATTCACGTTATGAGGAAGTTGTAATCGGTAAAAACAATTGGCTTTTCAGTTCAGAAGAACTTGTAACATATAAGAGAATGAATTCATATTCAAAGGAAGATCTCGTTAGCATAAGAAATACTCTTTTGAATTATGAAAAAATATTTAACGCTCAGGGTATTGATTTCTATGTTGTTATCGTGCCTTACAAGAGCTCTGTCTATCAGAATATGATGCCTTCTTCGATCAGACGTATGTCAAGAGAAGAAAGATTGCAGCAGGTTTACGATTATTTGTGGAAATACTCTGACATGAATATCGTCGAACTTCGTGATGCGCTAGTTTCTGCATCATATGACAGAGATATGTATTTTAAAACAGATAACTATTTGAACTCTTTTGGAGCTTTCAATGCAACAAATCTTTTGTTAATGAAAATGTCTGCAAACAATGAATCAGTTGACAACCTTGATATTGAATCATTTGAAATTGAGCCACAAGAAACTAAGTTCAAATCTCTCGCTATTCTGATGGGTTACGGGGATAGCTATAAAGAATATGACTACAGTTTCACAAAAAAGAAAAAACAGAATATCATTGTTTCAACATCTGCCGTCAATCCATATTCAGGAAACACCGAGGAAACTCAACCAGTATACAAAGACACAAACAAGCTTTTCGGTGAGGGAGCTGTTGATTGGATGACAGACCAGAATCTCCTGTATTTAGCCGAAAACTATATAAACACAAGCAATAAAAATGCTGTTAATGAAAGACATGTTGTAGTTGTTCATGATGAGGCGTTGATCACAATGATGCCGTTCATTTCTGATGCATTCAATAATGTAAGTTTTATTCTTAAAAACGGTGATATTTCAATAAGAGATATACTTAATGAAAAACCTGATTCTGTTGTATTCGAAATATCTGAAAAATATCTTTCAGATCTTATCGGGTAACCTGAATTCAGCTGAAAGTGTGATATTATGACTTATTTTATGCTTGCAAACGGTTTTGAAGAAGCAGAAGCTCTTGTACCGTTTGATATCCTGACACGATGCGAAATTAACTGTTGTCTTGTCTCTTTTGAAGAAAGTAATCTTGTTACGGGGTCTCACGGAATAAGAGTGCTTGCAGACATGATGCTTAAAGATATGGATTTATCTGATGCTGAATGCATTGTATTCCCGGGTGGGGGAGTTGGAACAGAGAATCTCGATAAAAATCCTTATACCGATATCATTTTAAAAGAAGCAACTGAACGTAATCTTCTTATCGGTGCAATTTGTGCAGCTCCATCGATATTAGGTAAAAGAGGCTATCTTAAAGGACTGAAAGCGACATGTTATCCGGGATTCGAAAAACATCTTATTGGTTCCGAAATATCAACAGATCGAGTTGTATGCGCACAAAAAATTATTACTGCAAAAGGTGCCGGTGCAGCATATGACTTCGGTCATGCACTCGCTTCACATCTTAAGGATGAGCACACAGCGAATGAAGTTATCAGAAAAATCTATTAATTATGGATATAAGATCATATAAAAACGAATTAAGAGATTTTTTTGCAAAAAAACGAAACGCATTATCATCATCAGAAAAAAGTATTCTCGACAAGAAAATCTCTGACAGACTTATTAGTATGAGCGTATTTAAATCTTCTAATCAGATACTATTATACGCATCAACTGATGAAGAAATATCTACCGATTCTATTTTTCGTTATTCTCTTGAAATAGGAAAACCGTGTTTTTTTCCTAAGTGCTATGATCACTCAAAAATGATTTTTTTTCGCGTAAGTTCGCCTGATGAGCTTATTTGTGACTCTTTTAATATAAAAGCACCGAAAAACGAAACGGATATTTACACGCCAAAACCTTCAGATATAATCATCGTTCCTGCAATGTCTTATGATAAAAAAGGATTTCGTTTAGGGTACGGAAAAGGATTTTATGATAGATTTCTTCCGGAATTTATGGGCACAAAGATCGGACTCTGTTATTTTGATTTTATTTCAGACTCTTTGCCGACAGGAAGGTTTGATATGTCTGTAGACATAATAATCACTGAAAAAAAATATATTTGCTTATGAGAAGATTTCTATTAACAGCAGGCGTATGTACATTTATTGTTGCCGTTTTAACCGTTGTCTCTGTTTTTCATTTTGAAAACAGAGAGTTGATTTATACTGCCTTAAGCATTTTTCTTTTTTTGACAGGAAGTTTTATTCTTAAATTGATCGCTCCTAAGATGTCCAGAAAGAAATTTTTTAAATTCCAGTTTATTAAAAATAACGATTTTAAATTAGTTATACATATGACTGTACTTGTCATATCAGGAGGATTTCTTCTTAACCTCTTAATGATCACTTTGTTAGAATTGTTTGGCAACACTGTTCCTTCAAATGCTTTTTCACAGTTTGACACTTCAAATATATGGATATCACTTTTTACCGTTGCTTTAATTCCTGCTGTTTTTGAAGAGCTCTTTTTCAGAGGTGCTGTTTTATCGTCCCTTTCCTCGGATAAAACAATTATGGCTGTTTTTGTTTCATCTTTGTTTTTTTCTCTAGTTCATGGATCGTTATATTATTTTTTAAGTAATTTTTTTGCCGGAATAGTTTTTACTGTTATGATTTATCTGACAGGGTCTATTTTCGCCTCAATCACAGCGCATTTATTCAATAATATTCTCTCATACATACTTTTTGTTTACAGCAGTAGATTAATGACAGTGGGATTTGATAATTTTGTGGTCTGGATCCTCGTTTTGATATTCCTTGTTGCGCTATATAATACCCTTGGAGCTATTGCAAAAAAATATAAAGAAGAATTAAAGCTTGATCGCCCATTAATTAATGAAGGAGAACTTATATGGGAAAAAAGAAAAGGAAAAGAATAATCAAAAAGATCGTTAAACTTGTTTTTTTACTTATTCTTATTGCCTTCGTTGTTTTTGGTGCATTATACCTGATTGATATAATGAACGATATTCGCGGAAGTGATAAATCATCTACTGAAGAAATAAATATCACTATCGAAAAAGGAGATACAGCAACAAAACTCGCACAAACTTTAAAGGATGCTGGCGTAATCAAATATAAAGAAGTTTTCAGGCTGATGGCTCGTTTTGCTTCCCTTGACACTCGACTTCAGATCGGAACGTTTACTGTTTCTAAAGATATGTCTTATGACGAAATATTCGAAGTTTTTAAAACAACTCAAAACTATAGACAAACCGTACGAATTACATTCATTGAAGGTAAAAGTGTATCTGAGATAATAGATCTTCTTACCGAAAATGGAATTGGTAATAAAGACAGATTTGAACAAGTCATAAAAGGTTGGGATTTCGGATACGAATATCTTCCTGCCGCTGGTACTGAAAACAGGCTAGAAGGTTTTCTATATCCTGACACTTATGAATTTTATCTTGATGAATCTGAAGAAAGCGTTATAAAAAGATTTCTTGACAATTTTAACAGAAAAATTACTTCTGCTGATGTATTTAACCTCATTGAAAACAGCGGTAGAAATTTTTATGATGTAATTATTATGGCTTCGATAATTGAAGAAGAAAGCCAAATTGACGCTGAAAAAGCTACGATTGCATCAGTCTTTTACAACAGGTTGAAAATCAGAATGAAACTTCAAAGCGATGCTACGGTCAATTATTTGCTTGCTGTAGAAGATCGTCGAGGGTCCTCAACTGCTGAAAGTTTATCGATCGACAGTCCATATAATACTTATATGTATTACGGTCTTCCGCCAACACCTGTTTCTAATCCAACTGTAGGATCTATTTTAGCTGCAATCGATCCCGCAGAAACATCATATTATTATTTTTGCTCTCGCAACGACGGAACTGGTGAACATGTATTTGCAGAAACGCTTGAAGAACATCAAAAAAATGTTGCGACATATTTACGTAAATGAGTAAAACAGGAATAAACTTTGAATATGTGTCGGAATATCTTCAGTACGTCAGAAGAAAAAGAACCGGGTGGCTTGCTGAAAAGGAGTTGTATTGGAGAAATAACGGTTTTCCGATTGCAGAACCAGAAGTAGGGGATTTACTAGAAATAATCTGCAAACTAAAAAAACCCGGGAAAATACTTGAAATTGGCACCTGCGTTGGTTTTTCATCATTACTGATGAATCAAACTGTGCCCGATGCATCGATTATTACCATTGAAAGAAATCCGGTAATGATAAAAGAGGCAAAGATTAATTTTGAACTGTATGACAAAGCTCGTAATATTCAGCTTCTTGAAGGAGATGCCGCAAATATACTTCCTGATTTAAATGGTCAATATGATCTTATTTTTCTTGATGCTGCTAAAGGACAATATCCCGTTTATCTGCCGGATATTAAAAGATTGCTTTCATCAGAAGGCGTTTTTATCAGCGACAATGTTTTGTTCAACGGTTTTGTTGCAAAAGGTGCTCCTGACAGGCACAGGAACAAAACAATAGTTATGCGTCTGGACGAATACCTTAAAATGCTTGAAGCTGATGATGATTTTAAAACCGTATTATTGCCAATAAGTGACGGTGTTACTCTATCAATTAAAAAATAATTAATCTACCTCTTTTCCATAAAGAGGTAGATTTTTATATTTTTTATTTATATATTATTTTTTCCATGATATTATTTTTTCCATGCTGATATGTTGAACAACATAAGAACAGGGAATATTTCAAGTCTGCCTGCAAGCATATCAAATATGAGAACTATTTTGGATAAAACATTGAATGCTGAATAATTGCCGCTCGGGCCTACCATTGAAAGTCCCGGGCCGATATTATTGAAACAAGCCGCAACAGATGTAAAATTTGTTGTTAAGTCAAAATTATCTATTGAAAGAACAATAACAGACGCAAAAAATATTAAAACATATAGGCATAAATATGAATGCGCACCCGCAATTGTATCATTATCGACAGCTTTTCCGTCAATTTTTACAGACATAACAGCTCTCGGCATTATCATGCGTTTTATTTCACGAATAGAATTGCGTATTAAAATCATTATTCGAGAAACTTTTATTCCTCCGCCCGTAGAACCAGCACAAGAACCAATAAACATCAATGTAACAAGAATTGTTTTAGAAAAATTAGACCATAGATTAAAATCTGCTGTAGCAAATCCGGTTGTGGTAATAACAGATGCTACCTGAAATGATGAATATCTTATTGCCTCTCCGACAGAACCGTAGGAATTATATATGTCAAATGCAATCAATACGGTAGCTAAAACAATTATTCCGATATAAACATGAAGTTCACGATTCTTCAAAATACTTTTTATATCTCCGAGTAAAATCAGATAATAGATATTAAAATTAATTCCGAAAAGAATCATAAATACGGTTATTACACCGTCCGTAAAAGCACTGTCATAAGCTGCAATTGACGCATTCTTAATTGCAAAACCGCCTGTTCCTGCAGTAGCAAATGAGTTGACAACTGAATCAAAAAATGGCATTCCGCCTATAAGCAAAAATATTACTTCGATAATCGTTAATGCTATATAAATCGCATATAAAATTTGAGCCGTAAATCTGATTTTCGAAACAAGCTTTCCCACTTTAGGTCCAGGCACTTCTGCTTTCATCAGATGCATTGCTCTTGATTGTGACAGTGGAAGAACAGCAAGAATAAAAACAAGAACGCCCATTCCTCCGATCCAGTGGGTAAAGGAACGCCAGAAAAGAAGACTTTTAGGAAGTAATTCAATGTCTGTTAATATGGATGCACCGGTCGTAGTCAAACCGGACACAGTTTCGAAAACAGCATCGATATAAGATTTAATATATCCGCTTAAATAGAAGGGTAAAGCGCCGAACAAACTTAAAAGTATCCATGAAATGCCACAGATAATAAAGCCGTCTTTTGCAGTCAAGTCGGTTGTTTTTTTAATAAACATAGACAGGCTTAACCCAATAACTACTGCCGAAAGAGATGTTATGGAAAATGCAATCAAACAATCGTCTCCCGTGCCTAAGCTTATCAGCAGGGGAATAATAAGCAAAATACCTTCTGCCAACAGAACGGTTCCAAGAATGGATAAAACATTACGATAATTCATATTAATTACGAAATAATATCAGTTATTTCAGACAATCCTTTATTTTTAGTAATTACAATTACACTGTCGTATTTTTCAATCGTATCATTGCCGCCCGGAAAAATAATCTGCCCTTTTCTTATAATACAACCAATCAGAATTCCTTTTTTTATTCGTAAATCTCGAAGCGGAATACCTATGACTTGAGAGGATTCGGAAATTTCAAATTCAATTGCTTCAACTCGACCGTCTACAAGCTTGTACATCGTTTTGAGACTGCTCGATTCGCTGTTTGCCATTGCTCTGGTGTACCCAAGAACTCTATTGGCTGAAATAATTTTTGGAGAAATAATCGAATCCAGCCCTACAGTGCTGAGCATACCAACAAACGATTGCCTGTTTATTTTAGTAATAACTTTTTTAATACCACGATGCTGAGCATACATTGAAATAACCATATTTTCTTCATCGATGCCGGTCAGTGAAACAATTGCATCAGATTCATTCAGACCTTCTTCATTTAAAACAATCTGATCCGTTCCATCACCGCATATAACAGTGCATTTAGGCAACAACTCGCTTAACTCAAGGCAGCGTTTTTCATCCTGTTCGATTATTTTTACATCTATTGCGGATGACGAAAGCAGTCCTCCTAAATAATAACCTATACGTCCCCCGCCAACAATCATTACTTTTTTTAATTTGTGCTGATAAATTCCAAGTGTTTTAAAAAATTGAGAAAGGGCGGCGTGAGAGGCGGTTATATATATTTTATCTCCCGAATTCAAAACAAAGTCGCCTCCGGGAATATACACATCATCGCCTCGCTCAACAACGCAAACAAGGATCTTCAGATTATATTTTTTATAAAGCTGAGAAAGGACCTGACCGTCAAGTTCGCTTTCAGCATCGATTTTAATTTCAGCGAGCTCGACTCTTCCACGCGAAAAAGCGTCAAGCTTAAGTGCAGAAGGAAAACTGATAATCTTGAATATTTCAGTTGCGGCGTCAAGTTCAGGATTGACGACCATACTTAATCCGAGATCACTTCTTAGAAAATATAGCTGATTAGCATATTCAGGATTTCTAACTCTTGCTATTGTATGTTTAGCGCCGATTTTTTTTGCAAGTAGACAACACAAAATATTTACTTCGTCAGAAGGAGTGGAGGCAATTACAAGATTTGCCTTATTCACACCGGCTTCAGTTTGAACATTATAGCTTGCGCCATTTCCAACAAATCCCATGACATCAAAGGAATTCGTGATGTTTTCTATGGTTTTTGCATTTATATCTATTACAGTTATATCGTGAGACTCTTTAATAAGGTATTCTGTCAGCGTACTGCCGACTTTACCTTGACCGATTATTACAATATTCACTTGCATCTCTCCATTCGCTGTGATTATATCATAAAAACAATTCAATGTCAACATTAAAATCGTGAAGAATAATCTTGACAAGCAGGATAATATATGTTAAAATAATATAAATAAAGAAAGGGAATAAAATGTCATGTGGCAGTATATAGTCATTTTTGTTGCAGGTTATCTCGTTGGCAGCATTAACATCTCTGTACTTGTTACTAAATTCATAGGCAAAAAAGATATTCGTTCTGTTGGAAGCGGAAATGCCGGTGGAACGAATGTTGCTCGTGCAATGGGTGCTAAATGGGGAATTGCGGTTATAATAATTGATATTTTGAAAGGAGTTCTGATAGGACTTTTTGCAAAGTATCTTTTTCCGGTTGATCCTCTTTTTCTAGGGGTCATAGGGCCTGAGATCTCTGGTGCGATATGTGTATTCGGTGTACTTTTAGGCAATATTTTCCCGTGCTTTTTCGGATTTAAAGGTGGAAAAGGTGTGACAACATGTGCGGCGGTCATGGTCATTTTGGATTACAAAGTATTTCTTATTCTCCTTTCTGTTTTTCTCGTAACATTCTTTATAGGCAGAATGGTTTCACTCGGTTCAATAATTGCTTCACTCGGAATGCCGATTTCAGTATGGATTGTTTACCATAATCAACCTTACTATTGGGTTCTGGTCATTATTACTGGACTTATGGCTGCAATTTTGATTTTAAGGCATTCGGAAAACATCAATAGGATCATAAAAGGAACGGAAAACAAATTCAAACTTTGGAAAAAAGATTAACATTTTTTTTAATGGAGAAGGAAAATGAGAAAATTCCTGAAATATTTATCGTTATCTTTAGTATTTATTTTTTTTATGTGTTCATGCTCTGAGTCTGCTGAAGAAATAATTCCGGAATACATAGATGGTATCAGTGGCTCTAATCTCGATGGAATGACCGTAAACTGGGGTTTTTCAATGAGCAGATACCAGGAAGGTGTTGACAACGTCTTCGGATATATTCCCGGAACTGTCTTTGCAGACACAGCACTTGAACGGAAAAAGCAAATAGAATCCGATTATAATTGCAAAATATCGGTTGACAACGACTCAAGCTCATATGTTATTGCAGATAAACTTACTGCTTCTCTGGCATCCGGATCAAGACTATATGACCTTGCGACATGCGACACAAGCGTTTTAAGAAACCTTGTTCGTGGGAACGGTTATCTTTTCGGACTTTCCTCGCTTCTTAATGTATCAAATACAGATAAATTCGGAACTCCCAATATGCTTCAAACTATGCTCTGGAAGGACGACCTTTACGGTGTTGTGCCATTTGCATGGCCCGATCTTTTATACACAACAACCGGGCACCTGTTTGCGGTAAACGAAAATCTCGTCTCTCAGCTTGGGCAAACAGACCCGCGGGAGTATGTTGAAAAGCAAACATGGAACTGGGACAAACTTGAAGAAGTATTAGCGCTTTATACTCATGAAGATGCAGGAAGAACAGTTTACGGTATGCAATGTCATGATGCGTATTTTGCAATGAATATGTTTTTATCCAATGGTGTAGCATTTTCAACATATGAAGACGGAGAAGTTGTTTGCGGAGCATATACAGAACCCGGCAGAGTCGCTCTTGAAAGAGCAAGAGAAATTTACAAAGTGACATGTAAAGACTATATCTATCCGGACTCTCATACCAATGACGGGTCATATCTTGTTAACGGTGACGTTGTCATGTATGTTACAGGAACCGGCGGAATTATCGGTACTCAAGAATCTTTGATGTATAAAATGGATAATATTGGGATTCTTCCGTTTCCTCAGGGTCCGAATGCTACACCTGGAATATATCCATCTTATTATGAACAGATCACTTATGCAACTTGTATTCCGGTGAATGCAACTGATTTCGGCGCAGCAGCACTTGTCCTCGATGCAATGTTTGAGCCATTTGAAGGTCTTGAAACAAAGGATGATATTGCTCAGTATATGGCTGATCAAATATTTTTTGATATAAGAGATGCACAAATATTCATTGATTCTATTGAATATACCGAATACGGCTTTTTCTGGGAAGGCGGACGCTCTGTAATCGAAAGCGCATGTTCTGCGGATACGCCCATTTCAACTTTGCTCGAATCTAATCGTGATAAATACAATCAACTTGTCGAAGATTATCTTGTGCCTCATTATCAGGGAAGAATTGCCGTTTACGGTGAATAATCAATATTGATACTGATTTGTTGTATTACCTGTAATTTACTCATATATTTTTCTAAGAAAGGTTAAAAAATCATGACGAAGATTATTAAAAACATCTCTCTGGTGTTGGTTTTTATTTTCATTCTTTGTTCTTGTGCTCAAGAAATGGAAGAAATAATTCCAGAATTTACTGTAGACGGTTCTTCGGCTGATCTTGGAGGTTTTCAGTGTGTCTGGGGATATGCAGGCACAGCAGGAGAAACGGAATTAGGTTTTGTAACAGGCACAAAGAATGCCGATCTGCTTCTCGAAAGAAAAGCAGCAGTAGAAAAAGCAATGAATTGCAAAATTACTCCCAACTACACATCATCAATGTATGATTTTCTACGTGCAGGCGTTATGTCGGGGGCACAACCGTTCGATATTGTCGAAGGCGATAGTTATACGATGGTTGTTGATGTTAGAGCAGGCAACCTGTCCGGGTTGTCGGGACTTCTTGATATTGAAAATGTTGAAAAATGGGGAACGCCGAACATGCTTCAATCTCTCATCTGGAAAACTGATGTGTTCGGAGTTGTTCCTTTCGCATGGCCGGATATAATGTACAGGCAGTCAGGGCATGTTCTCGCTGTAAATGAAAATCTTGTTTCACGTCTCGGTCAGCCGGATCCGCGTGAATATGTTGAAGACGGTGTTTGGAACTGGGATACCTTCGAAGATGTTCTTGAAGCATATACATATCAGGATGCAGGAAATACTATTTATGCACTCAGAAGTCATCCGCCGTATTTTTCAATAAATATGTTCCTTTCCAGCGGAGTAGCACTTTCTGCATACCAGGATGGTTCCGTTGTAAGTGGTGTTTACACTGATATCGGCAGGGCTGCTTTGGAAAGAGCAAATACAATTTTTAATGTAACTCATAAAGATTGCTTTCATCCCGACACAGGATCTGTAGGGCATGAACAGTTCATCAACAACGAAGCTGTTATGTACCTTTCATGGTGCTACGAGCTGACTTCCGGAACAAGCTGGATAATGTATCAAATGGATAATATTGGTATTTTGCCGTTTCCACAAGGTCCCGATGCGACACCGGGAGTTTATCTTTCCTATCATGAAGGTTTAGGAAATTCTACAGCTATCCCATTCAACGCCAAGGATCCGAATGCTTCAGCAGTAATTCTTTCCGCCATGTATGAGCCGTTCGATGAATATAAAACAAAAGATGATATTATCGACTATATGACAAATCAGATCTTTTACGACAGAAAAGATGCAGAGATAATAGCAAACGTTGTAAGAAATACTGAGTACGGCTTTTTCAGAGAAGGAGCACGAGGTGTAATTGAAGAGGCAGTTAAAACAGAGAAAGGAATTGCAGCTCTGCTTGACTCTTATGAATCCAGATATGATGAAATTGTAACCGAATATATGATTCCTCATTATCAAGGACGTATTGCTGTTTACGGAGAATAATCAAAAAGTATTTTAAAATACTATTTAAATAAGAGTAAGTTGAATTTTTAATGGAACAAATACTTAATGTTGAAAATTTAGATACCGTGATGTCTGTTTTCGGAAGTTTTGATTCAAACATTAAAATAATTGAAAACAATTACGGAATTTCAATAGTAAATAGGGGAGCGGAGATCAAGGTTTCCGGTCCCCAGGATGCTGTTGAGTCCGGAATTAAAGTTCTGACTGCTTTATCCGAAATCGCAGCTAAAGGAGATATTGTTACCGAACAACATGTTCATTATTCAATTTCAATGGTTGATGAAGGAAATGAGAAATTACTTAAGGATATCGGCAGTGATAATATATGTATTACCGCAAAAGGAAGACCGATAAAACCTAAAACAGTCGGACAAAAAGAATATGTTACAGCCATTTCATCAAATACCATTACTCTCGGCATTGGTCCGGCAGGCACAGGAAAAACATACCTTGCAGTTGCTATGGCAGTAACAGCACTTCGAAATAAACAAATAAACAGGATCATTTTGACTCGTCCCGCAGTTGAAGCAGGGGAAAAACTCGGTTTTCTCCCGGGAGACCTTCAAACCAAAGTAGATCCATACCTTCGTCCTCTTTATGATGCTCTTTATGATATGCTTGGTATGGAAACATTTCAGAAATACATGGAAAAAAATGTTATTGAAATTGCACCGCTTGCCTATATGCGCGGCAGAACATTAGATGACAGTTTTATTATTCTTGACGAAGCCCAAAACACTACCGGAGAACAAATGAAAATGTTTCTCACAAGGCTTGGATTTAACTCAAAAATAATAATTACAGGAGATATCACTCAAATAGATCTCCCGTCCGACAAAAAAAGTGGACTGAAAGAAGCGCAACACATACTTAAAAATATTGACGATATAGCAATCTGCACATTAACATACAAAGATGTCGTTCGTCACCGTCTTGTTCAGCAAATAATCAAAGCGTATGAGGCAGCAGATGCAAAATCAGGCAGATCAGAGATGCGAAAAAAATATATTGTAAAAAAGATTGGTAAAAAGCAGTGAAAACCCGTACATTCATAGACAATGCACAAACTGAACGTGCTGTAAGCGCTAAAACTCTTTCAGGAATACGAAGAACCGTTCTCAATTCTCTTGAATATATGCATATTGATTTTCCTTGTGAGGTGAGTATTAAGCTTGTTTCGCCTGATGAAATCCGTCAACTAAACAGAGATTTCAGAGGTATTGATGAGCAAACAGATGTTCTTTCTTTTCCTTCAGGAGAATATACTTATGGAGAACAACCTCAACTTAATAAAAATACTCGTGTATTTCTTGGAGATATGGCTATTTGCGTTGATATCGCCTATAAACAATCGTATGTTGGACATTCTCCTCGAATGGAATTAGAACTATTGACTGCCCACTCTATGCTTCATCTTCTAGGCTTTGATCATAGAACAAAAAAAGAAGAAAAAGATATGTTTTTCAAACAGGATGAAATATTGAAAATGCGGAAAACAAACTAATTAATTATTTGGACCGGAGGTATCTATGCGTTTCATAAAGTCTTTGATACAAAGCTTTTATTATGCATTCAGGGGACTAATTAAGGTGATAAGTGAAGAACGTAGCTTTCGCATTCAGTTGGTAGCTATTTTTTATGTTACGCTATTTGCTTTATTTTATGGACTTGACAAAACACAATGGGCAATCTTGTGGGTTACATTTTGTTTAATTCCCTCTCTTGAGATTATTAATACTGCAATAGAAAATACTGTTGATATTAAAGTCCGTGAACAGAACCCCAACGCAAAAAATGCAAAAGACCTCGCAGCTGCAGCAGTTTTGTTTTCTTCCATAATTACGATTATTGTTGCTATATGTTTATTTTCCGATAAAGAGAAACTTTTAAACGCAATTCAAGTTGCATTTACACTTCCATGGTTAATAATAATTATAGTAACTGTTTTTCCTGCATTTATTTTCATTAGAGGCGGCAACAAGGATAAACATAATCGTGTCGAAAATAAAAAGGGGACCAAATAAATGATTGTTTCAAACATTGCACTTATAGGTAGAGCAAATGTAGGCAAAAGTACTTTAATGAATACTCTTGTTGGTGAGAAAATTGCAATTGTTTCAGATAAACCTCAAACTACCCGAGGAAAAATAACAGGTATCTATACTGACGCAGAAAGACAGATCGTTTTTTTCGATACACCAGGCATTCATAATCCCAAAAACAAGCTTGGCGGACATATGATTAAAGCCGCAACAGAAACGCTTACAGATGTTGATGCGGCACTTCTTGTTGTAGAACCCAAAATGCCGGGATCAACTGAAATAAAGCTATGTGAGAGACTGAAGGCAAGTAAAATTCCAACACTTCTGATTATCAACAAAATTGATCTTGTTCCGAAGGACAGCATTTTATCCGTTATCGCGGCTTATTCACCTCTTTTAAAATTTGATTCCGTTATCCCTGTTTCAGCAAAAAACAAAGATGGAGTAGATATTGTTTTTTCAGCAATAAAAGAATACGGAACAGAATCAGATCCCTTGTTTCCTGATGATATTGCAACTACAATGACAATGAGAGAACTCGCATCAGAGATAATCAGAGAAAAATTTCTTATACACCTAAGAGATGAGATACCGCATGGAATTGCAGTAGAAATAGTGAAGTTTAAATCAACTGAAACAACAAAAGGGGAACCTATCAGCGAAATCAGCGCGGACATTATATGTGAAAAAAAAGCTCATAAAGCAATTATAATCGGGAAAAATGGTAATATGCTCAAAATGTGCGTTTCTGAAGCACGTATCGAACTTGAAGAAATGTTCGGAGAAAAAGTTTTTTTGGAATGTTTTGTAAAAGTTCGTGAAAAATGGCGAGATGATGAAAGCATGATAACAAATCTGGGGTTTTGATAATGAGCAGAGAATTCGTCCAACTTCACGGTATCCTGCTCAAAATCATTCCTTATGCAGAAAATGATAGTCTTCTTCAGCTTCTTACTGCTGAAAAAGGAAAAGTGATAATATTTGCTAAAAAATCGTCAACAAATAACAAATCGAATTCTTACAGTCAGCCTTTTGCATATTCAAAATTTGAACTGATTTCAAGAGGACACGGCATGATGGTATATTCAGGTTCTCAAATGATTGAATATTTCCCTGAACTGAGACAATCCCCATATGCTATGGCTGCTGGAGAATATTTTTGCGAAGTTTCAACTTTTGTTCCTGAAAATATCGATAATCCTAACGAATATCTTAGCCTTTTACTGAATTCTCTTTATTTGTTGACAGGGAGGAAAAGCAAGAATATCGATATCAAAGTCATAAAACTTGTTTTTGAAATTGCATTTCTGCAATTATCCGGGCTTATGCCGGATCCCAAAGAATGCTCATCATGTGGTAATAAACCTGACTATTGGCATTTCGATGAAGGATTTCTTTGTGAAAACTGTGCCGAAAAATTGCATTTATCTGAAATACACAAAGTAGATAAAAATATGTTTGCTGCAATTGATCATATCATGACAGTCAACGGAGTTAGAAGATACTCTTTCACAATGAACAGCGAATCCCTTAAATCACTTATTTATTTATCCGAACAATATATGAAATATAGGCTTGAAGCAGAGTTAAAAACTTTAAATGTTTACAAGAGCCTGATTAACTGAGTGTAAAATAATGAATAATCTTTCCATTCTTGAATTTGATATAATAAAAGAAAGGCTGAAACAAAAGGCAATTTCCTTACCAGGGAAGGAATTATGTGATAATTTACAGCCTTACACCGATGTTAGTGATGCGGAAAAAGCATTAAGCGAAACCGATTCCGCTTTTGTTTTTCTAGCAAAATTTGGCGCGCCTAATTTTGAAGGAATAGTAGATATTGTTCAATCATGTAAACGAGCATCTTCCGGATCTGTATTATCAATTAAAGAAATACTTAATGTTGGTTCTGTTCTTAAATGCACAAGAGGTATTGCTGAGTTTTTTGAACAAAGGTATGAAGGCACACCTTTTGAATGTGTAGTTTCTGAAATCTATGTCAACAGATATCTTGAAGATAAAATTACCACATCTTTTCTTTCTGAGGAAGACGTCGCTGATACAGCCAGCATATCTCTTAGAGAAATCAGAAGAAAAATCGCAAATACCAAATCAAGAATCAGAAGTATTCTTGATGGATTGATTCATTCTCCAACGCATCAGAAACATCTTCAGGATGCTTTGATTACAATCAGAAACGACAGATTTGTTTTACCGGTTAAAGCAGAATACAAAAATGAAATAAACGGACTTGTGCACGATGTTTCATCATCAGGAGCAACTCTGTTTATCGAACCTGTCCAGGTTGTTGCAGCTAATAATGAACTTTCAATACTTGCTGCAGAAGAAACAAAAGAAATTGAGCGTATTCTTTTCGAATTTTCATCAGATATAGGTAATCTTTGCAATCTGATAATCAAAGACTTTGAAATATCCCGATTTTTTGATTTTACATTTGCAAAAGCGAGATATGCAAATGATTTAAAAGCCTCAAAACCAAACATTAAAAGCAATAGTTACATAAAACTGGTTGAAGCAAGACATCCTTTGATCGACCCAAATAAAGTTGTACCGATTTCATTTAATCTCGGTAAAGATTTTAATGCACTTATTATAACCGGTCCAAACACAGGAGGAAAAACTGTTACACTGAAAACTGCAGGTCTTCTTTCTCTGATGGCAAAATCAGGTTTGTTTATTCCAGCAAAAGAAGGAGCTATTATTCCTTTTTTTGATTGTATTTATGCGGATATAGGGGATGAGCAGTCAATCGAGCAAAGCCTTTCCACGTTTTCCTCCCATATGCGTAATATAGTCGGAATATTAGATAAGGTGACCTCCGAATCTCTTGTATTGCTTGACGAACTCGGATCTGGGACCGATCCTGCTGAAGGAGCTGCGCTTGCAATTGCAATCATAGAATGTATTTTACATAAAGGCGCTCAATTAATGTGTACAACGCATTATGCGGAACTCAAAACATATGCGATACAGACCTCGGGAGTTGAAAATGCTTCATGTGAATTTGATGTTTCCACTCTTATGCCTACATACCGGCTTATTATCGGCCTGCCGGGCAAATCCAATGCATTTGCAATTGCTTCAAAACTCGGGCTCAGTGATGCTATAATAGCCTCCGCTAATGAAAAGCTGAATAATGAAACTGTAAAAGTAGAGCAGATACTTGCGGACCTTGAAATCAAAAGAAAAAGCATTGAATTTGATTCGGCGCGTGCTGTTGAGCTTCGAAAAGAAGAAGAAAAAAAAGCGAGAGAAACCGACGAAATTCTGCTAAAAAAACAGGAGGCCGCAGATAGAGAAATTGCAAAACAAAAGGCAAAAGCTGCAGATCTTGTTGAAAAGACAAAACGGGATATCGATTATATGCTTAGGCAGATCGATGAACTCAGAAAAGCAAAGGACAGGGATGATTTCAAAACAAAAATCAGCCAAACAAAGAATGAGTTAGCTGAGATAACCGATAAACTTGAAAAGGCAACAGATACTACAGTTAAAAGAATTAAAAAGCCATTGTCAAGACCACTGAAACAAGGGGATCATATTATTATATTCAGCATAAATAAACCTGGAGTCGTTCTGGAAGAACCCGACAAAAAGGGAAATGCTCTTATTTCTGCAGGATCTGTTAAAACTAAGGTTAATGTAAGCGACATTGAATTTGACGAATGTGTAAAACAAGAACATGAATCTATTAATATTTTGAAACTTGAACGAGGCAGCAGACAAGCTAAGAATGAAATTGATATCCGCGGTATGACCGGAGACGAAGCTGATGGATTAATTGACGAACTTCTAAACAATGCAGCAATGGCAAATTTAAATACAGTCAGCATAATTCACGGAAAGGGGACTGGAGCTTTGAGAGCCGCAGTGCATGATAAATTAAAACGACATCCTCTTGTTGCTGACTACCGTCTTGGTCTTTACGGTGAGGGCGAGACCGGTGTTACCATTGTAACTTTAAAAACTTGAAATGAAACGCCCTTTTTTCATATCAGGTATTTCGATCCTTATCACCATTATAATATGTGAGACTGCATGGTATTATGGTTATGAAAAAAGTCTTTTGCCTGTTTCTGCTTTTATTTCTGCCTTAATTGGCGCTATATTCCTATTGTCTGCAGTTCCTGACATACAAATCCCTGATCGATTTAAAAAATATTTTATTTTAATTTCTTCGTGTGTCCTTATCGGTTCTGTTCTTTGGTCTTATTCAAATTTCAACTACCGCCATATTATACAGCAAAGCATATCCAGTAAAAACAAAATATTTACCATATCCGACAAAGTAAATATTAAAACATACAACGGATATCTAACAAATATTATTTGCAATGAAACCGGTGCTGTTATATCATTTAAAACTGTTGAAAAGATGTCGGTTGTTCCCGACGATATAATTATCGCCAATATTACAAAATCAGTAGATCAAAAGAATAGGACATACAATCGATCGAACGGCATTAACTTTATTGGAGAGGCAACCGGAAGAATAATATTGGTTAAAAATACAGGTTTTTCATTTAACCGTATTTTCTATAATATTCGTCATGAAATAAGCAAGCATATAGGACTGGAAGCAGGCAAAGCATACGGATTTCTTAATGCATTGATCTTAGGTGATAAATCCGGATTATCCTCTGAAGAAAAAACCGTTTTGCAATCTGCAGGAGTATATCATGTGTGCGCCGTTTCAGGGCTTCATGTTTCAATTGTTGCTTTGTTTTTAGGATATATCGTCAGTTTATTCAAAATCAAAAAATCACTGACAAAACTATTTCTTATCTTACCGGGTTTATTTATTCTACTTGCAGTCACCGGTTTCTCTATTTCAGCGATCCGCGCCGTGTTTATGGCTTTCTCATTCCTTCTAGGAAAATCTTTTTATCGTAAAGCAGATTCATTAAATATTTTAGGTCTTATTCTTACATTAATTCTGATTATTTCACCCTTTTCTGCATTTTCTCCATCTCTTTTACTGACATTCAGCGCTACTACCGGCATAATCCTTTTGGCATCAGGCTTAAAAAAAGAGATTATCACTGGATTATTTTTACAAACGGGTCATGTATTATCAAAGCGTGCAGGATATTTAGTTGGTATTCTATCTGTATCCATCGCTGCAACTTCATTTACAGTTATCGTTTCAGAAGTATTTTTTTCGAGAACTACAGTAATCGGCGTTTTAGCTAATCTTATAGTTTTACAGCTTGTTACAATCGTTTATATTCTTGCTTTAATTATGATTATTTTTTCATTTATCCCTTTCTGTGCCCCTTTAACGCTCTTTTTTTCTCAATTAGTCACTTTAGGAGTTAATTTGATAATGTCTGTGTCGACTTTTTTTGCAAATTCATTTTTCGCAAAAACGGATTTAGCATTAGGTACCATTATTGTCTGCGCTTTAATTGCTCTTATCGTTGCAATTTTTTATTATTTCAAAAATATGCCAAAACCTAAAAAGGCAAAGAAAAAATACATCGCTTATTCAGCCGCCGTATTTGCGATAACATTCATTATATCTCTCTTTGGCGGCACGGCAATCAAAGCAATCTTTGACCCTGATGACGGATTATATCATATTGCTTACATAGATGTAGGGCAGGGTATGAGCTCCGTATTGAGCTACGGGAACCATGCTGTAATTATTGATTGCGGAGGTTCAAAAAACGCTTCATATGCTATCAACAATTATTTACATTCAAAAAGTATAAGAAATGTTGATACTATAATCGTATCTCATCTTCATTCGGATCATTGCAACGCACTGAACACGCTTCTGGATGAGTGGAACGTTAAAGAAGTCATTATTCCGTATACAGAAGGTGATCCGGCTATATATATAGATCTGATTGAGACAGCAGACAGCGTTGGTACTGAAGTAATTGAAATAGACCGCGACGACACCCGAAAGCTTGGTGATATGTCTGTCTTTATTTTAACAAATCACCTTAATGAAGAAAACACTGATCAAAATGATAATTGTATTGCGGTCGTTGCGGAAATAGTTAATCTGCGAGCATTGTTTCCCGGAGATTTGACAGAAGTTTCCGAAGAAACGATCACCACAATGTATGGTGATTTTCTTGATTGTGATTTTCTGAGCATTCCACATCACGGATCAAAATATTCAAGTTCAAAACTGTTTTTAGATAATATCTCTCCGATAATTTCAATAATATCTGTCGGCAAAAATTCTTTTGGTCACCCTGCAAAAGAAACGATCGAACGTATTGAAGCTTCCAGCAGCAAGATTTTGACTACAATTGAATACGGAACTATTGAAATTATTTCAGACGGAATAAATTATAATGTTGTTTACGGAAAATAAAAAAGAGGTAATTATGAGCTTACAACTTCTGAAAAGCGATATTGAATCGCATAACTTCCGTAAACTTTATTATATCTGCGGAGAAGAGGCTTACCTGAAACATTATTATTTTAATGAACTGAAGCGTGCTCTTTTTGGAAAAGAAAATAACAATCCCGATTGTATCATAAAAGAAGCATCAGATATTACATCATCAGAACTATCCGATGCCGTTTCATCATTCCCTATTTTTTCAGAAAAAAAGGCGATTATTTTGAAAGATCTGAAGGTATCAGACGATTGTTTTGAGTGGTTAATCAATAATATAAAGGAAGTTGACGATACATGTCTTATTATTATTTACCAAATTACAGAAAAAATTGATATGAAATCGTCAATTAGTAATCTTTTCAAAAAAGCTGTATCAGAGTATGGTCTTTGGGTCGATATTAATCCGCTTGACCAGCAAACTCTTTACAAATGGGTTAATCAGCAATTTCGTAAACGAAATAAACAAATTGATGCATCAACATTATCTTACTTTGTTTCCAGCACATCCACAGATATGTATTCATTATCAAACGAAATTGCAAAACTTTCATCATATTGCAATGAAATGATTACCAAAGATGCTATCGATCTTGTCACGTCAAAAACAATAGACGCCAAGACATATGAGCTTACAAATGCCATTCTTGATAAAAATAGCGAAAAGGCATTTTCTCTGTTAAAAAATCTGCTCGATATGAGAACTAATGAAATTTTGATACTTTCTTCTTTGTATTATTTTGTTACAGGCATGTATAAAACAAAAATACTCCATAATTCAGGCCTTTCTATTTCCGAAATCTCTGAAATAATAATGCAAAAGCCTTTTGTTGTTGAAAAAAATGTTTATAGAACAAAAAAAATAAATAGCAAAAAGTTACTGAGAATGATTGATTTATGCTGTAATGCTGACATTATTTCAAAGTCCACTTCTTCAGACATCTCAGCTGTATTATCAGATACAATTATTACTTTGACAGGATTATTATGATTAAAATTGACGAAATTATTGTTGTGGAAGGAAAGTACGACTGCGCAACTGTAAAGCAATATATTGACACAATCGTACTTGAAACCGGAGGTTTTCGCATTTTTAAAGACAAGGATTTAATTAATACATTACAAATTCTTGCCCCCAAAAGGGGACTGGTGATTTTAACAGACAGCGACAAAGCAGGCTTCCTTATACGCAATAAAATCCTTTCATTTGTAGACAAAAAACATGTCAAAAATGCATATATCCCTAATATACACGGTGTTGAAAAAAGAAAAAGGGAGCCTTCAAAAGAAGGATTTATAGGCGTTGAAGGAATGACGAAAGATATTATAATTAACGCATTAAAAATTGCAGGCGTTAATTTAGGAAAAGAGACAACAATCAGAAAAACAATAAACAAAAGCGAATTTTATGAGATTGGTCTTTACGGAAAAAAGGACAGCGCAAAAAGAAGACTCGCATTAAAAGAATCCCTTGGTTTACCCAAATATTTATCTACAAACAAATTATTTGAAATATTATGCAATATTCAGGATTAGAATTATGAATTATAGATTTTCCGCAAATATCTCACCCAAAGATTATATGGCATGGCTTACAACGCAGCCCAATTACAACATCACTCAAACGCCTATGTGGGCCAAAATAAAAATTGACTGGAAAAGTACGCTTTGTCTTCTTTATGCTGACGAAAAACCGGTAGCGGGAGCGCTACTTTTGATCAGAAGATTTGCTCCCGGATTTAAAATTATTTATTCTCCAAGGGGCTTTATTGTTGATTATTCAGATAAAGAAGCTGTGTCCGCTTTTACAGATGGTGTAATTACTTACGCAAAAAAAATAGGGGCATGTATGATAAGAATCGATCCAGAGATCGTTCTCTCAACTTATCATGACCATACAGTTATCATTGACCAACTCGGAAAGCAAAAAATGGATATTCTAAATAATATCGGATTCAGACATATGGGATTCGATAAGGATTTTCATACCTATACTCAACCAAGATATAATGCTGAGATATCTTTGACAGATTCAGATGGTTGTCCACTTTCTGATGAATTCCTTGCAAAAAGTTTTGACAAAAAGATACGTAAATTTATCGGACGCTACACAGACAACAGAGGTATTTTTTTTGAATACGATATTGGAGAAAATGCTGTTAGACATTTTTGCGAAATATCAAAACATACAGAAGAAAGACAGCATATCGTCTTGAGAGATGAAGCGTATTTTAAAAGAATATGCGATGCATTTGGTGAAGATAATGTTTTCTTTTTCGCAAAAATTAACCTTGAAAAGTTAATAGCATTTTTGAAAGAGCAAATAAGAACAGGAGACAGTGATTCTGTTGCTCTTGCAGAAAAAGATCTCGAAGAGGCTGAAAAACTTAAGAAAGAAAGGGGAAATACTATACCTGTTTCTGCTTTGTTAACCGTCAAATCAAATTCCACAGCATATCTTTTATACAGTGGCTTTGATGATTCTGTTTTTCCTCGATTCAGAACTACAAACCAACTTCGTTTCGAAGCAATGAGATTTTTCAGAAATAAAGGTTGTAAAACGTTCAGTTTATTAGGAATTCACGGAGATTTAAACGACAGTCTTTCTGACTTTAAAATGAAATTTAATCCCACAGTCGTTGAATATGCAGGAGAGTTTGAATTATCGACAAAAAAATTCAGATATTGGTTGCTTTCTAGGGCATTGCCAATCGCAAAACGTATATATTTTAAGATTAAACTTAAAAATAAATAAAATGTGGCTCTCCATAGACGGAGAGCCATACGTATTTATTAATATGTGATTATTTATCGTGATGGTGGATATACTCACGAAGATTTTCAGGGACTTTTTCAATATCATAGCTTGCAGTCATAAATACTTTTATATTTTCTGTGAGTTTTTCGATTTTTTTAAGGAAGTTATAAAATTCTTCCATATCCTCCCCGCAGATCTTAAGAATAGAATCAACATATACGGCGGTAATATCATAGTTGCCTGCAATAAGCCCGCATATAAAACCATAAAACTTGTCAAAACTGTCGATTTCGTATTCGTTGGCGCTTATCAACCTGGCTTTATAACTGATATCGTATCTGAGTTTATGATCTTTTTCAATACAGATAACATTTCCATGTTCTTCATTAACAGAACTATTCACATTGTCTATAAGGGTTTTAGTTTTTCCCATACCCTTAAGTCCCATAATAACCTTTATCATATCGCAACACACTCCTTTATTTTTATTATATCATATTTTTTTTAATAAAGCAAGCTATAAAACGGATAAAAATGAAAGATTCTGATTTTTTTATCGTTTATTTTAACCTGGACTCAAGTTCCGATTTCATATTCTCGTATCCGGGTTTGCCAAGAAGTGCAAACATATTTTTCTTGTATGATTCAACACCGGGTTGGTCAAAGGGATTAACACCGTTAAGATATCCAGCAAGAGCGCATGCTTTTTCATAAAAATAAATCATATAACCGACAGAATGCGGCGTTGTGTCCTCAAGCTCAAGAATTATGTTCGGGACGCCTCCCTCAACATGTGCGAGAACCGTACCCATAAATGCATTTTTGTTTATTTCATTCAAAGTCTTGTCTGTAAGGAAATTTAAGCCATCAAGATTATTCGGATCAGATATGATGCTTATATCGACTTTGGGATTATTGATCCATAACACGGTTTCAAAAAGATTTCTTTGACCTTGCTGAACGTATTGTCCGAGAGAATGAAGATCAGTTGAAAAAATCATACTGGCTGGAAAAAGTCCTTTATTGTCTTTTCCTTCACTTTCGCCGTGCAACTGTTTGATCCATTCACAAAACGATGCTACAAATGGTTCATATCCAATCGTTATCTCTGTTGTTTTACCTTTACGGCTAAAAATCGTTCTGAGGGCGGCATATCTGTAGCATTCATTTTTTTCGATATCTGGATTTCTGAAATCAATCATTGCCTGGTATGCTCCGGAAATAAGAGCTTCGATGTCAATTCCTGCTACTGCAATAGGTAAAAGACCGACAGGAGTCAATACGGAATATCTTCCCCCGATGTCATCAGGAATAACAAATGTTTCATATCCTTTTTCGTCTGCAAGCTTTTTGAGCGTTCCACGTGCCTTATCTGTTGTTGCATAAATACGGTTTTTTGCTTCACTGCCGTATTCTTTTTCGAGATAATCTTTCATTACCCTGAAAGCGAGTGCAGGTTCTGTCGTTGTTCCTGATTTTGAAATCACATTAACTGAAATGCGTTTCCCTCTGCATTTATTAAGAACTTCAACCATATGAGAAGGACTTAAATTATTTCCTAAAAAATAAATATCAGGGGATTTGTTTTTTCCTTTTCCATCGATAGGAGCACAAAATTCAATCACAGCTCTTGAACCGAGGTATGAACCTCCAATGCCAATAACAACAAGAACATCGCTGTCATTTCTGATTTTATCAGCTGTTTTTTTGACCCTTAAAAACTCTTCTTTATCATAACTTTCAGGCAGATTGACCCAACCCAGGAAATCGCATCCCAGTCCAGACCTATTATTTACTAAACTATCTGCAGTTGCGATAAAGGGTTTAAGCGCGTCAAATTCATGGCTGGATACAAACTTTTGAGTAAATTTCTCATTCAGATATAATGGTCGTTTCATTATCATTTCCTTTCATTCAATCAAAAAATCTTTTTCTGAATACTTTGTGGGTTCTGCAGGAGGGGATGGGATTCGTTTTAACGGTTCATATGTGAATTTAGAACACTTATTTTTTCTTTGAATTATGCCCAATTTATCACAAACACAATCATTTCCGTTTGATAACACATATCCGTATTTGCAATAGTCACAATCAACATTATGTTTTTTTCTAAACATTGCAGTCCCTCCTTTTTGTACATTTTTATTATAGCATGAAGTCTTCTTTTTGTAAAGGTCAAATAAAAAAAAATATTAATTTTTCTGTTATTTTTTTATGAAAGCATTTACAAATCATAAAAAATGTATTATAATATAGAATGAATTATTATATGAGGAAAAGAAATGAAAAACGAATTGCTTCATTACACTATGCAGAATGAATACATAGATAAAGTCCGTAAAATATCATATTCATTTTTTTTAATGCATGGTGTTAAACCTAAATACTATACTCATACCTTTGGATGTCAGCAAAATGAAAGCGATACAGAAAAAATAAATGGTATGCTTTCTGATATGGGATATATTCAAACTGATTTACGTGATGATGCGGATTTTATTCTCTACAATACTTGTGCTGTTCGTGAACATGCTGAAAATCGTGTTTTCGGTACAATAGGCGCATTGACACAAATTAAACGTGAAAAACCTGATGTAATTATTGCTTTTTGCGGTTGTATGATGCAAAGGTCTGATATTTCTGAAGAACTTAAGAAAAAATACAGGCATATAGACATTGTTTTTGGACCTCAGGCAATCGGTCGATTCCCTGAAAATCTTTATAAAGCTCTTTCATCAAAACAAAGAGTTTTCGATGTTATTAATGAAAATGGCGCAATTACTGAAGACATTCCTGTAAAACGTGCGAGTAGGTATAAAGCATGGGTTTCGATAATGTACGGATGCAATAATTTCTGTTCATACTGTATTGTGCCATATGTCAGGGGAAGAGAACGTTCCAGAGATCCGGAAATGATTATAGATGAGGTTTCCAACCTTGTTGCAGACGGATATAAAGATATAACTTTACTCGGACAAAACGTAAACTCTTTTTCAAATGATACCAATAATAATTGGAATTTTGCAAAGCTTCTTAGAAGATTGAACGACATTGACGGTGATTTTCGCATTCGTTTTATGACCTCTCATCCTAAAGATGCTACACCGGAATTGATCGATACAATCGCAAGCTGCAGTAAAATATGCAATCATTTACATCTGCCGTTTCAGTCTGGAAGCAATAGAATCCTTGAACTGATGAACAGAAAATATACAAGAGAAAAATATCTGCAACTTGTTGAATATGCAAAGAATTCCATTCCTGATCTCGTTTTAACAAGTGATGTTATAGTAGGTTTTCCTACAGAAACAAAAGAAGACTTCGAGCAAACACTTTCGCTTATAAATGAAGTGGATTTTCAAGGACTGTATACTTTTATTTACTCGATAAGGCAAGGAACTCCTGCCGCATCAATGGAACAGATAGACGAGACTATAAAACATGAAAGATTTGAACAGCTTTGTTCGCTACAAAATATAAAAGCTAAAACGTTTAACAGCAAATACATAGGCAAGACACTCAGGATTCTTGTCGAAGGATTTTCAAATAACGATAAAAATATGCAAACAGGCAGAACAGATGGAAATATTATTGTTAACTTCCCAATGTGCGAAGCAAAGCCCGGAGAATTTATAAATGTTAAAATTGAAAGTGCTCTTAACTGGGCTCTTTTCGGACAAGCTGTAAAACAGGACAATATATAACAATTAATTACTGATTAAGGAGTAAAAAAAATGAACGAAATAGTTGAACTTGCAAAAAAAATTGGACAAATGCTTAAAGACAGTGAAGAATATAAAACATATGAAGATGTTAGAACCAGATATGAATCAGACTCAGAACTTCAGATGCAGATCGGAGAATTCAATCTGCGTAAAATGGCTGTGATGAACGAAATGGAAAAAGAAGATAAAGATGAAGCTAAATTCGAAAGGTTGCAAAATGAAATGCGTGAAGCTTATAAAACAGCTATGGGCAACCCATTGATGACTGAATTCAATCATGCAAAAGAATCTTTTGAAAATATGGTTAACAATGTTTATTCCATTATTAGTTTTCAAATCACTGGTGAAACAGGATCCTGCGACAAGTCTAACTGTGCTTCATGCGGAGGCAGTTGTCACTAAGTATATATGTGTATTTCTTGAAAGGAACTTGAAACATGTCTGGTACATTATCGCCGATGATGAAACAATATCTGTCAGTTAAGGATAAATATAAAGATTCAATACTTCTTTACAGACTAGGCGATTTTTATGAAATGTTTTTTGATGATGCTATCATTGCATCCAAGGAGCTCGATATTACTCTTACAGGACGTGATTGTGGTCTGGAACAACGTGCGCCTATGTGCGGGGTACCATATCACAGTGTAGATGGATATATTGCAAGACTTATCTCAAAAGGATACAAAGTATCTATCTGTGAACAAAGAAAAGATCCTGACACAAATGAAGTTTCCGGACGTGAAGTGACAAGAACAATTACACCCGGGACCGTTACAGATCCTGATATGCTTGATTCAACAAAAAACAGATATATCGTCTCCGCTTATGAAATAGACAGAAAGATTTCATTATGCTTTGCAGATTTATCAACAGGGGATGTAATTTTTTCAGACAATTATCCTGTTTGCGATTCAAGCATTTACAGTGATTTATCTCGTTTTGCTCCTAATGAAATATACTTACCGAAATCGCTTCTGAAAAATGAATTCATCGCTTCATTTATAAAAAATATGCCGGATTGCCATGTTTCAGTAGAAGAGGACGACGAACTTATAAGCGACTTAGAATCTTTTTCAAATAGAGTTCGATCTCACCTTGGTAACAATGCATCCTTGTTTCCTTTTGATAATTCTCTTGCAACTTCTAATTTTGGTTTTTTACTTGGCTATTTGTATGAAACACAGCTTTGTGACCTTCGTCATTTGAATAAGATTTCTTTTAATTCAAAAAAAGAATGTCTTGAAATAGATTCTTCAACATGGAGAAATCTTGAAATCACAGAGAATATGCGTACTAAAGAAAAGCGAGGCTCTCTTTTGGGTGTTTTAGATCAGACATCTACAGCTATGGGAGCAAGATATCTTCGTAAAAGCCTTGAAAGACCTCTCGCTAATGCTGCTGCAATAGTGAACAGACAGAATGCTGTAAACATTCTTTTTAATGATACAAAAACAAGAGATAAACTATGCTCATTACTGAAAAACATTAGAGATATTGAAAGACTTACCTCTAAAATAGTCTATGGAACGATTACTCCAAGAGATTTAATTGCTCTGTCTTCATCCTTATCCATTGTTTCTGCATTAAAACAAACAATTGCACCACTGAAATCAATCGTATTACAGGATATTTATAACAGATTAAACCCCTTGCCTCAGATAGTAGAACTGATTTCAAATTCTATTATTGATGACCCACCTGTGATAATTCGTGAAGGTGGATTTATAAAAAAGGGATACAATGAAGAAGCAGACAGACTTCGATCTCTGCAGACAAATGCAAAAAGTGTGCTTGCCGAAGTTGAGCAGAAAGAAAAAGAAAGAACAGGAATTAAAAACTTACGAATAGGCTTCAATAAAGTATTTGGTTATTATATAGAAGTTACAAATTCATTTCTTTCTCAGGTTCCCGAGGATTATATCAGAAAACAAACTCTTGTTAACGCAGAACGTTTTATAACCCCTGAACTTAAAAAAATTGAAGAAGATCTTCTTTCAGCAAGCGATAAACTTATTGCGCTCGAAAACGAATTATATCAACAGATAGTTGATTTTGTCGGAAATTATATAATACCTATAAAAGATACGGCATCTGCAATCGGATATATTGACATGCTTATTTCTTTTGCAATTGTTTCAGTCAAGAATAGTTATGTTCAGCCTGATATTGATTTGTCTGATACAATTTCCATTAAGAACGGTCGCCATCCGGTTGTAGAATCATTGATGAAATCAGAGTTGTTTATACCTAACGATACATTCCTTAACACATCAACGGATCGAATGGCAGTTATCACAGGTCCAAATATGGCAGGTAAATCTACTTATATGCGTCAGGTTGCTTTGATTGTGTTAATGGCTCAAATAGGATGTTTCGTTCCTGCATATTCTGCACAAATCGGTGTTGTTGATAAAATATTCACACGTGTGGGTGCAACAGACGATTTGGTTTCTGGGCAGTCTACATTTATGATGGAAATGAATGAGGTAGCATATATTGTAAAAAATGCTACTAAACGGAGTTTACTTATTTTTGATGAAATCGGCAGAGGAACAAGCACATTCGATGGTATGAGCATTGCTCAAGCTGTTCTTGAAAATGTTGCTGAAAAAATAAAGGCTAGATCACTTTTTGCCACTCATTATCATGAGCTAACAGCTCTTGAAGGCATCTACGAAGGTATCAAAAATTACAGTATTGCGGCAAAAAAGAGAGGAAAAGATATTATTTTCCTTAGAAAAATAATAAAAGGCGGAACAGACGACAGCTATGGAATTGATGTTGCACGTCTTGCCGGTGTTCCAGATGACATTATTAAGAGAGCCGAAGAAATACTTACTGAACTTGAAAGCGGCAAACTAAATATTAAATCCGATTATTCGAATAATAATAATCAGCAATTATCATTTTCGAATTCTATCAGAGATGAAATAATAGATACATTAATTAAAACCGATGCAACCGTAATAACGCCTGTTGAAGCAATGAACATCCTTTATGATCTATCGAATAAAGCAAAGGAAACAGAATGAATAAAATAAATATACTTGGAAACGAAATTTCTGATCTGATTGCAGCAGGTGAAGTAGTAGAAAGACCTGCTTCAGTTGTTAAAGAATTAGTTGAAAATTCTATTGATGCCGGTGCCAACAAAATAACAGTTGAAATTGTAGGCAACGGAACTGAATACATACGAGTGACCGATGATGGTTGTGGAATGTCACCAGAAGATGCAAAATTAGCTTTTTTAAAACATGCCACAAGTAAAATATCTTCAAAAGATGATCTATACGCAATCCATACTCTTGGATTTCGCGGAGAAGCTCTTGCGGCTATTTCATCCGTCTCCAAAATATCAATGAAAACAAAGGAACATGAATCTGTTGCTGGTTATTATGTCGAAATAGAGGGTGGAACCATATTAAGTGAAGGGGAAGCAGCTGCCTCTGATGGAACATCAATAATCATCAGAGATTTGTTTTACAATACTCCTGCACGATTGAAATTTATTAAATCTGAACAATCGGAACGAGCGGCAATAACAGCGCTTATTGAAAAACTTGCTATATCGCATACAAATATTGCTTTTTCCTACATTATTAATAGAACACAAAGATTTTACACATCAGGGAATAGTCAACTTGAAAATGCTGTTTATTCTGTTTTTGGACAAGATCTTGCTTCAGATATGATATCGGTAGATCTTAATGATTCAGGAATTTCAGTATCCGGATTAATCGGAAGACCGCTCGCCACAAGACCAAACAGAAATTTACAAATGTTTTTTGTTAATGGAAGACTTGTAAAATCAAAAACATTACAACAAGGCTTCGAATCTGCATACCGGAACAGCATGCTAGTAGGAAGATATCCTGTTTGCGCCCTGATGATAAATATTAATTCTTCTGAAATTGATGTTAACGTTCATCCATCAAAGCTTGAGATAAAGTTTTCAAATGAAAAGATTGTTGCACAAGTAATCTCAGCTGCTGTTAGGGAAGCGCTATCATTAGAATCTGGCATATATCCAATCAAATTTGCACAAATAAATAATAAGGATACATCATTCAGTCGTTTGCCGGAAGAATTGCATGGACAAATATCTACCTCCAAAGAAGTTGACGAGGTTAGACATGTAAATAATTGGGAGATAACTACATTCAAGGATTCTTCCAAAAAATCTTTTAATTATAGTAATGCTATTCAGGATAATTCATCGTGCAATAGTTCTAGCAAGTCGGATATTAATAATAATCTTAAACTTGAGATGCGTAGTGATCCTCTTGAAGCAATATCAAGAATTAAGGAATATGTTGAAAAGAATAATATTGATATTGATCCAGCAAAAATATCTCAATTTATCAACAATGATTCCCAAAAACAACAAAATACTATAGATAGTATTTTTAAAACACAAAAAAATGATAAAATCGATTTATCTTTGCCAATTAATGAATTGGTGCAATACAAACTTATAGGAGAGGTTTTTAACACTTATATAATTATAGAATTATCAGAGGAAATAATGTTTCTCGATAAACATGCTCTGCACGAAAGAATGATTTTTGAAAAACTTCGCACATCAAATTTTATTGAAGTTCAGACTCTTTTAATGCCTAAACTTATTTATATATCTGATTCTGACAGAATAACCCTTTTAGATAATAAGGAGCTTCTAAAAAAAATCGGTTTTGATATTGATGATCTGGATGGAACTCTCATTATTAGAGAAATTCCTACAGTAATCGAAGAAGAAGATGTTGAAGTAATTCTTACAGAAATTGCTTCTGATATAAAACTTAAAACTTATGCAGGTCAGGAACTGCTTGACAAATTCCTCTACACGATCTCCTGTAAAGCGGCTATTAAAAGCGGAAAAAGAAGTTCAGATTTTGAATTAAAAGGATTAATCGACGAATATTTGAATAATCGGAATTCACTAAAGTATTGCCCGCATGGCAGACCTATTGTTTTTATTTTAACCAAAAATGCCATTGAAAAACAATTCAAGAGAATAGTGGGGTAGAGTAGTTGAATAAAGTTGTTGTTGTCCTTGGCCCGACAGCCAGCGGGAAATCAGCGCTCGGAGTAGAGCTAGCTTTAAGATTTAACGGAGAGATTGTTTCTGCGGATTCCATGCAAGTATACAAGAATATGAATATCGGAACAGCCAAGATCAACGATCAAGAAAAAAAGGGAATCAGGCATCATTTGATTGATATACTAGATCCTTCAGAAGAATTTTCACTAGCTGATTATCTTGATTTAGCTAATAAAGCAGTTAAAGATATAGTCAGTCGCAATAAACTTCCAATAATTGTCGGGGGAACAGGGTTATACATTTCATCATTTACAGAAAATATTAAATTATCGCCATCAAAAGCTGATAATGAATACAGATCATTCCTTAATGATTTTGCAGTGAAAAACAGTCCATATGAATTAAAACAGCTTTTACGTTCTGTTGACGCACAATCATACTTTAAACTAAACGAAAATGACATTAAAAGAATTTCAAGGGCATTGGAAATATACCGTGCTGAAGGAAAAACAGTTGATGAATTCAACAAAATATCCAAACAAAACCCCGAATATGATTTCATAAAATTCGGATTAAATGCTTTAAATCGAGATTTGCTTTATACTCGAATAAATCAAAGAGTTGATATGATGATGGCACAAGGATTTTTGAGTGAAGTTATTTCTTTATCTTCATGCAATATTTCCGCCACTGCATATCAGGCAATTGGATATAAGCAGTTATTCGAGTATTTAAGCGGAAGTATCACATTACATGATGCAGTCGAACAGATCAAACAGGAGAGCAGACGATATGCCAAACGGCAAATTACATGGTTTAAAAAAGACAAATCTATAATTTGGCACAATATTGATACAAATAATTTCGAAGAAATTCTGAATTCTTGCTCAAAACATATGGAAAATTTTTTAAAAGTGTGCTATAATAGATATTGAAATTATTACGGAGGTGTGAATCATGGAAAATCAGCAAAATAATAATATTTCCGTGCCGGAAGAAAACATCTCGCAGGATAACAATAAATCTAAAAATGTGAATTTACAAGATTTTTTTCTGAATTACGCAAGAAAAGAAAAGGTTATCTTAACCATATACCTCGTAAATGGATTCCAGTTAAAGGGGATTGTTCGTGGGTTTGATTCGTATGCAATTTTATTCGAGTCCGACGGAAAGATCAACATGGTCTATAAGCATGCGATATCTACTATTCAACCCACCAGACCTATAAATATTTTTTCTTAGATTTATGAAATTCAAAACGCTTTTTAATGTTCTGTTTTATATTTTTTCTTTAATATTATCTCTATATTTTTTCTTTAGTTTTTTTTCATCATCACTGTTTTCGCAACAAGTTTATTCTGAAATAGCAGAGGAGACATCAGTTGACGATTATATAGACATTTCAGGTATCGCACTTAGAGATGAAGTTGTTTTGTACTCAGACGAAGATTACAGATTTATTCAGTACAATTATCCTGATGGAGCAAGAATAGCGAGATATTCACAATATGCATCATATAATTCAGATAACATTTCTGAAAATCAGATGCAAATTTTATCTTACTTGGATAAAAAACGCGATAGACTGTCAGAAACATTAGGAAAAAGCACTCAATATACTTCAATGTTAATAGAGCAAAACATTAAGAACTCGATTATTTCATTTCTGAATGCAGACAATTCTAATGATTACATCAGAAAAATCGCCGATTTTAATGATATCCAATCGTCTTTCGATCAAAAACTATTGCAAAACGAAGGTTCATCGTATATAAAAAGAGTTATTGATTCCATTAATGAAGAAATAGAACAAATTCATTCGGAAACAGGAGCTGCTTTAAAATCCTTATACAGCCCCTCTGCGGGATATTTTTATTCAAATGTTGACGGTTATGAATACCTGAACATGTCAGATTATCAAGAACCAACCGTTGCAATGTATAATACACTTATGCATATGCCGAAGCATGAAGTTTCTCAACTTGCCGTCGGTAAATTACAGCATTATTCATATTGGTCATTCGTTGCAGAGGTTCCATCTGATATCGCTTCGGACTTGTATGTCGGAAAATCTGTTATACTCGAGTTTGAATTAGATGATGTTGGCTCGACAAGAGTTTCGACATTTGTTGCCTATATTTCAAGACCTGTTAATGATATGAATTCTGTCAGATTCCGTTGCGGAACACTGACATCAGAATTATTCGGAATTAGAAAACAAAGTCCACGTATGATCCTGAAAACATACACTGGGTTAAAAGTCAGTAATGATGCTTTAAGGGTTCTTGACAATGTTACAGGTGTTTTTGTCTTGTCTGCGCAGCGAATTCTTTTCAAACCTGTAGAAATTCTTTTTGTTACTGATGAGTATTCATTAGTGAAACCAAAAATCAGCACCGGAGAGTATGCACTTAAAGCTCAGGACGAGATCGTTATTGGCGGAAAGGGTCTCTCAGATAATAAAATTATGAATTACACAAAAAATGATTAAACAAAATTACAATGAAATAATTGATCGTATAAAAGAATATACAGATCCTTCAACAATCACATTAGTTGCAGTTATTAAATATCAGTCTGTTGAGGCTGCCAACGAAGCGATTCAATTGGGAATTTCTGATATAGGCGAAAATAAAGTCCAGCAACTATGTGCAAGAAATAACTTGTTGTTGCCTGCGAAACGACATCTTATTGGACATCTTCAAACCAATAAAGCAAAACATGCTGTTTCCGTTGCAGATCTTATTCAATCAGTCGATTCTGTCAGGATTGCAGAAGAAATATCCAAACAAGCTTCTAAAATTGATAAAATACAGGATGTTCTAATTGAAATCAACATTGCAGACGAACAGACCAAAACAGGTGCTTCAATAAATGAATTAAATGATATTCTAAATACTTGCAGTAGTCTACCCAATTTATTTGTCAAGGGTTTGATGGCAATAATGCCTATTGATGCAAAAGAGTATTATTATGAAAAGATGCATTCTCTGTATTTAGAAGTTCAATCACATAATCATGGGAACATACAACTTCAGACACTATCAATGGGCATGTCTGATGATTATCAGATCGCAATTAAAAACGGATCAAATATGATTAGAGTCGGAAGAACACTTTTTAAATAAACTAGAATTTGAAAGGATGCTTAAGATGGGGATTTTTAAAAAATTATTTCCGGATGATACCATGAACGAGGATGATATCCCGGTTGCTCAAGGATATCAAGACGAAAATGAGCCTGATGATGGATATAAACCTAAACCACAGTTTGTTCTTGCAAAACCTGAAAAAAGAGAAGATCTCGTAGACATTGCAGACCACTTACTTGACAGAAAAACAGTTATTCTTAACCTTGAATACGTTCCTAATGAAACACGAAGATTTGTTGATTTTCTCAGTGGTGTTGCTTACGCTTTGAACGGGCAAGTAAAAAAGATTGCAGCGCATACATTTCTCATAATTCCAGGCGGACTTGATATTTCAGGGGATATCTTTGATGATATAGAAAGCGAATTGAATTTCTGATATGGATAAATCAGCCGATCTTATTTTTGAAGCACATATTCGTGATTTAATTTCGATGGCTGAAAAAACTGGAAAAATCTTTTTTTCAGGGTTCTTATCTGAACATGAAGCGTGTTCCGCACAAAGAATTATTCAAAGATACAAATGTAACTTCTTATTCTTTGGCGGATATGAATCAGCAGAAATGTCTATATTAGCAGTATCTTATGGATATTCAGCCCTAAAAGAAGATTTTCCGATTAAATGTCTGAAAATAACATCAACGAACAAAAAATCTTCATTAAACCACCGAGATTATATGGGTGCATTAATGTCTGTCGGTATAAATAGAGATGCTTTCGGAGATATTATAGCATTTCCTACTTATGCTTATGTTTTTGTTCGCAGTAGTATTTCAGATTATTTAATTAATTCAATTACATCTGTTGGCAGGGATAAATGTGTAATTTCACAAGTCGATTTTTGTGCATTACATTTTAACGGTAATAAATTCGAAGAAAAAACAATTATTATATCTTCAAGCAGAATTGATTGTTTTGTTTCTGTTATATGTTCTTTGTCAAGGGAAAGAAGTGCAGAGATTATTAACAACAGGCTAGTATTTATCAACGGTATTGAGGCAAAGAATACTTCTCAAAAAATTAATGAAAATGATAAAATCGTTATCAGAAAATTTGGGAAATATATCGTAGGTCCTATTGAAGGTAAAACACATAAAGACAGATTTAAATTAACAGTGAAAAAATATAACTGATATATTAAAGGAGTGCACTTGATGATTACGCCAAAAGATATTGAAATGAAGGAATTTTCAAGAACAAAAGTAGGCGGTTATAAACCTGAGGAAGTTGATGAATTTCTTGATAGAATCCTTGCGGATTATGAATCCTTGCTTGAAGAGCGTGAAGCTCTGAACAAACGCATAACTTATCTTAACGATAAGGTAGAGAAGGCGCGTGATGACCATGACAAAATGAGATCCGCAGTCGTGACTAATCAAAAATCGTATGATGACATGATTGGTAATGCAAAGAAAAAAGCTGATAAGATTGTTGCAGATGCCCAGGATTACGCTAGACGTTTGATTGAAACAGCAAAAGAAGAAGCTGATCATCAGCAACAAGTCAAAACTCAGCTAACGGCAGAAGTAGAATCTTTTAAATCTAGGCTTCTTGCTATTTACGAAAATCACGTTAAGCTTATTTCAACTATTCCTGTGTTTCAGAAAAACGATAATGAATATGAGTCCGGAGCTCTTGAGATGTTAAAGGTTGCTACTGCAGATATGTCTCAGATCAATTCTCCTGATGATTATGAAGAGCCCGAATCAGTATCAGATTTAGATAATTTAGAAGACGATATTGTTGTCCCGTCTTCTGAGTCTACAATTCTTATGCCGTCAGTTCACGTTGAAAAACAGTCCGAATCGCCGCGTACTCGCAGGCTTTCTACAAAAAATGATGACGATCTTGAATTTGATGATGAAGATGATGATATTGACGATGTAAGTGCTAATGATAAACAAATAAAGGGCTTGTTCTCTTCAGAGAAAAAGAAAAAATCACTTTTCGGCAACGGAAAGAAAAAAACAAGCATCTTCAGCAAATATAACGATGATGACGATGACGATGATGATGAAGATGATGACGAATAAAGGGGTTTATTAATTAAAAATGGATTATAATAAAACGCTGAATCTTCCTGAAACTGATTTTCCGATGCGCGCATCATTACCTCAGCGCGAACCTGCGATGCTTGATGCATGGAATGAATTAGGCGTGTATAAAAAACTTCTTAAATTAAATCAAGACAAACCTGCTTATATTTTACATGATGGTCCGCCGTTTTCAAACGGCAATATTCATATGGGAACCGCTATGAACAAGGTCCTCAAAGACTTTGTAAACAGATACAAATGGCTTTCAGGATTTAAAGCTCCTTACAGACCTGGTTGGGATAACCATGGAATGCCTATAGAAAGCGCAATTATTAAGAAGAATAAGCTAAACAGAAAAAACATGACAATTTCTGAATTCAGAACAGCATGCCAAAAGTTTGCCTCTGATTTTGTAGATATTCAAAGAAACCAGTTTATTCGTCTTGGAGTTCTTGCTGACTGGAAGAATCCATATCTCACAATGGATCCGAAATTCGAAGCTCGAGAAGTTAAAGTATTCGGGGAAATGTATAAAAAAGGATATATCTATAAAGGCTTAAAGCCAATTTATTGGTGTCCTGTTGATGAAACTGCTCTTGCAGAAGCTGAAATAGAATATCAAGAAGATCCTTGTACTTCAATTTATGTTAAGTTTAAAGTAAAAAACGATCAAGGGAAATTATCCAAGTATGGCGATGTTTCCAAGATGTATTTTATTATCTGGACAACTACACCATGGACTTTACCCGGCAATCTTGCAATAGCACTTCATCCTTTGGAAAGCTATGTTCTTGTTGAAGCTGAAAACAAAGAAATATATATTGTAGCTGAAGCTTTGATGAAAAAAACTATGGAGATAGGAGGAATAAATAATTTCAAAGTTATAGCTACCCTTGCCGGTTCTGATTTTGAGTATATGACCGCTCAGCATCCTTTTCTTGACCGTGACAGTTTACTTGTTACTGCAGACTACGTTACGATGGATAGTGGCACAGGTTGCGTTCACACAGCGCCCGGATTCGGCGTAGATGACTACAAAACAGGCAGACGCTATAACTTGGAAATGATTGTACCCGTTGACGATAAAGGATGTCAGACAGCAGATGCAGGCAAATTCGCAGGCATGAAATATGATGAATCCAATAAGGCTATTTTAGATGATTTGATTTCCAGTCATTCATTATTTGCCAGTGAACAAATAACCCATACATACCCTCATTGCTGGAGATGTAAAAATCCTATTATTTTCAGAGCAACGCCACAATGGTTTTGTTCTGTTGAATCATTTAAGGATGAATCTGTTAAGGCATGTGAAAATGTTACATGGATACCTGAATGGGGTGGAGAAAGAATTACCCAAATGGTTCGCGAAAGAGCTGATTGGTGCATTTCGCGTCAACGTCATTGGGGTCTTCCTATTCCTGTTTTCTATTGCGAAGATTGTGGCAAGCCTATTTGTACTGATGAAACAATTAATGTTGTTTCTGAGATGTTTGCACAATATGGTTCTAATTCATGGTATGAGAAAGATGCATCTGAAATTTTGAGTAAGGATTTTAAATGTCCGCATTGCGGAGGAAATCATTTCACAAAAGAAACAGATACTCTTGATGGCTGGTTTGACAGCGGATCAACACATTTTGTTGTTCTTGAAAATGATCCTGATGCCAAATGGCCTGCTGATTTGTACCTTGAGGGCGCAGATCAGTATAGAGGATGGTTCCAATCCTCCCTTTTGACTGCAGTAGGCGCAAAAGGAGAGGGGGCTCCCTATAAAACAGTTCTCACTCACGGATGGGTTGTCGACGGCGAAGGAAAAGCTATGCACAAGTCTCTCGGTAATTCGATTGCTCCAGAAGAAATTATTAAAGTATACGGTGCAGATTTATTGAGATTGTGGGTAGCATCATCAGATTACAGAGTCGATGTACGTGTTTCAGACAATATATTTAAGCAACTTTCACAAGCATATCTTAAAATTAGAAACAGTGCAAGATATATCCTGGGAAATCTTAACGGATTTGATGCAGATCATCTTGTACCTGCTAATGAAATGTCTGAGCTTGACAGATGGGCAATTTCCAAACTGAACGAATTAATCGATAAAGTAAAATCGGCATACGAAAACTATGAATACCATCAGGTGTTTCATTCTATTCGGAACTTTTGTGTTGTTGATATGTCAAACTTCTACCTTGATATTATTAAAGATGTTTTATATTGTGAAGATAAAAACGGTATCAAGAGAAGAAGTGCACAAACTGCAATTTTTCTCATTCTTGATGCAATGATAAGAATGCTTGCTCCTATTTTGGCATTCACAGCTGATGAGGTTTGGAAATCAATGCCGCACCGCAGCTGCGATATTCCGGAAAATGTTATGTTTAATCCGTTAGTAAGTCGTTATGATGATTATCAGCTAAATAATGAAAAGATGGAAGAATATGAAGAGTTGATCCTTCTGCGCGACGATATAAACATAGCACTTGAAGAGGCACGAGCATCAAAACTTATAGGAAAACCTCTAGAAGCAAAAGTCATTCTCTACTGTAATGATGAGAAATTCGCAAAGTATTCATCCAAAACAGATGTTTTGGCTAAAATAATGATAGTTTCACAATTATTTGTAGAAAAAGGGAACAACGGCAAACCTTGCGGTAATGTACCTGGTATTTCTGCACAAGTTTTATTTGCAGACGGTGTGAAATGCGAGCGTTGCTGGTGCTATTCTGAAGACGTTGGTCATAATCATGATTATCCCACTCTTTGCCCAAGATGCGCATCAGTTGTTCAACATTTAGAATGAGCAAATTCAAAAACATCTATTCCTGTATCAGTTATTCATTTCTTATTGCCGCTGGTTTATTACTCGATCAGATTACAAAATGCTGGGTTGTTTCCGATCTTAAACCTATGAGAACATTTGTGCTGATCAAAAATATATTAAGTCTAACATATCGTGAAAATACAGGCGCCGCTTTCTCTATTCTAAAAGGACACACAGAATTTTTAACAATAATCACGCTACTTGTAACTATTGTTTTACTATTCGTTGTCATTTCAGATAAGGTTAAAAATGTGATCGCAGAATACTCTCTTTTATTTATTGCAATAGGAGGGTTAGGTAATTGTATAGACCGTATTTTTTCAGGATATGTTGTAGATATGTTTGAATTTACATTCATAGATTTTGCAGTTTTTAATGTTGCTGATATATTTGTTACATGTGGAAGCTTTCTTTTTATCTGCATCTTTATATTTACAAAAGGTAATATTTTCAAATGGAATTAGTTGTTTCTAATGAGGATTCCGGTAGACGAATAGACAGTTATATAGCCGAACGGTCATCAATGACACGTTCGGCTGTTGTTAGTTTGCTAGATAATAACCATATTTTATTAAATGGTAGCAAAGTCAGCAAAAACTATAAACTTAAAACGAATGATCATATTGTTATAAATAAACCACAACCCAAAAATCTTGAGATAATTGCACAACATATTCCTCTTAATATTGTTTACGAAGACAGCGATGTTATTGTAGTCAATAAACCTCAGGGAATGGTTGTACATCCGGCTCCGGGAAACTATGATAATACACTTGTAAATGCACTTTTAGACCATTGTAAAGACAGCTTATCAGGGATAAACGGTATAGTGAGACCTGGAATAGTTCACAGGATTGACAAGGGAACAAGCGGACTTCTTATGGTTGCAAAAAATGATAATGCTCATTTGAATCTTGCAAAACAAATAAAAGAACACAGTTTTTTACGTGTTTATAATGCAATAGTAGTTGGTCATTTTAAAGAACCAAAAGGTGTAATATCTCTTCCTATTGGACGAAGTCAAATTGACAGAAAAAAAATGGCGGTAATTACAAACGGAAAGAATGCTAGACCTGCAATTACTCATTATTCTGTCATCGAAGAATTAACTGGACTTTCTCTTGTTGAATATACATTAGAAACAGGTCGGACGCACCAAATAAGAGTTCATTCAGCATATTTAGGACATCCTGTTTTCGGAGATCCGGTTTATTCTAAAACAGAAGAGCAATCAAGAAAATATGGTCTTGAAGGTCAATGCTTACATGCAAAAAAATTAGGTTTTAATCATCCTAAAACAGGGGAGTGGATGGAATTTGACAGTGAGCTACCTTTTTATTTTGAAAATATAATAAAGAATAACAAAAAATAAAAAGACATAATTGTCTTTTTATTTTTTGCTTATATTATTTAAAGGATTTGAATTAAGAGCATTTTCAACTTGTTTATCGGAAATATGTGTGTAAATTTGTGTTGTTCCAAGATTTTCATGCCCTAAAATTTCCTGTAAAATACGAACATCTACTCCGTTTTGATACATTAGAGTTGCAGCGGTATGTCGGAGTTTATGTGTTGAATAAATATTAGGATCAAGTCCGCTTTTTATGATAAAATGTTCAACCATTGTCTGAACCATTCTTCTTGATATTCTTCTTCCTTCACGACTGATAAACAACGCATTACGATCTTTTGAATTAATATCAGGGCGAACTTTTAAATATTCTGTAATAGCATCCACACATGCTTGGTTAAGATAAACAATGCGTTCTTTATTTCCTTTACCGACAATTCTTAAAACATTACCATTAATACTTGATAAATTAATGCCTACAAGCTCTGATAAACGAAGACCGCAATTTAAAAACAGCGTAATAATAGCGTAATTACGTTCTTTATATTGTCCCTCAACGCTTTTCAAAAGTTTTATGCTCTCGTCTAAGGAAAGATTAACAGGAAGTCGTTTTGGATTTTTTGGAGCTTCAAGATACAATGTTGGATTTGTATCAATTACAGAATTTTTACAAAGATAATTATAAAAAGACTTTAGACTAGAAACTTTACGCATTCGGGAGCGAACTCCATTATCACGGTCTTCTCTTACATAATTTAAATATGAGTACAAATCATTTAAAGACAAGTCTTCAATAAGTGATAATTGACAATCAGATGCATTGATAGATTCAAAATTCTCTACATTTGTTACATTTTTATGGCAAAGAACAAATCTGAAAAAAGTTCGCAAATCAAGATAATACTCATATACAGTTTTATCAGAAAGGTTTCGAACATTAAGAAGATAAAAGAGATAATTTCTGGCATACTCAGGAATAAAATCGAATTTTTTAGTTTGAACAAGATCAATATCATTAGAATTAGAAGATGAATGATTTGATTTATAACTAATTTTAGAGGTATCAGAATCAATATTAGAATCAACATTTAAATCATGTTTTTTTAAATATTCAACACCAGATTCATAGTCAGAAGAAAAACTATGATCATTTAAATGAGAGTTGTCGTAAAGTGAAGAATTATCATCAATATCTTTAGTAATCATACAAGCGCCGTATTAAATCCTTTCTTTACTACCCCCAATTGCACAAAATATTCATTTTGTGCAATTGGGTATTTATACAAATTAGGAAGTTAATTACATTTAACTCCCCTAATGTCATATCATTATTTTAAAAATACAAAAAAGAATTGTTCGTAAAAATCAGATTTTTGTTAATTATTAATTTTGTTATGGTGCGGGCGACAGGACTTGAACCTGCACGTTATAAACATTAGATCCTAAATCTAACGCGTCTGCCATTCCGCCACGCCCGCATATTTTTATTTTATCATATTTTTATCATTTTGTCAATATTGATACATTGACATATAATAGATAAAATGTTATAATTTTTTAGATTTTAAATATATTAGAATGGTTATTTTCATGGACAATAATTTAATTTTGCATATCGGTTTACCGAAGACCGGTACAACTTCGCTTCAACGTTTTTTTATTGATAATAAAAAAAATTTGAATGAGGCTGGAATTGATTACCCTGCTTTTACTCAACAACTTGCTGTCCCTACCCTACGTAACGGATCTTTTTTATTTAAATATCTTAAAGCACTTGTTCATAACGAGGATCCAAACTCAAGAGTAAAAGATTTAGAAAAAAATATTACAATGCTTGCAGATGCATTACATTCTCAAAAAAGAGTATTAATAAGCGAAGAAAATCTTTCATTGGGTGGATCATGGTGGCCTAAATCCACATACTGGCAAGAACTCGCACGGTTTCTCGATAACATAGGAGCCCATAGAAGTACAATTGTTATATATCTTCGACGACAAGATAATTGGGCTGTTTCACGCTGGAAAGAAAATGTAAAAAACGGCCTGGATAAATCTTTTAAAGACTGGTGTGCCCTTAATTCATCAAGGTCATCTATGGATTATTCAAATATTATTATGGAAATTAAAGAAGTATTCAGAAACAGCGTAAATATAGTAGTACGACGTTACGATCGAAAAGCTTTTATAGAAAGAGACATATTCCATGATTTTTGCACTGCTGTTAATATTCCTTGGAGCTCAAGCTATATAGTTCCTAAAAAGGAAGAAAACATGTCCCTGACATTTGATGTTACAGAAGCTATAAGGTCATTGGGTACAATACCTTATGAAAGTTATGAATATCAAAGAATAATATTACCGCTTGCTTGTAAACTTTCACAAGAAAATCCAGATCCATTAGATATGTCTCTGATGACTGAAAATGAGTCACGTTCATTTATGAAAGCATATAATACAGGAAATCAACAAATTTCTGATGCTTATCTGGATGGCAAACCACTTTTTTCAACAGATTTTACAGTAAGGTCAGTATGGAAACCTGACGTCAATCGCATTGATTCATATCGATGTGCATTTGAGAATGCGATACAATTATATTATAATCAAAAGTGACTAACTATAAGAATAAAGCAGAAGAATACACCCCTCTGTGCAATATAAATTTTTTTCAAATACTCAAAGATTCTTATAACACAACCGAAGCTTAACACGATTAAATATGCTATTTTTACAGGCTCAAAAACATTTGTTTTGAGCCTGGTGTCATTTTTTATTAAGTCAATCAAATAATTTCACTTCTTTTTTAAGACGCGAAGAATCATAAATAGCATCCATAATAAGCTGCGATTTTATAACGTTGTCTATATTTGCTCTTGATTTCTTCTTTGTAATCACACAATCGATAAACGAATTGATTTCTTCCGTAAATGCATCTTTAGGTTCTAATTGAGGGGTTATTGTTTCGATTTTTCCATTTTCGGATACTGTTAAATCAAAATCTTGTCTATATCTTAATTTTACACCACCTTTTGAGCCAAGAAACTCAATCGTCATATCGTCATTCAGTATATTCTGCGCCCATGCGCCGTTTATTGAAATTGTTGGGCCAGACGTTCTGATTAATGCTGTAACATAATCATCCACATCATAGATTCCGTCATAATTAGGAGGTCCTGCCCACATATTTTCAAATACATATTCACGCATGTTTTTTCCTAGTTCACAATACACATTCCCTGTAACTGTATTGATATCAGGATTATTAAGGACATACATTATTAAATCAATAAAATGAATGCCCCAGTCAATCAGAACTCCCCCACCGGACATTTTTTTTGTTGTAAACCATCCACCCATTCCCGGTATACTTCTGTGATTTCTGAATGAACAGTAAACGTGGTATACCTCACCAAGCCTACCGCTTGCGATGACATTCTTTAATTCATTGACATACACATCAAAACGATTCACAACGCCGATATTTAAAATTTTATTATATCTGTTTGCCGTATCCTGCATAGTTTTCGCATCGGAATAAGATGTTGCAATCGGCTTTTCGCAAAGGACGTCTAGGCCCGCAGCCATGCACTCACACGAAACCTGACTATGCAGATAATTGGGCAAGCAAACTGATACGGCATTTAGGGACTTATCAGCTAAAATTGATTTATAATCATCTCTCACTTCTGCATTGCTGAAATTGAACTTTTCTTTCACTGCACTTGCTTTATTAGGTATAGTATCTACCAAGTATTTAACACATACGTTATTATTTTGTCGATAATTCGGAGCATGCGCAGAGTTACAGATCGTTCCACAGCCTATAATCGCAATATTGATTTTATTCAACGTTTTGACTCCTTTTTATAGTTTGATTAACTGCTTCGGACTTTTTGTTAATACTTCAACTCCTGCTTCTTTCACTACAACAAGGTCTTCAATTCTGACACCGCAATTGTTTTCAAGATATATTCCTGGTTCAACAGACATTACTGCATTTGAATTGATTATACCTGTAAAAGATTTAGCAAAATTGGGGCCCTCATGAATTTCAAGTCCAACGCCATGTCCAAGAGAATGTCCGAACGCATCACCATATCCTTCATTTGAAATATAATCACGAGCAAAAGCATCGCATTGTGTACCTGTTAAGCCTGCCTTAATATTATTTATTGCATTTAGTTGTGCATTTAGAACAATATCATATATTTTTTCTTTGTCTTCGGAAATATCGCCAATAGCAACTGTTCGTGTCATGTCACTCATGTACCCGCCGTAACATGCGCCAAAATCCATCGTAATGAATTCACCGGATTTGATCTGTTTATCGGAGGGAACTGCATGACAGTACGCACCATTTGTTCCTGAAGCGATAATTGTATCGAATGCAAGAGATTCTGCGCCGCGTCTTCTCATATTGAATTCAAGTTCAAATGCGATATCTTTTTCTGTAATTCCCCTATTTTTATTAGTAAAAATAAAGTCAAGAATGTCGGCAAATGAAGCGTCCGTTATACTTTGTGCTTTTGAAATCAAATTAATTTCATCCTGTGATTTTTCTCTTCTTAAAATCGAAACTAAAGCTTCACCAGCAACAAATTCAATATCATTCATTTCTTCCATAAAAGCTTTTGCGGCTGCAAAGCTTAAATATGTATCTTCGAAATATATACGTTTTATTTTTTCGGATAAAGAATGAAGCGTTTTCTTAACAGTTGCTGCATGAGTCCCTTCAAACAACGATACAATTATCGGTTTTGCAACAATTGATTTAGCTGCTATTATATATCTGAAATCTGTAAAAAACCATGCTTGTTCAGATGTAACGAGCAACAATCCATTCGATGTTGTCATGCCGGTAAAATATCTTCTGTTTTCTGGTTTAATCAATATTATTGCTTCATTCTTATCAAGTTTTGCAGAAAGCTTTTCAATTTTATTCATTTCAATATCTTCCTTTCAATAAATCTTTTTAACTTTATAAAAAGAGTACTTTTATTTCCTATAGGTTTTACAAGAAAGGCCTTAATTCCTGATTTATTGGCTGCAAGAATATCTGTAAACAACTGATCACCTATCAAAACAGCCTCATCCCTTCTTATATTCATTACACCTAAAGCTAAATCTATTACATGTGTTCGAGGTTTGAATGAATTATAAAAATACCCGACATTCAAATCTTTTATAAAGCTCATCATGCGCTTTTTTTGATTATTTGAAATAATGCAAACAGGAATCCCCTCTTTATTTATTATTTCAAGCCATAATTTAACACTTTCATCAGGAACAGGATAATTATGAGGCACCAGAGTGTCGTCAAGATCAATAAGAATCCCATTGATATGAAATTGTTTGATTATTTCGGGTGTAATATCTTTATATGAATTGAACGCACGCAAAAATTTAGTATTAGTTACTTTCATAGCATATTTATTTAAAAACAAAGAAATGCCGAAGAAAAACCGGCATTTCTTGCTTATGGTTAATTATTTGTATTTGCGTTTTCTTGCCGCCTCAGATTTTTTCTTACGTTTTACAGAAGGCTTTTCGTAAAATTCACGTTTTCTAAGCTCGGAAATTACGCCTGCTTTTTGACACTGTCTCTTAAAACGACGGAGCGCATTATCTAAAGATTCATTCTCTTTAAGCTTGATTTCTGACATATTGTTTCCCTCCCCTCCATCGGTTAAAAAAGTGCGCCTTAATTTTCCTTTATTATTATACACGAAGAAATTGGCGTTGTCAAGCAATTTTTATCTTAAAAAGCAAAATTATTTGTGACAAGTTTGGAGCAATAATAGCTTATGATTATTTTTCATCAGCAGTTTCTTGAAAATTCAGAAATTCTCTGAGAAGAGAGGTTTCCGGGAGATGCAAGTTTGGAATTGAAGGAAAAGACTTCAATTTTGCAATGTACTGTGATGCAGTTTGAATATGTATACTATCATTACCAATTTGTTGAAGAAGCAAAATTGCTTTATTTTTTAATAAGAAAGGTTCATATGCGTGAGTTGTGTTAATATACATTTCTGCATATTCTGCAAATGGGCGTATTAATCTGTCTTCACCCTCGCATACTGTCGGCCACATACACATAGTAGCCTCAGGGGCAGTGTTACGTGCCCAGCTATCCCTAATAAGTCGTCTAATAAACCTAACTTCTCGTTTTGAAAGAACTTGTACACCATTTAGATTAAAGTCACTGTGTGGGCTTACATAGATTTTAAGCACATTTTCAGGGTCGAGACCTCTGATGATTTTGGGATTTAACGCATGAATTCCTTCAAAAATAACGATGCCATCAGAACCTATATCAATAAATGCGGCATCATTTGTGCGTTTTCCCAAAGTAAAATCGTACTTTGGCATCATAGAGTGACCCTCGTTAATAAGGTTTTCCATTGTTCTATGTATAAGTGATACAGACAAAGCATCAACAATTTCTGCGTTCGGTTTGCCATCGACTATTGGCAGGTGCTCCCTATTGTGGTAAAAATCATCTAAAGATACAACTTCACACTTTTTTCCATGAGATCGGATTTTCTCACGTATTTTGTTTGCGGAAGTTGTTTTTCCTGATGCTGACGGTCCTGATATGAGGATTATTCTACGATGTCCCAATGAGTTAGCAACTTTTTTTAATTGCGAAAAATAGTACTTTTCTGCGCTGGAAATTTCTTTATCAGGATTTTCGATTAGTTTTTGAGCTACAGTTATTACATTAAAAGATGATCTGCGCCTTTTCATTTATTTTTTTCTCCGTTTTTATTTATATAATTATACGCATATTTAGTCCCGCATGATCGAGTGATATGACCATCTTCTACTAATTTTGTCATTGCGTTTGCTCCACAACCGTATATTGTTTGCAGTTCATCCATCATATAAATATTATATGCGCATGCTTTGTCTTTTTTAGCAAAACCTATGTTTTCATGATTTCCGATTGTATTTTTTTGCCTATACAAATAATATGGGAAATAATCGCTTAGTTCGAGAATTTTATATGCTGAATGAAGCATTTCAGACACAACTTCAGGATTTGTATTAGAGTAAATGGAGGCATCTGCGCCGTAATCAGCAGCCCTTTTTATATATAAAGAGTGAATAGTTATATTAGATGGTGATAATCTGATAATTTTGAGCAGGCCATCAATAAAAGATTCTTTTGTTTCAAAAGGTAATCCTGCGATTAAATCAACATTGATATCGAACTCGTAATCAGAGGCAAGAGCGTAAGCATTGAAAAAGTCATCAATGGAGTGTTTTCTTCCGGCAAAATTTAAAACAATTTCAGATAATGACTGAGGATTAATGCAAATTCTATTAACACCGTAGCGTTTCATGATCTGAAGTTTATTTTCAGTAACTGTTTCCGGTCTTCCAGCTTCTACTGTGAATTCAAAGCATTCGGATAAGTCATATGAATTTGTAATGCATTTGACAACATTTTCAAAAAGATAATCAGGAATACAACTGGGAGTTCCTCCTCCGATATAGATTGTAAGCGGTGATTGTCCACGCAAATGAACGGATGTTTTCTGTATCTCTTCACAGAGGATGTCTACATATTTATCAATATATTTTGTTTCTTTTTCAGTTGAAAATGAAACAAATGAACAGTATTTACATCGGGAAGGACAAAATGGAATCGAAACATATAAACTGAAAGAATTCTGTTTCAATTTGTTAAGATATGGTTGGCGGATGCTTAAAATATCAGAGCATAATTTGATTTTATCAGGAGAAACAAGATAATACTTCTCAAGTATTTCGTTGGTTTTATTACCATAAATGGATTTCAATTTGGTATAGAAATTTATGGGTCGCACACCAACAAGAAGACCCCAGGGAGGTCTTAAACCTGTATCTGCAAAGCACACTTCAAAAACTGCTCTGTCGCAAGCATATCTTTCGAACTCATAAAGAGACGAATCCATCTCCACTTTATGATTAAATACTTTATTGTTGTCCAATAATGTTGCATTTGCATAAGATTCATTCAGTGAAACGGTGAGTGTTTTACCGTCTGTAGCATCATTTGTATCGATGCGAGGGAAAAACAGTAAAACTATGTTAGAAATATCGAATCTGAAATCATTATTAATCAAATTAATTATCATAGAACCGTTTTATTAAAATATAATACTTCATACTCGTAAACATTCATTTTACATATTAACCTTCAACAACAAGCGTTATTGGTCCGTTATTAACGAGATTTATTTGCATATGAGCTCCGAAAACGCCTGTTTTAACAGGTGTATGTGCTTTAAAAGAAGATATAAACTTATCGTAGAGCGGTTTTGCCTGCTCAGGATGCGCTGCATTTATAAAGGATGGTCTTTTACCGTGTGATGTATCTGCACATAAGGTAAAATTGGATACTATCAAAGCTTCTCCACCAATATCATTAACAGAAAGGTTCATTTTGCCGTTCTCATCAGAAAAAATTCTTATCCCCTTGCAACGCTCAGAAAGAAGATGAAGATTATTTTCGTCATCTGTAGAATAAATGCCTAGAAAAATAACAATCCCCTTCCCTATCGATTCTTTTGTTTTAGTGCCGTTATCATCTATTTCAATATCTGCTGAATCAACTCTCTGAATAATAGCTCTCATTTTTTTTGTCCTTTTTCCGGTGCTCTTTCAACGCTGATAACATTCCCAATTTTGTTAATTCTTTTCATTACTGTGTCCAGATGTGTAAGATCAAGAACATCGATATTTAAATACACATCTATTCGACCGTCACCAAGCTCATGAGTTCTTATAGAGTGCATTATAATTCGCATGGAAGCAAGTACCATTGTAATATCTGCAATTAGATCGATGCGCTGCAATGCAGTAACACAAACAGTAGTCGCAAAATAGTTGCTCGGAGATCCATCCCAATGGACTCGAACGAGTCTATTTCCATCTGCATTTTGCATATTAACACAATCTGTCTTATGAATAGCAACTCCGTTTCCCCTGGTAATATAGCCTATTATATCATCACCCGGGAGCGGAGAGCAACATCCTGCAAGGTGAACAAGACAATTATCAATCTCATCAACGATGACACCGTTAATTGATTTTCTTTTAGTATTTACTTCAATTAGTTTGGGCTTTTCATTTTGTTTTTGCAGCTTGATATAGTCTTCTTTTAGTTTTGGAAGGATTTTAGAAATGGAAATTCCGCCATAACCTATTGCTGCATAAAAGTCATTGATATCGGTCATGCCGTATCGGCTCATTATAGGTAAAAAGAAAGTATTCTTATCTATGTTTACGGTATAAATATTAATCCTTCGCAGTTCTCGCTCGAGATTTGTTTTACCTTCAAGTATATTCTCATCACGTTTTTCCCTTTTAAACCATTGACGTATTTTTGCTTTGGCTTCATTTGTTTGAGCGATGTTAAGCCAATCTCTTGAGGGACCGGAAGAGGACTGTGATGTTATAATTTCAACGACATCACCATTATGTAAGGTGGTTGACAACTCCGAAATGCGGCCATTGATTTTTCCGCCTGTCATCTTATTTCCTACTTCACTATGAATTGAATAGGCAAAATCTATGATATTGGAATCTGCGGGAAGCTTTATTATATCACCCTTAGGAGTTGAAACAAAAACCTGATCACTAAAAAGGTCTATCTTGAATGTTTTCATGAAATCGTCTGCTTCAGAAACATCTGTCTGCACTTCAAGAAGCTTACGAACCCACGCAAGCTTTTCATCTGCAGAACTATCTGATATACCTCCGCTTTTATATTTCCAGTGTGCCGCAATTCCCAGTTCCGCTATTCGATGCATTTCTTCTGTTCTGATTTGCACTTCAAAAAAATGACCGTTATAACTTACTGTAGTGTGAAGCGATTGATACATATTAGGCTTAGGTACTGCAATATAATCTTTTAATCTTCCCGGTATTGCCTGGAACAAGTCATGGATATAGCCAAGAACATTATAACAGTCGCTTACTTTTTCAACTATAACACGAAAAGCATATAAGTCATATATTTCATGAAAATCTTTGTTTTGTGTAAACATTTTACGATATATTGAATAAATATGTTTTACACGTCCATCTACAGTCGCTTTGATATTTTCTTCTTTTAACTTTTTTTCAATCATTTCTTTAATGTTTGAAAAAAAGTTTTTATCAGTATCAAGTTTTTCAAGTTCAGTAATTATTTCATTATATCCAATCGGGTCCAAATAACGAACAGCAATATCCTCAATTTCTGTTTTGATGCTCTGAATACCAAGCCTGTGCGCAAGAGGAGCATAAACCTCAATAGATTCAAGAGCTATTGTTCTTTGCTTCGGCTCAGGCATTGAATCTAAAGTTCTCAGATTATGCAGTCTATCTGCCAGCTTAATAAGAATAACACGAATATCTTTAGTCATAGCAAGCAGCATTTTTCTTAATGTTTCAAGCTGTTGCTCTTCCTGCGAAGAATATTTGATCTTATCAAGTTTTGTTACGCCTTCTACTAATTCAGCGACATTTATTCCAAATTTTTTCTTAATATCATCGTATGTGTATGGAGTATCTTCTATTATATCATGAAAAAGTGCTGCGATTATTGTATCGGTATCACAATCAAAATCCAGCAAAATTCTTGCGACAGCAGTCGGATGTACGATATATGGTTCTCCTGATTTCCTTGTCTGGTTTTCATGAGCATGATAAGCAAAATCATAAGCTTCATGAATTCGTCTTAAATTATATTCTCTTGTACTGTCTTCAATCGCATCAAACAACTCTTTTGCTGAAGGCAGAAAATCAATATCAGTATTCATTGTTTATGAACAGTACTCCATGTTTGAGAGTTTTGTAAGTCTACTTTATCGTAACTGTGTTTATAATGAATTGTTATAAAATCATCACCGTAATAGCTAATCAATCCAAGCTCCTGAAGAACGTCGAGCGATAGACGTAGCCTTGCATAATTTATTTCAGAATTCAACTCATGTGTAATTGATCGCGCCAATGCATAAGAATGATAGGTTTCTTCTTCTGTATTCTGTTTTCGTATTTTTCTGAAAACAGCGATTATATGATCTCTTGATAACGAAATATCATCAATGACCTTATTATTCTTTTTAAAGTTATCATAAAACAGCTTACTTACCTTGTCTTTACTTTCAATTGAATTGGAAAGTTTGAATTTTTTTATGTGCACAGCAAGTGCACGTTTGCCATTAAAGACATTATCTCCTAATGAACAGATAACATCTATTTCATCGCCAACGACACAATTGATTGTTTCATAGTCTGTATTAAACATAAGCATTGTAACGAATTCTGAACTATTTCCCGCCGATGAAACCCGCATTTTTATATGATGTCCGTTGCCTATTGGCTCAATATCGAAAACCTTCAGATTTTTTACAATAAAAAGAGGAGCAGAATTCCCTGTTCCAAAGGGTTCAAGAAGCTTAATAACATCGTATGTTTGCAAAGTAAGTTTCTCAAAAGGTAGTTCACACTCCGCTTCAATTATGGGTACAAGCATTTTATCGGTAATTGTTTTATTTGCGTACTCAACGATGGATTGTTTAAAGGCGCCAAAATTTTCTTTTTTTAACGATAACCCGGCTGCCATTTCATGTCCACCGAACTTCAGAAGAGTAGAAGAGTTATTTTGCAACAGGTCAAAAATATTAATACCTTTAACGCTTCTTGCCGAACCTTTCATATTTTCGCCATCAACGCAAAGAAGAATGCATGGCCTTCCATATTTTTCCACTATTCTTGATGCGACAATGCCAATAACACCATGATGCCATTCATCCGAGGCAAAAACGATGAGTTTATCATCAGAATTAATCGATGAAATCAGCTTTTCGACATCATTAAAAATATTCGATTCGAGAATCTGACGTCGTCTGTTTTCTTCGCATAAACTAAAGGCCAACTTGTTTGCAAGGCTGTAATCATTTTCTAAGAGAAGACTTATCGATGTTTTAGGATCTCCTATTCTTCCTGCAGCATTTAACCTGGGGGCTATGGTATATGCAATAACAGAAGAGCTGATTTCTTTTTCATTTCCGGCAGCAATTAACAGAGATTTTAAACCAATTGACATGTGTTTTTTCATGTTTTTTATGCCATTCACGACTATTATTCTATTTTCATCAGTTAGCGGCATAATATCTGCTATTGTACCTATAGAAACAAGATCACCGTATAAATTCAATATGTTTTCCGTATTTCCGTCAAGCGCACAAATAAGTTTGAATGCGACACCTACTCCCGCCAGCTCCGTAAAGGGATATTGTCCGGAAGGTCTTTTGGGGTTTACAACTGCAATTGCATCAGGAATTTGCTCAACAAACGTGTTTTTTTCGTTTAATACCATTTTGCATTCATGATGATCTGTTATAACTATATCCAAGCCGATGTCATTTGCATATTTCACCTCGTCAACTGCAGTAGTCCCTGTGTCAACTGTAATTAAAAGAGAGGTACCGGTTTCTGAAATCTTCAAAAGTGCACTTTCGTTTAGTCCGTAGCCTTCTTCTGTTCTTGTTGGAATATAGTAATCAACATTTGCCCCACAAGAGTAGAGATATCTGAATAAAACAGATACTGAGGTTATTCCGTCGACATCATAATCACCGTATATTGTTATTTTTTCATGATCTACCAATGCTTTTCTTATTCTGTTTACAGCATTTTCCATATCAGGAAGGAGCATAGGATCATTAAGATAAGATGGTGAAGTATTAAAAAAGTTTTCAATTTGAGAAATGTCTCGAAAGCCCCTATTATAAAAAAGTCGAGACATTAAAATGAAGAACGATCTTCTCTCTTCTGGTGTCGATTTATTTGTTTTTTTTGTTCTTAAACGAAAATAAAATTCGAGATAATCAGCCAAAGCTTCGATGATTTCATCATTTTGTGCTTTAAGAACCCAACGATCTTCAGGCTTTTTATTCATCAACCATTAACTCCTACAGGTTTTTTTATATATATTCAAACAGTCATTGAAAGTAATATTTAAATAATTGTTATTCACATTCATTTTCATTGCTAAATCGGCATATTTGTGTAATGACATTTCGTCAATATTCAGTTTTGTAAAATACGTAAAAAGAACATGATTAATTTCAATAATAAAATCATCAACAGTTTTGACACCGCAAGCTGTGAGCGTTTCAGACACATCGCATATTTGTGAAACTCGATACATAAATTCGCCGATAAAAGCTGCACATGCAAAACCGTGAGGAACACCATGCATTGTTGTCAACATGTAGCCCATAGAGTGGGGAAAACTCGTTCCTCCATTATTTATTGCCAATCCACCAAGGATTGAAGCAAAATATAGATTTTCACGCAAATCATTATCACATATTCCGTTTGTAAAGGATAAAATTGATTTGAATGAATACTTAAGCGCTTCGTGACCGAATATTCTAGCCCAAATTCCTCCTCTTTTAGAATATATGGCTTCAACAGCATGGCAAACAGTATCAAGAGCGGTTGATACTGTAACACTATCTGGCATTGAAGATGAATACGTGTAATCACAAAGCGCTATTTGGGCATACGAATTGTGAGTTTTAAGCGATTTTTTTATTGGAATTATACCGTCAACAGTTAATACAGCAGAAGGCATAACTTCACTTCCTGTTCCGGCTGTTGTCCCAACAAGGATTACAGGTAAGGAATGTGCGAATAAATCAACAGAAAAAATATTATTTTCATTCAAATCTTCATTAACTGCTGCAATTGCAACTGCTTTAGCAGTATCCATAGAAGATCCGCCGCCGATACCGATAATGAAATCAGCATTAAAAGAACGCACAATCGATGAAATATCAATAATACTTTTAACAGAAGGGTTATTTATTGCTTTTGGAATTGAGATATACTGTATGTTTTCTTTTTTCAGTGCTGATTGAACATCTTGTAGTGCTGAATTATGGTTAATCATATTCTTTCCAGTAATGATAGCGCAACGAGAGCCAAAACGGGAATAATCATTAAATGATAATACACACCCGACGCCGGCATAAATCTCTGTTGGAGAAATATTAGAAAAATTCATTCAACAGGATGCTCCTTTCTCCAAAAGAGAATGTTTGACTTCAAGTAGCTTTTGCGAAAGGTCAACATAATAATTCTGAGGATTTTCAAAGCGAAGAACTTCATCCCAAACACGTGATATCTCACCAAGGCAATACGATCTGATCTTTTCTATATCAGGAGAGTTATAAACACGTTTTCCGTTTAAATATATGGGCTCAAGAATTTCTTTTACCGTATAATCAGTAAAGGTTTTATGCTTCCAAGTATGATCAGGATCGCATAGCGTTATTGGACGATTAAAATCAAAATCTTCATCAGCAAGAGCAATAAGATCAACAAGCATTTTTCCGGTTTGTTTTGAAAACAAACGATATACCTTTTTATACCCCGGAATAGTTATCTTTTCAATATTTTCAGAAATCTTAATTTTTGGTACCATAATACCGTTTTCTTCTGCGGCAACGAGTTTGTAAACTCCGCCAAAAACAGGTTCACTTTTAGATGTTATCAGTCTCTCTCCTACCCCGAAGAAATCGACACATGCACCCTGCATAAGAATATCTCTGATAATATACTCATCAAGAGAATTTGATACAAATATTCTGCAATCATGTAAACCGGCGTCATCGAGCATTCTTCTTGTTTTCTTAGTTAGATATGCAATATCACCTGAGTCTATTCTTACACCTTTCAAACGCTTACCCATTGGTTCGAGGATTTCTTTTGACACTTTGATGGCGTTTGGAATACCGGATTTTAATACATTATATGTGTCTACAAGAAGTGTGCATGCATCAGGATAAATTCTGGCATATGCAGCAAATGACTCGTATTCAGAAGAATACATTTGAACCCAAGAATGAGCCATAGTACCTACTGCGGGAATACCAAATAGAGGCTCGCAGCAGGCACAGGCAGTACCGGCGCATCCACCAATATAAGCAGCCCTTGCGCCAAGAACAGCTGCATTTTCTCCTTGGGCGCGTCTTGATCCAAATTCATAAACAGGCCTGCCTTCAGATGCACGAACGATTCTGTTTGCTTTTGTTGCTATAAGTGATTGATGATTTATCATAAGAAGCAGCATCGTTTCAAGAAGCTGCGCCTGGACTGCAGGTCCTTTTACTGTAATAACAGGTTCTTTCGGAAAGATGGGCGTTCCCTCCGGAACGGCAAATACATCGCATGAAAATTTAAAAGATCGAAGATATTCGAGAAAATTCTCTGAAAACATTTTTTTTGATCTCAGGTATTCAATATCCTCGTCATTAAAAGAAAAATTATCAATAAAGTTAATAATACTGTCCAATCCGGCTGCTATAGCAAAACCTCCGTTGTCTGGAACTCTTCGAAAAAAAAGATCAAAACAAGCAATATCGTCTTTTTTTCCTGTTTCAAAATAGCCATTTCCCATAGTAAATTCATAAAAGTCGCAAAGGAGCGCAGGATTATATTTTGAAAAACTCATTTTTTTTACCTTTCAAAAAACTGATTAATATCGTTATTATATCAACTCTTATAATGTTTGTCAATAAATTATGATGTAAATTCAAAAAAATAATAATAATTATTTGCAGGTCCAAAGGCGGTCATTAGTTATCAAAAAGAAAACCGACAATGAATGCCGATTTTCCTATTAAATCATTGTTGTTTTGCGGAAATAAAGAGCGGTTCGAGTTTTCTTGGATCGTATTTATTAACAGCGGCCTCGTTAAATGTGATGAGCAATTCTTTTTCCCATTCAGTGTATAGTTCATCAATTATTGGTGATGCTATATTATTATAAATAAGTGTTTTTTTAGATTCAAAATAGCTTTCTTTTTCGTTTTTATCGCATTTTTGAATAATCCAGAAGGAACTTGGGAGTTCAATTACTTTCAAATCGCCTATTTCCATTGAAAAAACAGCGTTTACAATGTTTGAATCAATAACATAATTATAATAGATATAATAATCATAATTAAAAATTCCATTTTTATCAATAACGAGACCATCTTCAGCTGCCTGTTTATTCGATAGCTCGTATAAATTTCTTTCATCCTCAGTTATTTCATCAGTTATCTGAAAATAATCTTCAGAATATAGGGCAATCAATTCGCCAAAATCTTCGCCGTCCAACGCCCTTTGGTATGCCTCATCAACTTTCGCTTTTTTTTCTATCAATTCATCTGTTGAAAGTGTGGCGCCAGAGGGATCAACTTTTGAAAGGGCTATATATTTAAATCTTTCATACCCTTCTGCGTAATTATTTCTGAGCTCATCTTCTGTTATCTCGTATCTGCCACCTGCACCAAACAGATAATCCATTAAACATGCGTTTTTGAATGAAACAGAAACGACATTTTTGAATTCTGCGCTTGTCAGATTGAGTGCTTTACATATTTCAGTAAATTTTTCTATTCCTACATTATCAACCCAGTTTTTCTGGAACGATTCGTCAAGAGCAATTTTCTGATCTTCCGATAAAGAAAGACCAAATTCATTGAATTTTCTTTCTGTCAAAACATGTTGTATATAGCTTTTCTTTGCTTCCTGGATTATATGTGTGTATAGCTTTGTGCCGGTCGAATCAGCTTGCTCAGTAAGTGCGGAAGTAAAGTCAGTAACGCCATAATATGTTAAATTTGATTGATAATTATCACGTGTATACTGTGCATAAAAAGCATATGGACCAACAGGCATTTTTTCATTATCGATTGTCGCAATATAGGAAACATTGCTGCATGATGTAATAAATAAAAGAATAAACGTAATACCAGCAATCAAAGAAATGTATTTGAGACTCTTCATCATGTCCTCCAAACATACTTATTTTATTATTATTTTTTATTATATCATAAATATATAAATAAGTCCATAGTAAAACAAAAAATATTATAATTATTTTTCATCTCTGCCGCATTCAGAGGTTATCAAGGAATAGTTCCATATCCTTTATATAACTATCAGATCTTAATGTGAAATATGGTTTAGCACCGGCACTGAACAAAAGCCTTCCCCTAAAAGCAGCTGTTAATTCCGGGATCTTCTCAATAGGCGGGTCATTATAGGAGAAGATGAGCAGTCTTCCGTTTGATTCTTTGATCTCAGAAAGTCCTTTTTCCGCTGATTGAAATCTGATTTTTGCTATATCCATTAAATTTATTACCTGTTTCGGTGGTTCACCAAATCTATCAATCAGCTCATCAAGGACATCAGAATAATCATCTTCGTTTTCTATACACGAAATCATTTTGTATACTTCAATTCTTGTATCCGAATTATAAATATAGTCGTCTGGGATATATGCATCAATTTTAATATCTATCGAACAGTCTCTTTTGATACTTCCCTCCCCTTTTTCTTCAGACACAGCATCTTCAAGTAGTTTCATATACATATCAAAACCTACTGTCAAAAGATGACCTGACTGTTCTGCACCGAGAATATTTCCAGCACCTCTTATTTCGAGATCTCTCATAGCTATTTTGAGCCCTGAACCAAATTCATTGTATTCTCTTATAGTCATCAATCTCTTATAAGCATCACTAGAAAGGGTTTTTCCTTTTCTGAATAAAAAAAATGCATATGCTCGTCGATTGGTGCGCCCTACCCTGCCCCTTATTTGATGAAGTTGAGCAAGTCCCATTCTATCTGCATCTTCGATAATCAATGTATTACAGTTAGGAACATCTACACCCGTTTCTATAATTGTTGTGCAAACAAGAACATCGATATTACCTAGCGTCAACTCTTCCCATATTTTCGAAAGTTCTTCTTTCGACATTTTTCCATGCGCGACCTGAATGCGGGCATTGGTTTTTTCTTCCAACAAAGATGCGGTTTTATATATAGTCTCAATTCGGTTGTGAAGATAAAAGCACTGACCTCCTCGGGATATTTCGCGTTTTATCGCGTCAGTTACCATACCGATATCGTATTCTGCGACATAAGTTGTTACTGGGAATCTATTATTAGGGGCTTCGTTTAAAATTGAAATATCTCGTATTCCTGACAATGACATATTCAAGGTTCTAGGAATCGGTGTTGCAGAAAGTGAAAGGAAGTCTACACCCGGACACATTTCCTTCAAATATTCCTTATGTGCAACTCCAAAGCGCTGCTCTTCATCGATTACAACGAGACCTAAATTCTTAAAAGCTACGTCTTTCTGTACAAGTCGGTGAGTTCCGACAATAACGTCTATCTGACCTTTTTTCAATCTTGAAATGATTTCTTCCTGTTGTTTTGATGTTCGAAACCGTGATAAGAGTTCAATAGTTATTGGATATCCATAAAAACGCTTAAGAATAGTATTATAATGTTGAAAGGCAAGAATTGTTGTTGGGGCAAGAATAACAGCCTGTTTTGCATCCATTACGCACTTGAAAACTGCCCGCATAGCAACTTCGGTTTTACCAAATCCTACGTCCCCGCATAACAGTCTATCCATTGGCTTTGAGGATTCCATATCTTTTTTTATTTCATCAGAACATCGCAGCTGGTCATCTGTTTCCTCAAATTCAAAGCATGCCTCAAAATCTCTTTGCCACTCGTTATCAGGGGAAAAAGAGTATCCTTTAATTTTAGATCGTTGACCGTATAGATCTATCAGTTTTTTTGCCAGATCTCGGACTGCTTTTTTGACTTTCTGTCTTGTTCTTTGCCAATCTGCGCTACCAAGCTTATTCAGCTTAACTTTGACATCAGAATCGCTACCTATATACTTTGAAATCTGATCAAGATGATCACAGGGAATATACAATACATCAGTTCCCGCATACTTAACCTTGATATAATCTTTGATTACACCCTGGCTCTCAACTTTGTGAATTCCGTCATAAATACCAATACCGTAATTAGTATGAACGACATAATCACCTTGCTTGATATCGGAAAAACTCTTAATTCTTTCGCCACGCTCATATTTTGAGCGTTTAATTCTAGTATCTGACGAACCGTGGAGATTCCTATAAGTATAGACGACCGTCTTCAGCTCAGGAGAATAAAAACCGAATGGTATTGTCCCTGTCGTGACCGATAAATTATTTTGACTTACAAAACTTTTTTTTAATTCGTCGGCATGTCGAATATCGTTTGAAAGAATATATACATGGTTATCTGTAGCGAGATATTCATCGATTTCATTTTTTAACGTCATAAAAGATGTTATAGATGTTTGAAATAATTTAATATCTATGATGGCGTCTATGGGAATATCCCGTACCGTGCACGGAAGTGTTTCAAAGATTACCGGATTTTTAATATGATTCTCTATCCACTTAATATCTACGAAATAATCCGAGTTTAAGAATGCATATCCTTCCTCGGAAAGCTGTTTTATATCATCTGTTATTCTTTGACAGAATTTATTTATATGCGTATAAACTGATTGCCAGTCAAAAATAAATAGCAAATCATCATTGCGCAAATAATTTAGTATGTTTGCTTTTTTATTGAATTTAGCAGGAAAATATCTGTCATGCGCAGGAATTATACCTTGTTCAAGAAGTTCATAGTCCTTTACTGTATACTTATTGTTCTTTATGGGATCCAGCATTGCTTTCAATCTTTCAACAGCAAAATCAACAGATTCCTGAGCGGGTGTAATTCGAACGCTGTCCTTAATTTCAGTACGGCGCTGAGTATTAATGTCAAAAACTGAAATGCTGTCTACTTCGTCACCGTAAAATTCAATTCTATACGGAGTCTCTTCACTCGGAGGGAACACATCGACAATACCCCCTCTTACAGAAAACTGTCCAGCGCCTTCTACAGTCGGGAAAAATTCATAACCCATCTTTACAAGATTATCTGGAATTTCATCAAATTTTACGATATCGCCGTTGTATATTTCAAATTCTTTGAAGTCACTCGGATGCAAAACAAGCGAACAAAGAGCATCAGCAGGTATTATAACAGATGAAAAGTCGTTTTTTCGAATTGCAGAAAGTGTTTCTATTCTCTTGTTTTCATCAAAGCGAGAAACACTTTCAACATTTCTGAAATTATATTCTTTTGAAGGGAAAATCAGTGATTTACCGCATTCTGCTTCCATTATTTCGCGAACCTGACGAGCCTGAGAATCATCGGAAACAATTATAAAAGCTTTTCGATTTGAGTGATCGGAGAGAAGAGCCGAGAAATAGGCTTTGTGGACATCAACACCGAATACCGCGACAGACTTATTGTCTGCCGCGGCTTCATATAGTTTATGATAGCCATCAAGCTGTTTTAAAAGGGAAATAGTTGTATTCAAAAAATCACCTTAATTATATTCTGACATTGCTTTTTCTAAATTATCGCAAACAAATGCTTCCGCAATTTTGAATATATCAGGCAACCTCTCATCAAGACAATGCAGTTCTTCATCTGTCATTTCTCCGATAACCCAGTCTTTAAGGTCCATTTCAGGATTTTTTCTGTCTGATATCCCAATTTTAAGCCTGGGGAAAACATCAGAGTTTAACAATGTAATAATGCTCCGAAGCCCTTTATGCCCACCATCGCTTCCGTGTCTGCGTATTCTTAATTTGTTGGAAGGGAGTGCAATATCATCGCAAATAACAAAGATGTGTTCCGGGGGAATTTTATAAAACGAAGAAGCGGCAAAAACAGCATCGCCCGAAAGGTTCATAAATGTCTGAGGTTTCAGGAACAATACCTTCTTCCCTCGAAAGTCCCCTTCACCACATAATGATTTAAACTTTAGTTTATTGGTTTTAATCCCAAGCTTGTCTGTTATATAGTCTATCGCAATCCAGCCGACATTATGCCGTGTATATGCATAGCGCCGACCGGGATTACCGAGACCTACAATCAAATAATCCATTTTCAGTTAAAATAAACGGTTTTACCTGTTTTATAAGATGTATATATAGCTTCGAGGATTTCGCTGACTACCAGCGCCTGTTCGGGAAGGACTGTTGGATCTGTGTCGTTAACTACTGCATCAATCCATTGAGCCATATCGCGAAGCGACGGATCGTTGTCGTTGACCCCTTCGAAATAATCAACACCTTGGGTAGACAAATCTATTTTTTTAATGTAAAGCTTGGAATATTCTTCTCCGTTTATACGCATCCCGTCAAAGAAATCGGCTCCTGCCTCCGTGCCGGCGAGGGTACAGCTTGCTTCTCTTGAATCAACAAGATTTATTGCCCAGCTTGATTCCAGAATAATAGTTGCACCATTTTTCATTTTAATAAAGCCGAATGCTGAATCTTCAACAGTATATTTATCGGGATCCCAAGGTCCCCATGCATTGGCACTGTTTGCGCGTTTACCGAGTTTATAATGGCAATTGCCTGTTACAGACTCAACCTCATAGTTGTTCATCATCCAAAGAGTTAAATCAAGAGAGTGAGTACCGATATCAATAAGAGGTCCTCCACCTTGTTCTTCTTCGTTCATAAAAACACCCCAAGTAGGAACGGCTCTGCGGCGAATAGCATGGGCTTTAGCAAAATAAATATCCCCCAGTACACCTTCATCGCAAAGTTTTTTAAGGTGAAGCATTTCTTTTCTCTGTCGATTCTGATATCCGATTGTCAGTTTTTTTCCTGTTCTTTTTGCTGCTTCAAGCATTGCCCGTGCATCTGCAGCTGTTTTAGCCATGGGCTTTTCGCACATTACATGTTTGCCCGATTCAAGTGCGGCAATAGTTATGGGAGCATGCGATTTATTTGGTGTGCATACGTGTATTACATCTATTGATTTATCTTCCAACAATTTAAGATAGTCTGTATATACAACAGCATCCTTTGTTCCGTAATCTTTAGCAGCTTTTTCAGCACGCTCCGGGATAATATCGCAAAAAGCAACCATTTCTACATTTTTGAGCTTGGCGAGCGATGGCATATGTTTTCCGTTCGCAATGCCTCCGCATCCGATAATTCCAATTCTTACTTTATTCTGCATAATCGTGCTCCTTATTATTTTTTTGTATTATATCAAATTTTCTACTTTTTGTCAATCTGATTTTGACAGGACTGATAATTTTTTACCTTTTTTTTATTTAGGAATAAAAAGCTTGACATAAATTATGAAATATGATAAAATTACATTGTATTTTACAAAATACTTATTATCTAATCTGTGAGGTGTGATTGATTGAAAGTTCTTTTATACTTTGAAGGAATAGACAAAATCTCAAAATCAGGCGTCGGTATGGCAAGGTCGCACCAGATAAAGGCACTTGAATCTGCTGGCGTGGATTACACGCTTGACCCTGAAGACGATTACGACATACTGCATATCAACACAGTTTTTATAAACAGCGAGCCTATTATTGCTGAGGCAAAGAAAAAAGGGGCAGCCATAATCTACCATGCCCATTCTACTGAAGAGGATTTCAGAAATTCATTTATTTTCTCAAATATGGTTTCAAAATTCGTAAAAGAAAGATTAATGCTTCTTTACAGAACAGCAGACTGCATAATAGCTCCGACACCATATGCCAGAGATCTCCTTCTAAAAAAATACAGAATCAACGCTCCCATTGAAGTTGTTTCAAACGGAGTAAATGTTAACAGATTTTATCATGATCCCGAAAAAGCAGCGGCATTCAGGAATTATTTCGGGTTTTCAGAAAACGATAAAATCGTTATCGCATCAGGCTTATGGATAAAAAGGAAGGGAATTCTTGATTTTATAAAGGTAGCTGAAATGCTTCCGGACGTAAAATTTGTTTGGTTCGGTCAAACTCCACTGCTTTCCATACCTGTCGAAATCAGAAATGCCGTTACAACGGATCATCCCGCTAATGTATTTTTTCCTGGATATATGCAGGGCGATGTGTATGAAGGCGCATTTTCTTCGGCGGATATATTCTTCTTCCCGACATATGAAGAAACAGAAGGAATTGTTGTTCTTGAAAGCCTTGCCTGTTCCGGAACAGTAGTGGTTCGAGATATTCCAGTGTATAATGATTGGCTAAAGGACGGCATTAATTGTTTTAAAGGCATTAACAATGAACAATTCGCAAAACTGATCAGAGATAAAATTGACGGTAAACTTCCTGATGTCTCTGCAGCAGCACGCAAAACTGCAGAAGAAAGAGACATAAAACAAATCGGTCAGAAACTTAAAAGAATATACGAAGCTACTCAGGATGATGTTATCACAACTGCAATACGTAAATTCGGAAAAGAAAACTATATGAAAAAAAAGTTACGAATTGGCTTATTTTCAGACACATATCTTCCTGATGTTAACGGAGTGGCCGTTTCTGTTGAAACTCTTCGCAAACAGCTTCAAAAAATGGGACATACCGTGTATGTGATCACAGCCACGCTTGATACAAAGCTTATAGGCGGCGTAGAATTTGAAAACGGAATATTGCGAATTCCCGCTGTAAAGATCAAGCAGCTTTACGGTTACCGGATCTCAAGGCCAATGAGTATTCAAGCATTGGAATACATAAAAAATATGAATCTTGATATAATTCATATTCATACGGAGTTTACAATACGCATGATTGCTATTTCAGCATCAAAGCTTTACGGTATCCCCTATTGCTATACGAGTCATACAATGTGGGAGGATTATACTCACTATATTACAAAAGGATATTTCGACAAAACCTCCCGCAAAATGGTTGGCATGTATACAAAACATTTGTATGACAAGGATTGCGAAATCATTGTTCCATCTAAAAAAACTTATGAAGTTTTAAGAGAATACGGAATAAACAAACAAATGCATATTGTTCCGACAGGAATAGACACCGAAAGGCTGAATCCGAAAAATGTAGACAGAAACATAGTTGAAAAAATACTGACTGACCTAAATATTAAAGATAAATTCAGGATCATTTATGTAGGTAGACTTGCTCAGGAAAAAAGCATAGATTTTATTATAAATCAAATGCCTACTGTATTCTTCAAATATCCAGATGCCGTATTTGTAATCACAGGTTACGGACCGGCAGAAGAAGAGCTTAAGGCCATGGTAAAAGAAATGAAATTGGACAATAAGATCTTTTTTCTTGGAAAGCAGCCGCCGGAACAGATTCAGAATTACTTTGCTATCGGAAATGTTTTTGTAACAGCCTCCACAAGTGAAACACAAGGGCTTACTTATATTGAATCTATGGCGTCCGGAACACCTGTTATCGCAAAATACGACGAATGCCTTGATGATGTTCTCATAGAAAACGAAACAGGTTTTTATTTTGACGATGCACAATCATTTATTTCCGCTCTTGACAAATATCGTTCGCTATCTCCTGAGGCACGCATAAAAATGAGAGATAATAGCATAAAAAAAGCAGAAGAATACTCTCTTGACTCTTTTGGTAACAATATAATCAAAGCATATTACAGGGCAATAAGGAAAAACACTCTAAAACGCAGCTCAAGAAATCCTAATGAAAAATAATAAACTTTTACGAAAGGACTATCTTATGAAAAATTATAAAATAGGTATAGACTTAGGCGGAACCAACATAGCTGTTGGAATAGTTACTGAGGAAGGTGAAATAGCAGCAAAGAAATCCGTAAAAACAGGTTCTCAACGTCCGTTTGAAGAAATTGTGAAGGACATGGCATCATGCACGCTTTCACTTCTTGAAGAAAACGAAATTTCACTGAAAAACGTGTCGCATTTAGGCATAGGGGCGCCGGGAAGCATAGATACGGCAAACGGTGTAATAGTTTATGCCAACAATTTCAAGTACGGCGACCATGTTCCAATGGCTAATCTTCTTAAACAATATATAGACAAGCCTGTTTATATTGGTAACGATGCCAACGTAGCAGCTCTTGGTGAAGTTATATCCGGTGCAGCTAAAGGACTTAAGAACGCAATTATGATTACCCTCGGAACCGGTGTTGGAGGAGGAATTGTTATTGACGGTAAAATATACGAAGGACAGCACTCCGCCGGAGCCGAATTAGGTCATATAATGCTTGTTAAAGATGGAGAACAGTGCACGTGCGGAAGGAAAGGATGCTGGGAGGCATATGCATCCGCAACTGCGCTTATACGTCAGACGGCAAAAGCAATGAAAGAAAATCCCGATTCAATAATGAACCAGTTAACAACACTTGACAATGTAAGCGGAAGAACTGCTTTTGAGGCAGCGAGAAAGGGAGATAAAGCAGGTCAGGAAGTTGTTGACCGATATATTGAATATATAGCGGAAGGTCTTATTGATATGATCAATATATTCCGTCCTGAAATCTTGATTATCGGCGGAGGCATCTGTAATGAAGGAGATTATCTTCTTAAACCGATGCGCAGTTATATAAACAAGAATGTTTATGCCGGTTCACGGTTCCCTGAGCAGAAAATAGCTGTAGCTAAGCTTGGTAACGATGCAGGAATAATCGGAGCTGCTTTTTTAAGATAAAATATTTAAAAATAATAAACCGGCATTTCTGTCGGTTTATTATTCTATTAAAAAATATCATGATTACTTTGAATTGTTATTGCTTCGTTCTTGGTTGGGTGTTTAAAAGATATCTGATAGGCGTGAAGCATTTGTCGGCAGTAATTGTCGTTTGGATCTCCATAGAGAAAATCACCGCATATCGGATGATCAATATAAGCCATATGTACCCGGATCTGATGTGTTCTTCCTGTTACGGGTATTACTTCCAGATACGAAACATCGTTTTCTGTTTTAATTGTTTTATAATTTGTAACGGATGGCGCACCGTCTTCACGGATTTCTCGCTTAATCGTAGCAGCATTTGGTCGTACAATCGGAGCATCAATCATACCTGATACATCAGTTATACCATGAACGACTGCATGATATATTTTGGTTACATCATGAGATAGCAGTTGCTTTCTGATGTTATTATGGCTCAAAGAATTCTTTGCGATCAACACAACACCGGATGTATTTTTGTCCAAACGTGTAACGCATCGAAACACAGGCGTACCTGTTTTTTCGGCAAGGTACGCGATTACTATATTGGCCAGACTGTCGTCAATATGTCCTTTTGAAGGATGAACAGGAATAAAAGGAGGTTTATCTATAGCCAATATATCCTCATCTTCATACAGGATATCAAGATCGCCTTTTACCGGTTCTATCGCACTTACTTTAGTGTCAGGAATATTGATTTCAAGAAGATCTCCGCAATTCAGCTGATTTGTAACAAATACTCTATTTCCGTTCAATAAGATCCCATCGTCAGATTTCTTCAATTGTTTCAGAGTTGTATTTGAAAGAAGAGCTTCTTTGAGTAAAAAGGATTTTACAGTTTTTTTATTGCAGGATAAGTCAATATGAAATATAAGTTTTCTTTTCATATTTTTATTTTAACATATTTACGCAATAATGTCAATAATTCAAGTAAATTAAGCTTGACAAATCGTTCCCGTTTTGATAAAATAATTCAGTACAATGAAAATTTATACATAAATAATTATGAGTAACGGAGGCAAACTCGTGAAAATATCATTCTCAACACTTGCATGTCCTGAATATAGTTGGTCCGATATTTATTCAATGGCAAAAGATATCGGGTTTGACGGGATAGAAATCAGAGGACTTGGCAACGAAATTTTCGCTGTTAATGCACAGCCGTTTTCCGAAAACAAGATTTCTGAAACGATTAAAACTCTTGAGAGGCTTAATCTTGAAATACCATGTCTGTCATCAGGCTGCGGCTTAAAATATCTTGATAAAACAGAGGAAAATCTTAACGAGATTTCACAATATATAGCCCTTGCAATTAAGCTGAAAACACCATTTATTCGTATTCTCGCAGACAGAGAACCTATGCCGAACGGAGAGGTAAATGACGCTGAAATATGCAGTGTTTTAAAAAAAGCTGCTATTATGGCTGAAGGGACAGATATAACTCTTTTAGTTGAAACCAACGGTGTTTACTCCGATACAAAACGTCTAAGAAAGCTTATAGATTCAGTTAACAGCAAACATATTGCTGTTTTATGGGATGTCCATCATCCGTACCGATATGGAAATGAAGAACCGGAGGAAACAGTTAAAAATCTCGACTCACTTATAAAATATGTGCATGTAAAAGACTCTGTGATGATCGATGGTGAAGCATCCTACAGACTGATGGGTGAAGGTGATCTTCCAATTGATCGCATGATGAGAGCGCTCATTGAATCAGGCTACGATGGATATATTTCGCTTGAATGGGTTAAGCGTTGGGCAAAAAAACTGAGCGATGCAGGCATAGTTTTCCCACATTTTGCTCATTTTATGCAAAAATATTTGCATAAAAGAGAACACCTTCAATTCAACATTGCTCATACCGGTAACTATATCTGGCCCAAAGAACATCTTATTGATTATACTTTTCCTCAGGTGCTTGATAAGATTTGTGATAATTTCCCAGATCAATATGCATTCAGATATACTGAGCTTGACTATACAAGAACATACAGTCAGTTCAGGGATGATGTAGACGAATTCGCAAGAGCCCTGATCACTATGGGCGTAAGAAGTGGAGACCATGTTGCGATTTGGGCTACAAATGTTCCGCAATGGTATATTACATTTTGGGCGACCACAAAAATCGGGGCAGTGCTTGTAACAGTAAACACAGCATATAAAATCCATGAAGCCGAATACCTTCTGCGTCAGTCGGACACACATACGCTTGTAATGATTGATGGTTTTAAAGATTCGAACTATCTTGAGATTATCAAAGAATTATGTCCCGAACTGGAAACATGTGAACCAGGTCATCTTTTAAGCGACAGACTTCCCATGCTTAAAAACATTATAACTGTTCAAAGTGAGCTTAAAGGATGCTTTACATGGAAGGAGGCTGTAGCACTATCTTCAAAAACTCCTCTTTCAGCTGTATACAGAAGAGCTGCCAGCATTAATAAAGACGATGTATGCAATATGCAATACACCTCCGGAACAACCGGTTTTCCAAAAGGCGTTATGCTGACTCACTACAATGTAGTCAATAACGGAAAAGCCATCGGAGACTGTATGGATCTTTCCACCGCAGACAGGATGATGATCCAGGTACCTATGTTTCATTGCTTTGGAATGGTGCTTGCAATGACAGCATCGGTAACACACGGAACGACAATGAGTCCTATAACAGCATTCTCCCCTAAAAAAGGACTTGACTGTATAAACAAGGAAAAAATTACTGCTTTTCATGGTGTTCCTACAATGTTTATAGCAATGTTGAACAACGAAAACTTTTCAAAAACAGACTTTTCATATATGAGAACCGGGATAATGGCCGGCAGCCCATGCCCTATCAAGGTCATGGAAGAAGTAATTGAAAAAATGAATATGAAAGACATTTGCATAACGTATGGGCAGACTGAGGCATCTCCGGGATGTACAATGTCAAAAACAACAGACTCTATTGATCTCAGAGTAAATACCGTTGGCGCTGCAATGTTTGGCGTGGAATGCAAAATCGTTGATCCTGAAACAGGTGAAGATCTGCCAGATAATGTTGACGGTGAATTCCTTGCCAGGGGTTACAATATAATGAAAGGCTATTACAAGATGCCTGAGTCTACTGCCGCGGCTATAGACGATAAGGGATGGCTTCACACCGGAGATCTTGCGAGAAGACTTCCTAATGGATATTACAAAATTACGGGAAGAATTAAGGATATGATTATCAGAGGAGGTGAAAACATTTACCCCAAAGAGATAGAAGATTTTATTTATACGCATCCAAAAGTAAAGGATGTTCAGGTAATAGGGGTTCCTGACAAACAATATGGAGAAGAAATAATGGCATGCGTTATAAAAGCAGATGAAAGTTTGACAGAAGAAGAACTGCACGAATATATCATTACTCATATTGCAAAACATAAATGTCCGAAATACATTGATTTTATCAGCGAATTTCCGATGAATGCGGCAGGGAAAATACTAAAATACAAAATGAGAGAAAATGCCGTTGAAAAACTCGGGCTTCATGCAGACAGCAAAATAGAAACCGCATAAAAATAATATCCACCTGAAACCAGGTGGATATCTTTTCATGTAAGAACAATGCGCAAATCAGTCGATAATTTCGCCTTCGGCTGTTCCTGCGATACCGGCAGCATTAGCTTCGTCGGTATCTATGTGCATTGCAGGTGCATAGTTGGGGCTTACTCGAACAACAACATCACCAAATGTAAGTTTTCTGTTGCCACCATCATATTTAACACTAACAATCTGTTTATCTTTTAAACCAAACTCTTCGGCTGTTGCAGGATCAAGGTGAACATGGCGCATTGCCGCAATTGCTCCCTCATCAACGGTATATTCTCCTGCGGGACCTTTTACTGTTACAGGAGCGCTTCCCTTGATATCGCCTGATTCACGGACAGGGACAGTAAGTCCGAGTGCTCTTGCATCAGAAAATGAAAGCTCGAGCTGAGTTTCTTTTCTGCAGGGACCAAGGATGGAAACCTTTAATTCACCTTTGGGACCGCAAACAGTAACTTTTTCTTCAGAAAGGAACTGACCCGGCTGAGAAAGCATTTTTTTTGGCGTAAGCTCATAACCTTTGCCGTAAAGGATTTCAAGTTGTTCAGAATTTACATGAATGTGTCTTGCAGACATTTCGATTAAAATTTTCTTCATTTTAATACTCCCATCATTATTGTTTTAATAATTATAAACCTATTTTAAATAATTGTAAATGAAAAAAATATAACAAATATCAAATAAACAATTTAAGGTTTTTTTCGAAAGATCAACGAGACTTATTGATTATTTCTATCGCTTCACGAGACAAATCAGTAATAGTCGTCCATTTCTTTTCTTTTATTAATGAATCTTTCACCATAAAAGTGCCTCCGCATGCCAGAACTCTTTCACATGAAGCGTAGGATGAAAGATTATCTAAAGAAATCCCTCCTGTCGGGATAAATTTTATATCCCCATAAGCGGCGCCCATAGCTTTGATCTTCGGAAGACCGCCACTTTGCTCTGCCGGGAAAAATTTTACAACGTCCAATCCCCTTTCAAGCGCCATTTCTATCTCTGAAGGTATTGACGTGCCTGGAGCAATCAGAATCCCATTATTAATACAATAATCAACAATTCTTGGATTAAATCCGGGAGTAACAATGAACTCTGCTCCTGCTTCGACTGCTTTATCGACATTATCCGTAGTCAACACTGTTCCAGCGCCTATCAGTATATCGTAATTTGAATGCTTAAGTAATTTTATAGCCTCTGCTGCTGCCATTGTTCTGAATGTGATCTCGGCAACATTAATGCCACCGTTAAGAAGTGCTTCCGCTAATGGAAGAATATCATTTGACTCATCTAATTTTATAACGGGTATTATGCCTGTTTTTTTAATTTTTGCAAATATTTTATTCATCATTTGCTCCTATCTTGTTGATAATTGTGAAAAAATATGTTAAAATAACAAAAAAAAACGGAGTTAACTATGGAGACGCAAAAAAGGATTTGGGAAATAGACTTTCTGCGTGGTGTCGCATTTATTTGTATGGTTTATGACCATGTAGTTTACGATCTTAACTATATTTTCGGTATAAAAACACCTCAGATCGATTTTATTGGGGATTTTTCAGCAATTTTATTCATGCTTCTTTGCGGGGTATCAACTACATTATCGAAAAACTCTCTCAAGCGAGGGGCGATTGTTTTTGGTGCAGCGTTGCTTCTAAGTGCGGTCACGCTTACAGTTGATTTATTATTAAATACAAGGCTTATAATCGTATTCGGAATTCTCCATATGCTTGGGATCGCCATGATGCTGGCATATTTTATAAAAAAATTGCCAAATGCTGTTATTGCAATTATATCAGCCGCTATATTTGCTTTGTCTTTTGTGTTTAGGAATATAAGGAATGCCGGGAACATTTTTTTTGCATTTGGAATCCATGATCATTCTTTTTATTCAAGCGACTATTATCCGCTTATTCCGTATTTAGCGGTCGTTTTTATAGGCATAATCATCGGAAAGATCGTATATGCAAAAAAGAAAAGCATTTTTCCTTTTTCAATAGGAAACAATCCTGTTTCATTCATCGGAAAGCATTCTTTAATTATTTATTTAATACATCAACCTGTTGTGATTTCAATACTGTTTCTGATTCTTAAAATATCAGGACAAATTTGATTTATTGCAATTTGTGCTTTTGAAAAACTCAGTTGTCTCTATTTCTAAACAGTCGTTTCCTGGTCTGAACCCGATCTTAGTGAGAATATCACGCAGATCGGGATTTTTAGAAATAACTTTTGTTTTACCGGCAAAATCGAGACGACTTAATACTGCCCGAAGTAAACTGTCATAAAGTAAATTAGAGTCCTCGTTTGCGGAATATACTTTTGCAGATATTATTTCAGCATCATTCATGGAATATTCGCAATCAGCGAGCATTTCTGTTCCATCAGACAAAACAAATAATTCGTTTGTTCCTTTTTTTTCATTCAATATAGTTATCATATATTCTCTAATTCTCCATACGATGATTTAACGTATTTCAACGCCATCGTTGCCAAGAATACCCTTGAGCTCCGAAATAAGCGGAGCCGTTATTCTGACATCACATTTTGAAAATCTGCCTTGTTTATGCTTGTCGATAAACCTGAAAAATACGGGTGAGTTTCCCCTGCTCGAAACGAGTGTATCAACGCATCTGTTGAAATTAACGCCGTCTTCTGCACGGAAATTGATGATCAATGATTTTCCCTCGTATTCATCTCTGGGTATGTAAATCTCCGGCGTTGAGGAATCATTACGACCCTCAACCTCTGTTAAATCATTAAGTACTATTGATGCAGACAATTGTGCTGAGCTGTCTTCGTCGTCATCGGAAGAACGAGACATATCTTCTTTAATACTCAGTCTGCCATCAATTATCACAACTTTATCCTCAACAAGCTTTGATGAAAAGGCATCGTATGCTTTACCGAAAACAAGTATTTCAATTGAACCCGAAAGATCCTGAAGAACGCAAATCATCATTTGTTTGTCGTTCTTTGTCATCTTTTTGGTAACTTTTGTAAGAATACCGAAAACCCTGATTCTGTCATTGTTCTGATATGGAACAGAATCAGAATAAATGCTGGATATTTCAACTGCTCCTGAAGAAATAAAATCATTGGCATATTCCTTCATTGGGTGATCGGTGAGATAAATGCCCATTACTTCTTTTTCAAGCTTTAGTTTTTCACGCTTGGAATACTCAGGAACATCGGGATAAACATATGGTTGCCTTTCTTCATCTTCAAGATTTCCGAAAAGATTCATCTGTCCCTCTTCACGTTCCTTTATATCTTGCGCTACCAATTTACGGATTTCTGGAAAACTGACTTCTAGCTGTTGGCGCGGCTGCTCGAAGCAATCGAACGCACCGCAACGAATAAGGCTTTCAACTGTTTTTGAATCTACGGAATAACCATCAAACATACGGCTGCAAAAATCATAAAAACTCTTGAACGGACCGTTTTTTCCGCGCTCTTCAATTATATCTGAAATAGCACCTTGTCCGACATTCTTAACTCCGGATAATCCAAACCGTATTTTATCCTGTGATACGGTAAAAATATCTTCGGACTCATTTATATCGGGAGGCATAACATCTATGGCCTGTTTTGTGCACTCATTGATATAACCAACCATTTTATCGGTTTTTCCTAAAACACTGGTAAGAAGCGCTGCCATGTATTCGCGTTTATAATGTGTTTTTAAAAAAGCTGTGTAATACGTGACATATGCATATGCTGCTGCATGCGATTTATTGAATGCATACTCTGCGAATTTTACCATATCATCAAAAATTTCATTTGCAATTTCAGCTGGGATTCCATTTGCAACACAACCCGGGATCTCAACAGTCCCATCATCCCGTTTTTTTCCGTTAATGAAATATTCACGCTCGCGTGTCATAACTTCCATTTGTTTTTTACCCATGGCTTTACGAACGATATCGGCACGTCCGTATGAATATCCCGCAAGTTCACGAACAATCTGCATAACCTGCTCCTGGTAAACCATAACGCCGTATGTTACTTTCAGACTGTTTTCGAGCATCGGATGTTTGTATTTAATATTTTCAGGATGCGATTTATTGTTTATATATGTTGGAATATTATCCATAGGACCCGGACGGTACAGTGAAATAATAGCAGTGATATCTTCAATACTTTTTGGCTTTAAGGAAATAAGAGTTTGTTTCATTCCGCCTGATTCAAGTTGGAAAACGCCGTCAGTTTCACCTCTTGATAAAAGTTCGTATACTTCTGGATCATCTATATCAACTTTTTCAATATCAAAATCAGGAACTTTTTTCCGAACGAGTTTACAAGCATCTTCTATAACAGTCAGATTTCTCAATCCGAGAAAATCCATCTTTACAAGTCCGACTTCTTCAACGATTTTCATATCAAACTGAGAAACCGTAACACCATCATTTACAGCAACCGGAACATATGTGTATATCGGATTTTCTGCTATTACTATTCCGCAAGCATGTACAGACGGATTTCGCGGGGAGTTTTCAATTGTTTCGGATGTATCAAGAAGATCTCGTATTCTGTCGTCGGAATCATACAGATTTTTCAACTCCGGAACCTTTGTTATCGCTTCTCGGATTGTCATCTTATCAGGTATCATCTTAGTCAGGCGATTTGCTTCACCAACGGAGAAACCAAGGACTCGTGCGACATCTTTTATGGCGGCTTTAGCTTTCAAGGTTATAAATGTGACGATATTGGCGACATTTTTTTCACCGTATTTACGCTGAACATATTCAAAAACTTCGTTGCGCCTTACGGGGCACATATCCACATCAAAGTCCGGCATGGAAATACGCTCAGGATTTAAAAAACGCTCAAAAATAAGATTGTAACGAATCGGCTCAATATTCGTGATTCTTGTGCAGTAAGCAACAATACTGCCGGCGCCGGAACCTCTGCCGGGGCCAATTGGTATTCCATGAGATTTGGCATAGTTTATAAAATCCCATACAATAAGAAAGTAGTCTACAAATCCCATTCTGTTTATTATATCAAGTTCATATTCGACTCTTTCTATGAGCTCTTTAGTTCTTTGTTCGGGTTTATAACGTTGCTCAAATCCTTCAAATGTAAGTTTACGAAGATATTCATAATGAGTCAGCCCCTCAGTCCATTTAAAAACAGGTAGAAAATAAACACGGTTTTTCGGATCGTCTATTTCCGGGAAAACGACATTGCACTGATCAGCGATTTTCACGGTATTATCGATAGCCTCGGGAACAAACTCAAAAAGAGAACGCATTTCCTGCTCGGATTTCAGGTAAAACTCATCCGTTGAAAAGCCCATTCCGCTTTCTTCATCAATGGTTTTCTGTATCTGAACATAAATTAATACTTTTTGTGCGTGCGCATCCTTTTTCTGAAGGTAATGAGCATCGTTAGTTGCAACTAAAGGTATACCGGTCTCACGAGATATCTTGAGAAGACCGTCCATTACTTTTTTTTGTTCTTCAATTCCATGATCTTGAAGTTCAAGGTAATAATTGCCCTCGCCGAACACAGAAAGATATTTAAGTGCAAGGGCTTTCGCATCATCATACCTGTCTGAAAGAAGAAGCTGAGGAATATCTCCCGCAAGACAGGCAGAAAGACAGATAAGTCCTTCATGATATTTCTCGAGCAACTCCATATCAACTCTAGGTTTATAATAAAAGCCCTCAAGATTGGCGACTGAGACCATTTCAATTAGATTTTTATACCCGATATTATTCTTGCAAAGAAGAATCAAGTGACCGTTATTGCTGTCAAATTCCTTTGTTTTATCAAAACGGGTACGCGCAGCGGTATAAACCTCGCATCCTATAATCGGTTTAATTCCGGCTGCCTTTGCATATTTGTAGAAATAAATTGTTCCGTACATATTGCCATGGTCTGTCATTGCAACGGCAGTCTGACCCATTTCTTTTATCAATCCGGGCATTTTCTTGACTTTGCATGCGCCATCAAGAAGGCTGTATTCTGTATGTACGTGTAAGTGAACAAATCCCATTTTAATTACCTTTTTCGTATAAGTTCTGTCAGTTTTTTCATACGGTGTGCAACCCCGGATTTAGAAAGAGGAGGTGAAAGTTTTTTGCCGAGTTCTTCAAGATTCGCGTCAGGATTTGCAAGCCTTGTTTCCGCCAAAGCTATCAACTCAGGCGAAACATTCATATAATTTTTATTTTTCAGTTTTTTTATCGTCTTAATTTGTTTCTGTGCTGCTGCAATACTTTTTTCTATATTTGCATTTTCACAGTTAACTGCTCTGTTGACATTGTTCTTCAGATTTTTTTCGAATTCGGCATTTATGAAGTCAAAGACAGATGATGATGCTCCTATATAAGCGAGGAAATCGCGTATACTATCAGAGCTTTTGAGATAAAGCACGCGAATTCCTTTGCGCATTACGCTTTTAAAATGAATATCATATTCTTGTCCAAATCTTATAAGATCATCGGCAAGCATCTGGTGTCCGGTACGAATTTCAAGATGGTAGGATTTTTCGGGAGAACAAATAAATCCACCACCTAAAAAAACGCCGCGTAAAAAGGCCTGTGAGCAACAGTCATCTTCAAATGCAGAATAATCTATTCGCAAAGGAGGACCTACATTTACATCCCCTATTTTCGAAATAAGTGAAGAAGTAAATTCGGGATCTATTTGAATGATATAACTTATTTTTTTTGTTCTTCTTTCTGTTTTCTTAAAATCTGTAAAATGCAGGTGGCGAAAAATATCCTCATATCGTTTAATTATAAATTCATTTTCCGACTTGAATGAAATGGTATTACGATTAAAAACTCCTGAAAACAATAAAAAACCGTATAATTCAGCTTTCTTGCAGCAAATATTTGAATTTTTTTTACATAAAGATTCTTTAACACTAATCGTATATGACATCAGAAAAATCTAATCTCCATTTCAAGTTTAACCCCGAATTTTTCATAAACTTGTGATTGAATGATATTAATAAGTTTTTTTACATCCTCCGATGTTGCGTTGCCTCTATTAACAATAAACCCGGCATGTTTCGTACTCACCATCGCATCGCCCACAGAAAAACCTTTCAGTCCGCAGTCTTCGATCAGTTTTCCTGCAAAATAGCCTTGCGGACGCTTAAAAACACTTCCGGCACTTGGCATTTCCAGTGGTTGAGATGCTTTTCGTTTTGCGATTACAAGAGTCATTATTTCTCGAATATTCTGATAGTTTCCTGAATTAAGTTTGATAGTTGTTTTTGTTACAATTTCTTTGTCGGAAAAGCATGAATGTCTGTAACCGAAGCAATGCGAATCTCCACCGACAATACGAATATCGCCCATACAATCAACATACTCTGTTTCTTCAATAATTTGCGACATTTCAGAACCGTATGCACCTGCGTTCATTATTACCGCACCGCCTACCGATCCGGGAATACCGTAAAGATTTTCCATGCCTGATAAATGCGATTTTAACGCTGTTGTTGATATTTTTGACAACAAGTTTCCAGCACCGGTTATTATTCGTTCGTTATCGACTACCAACGAATTCATATTGTCGGTCTTAATAAGAACATAATCTGTATTTTCATCGGAAAACAAGATATTTGAGCAGTTGCCTGCAGTTTTATATTTAATATTATTGGAATTAAAGAATTTTATAAGCAGCGAGGCCTGATCTGCATTTAAAGGATATACAGCTAATGAGATCAAGCCACCGATTTTAAATGTGGATATTGACTTTGTACTAAGATTTTTCTGATACGGAATTGAATTATTATAGCAAAACATTTCTGTGTCAGTCATAATCTTTATTCCTTTTATTTTACTCATGTTCAGATGGATTATTCATGCTGTCTAATATACGTTTGTTTAATTCTGCGGCAGCATTATAGCCAAGTCGTCTCTGTCTATTGTTCATTGCCGCGACTTCAATGATAATGGCCAAGTTTCTTCCGGGCTTGATCGGTATAGTGACTGTGGGACATTGAAGACCAAGTATTTCGTAAAAATCTTCATCAAGCCCGAGTCTTTCATACTGTTTTTCAGGGTTCCATGGTTCCAATTGAATAACAAGATCTATTTTTTCAGATTCTTTTACTGCACCCATGCCGAAAATATGACGTACATCTACAATTCCGATACCGCGAAGTTCTATAAGATGACGTATCATTTCAGGCGCCGTACCGACAAGCGTTCTGTTTGAAACACGCTTTATTTCTACTGCATCATCGGCAACAAGCCGATGCCCTCTTTTAAGCAGTTCCATAGCTGTTTCGCTTTTACCGACGCCACTGTCTCCTATCATCAGAATCCCCTCACCGTAAACCTCAACGAGAACACCGTGAGTCGTTATTCTCGGTGCAAGGTAAACATTAAGAGAACTTATAAGATTATGAAGGAGATTTGATGATGAATCTTCACATTTCAAAACAGGAATGCTGTATTTTTTTGCTACTTCAAGCAATTCTGGCAAAACTTCATGATTATGAGAAACAATAACAACAGGGATACCTGTTGAAAACAGTTTTTCAAGCTTTTCGAGTCTTTCATCGGAAGAAAACAATTTCAGATAAGAGATTTCCTCCCGTCCCATTATCTGAATTCTTTTATCATCAAAATAATCGTAAAACCCTGCGAGTTGAAGTCCGGGACGATTGACAAGCGGTGTAGTTATGAATATTTTTGATGTATCACTCTTTTCTCCATCGGGAAGAAAAACAGCGGATGAAAAAGTATCTTTCATTATTTCAGAAAGAGCCACTCTGTATTTTTGATTCACGATACTGATACTCCGAACATAGTTATATATAGATTTTCGCAAAGAGTCAGACGGTCCGAAAAGACCATCTGACTCATATTAAATCAAATTAGAATTATTCTGCGTCCTCAGGTTTTTCGGAAACAGTTTCGTCAGCAACGACGCCGACTTCGTCAGATACGATTTCATCCACGGTAGGGGTCTCTGCCTCGGCTTCTTCAACTGCGCGAATAGAAAGGCTTACTCTTTTAGCCTCAACGTTAATCTCTGTGATCTTAGCTTTAACCTGTTGACCGACTTCAAGAACATCTGAGACTTTTGCGATTCTACGAGGAGCTATCTGAGAAATATGAACAAGACCATCAATATTCTTTATAACAGAAACAAATGCACCATAAGGCATGATTTTAAGAACTGTAACATCTATTACATCACCGACTTTATATGTTTCCGTAAGAATCTTCCAAGGATTATCATTCTCATCTTTCATGGTAAGAGAGATTTTTTTGGTCTCAGGATTCAAACTCTTGACTTTTACTTTTACGGTATCACCTATTTTAACAAGGTCAGATGGCTTTGCGACTCTGTCCCAAGACATATCTGTAACATGTACAAGTCCGTCAGCACCGCCGATATCAACAAATATACCGAAATCTGTTACGGATTTAACGATTCCATCATATTCGTTACCAACTTCGAGAGACTGCCAAAGTGCTTCATTTGCTTTCTGTTTCTCTTCTTTGAGAACGCTTTTGATTGAACCGATAATTCTTTTGCGTCTTCCAGTTTTATCATTATCAACCTCAATAATTCTAAGGTTAACATCTGTTCCGACTAGAGCATCAAAGTTATCTTCACGTTTTAGTGAAGCCTGGGAAGCAGGGACAAAAACTCTGATTTTGTTGACAATAACCACTACGCCGCCTTTGACAGCTTCAACAACTCTGCCTTTAACTACGGCACCCTCTTCGTTTGCCTTGACAATTTTATCCATTCCCTGCGCAATATCAAGGCTACGCTTAGACAGAAGAGCTGTTCCTTCTGCATCGTTGACCTTGACAACAAAAGCTTCGATTTCATCACCGATTTTGAGCGGTGTTTCATCGTTCTCGAACTCTGCGGCAGGAATAAAGCCGGCATATTTAAGACCGAGATCGACCTGAACTTCCGTACCATTGATAGCGGTTACAATACCTTTAACGCGCTGTCCATTACGGATTGTTCTAATCGATGCTTCGACAGCTTCAAGGAAATTAACATCCTCTTCAACCATCGGATTCTTGTTGTCGTTTTCGTTGTTCATGTTGTTAAAAACCTCCTCGACTGTACTTTCAGGGCAAGATGCACCGGAAGACAGTCCTATTTTTTCATATATATGGATGCCATTTGGTAACGAATTAATATTTTCATAAAATACTGCTTTACAATTCAGCGATGCTATTTCAAATAGTTTTCTGGTATTTGAGCTTTTCGGTGAACCTATTATGACAAAAAGATCAACATTTTTTGAGAGTTCATCAACTTCCTTTTGTCGAATTTCCGTGGAATTGCAGATTGTATTATGAACATTTATATTTGGAATAGATGAGATCAATTCTTTTATTAAAACGTATTCGTCGACTTTAAATGTAGTTTGAAATATAAGGTCTGTACTTTTGTTCTTTAATCCGAATTCTTCGATGACCTGCTTAAGACTGAAAAGATCGTTTGCAATATAGTACGATCCTTTTGCATGTCCGGCAATTCCTATAACTTCAGGATGATGAGAATTACCGATGATAATAAGATTGTCCGACCGAGATGCGATTTCATGTATTTTTTTTACTTTAGGGCATGTAAGATCATAATAAACGATATTACGCCGACGAAGTTCGACTTCTACGGAACGGGCAACCCCATGCGCCCTAATTACACATACAGAACCAGCCGGAATATCTGATATATTATCTGTAATAATCGCACCGAGTGACAGAAACTGAGCCGTAATATCCTCATTATGGATAAGCTCACCGATAAGATACACTGGAGCATCACTGTTTTTCAGAAGATCGAAAGTTTTTTCGACAGCTCGTTTTACGCCAAAGCAAAATCCGTTTGTTTTTGTTTTAAATATTTTCATATATTATCCGAGTTAAGCATATAAAGGTCGTCCATAAGTTTTTTGCCGACCAAGGACAATTCCTCAGATTTTAAGCTGTTTTGAAATTTTTCTTCAATCTTGAATGGCTTTCCGATGAATACTTTTATAGAGTTAAAAATGAAAAACTGTCTTTTGTACTCAATTCGTACCGGAAGCATTGTAGCTTTAGACTTCATGGCAATCATTACAAATCCCGGTTTTATCTCCGGAGGAATACCTTCTTTTGTAAGACCGTTTTTAACTCTTGTACCTTCAGGAAAAATCCCTAATATTTTTTCACTTTTAAGCGTTTTTAAAGAATTTTTTATTGCAGAGATATCAACATGTTCACGGTCAACGGGAAAAGCGCCGTATTTTTTTACAATATACCCTATTAAAGGAATTTTAAACAGAGATGCTTTTCCCATGAAATTTATCTGTCTTTTTATTGCAATATTTAAAGGAAGTATATCAAAAGCAGATTGATGATTGCAAAACAAAATTACAGATCCCTCTTCAGGTTCGTTTTCACGACCGTAAATCCGGATACGATTGAAAACATAACAATAAATCGTAAATAAAAATCGAGCAAATTTATAAAGCATTTTTCAATTTATTCTCTATTATATTCAGTGCTGATTCCAGTGTCTGATGCGATTCAAAACCGCTATTGTCGAGTATTATAGCATCTGTCGCCGGTTTAAGAGGTGCGACAGCTCGCTCTGAGTCGTTTTTGTCGCGTGTGATCATCGTGGAAACGATTTCTTCGTAAGTAACAGATCCGATGGTGTTTTTTTGCTCTTCATATCTTCTTTTCGCTCTCTCTTCAACAGAAGCTGTCAGAAATATTTTTATATCGGCATTCGGCAACACAACAGTTCCGATATCTCTTCCGTCCATAACAACATTTTCTTTTGAAGCTATGTCTCTCTGAAGCCCGAGGAGAAATGAGCGAACATCCGGTATGGCAGATATTGCTGATGCAGCCGAGGATATTTCGTTCGTTCTGATTTTACCGGTAACGTCTTTCCCGTCAACATAAACACATTGAGTACCGTTAATGTGACGAAAAGAAATCGTTGTGCGTAAAAGCATTTGCTTAATAGAAACAAGATCGGATATAGTTATACCGAGCTGAAGAGTTTTAAACGCTATTGCTCTATACAATGCACCGGTATCAATATAAGTATAGCCCAGTTTTGCTGCAACAGCTTTTGCAAGGCTGCTTTTACCCGCTCCAGCGGGACCATCTATTGCAATATTGACAGTTTTCATAATACCCGTTAAATAAGTTATGTTTTGATCGCTCTGTGACCGAGTCCTACGGCTACTTCATTGAGATGAAGCATACCAATTCCGAAAAAAACAGCAACAGCTACATGTTCTCCGCTTCTCGCGACAGCGATTTTACCGCCGATATTCATTCCGGTCGCTTTTTGCATAATCTGTATCAAAGCTTCGTGTGTTGCTCCAGCTACGGCACCTTCCTCATCATGAGAATCACCTATAATGCTTTCGCGTTTTGCCAGAAAAACTGCCCGGTCTATAATTTTATTGATTGATGAGATAAAATCTCCGCCGAAATCAACTGCTCCGATATTGATATCAAGTAAGCTCATCGAAGATTTAAGCAACATTTCCTCTTCTCTGGTTGAGGTAGCAGCCATTCTCACGGCTGCCTGCGCAACGTCCCTACTACCTTTTTCCTGCATCAGTATTATAATCCCCCGATTTTCTTTGCTGCCGAAATCCCTGCCAGCCGACCTGTTGAAAACGCAATCTGTAGGTTGAAACCTCCGGTATATGCATCACAATCGATTATTTCGCCTGCAAAGTACAATCCTTCAATTATTTTTGACTGCATTGTTTTAGGATCGATTTCTTTTACGCAAATGCCTCCGGATGTTATAACAGCCTCTTCAATCGGTCGTAAGGATTTCACTGTGAACGATAAATGTTTAAGACACCTCAACAACGCAGCTCTTTCGGATTTAGTTACCAAATTAACTTTTTTTTGAGGATCTATTCCGGAAAGGGAGATTATCACCGGTATCATCTTTTGAGGCAGAAGATCATCAAGTGAGTTGGCGAAGTTTCTGTTTGAATATTTAGCAAAATCTGAAATGATTCGAACATCAAGTTTCTTGTCATCAAGCGCGGGTTTAAGATCAAGAAAGATGTTGTCGTCTTTTTTCGTATGCGCACTTGCGGAAAGGACGATCGGTCCCGATAATCCCGAAGATGTGAAAACCATTTCTCCAAAATCACTAAAAATTTTCTTTCCGTTACGGAAGAGAGCGATTGATATGTTTTTAAGTGAAAGTCCCTCAAGTTGAGCACATATTTCTGATTGATCAACATCAATAGGAACAAGAGACGGTGTAGGATTTATTATTGTATGTCCTAAGTCGGATGCAATACGATAGCCATCTCCGGTCGATCCTGTTTGAGGATACGATTTTCCGCCGGTTGAAAGGATAACGGATTTACATTCTATGGAGGTACCATTCTCAAGAAGGCATCCTGCCACATGACCATTCTGTGCTACTATTTTTTTTAATGAACCGCGCAAATAAGAAATATTTGTTTTATTACAATGCTTTTTCAGAGCATTAAGGATATCTGATGAATGATCCGAGACCGGAAAAACGCGATTACCTCTTTCTGTTTTAAGAGGGACGCCAAGCGACTCAAAAAAAAGCATTGTATCAGAAGGAGAAAATGAAGATATTGCGGAATATAAAAATCTGCTGTTTCTGACCACATTATTCATAAAGGTATCAATATCACAGTCGTTAGTAACATTGCATCGACCTTTTCCTGTAATCAGCAGTTTTTTTCCTAAGCTGTTATTTTTTTCTAAAAGCAATACATTAATTTTATCAGAAAAACCGGCGACAAAACCAGCAGCCATCATTCCGGATGCACCGCCGCCAACAATAACACAGTCAGTTGTAAGTGTATTCATTCGAAATATATACTTGTAAAAAATCGAAATAATTCATTATTTTAAATATCATCCAATAATCTATTTATTTAATTATATCATTTTTATATGAAAAATGCAAGTGTTTTTGTAAAATGTTATAAATAAGAGCGAGAATTGACAAAAATACAGATTCAGATTGTCATTTTTGTAATGACTGTAAAGTGCTTTTCGGAGGTTTTGGGCCATAAAACTGATAATACTGGCAAAGAAGCTGACCATTATAAAGTTTCCTTCGCCTGTCTGCGGTTTTCCCAAACAGTTTCTCAAATGATGGATTTGAAGTTATTATATATAAGGACCATGAGTCAAGTCGCTTGTAAACTTTGCCAAGGTCACGATAGAGAGATTCAACGGCGTGTATTTCTCCGATTCTCTCTCCGTAAGGAGGATTTGTAATAATAAATCCATATTTTTCTTTGGAATAAAAGTCTAAAACATTCATTTGCTTAAAAGAAGCAACATCCGCCACCCCTGCTTCTTTTGCATGATGAAGTGCGAGCTCTACTGCTTTGGGGTTAAGATCGCTGCCGAGAATGGTTTGGGGTGAGTTTTCAATTTCCTCAGACCTTGCCTCATTTCTTACATCTTTCCAGATATTCTGATCAAATTCTCTCCATGTTTCACTTACAAAGTGTCTGTTGACACCCGGAGCAATTTTTTTTGAAATCATCGCAGCTTCGATCGGAATTGTTCCCGAACCACAAAGAGGATCGACAAGGATTCTGCCGCTTTTCCAGTAAGATAAAAGAATCAGAGCACATGCCATTGTTTCTTTCAGTGGGGCTTCACCGACGATTTTTCTGTATCCGCGTTTATTCAGCCCAGGTCCCGTCGTATCGACTGTTATGGAAACGATATCCTTCAAAATCGCTACTTCAATCTTATATTTCGGCCCGTTTTCTTCAAAAAATGAGCGATGATACTTTTCTTTCATCCTTTCGACGATAGCCTTTTTTGTTATTGACTGACAATCGGGGACGCTGTAAAGTCCTGAGCGAACTGATCTTCCTACCACATGCATTTCCGCATCTTCGGGAAGAAAATCTCCCCACGGTACTGCTTTCACGCCTTGAAAAAGCTCTTCAAATGTTGTGGCTTTAAATTCGGCGGCTTTGATGAGTATACGGTCTGCAGTTCTCAGATATATATTGCAGCGAGCTATATCGCGTTCAGATCCTTTAAAAGTGATCCGTCCGTTTTCAACTTTCATTACGGAAAAACCGAGTTCCTCTAGTTCTCTTGCGGTAACAGACTCTATTCCGAATGCCGTGGTAGCTATGAGATCAAATATCATAATTCCCTCTGTTAAGCATTAATTTTATTAAGAAATTCTTGTATCTTCTTTTTATATCCCTCGGGATCAATATCATATGCAGAGCAATGAGAGGCTCCTTCGGCAAGATAAAATTTTTTGTATCCGCAATTTTTAGCATTGTATAAATCTATGGACATTTGCGGTAGAATAAATGTATCATTTTCACCATGGATAAAAAAAACAGGAATATCTGCGCATTTTTCCAACGCCTTTAATGGACTGACATTTTTAATGTCTATACCGTATTTTTTCTTAATAGAAAATGCTGCGACAGTAAGCAACGGAAATGCCTTGATCCTGTAATCTGCCCTTACGCGCTCTTTCAGCAGTGAATAAAGATTGGAAAAAGAACTGTCTGAAATAACAAATGAAATATTTTGTACGTTATTCGAAGAAGCAAGTAAGATTGCTTGTGCTGCACCAAACGATTCGCCGAAAAGACCGATCGGTATATCTCCCGGAAAACAGTCTTTGATCCACTTGAAGATGGCGAGCGAATCATCTGCGTCAAGTGCAGCAAGCCCGAGGCAGTCTCCACCGCTGTGTCCGCAGAAACGATTGTCCGGAATTATCACAGAAAAGCCTTCTTCGAGGAAAATCGAGGCATATTTTTTTAATGACTCTCCCGTTCTGTTGTAGCCGTGAAAAAGAAAAACTATTTTATCCGGTATTCTTTCGTCGGCTTTTGCCGGAATATATAAAAATGATAGAGGAATCTCTGAAGATGTGTTAACAGTAAATCTGTTTTCGTTTTGAAATCTTATCTCTGAATCTATTGTATCGGTTGTGATTTTTTTCGGTCGTATAATTGATGATACGAGGATTCTTTCACCCGTAATAAGCAGAAAAACTATAAATGCGACCATTAACAACAACAAAATTATAAATTCCACTGTATATTCCCCTTTCACGAATATTTTTGTATATATTTTACCATATTTTATTTTAGATTTCAACACTTTTATTATTATTTTTATTTTTTTAGAAATTTTTCACTTATTATCATTGAAAAAATATGCAAACTGTGGTAAAATAAAAAAAGAAGAATACATAATTCATAAGGAGCAAAAATGAGTATCATCCCAGACGCAGAAAATATTGATTGCAAAGCATATGAGTATTACGGCGCACATATTGTTGACGGAGAATGTATTTTCCGCATTTGGGCTCCCGATGTTTTAAAGGTATATGTGTACGGAGATTTCAACAACTGGGAAAAAAATGACCCCGATTTTTTAATGCAACCAAACGGTGTTCCGAACGAGTTTGAATTACGGAAAAAAGGGATCGATTTTTTTACTTCTTATAAATATAATTTAATTTCAGAATTCGGCTCATTCGAAAAAACTGACCCATATTCATTTTATACAAGCATTGATAACTATTTTTCTTCAAAGATATATGACCATAATACTTTTAAATGGTCTGACGATGCATGGATGCAGTCAAGAAAAAAAAGAAATATCAGAAAATCGCCATTAAATATTTATGAGTGTCATCTTGGATCGTGGAAAAGAAACTCTGACGGTTCATTTATGAGTTATACGCAAATAGCTGAAGAACTCACTAAATATGTTAAGGAAAACGGATATACCCATATAGAGCTGCTGCCCATTATGGAGCACCCGTTTTACGGTTCATGGGGATACGAAATAACAAGCTATTATGCTCCGACATCACGCTACGGTTCTCCTGACGGATTAAAATATCTTGTTGACTACTGTCACATACACGGCATAGGAGTAATCTTTGACTGGCAACCTGTGCACTTTCCTAAAGACAGTCACGGATTATACAAATTCAACGGCAACTGGTGTTACGAATATGAAGACGAATCAAAACGCGAGCAACCTTTATGGAAGACATGTACATTTGATTTTGGCAAACCTGAGGTTCAAAAGTTTTTAATTTCCAATGCGACATACTGGATCGATATATTTCATATCGACGGTATCCGAGTTGACAGCTTAGCATCAATGATATATCTTGATTTTGAGAGAAATCCCGGAGAATGGTCGGAAAATGAGGTTGGCGGGCGGGAAAATCTTGAAGCACTGAATTTTTTGAAAAAACTGAACAAGATTATTTCAGATAACTATCCTGATGTTTTCACTGTTGCAGAAGAAAGCAACGGTTGGCAAATGGTAACTTCGCCTACGGATGCAGGAGGACTAGGCTTTACTTTCAAATGGAATATGGGATGGACTCACGATACAATCGAATATGCAATGACAGATCCTTTTTTCAGAAAAAATAAGCACAAAAATATTGTTTTTCCTGAGTCGTATACGTTTTCCGAAAAATATATTCTCCCGTTTTCTCATGATGTTGTAAACGATAAAAAGAGTCTGTTGGAAAAAATGTTCGGCAGTGAAAACGATAAATTTGCTGGATTAAGGCTATTTTACGGTTACATGATTGCACATCCCGGGAAAAAACTTTCTTTTATGGGAAACGAATTCGGACAAAGGAGCGAATGGAACCCTGAATTATCCCTTGACTGGAGTTTAATTGATAATAAAGACCATTCACAATTGCTGTATTATATCCGAGAACTGAATTATTTTTATCTGGAACATCCCTCCCTTTGGCAAGATGACGATACGAACAAAAGTTTCAGATGGATATCAAACAACGATGTCAATCAGAATATCATAATTTTTATGCGAATTTGCAAAACCGAAGATCTTATTTTCGTTTTCAATTTTGCTCCCGTTACCCGATATGATTATCGCATAGGAGTTCCTGAAAACTGTTTATATACGGAAATATTCTCATCTGACGAAATTCGATACGGCGGTAGCGGTATTCAAAATGGATTGCTTGACGTTTATCCGTTTTATCAGCATGGCTTTCCCCAGCAGATATCACTGACCGTTCCGCCGTTATCAATGATCTGTCTGAAATCAAAAAAATAAAATAAAGTATCAATAAATAAAGGAGGAACCTTTTATGATTAAGAAAAACAGGTGTATTGCAATGCTTCTTGCCGGTGGGCAGGGCAGCCGCCTCCATGTGCTGACAAAAAACATTGCAAAGCCTGCAGTGCCGTTCGGAGCAAAATACAGAATTATTGATTTTACTCTATCTAACTGTATCAATTCCGGAATTGATGTTGTAGGTGTACTGACGCAGTATCAGCCCCTTGTACTCAACCGTTATATCAGAAACGGCCTTCCGTGGGATCTTGACAGGCTATACGGGGGCGTTTATATCCTGCCGCCGTATCAGCAAAACAGCGGAACTGCGTGGTATAAAGGAACTGCAAACGCCATATTCCAGAATATAAGGTTTATAGAACAGTATTCACCTGATTATGTTCTTATTCTGTCGGGCGATCACATATACTCTATGGATTATTCAAAAATGATAGAGTATCATGAAGAAAAAGGCGCCGATGCGACAATTGCCGTAATAAAGGTTCCTATTGCCGAGGCATCGCGTTTCGGTATAATGAACACTGCCTCTGACGGTAAAATTGTAAGCTTTGAAGAAAAGCCCAAAGTTCCGAAAAACAACGAGGCATCAATGGGTATATATGTTTTTTCATGGAACAAGCTTAAGAAATATCTGATTGAAGATGATGCAAACAGCGAGTCTTCAAACGATTTCGGTAAAAACATTATTCCGCAGATGCTTAACAGCGGCGAAAAAATGTATGCTTACCCCTTCAACGGATACTGGAAAGATGTAGGAACAATCGACAGTCTCTGGGAAGCAAACATGGATCTTTTAAACGATGAGACGAGCGATATAATAAATAATCCTGACTGGAGAATCTACGCAAGAAATCCGGTTTGTCCGCCGCAGTATATAGGCGACGGAGCAACGCTTAAAGACACAATTGTTTCCGAGGGAAGTGAAATATACGGAACAATTGACCACTCCGTTATTTTCTACAAGGTATTTGTAGACAGAGATGTATACATAAAAGATTCTATTATTATGCAGGATGCAGTAATTAATAAGGGCGCAAGGATTGTCAACGCAATTATAGGAGATCATACTGTGATAGGCGAAAATGCCGTAATCGGCGGAGAAGAAGATGCAGACGGGCGCAAAATTGCTGTAATCGGCAGCGGTGCAGTTATTGAAGATAACGAAATAATTGCTCCGGGGGAAATGATAGACCGCTCAGACGAGCCGATAATTTAAGAAAGGATGTAAAAAAATGTCAGCTGTAGGTATTATTTTTTCAGGAATACATGATCATAATCTTCCGGAAATTACAAAAAAAAGAACGCTTGGCTCGGTCCCTTTCGGCGGACGTTACAGATTGATTGATTTTGTGCTTTCAAACATGGTCAACTCCGGTATAACATCCGTAGGCGTGATTGCAAGAAACAATTATCAGTCTTTACTAAGTCACCTCGGGTCAGGTAAAGAATGGGATCTGTCCAGAAAGTTCGGCGGACTCGCCGTATTTCCGCCATACAGTTTTTCAAACGGTTCCGGGCTATATGCAGGTCGTCTTGACGCATTGAAAAGTATTATATCAACCCTTGAAAAGATCAACGAAGAATATGTTGTTCTCGCGGACTGTGATACTGTATGCAATATGGATTACAGTAAAATAATCAAATATCATGAGTCTGTAAATGCGGATATTACCGTTATTTATCAAAGAAAATGCGCTACAGACAAATCTCTGAACAGCACATTATACGACATAGATGAAACAGGCAGAGTTGTGACTGCATATGTAGGAATTGCGCCTGACGGAGAAAACAATATATCTCTTGGTATGTGGATAATAAAGCGGAGCCTCCTCGTAGCGCTTGTTAATGAAGCGGTTGCGGTGGGTCAGCTGAGTTTTGAAAAGGATATTATAGCAAAAAGAGCTCATTCTTTGAAGATTTTCGGATACAAATTTGAGGGTTATGCTGCAAAAATCGATTCAAACAGATCTCTTTTTGAAGCAAATATGGATTTACTGGATAAAAACATAAGAAATGAAATTTTCAACAAAAATTATCCGATCTATACAAAAGTAAGAGACGAGGCCCCTACCCGCTACGGCTCGGATGTTACCGTAAAAAATTCCCTTATAGCAAACGGTTCTCTTATTCTCAGCGACCTTGAAAACTGTGTTGTTTCGCGCGGAGTTTATATCGGAAAAGGCGCAAAGGTAAAAAACTGCGTAATTATGCAGGGTGCAGTAATAGGAGATAACGCAAATATAAACTATGCTATAATTGACAAAAAATGCGTAATAAAGAACGGCAGAGTTCTTGCCGGACACTCCTCATATCCGTTTGTGCTTGAAAAGAACAGTATAGTATGATAGATGGTCTGTTAAATTTTATGAATTGGAGGGTATGAAATGAAGATTTTATTTGTTGCAGCCGAATGTTATCCGTTTGTTGTAACTGGAGGACTCGGGGATGTTATAGGAGCTCTGCCTAAAGCACTGAAGAAGATAAACCCAAATAATGATGTTCGTGTTGTTTTACCGCTTTATTCGGATATTCAACAAAACATCAAAGACAAAATCAGCTTTGTAAAGAGTATCACCGTAAAGCTTTCTTGGAGAAATCAGTATTGCGGGATCCATATGATTGAACTGGAAGGAATAAAATACTATTTGATCGATAATGAGTATTATTTCAAACGGAAAGGCATTTACGGACATTTTGACGATGCCGAAAGATTCGCGTTTTTCTGCAAATCCGTTTTCGAGATTCTTCCGCATATCGATTTCATTCCCGATGTAATTCACGCTCACGACTGGCATACTGCGCTGGTTCCGATATACGCAACACTGAAATATAAAAAACTGGAGCAATACTCCGGAATCAGGACGGTATTCACGATACACAATATTCAGTATCAGGGTATATTCAGCAAAGAAATAATGTCTGATGTTCTCGATATAGATCCGCAAGACACAAATGCCGTGGAATATGACGGTTCCGTCAATCTGATGAAGGGCGCGATAGAACTTGCCGACGCAGTAAACACAGTAAGCCCGACATATGCGGAAGAAATCAGAACGCCGTATTATGCTCACGGTCTTGAAAGCATTATTAACGCAAGAAGTTTTAAAATAAGCGGAATACTTAACGGCATTGATATCGACAGATATAATCCGTGGACAGATCCGAATATCGTTAAAAGATATTCATTAAATAATCTCGATGGCAAAAAGGACAACAAGGAGAATATCCAGAAAGAATTCGGATTACCTGTTGACCCGGACATTCCCGTAATCGGCATTATTTCACGTCTTGTTGAGCATAAAGGATTTGATCTTGTTGCATGTATTATTCGACAGTTGCTCGAAGAACGTGTTCAGGTTATCATTCTGGGAAAAGGAGATGTCCATTATGAGGATTTTTTTGCCACGGTAGCATCTCAATATCCAAATAAAATGTCGGTAAAAATCATGTATGATACCGCAATGGCCTCTCGTATTTATGCCGGAGCAGATATGATACTTATGCCATCCAGGACAGAACCGTGCGGACTCGTGCAGATGGTCGCATGCAGATACGGCGCATTGCCGATCGTTCGTGCAACAGGCGGACTTAAAGACAGCATATATGACGGCGAAAACGGTTTTGTATTCAATGACTATAATGCTCATCATATGCTCGATACGATAAATCGTGCGATAGCGACATTTGAAGACAAAAACAAATGGAACGAACTGGTCAAAAATGCGATGAATTCCGATTTCACATGGAAGTCATCAGCCCGCAAATATTACGAATTATATAAAAAGTAAAAGGAAAACAAGTAAATGGACGATATTATGAAAAATCCGCAATTTTCCGCAGCGGACTTCAATGAAGTAATAGAAGAAAATCTTTCGAAGGTCGGAATAGACTGGACAGAAGCTACTGCAGAACATATTTACAAGGCAACTGTAACAGCACTTCGTGATATGTATGCAGCAAGGCGGAAACAATTTAAGAATAAAGCAAGGAAAAACGGCGAAAAAGAGGTTTATTACTTCTGCATAGAATTTCTACTTGGCAGAGCATTAAAAAATGCAATCTACTGCGGAAAACTTGAAAGTAATTTCAGACAGGCACTCTCAAAATATCGTCTTACACCTGAAGATCTTTATGAATGCGAGCCTGATCCGGGACTTGGAAACGGCGGTCTCGGACGGCTTGCGGCATGCTTTATGGCATCTCTTGCTTCTCAGAATTATCTTGCTACCGGTTTCAGCATATGCTACGAATATGGAATGTTCAAGCAGAAGCTTGTTGACGGTTGGCAGATGGAGCTGCCCGATGTTTGGCTTCCAAACGGAGAATGTTGGCTTGTGCCGAGGCTTGACGAATCTGTTGATGTTAAATTCGGGGGCAGAATAGAAGAAATATGGGAAAATGGCATAATGAAGTTGAATCATATAGGAGAAACTGTTGTTCATGCTATTCCTTACGATATGATGATCCCCGGATATGATACCCAGGGAGTTTCGAAACTGCGGCTTTGGAGGGCTAAAAGCAGTCTCAATATAGATATGCATTTATTTTCGCAGGGAGACTATGTTCAGGCAAGTGAAGAGGCTACGCGCGCCGAAATGATTTCAAAGATACTCTACCCTCCCGATGAACATATCGAAGGAAAATCTTTAAGATTAAAGCAGCAGTATTTTCTCGTTTCAGCATCCTTGAATTCCGTGATCAAACGCCATATGAAACGTTACGGAACTCTCGATTCTTTACCGCAAAAAGCTGTTTTTCATATAAATGATACGCATCCGTCGCTGATAATACCTGAAATTATGCGCATTCTGATCGACGATTTCGGATACAGCTGGGATAAAGCCTGGAATATAACGACGAATGTAGTGGCATATACAAACCATACAGTTATGTCCGAAGCGCTAGAAACATGGGATGAGCAGATCTTTGCAACAATTCTTCCAAGGCTTCATTCAATACTGAAAGAAATAAATAAGAGATTTTGTAAAGAAGTATTTGATAAAACAAACGGAAACTGGAATAAAGTTTCACGTGTAGCCGTTCTTTCGTATGACACTGTCAAAATGGCTAATTTATCCGTAATTGCATCCAAAAAAGTGAATGGAGTATCAAAGCTGCATTCCGAAATTCTTAAGAATACGGTCTTCAAGGATTATTATGACTTAATGCCGGAAAAATTTGAAAATGTTACAAACGGTATTGATTTCAGAAGGTGGCTATGTCAGGCAAACCCGGGATTAACAAACCTTCTGAAGGAATGCATCGGAGACAGATTCATCAAACACTCATCAGAACTTGTGGAATTCCTGAAATTTCAAGATGATCCGTCTGTTCTGAACTCATTGTCTGCAATAAAACTTGAAAACAAGAAGAGATTCATAAAAAGGATCGACAATCCGACGATCGATCCTTCGTCTGTTTTTGATGTTCATGCGAAGCGCCTCCATGAATATAAACGACAACTGCTTAATGCATTGCACATTCTATATCTTTACGTTCAGCTGAAGAGCAATCCTCAGTTTACGATACCAAAGACGACATTTATATTTGCCGCAAAGGCAGCATCATCATATTATATGGCAAAAAGGATCATTCTTCTTATAAATTCAATATCCGAGATGATAAAAAATGATAAACGTGTTTCAGAGCTTATAAATGTTGTTTTCCTAGAAAATTACAGCGTAACTTGGGCTGAATACCTAATGCCTGCATCCGAAATAAGCGAGCAGATATCTCAGGCAGGAACAGAAGCAAGCGGAACCGGAAACATGAAAATGATGATCAACGGAGCATTGACTCTGGGAACTCTTGACGGAGCGAACATAGAAATACTGGAAGAAGTAGGAAATGATAATATATACATTTTCGGAATGAAGACTGAAGAAGTTTCCGAGCTTTACAAAAAAGGATATTACCCTGCTTCATACATTTTAAAAGACCCTGTTCTTGCAGAAATAATTTCGATGCTGAATAACAATATTAACGGGATCAATTTTTCTGATATTGCAAATTATCTGACAATGGATATGGGATTTGCCGATCCTTATATGGTAGTTGCTGATTTTGATTCTTATAAAAAAATACACAGAAAGATCTACAACGATTATGCAAATGCTTCTACATGGAACAAAAAATCATTAATCAATATAGCTAAGGCAGGCAAATTTTCATCGGACAGAAGTATTGTTGAATATGCGGAAAAAATATGGGAAGTAACGCCTGTAAATTATGATTAAATATGACTCCAGAGACAGCTATTATAAGTTACCGTTCGGTGCCGTTGAAATTGAACAAGATATAACTCTTCGTCTGCTTGTTTCAAGACGAGTGTCTGCATTTGATGTTGATGCGATATTTGAAAGAGATGGGGAAAGAATTTCTATTCCTTTACAGTTTTCAGACACCGACGGACCATATGAAGTGTATTCAGCAACATTTGATATAAACAGTGAAGGACTATACTTTTACTGGTTTGAAATACACAGTACAAGCGGAAAAACGCATAAAATAGGCAAAAACAACATGTCAAATCCGTTCGATGAAATTAGTTTTTCCCCCTGGAAACTTACTGTATATATAAACAGCTTTACAGAGACAAAACAATACGCAGGCAGCAATATATATCAGATTTTTCCGGACAGGTTCTGTAAGGTCGGAATTCCTGACACAACAAAGCATTCAAATTTAAAGCAATGGGGAGAAACGCCCAATCATATAAGGGAAGAAGACGGTACGCTTGATACTTCAGACTTTTTTGGTGGAAATTTCAAGGGAATAGAGTCGAAGATCGAATATTTGCACAATCTCGGAATCGATATTATTTATCTGAATCCTATTTTTGAATCCGCATCAAATCATCGCTATGATACAGGCGATTACGAAAAGCCGGATTCTATGCTGGGGAATATTGACGATTTCAAATCACTTTGCAAAAAAGCTGAAGAATACGATATAAGAATAATCCTTGACGGCGTATTCAGTCACACTGGAGCCGACAGCAAATACTTCAACAAATACGGGAATTACGATTCTTCAGGCGCTTATCAATCTAAAAATTCAATATATTTTTCTTGGTATCGATTCAGAAACTGGCCGGATGATTATGAATGCTGGTGGAATGTTCAGATACTCCCGAATACAAATGAAACTGACGTGTCGTTTCTGGATTATATTACAGGCAAAGACGGAATTGGCAGAAAATGGCTGCGTTACGGAGCTTTTGGCTGGCGTCTTGATGTTGCGGACGAACTTCCCGATGAGTTTTTGGAAAGATTCAGAACTGCAGTTAAAGAAGAAAAAAAAGAAGCACTTATTATCGGCGAGGTTTGGGAAAACGCTGCAGATAAAATCAGCTATAACAGACGAAGGAAATATCTTCTCGGCAAACAGCTGGACAGTGTGATGAATTATGTTTTCAGGGATGCCGTGATCGATTTTATTCAAAATAAATCCGGCTTGCGATTCGTTGAAAAAATACTTGAAATATGTGAAGACTACCCTGCCCCTGTTTTAAACTGTCTTATGAACTTTCTGGGGACACACGACACAGAAAGAATAAGGACTGTTTTACGATCTGAACGGCTGACCTGTCTTGCATATGCGATCCTTGCCTTTCTTCCGGGTCTTCCGTCAATTTATTACGGTGACGAGGCCGGTATGGAGGGAGGGAAAGACCCTTTGAACAGGCTTTGTTATCCGTGGGGAAATGAAAACAACGACATGATTTCTTTCTTTGCTAAAATCAACAAAATCAGAGCATGTCTTGATTGCTTAAAAGACGGTCGTTTTATTCCTTTATGTACCGAAGATGGCTTTCTTATGTTTTCCAGGAAATCTGAAATCGAAAAAATTGTTTTTGCGATCAATATTACCGATTCTCCCATAAATTTGCCCGATGTTTTTGAAAAAGGAACAGATTTATACTCACACAGGTCAATTGAGCCGGGAGACAAGCTTGATCCTCAGGATTTCCTAATTATCTACAATCAAATTTCAAAAAAATAACTTAAAACAGCACTATAATTTAACAGTGATTATAATAATTATACGGGAGTGACTTTTTTGGCGCAGCTTTTTTCTAACTTTCTCAATATTGACTGGTCAACACAATGGCCGATGGTGATTATGTGGATAATCGGCGGTGTTCTGATTTATCTCGCTGTCAAAAAGGATATGGAGCCAACTTTGCTTCTGCCTATGGGTTTCGGCGCAATACTTGTAAATTTACCTTTTTCAGGAGCAGTTACTCAGGTCGGAGCAGAAGAAGGCCCTATTGATGTTTTATTCAACGCGGGAATTGCGAACGAACTGTTCCCCTTGCTTCTTTTTATAGGAATAGGCGCAATGATAGACTTTGGACCGCTTCTTTCCAATCCGAAAATGATGCTTTTCGGGGCAGCTGCTCAATTTGGTATCTTTTTCACTTTAAGCCTGGCATCTTTTTTAGGATTTGAACTAAAAGATGCTGCTTCAATAGCGATTATCGGAGCTGCAGACGGTCCAACCTCGATTTTTGTGTCACAGTATTTCAAATCTAATTATGTAGGTCCTATTATTATAGCAGCATACTCTTATATGGCACTTGTGCCAATCATACAACCCGCCGTCATCAAAATATGCACAACAAAAAAAGAACGGCTTATCAGAATGCCGTATAAACCGAAAACAGTTTCGAAAACGACTAAAATACTGTTTCCCATCATTATTACAATGGTAGCCGGAATCTTCGCGCCGAAATCCGTGGCGCTCGTAGGTTTTTTAATGTTCGGAAACCTGATACGCGAATGCGGAGTGCTTAATTCCCTTTCAGAATCAGCACAACATGAGCTTGCAAACCTTGTTACCCTTCTTCTCGGTCTTACAGTATCCACAAAAATGCAATGGCAATATTTTTTGAGATGGGAAACATTGATGATAATGGGTTTGGGTCTTGTCGCATTTATTTTTGATACTGCGGGAGGAGTTATATTTGCAAAAATTCTTAATATATTCCTTAAAGAAAAGATCAACCCGATGGTCGGCGCCGCAGGTATTTCTGCTTTTCCGATGTCATCAAGAGTGGTCCATAAGATGGGACTTGAAGAAGACCCGCAAAACTTTTTGCTTATGCATGCTGCTGCAGCAAATGTATCCGGACAGATCGCATCTGTTGTTGCCGGCGGACTCATCCTTACTCTGATTCAGGTTTGATACGGAGGTAAATAATATGTTTAATGTAGACGCACTGTTAAAATCTTTGCCTATAATGGGGCTGGGCATGCTCGGTATCTTTATTGTGATCGGACTGATCATGCTTATAATATGGATTTTAGGCAAAGCATTCCCGGCAAAAAAGGATAAGCAGGACAACTGACATGAATTTTGAAGAAAAAAAATTATACGGAGAATTGATCTATGACGGAATAATCGTTCATCTGTATAAGGATGAGATTGCATTACCTGACGGCAAGCATGCAACGAGAGAGGTTATACGTCACCAGGGCGCCGTATGTGTTGCAGCGCTCGATAACGATAATAATATTTATCTTGTAAGACAATACCGATACCCGTTTTCTTCAGTTACTGTGGAAATTCCCGCAGGAAAACTCGATCACGGAGAAACACCTCTTGAAGGGGCAGTAAGAGAGCTCAGAGAAGAAACCGGAATTATAGCAAACAAATATCAATATCTCGGTGAGCTTTATACTTCGCCTGCAATTATTGACGAAATAATACATATGTATTTGGCAAGTGATCTCAGATTCGAAAAACAAGATCCGGACGAGGACGAGTTTGTAGAAGTATTTAAGATGAGCCTTGATGAATGCTTAAATCAGATCATGAAGGGCAACATACCCGATGCTAAAACACAGACCGCCGTTTTAAAGGCTAAGCTGTTAATTTCAAATAAATCTGAAAACAAATAGATTGTTGGACAATTGCATATAATAAAAAAACAGGAGACGGATAAATCTTCCATCGCCTGTTTTTTATTATTCAAATTGTTATGATAGTACGGTTTATTCGTATTTAACGGAATGACCGGTTTTTGCGGATTCGAAAATCTTTTCGAGAACGCCGAGAACACGTCTGACCTGACAGGGTTTGACAATGAGTTCTTCCTTGCCGTCAATAGCAGCGTCAACATTTTTATAGAAATCGGACCATCCACCGGAGAATGAAGGAAGTTCGATCTGTTCAAGTGTTTCGGGAGGCTGAGGAGCGAATGTTCTTGTAGGACCTGCAGGAGTGTTAACGATTACAGGGGGGATGAGTTCCGCAAGTTTTGAAACCTTTGTTATTCCGCCCTTTACTCCGCTGAAATCATCGATCTGAAGAGTTCCCGCATTGCCTGCCATATACCAACGTGGTGTGGGTTTAAGAAGGAATGTACCGATTTCTATCATTACCTGAACACCGGTATCAAACTTGAGCTGAGCCATAAAATAGTCGTCAATAAGAAGATTTTTAACGCTGTGAAGATCAGCGCTTATATCTGTGATTTTTCCGGGGACCATATTGCATATCTGGTCGATAAAATGAACACCCCAGTCATATACCATTCCGCCGCCACATTCAGGAAGAGCGCGCCATCCGTGCATTATTCCGCCTGTGCCGTGAAGTCTGGACTGAATTGTGAATACATCGCCAAGAATACCGCTGTCAAATACCTTTTTAGCTACAAGATAATCAGCATCCCAACGTCTATTCTGATGAACGGTGAACAATTTATTATTCTTTTCAGAAGCAGCGATCATTTCGTCAAGATCTTTGACGGTGAGAGTTACTGGTTTTTCGCAAACAACATTTTTGCCTGCATTAAGGGCTGCTATCGTAAGTTCTTTATGAACCTGATTGGGTGTAGCGACCAGACAAAGGTTGATATCGGGATTTGCAAGCATATCTTCAAGCTTGTCATACCCTATCATACCCTGCGAACGGGCTTCCTCGATTTTAGCAGGATCAACATCATAAACGCCAATAACCTCAAAGCCGGGAATGTTTTTAAGTCCACTTTCTCTGTGCCAGTGAGCCATTCCACCGTATCCGATGATACCGAGTTTAATTGCCATAAGAGCACCTCTTTTAAAAGTAATTTTTCTATTATTCATCAATGCCGATCAGATTCGGCAAAAGATACATTGAGATTTTGCACTGCGTATGCACGTTTGGCAGTCAGGTAGTCTATATATTCTTCAAACGAGAAGTTTTTCTCATAAATATATTGAGCATGACTCATGCTTAATATACCGTCTGAAACGCCTTCATCGCCGATATAGCGATAACAGAATGGATCGAATTCATAGCCGGTAATATCCTGTTTTCCTTCGGGATATCGCAAAATAAAGCCATATTTATATATGTTTTCAGAGATGAACTTATACAGATCCGATCCGATCATTTCTTCCTTAGTTATATTTGAATTTTCGGCAATAGATACAGTATAACCTGTTTCATATTCGCTGTAACCGGGTTTGGCAACGGAAAGACCGATTCTTGCTTCTGCTTCTTCTGCCGTATAACCCGCATTAATCTCGCTCTGGTATGCACGATTATAAACAGACTCCTGATCGTCAGCCGACCTGTAGCCGACAATAACCTTACAAGCATAACCTGCCTGTTTAGCTGCATTTATAAACTCCTGAATTTTAATGGCAGCTACAGTTTCAAGTTTAACCGCGGGATTCGATTCAGTATCTATGAGTGAAGACGGAGAATATCCCTCGGGAAGCGCATGTTCCTTATTTACAAGCAACATATAGTTTGAGGCAAGGATCTTATCGTATACGGCAATTTCATTTTTAAGCGCCGCAATCTTTGCTGATGTTTCCGGATCAACATCCTGATATTCGTTTTCAGGTTCAGGAGTTACAATATTATTATTTCCCGGTAAATCAGTGACCGAAGTATCTTTTTTGTTGATAATAAACATCGAGGCAAAGCAGAAAACAGAAAGAACAAACGCAACGCAAACGACCGCAATAACACCGATCGTCATCGGTTCGCTGAGAGATCTTCCGTTCATCCACTTCACCTCGGCTTTCATGAGATTCAATGACTTTAGATAATAATATCACAATATAGATATTTTGTCAATCCCAAAAAGGAATATTCACATTTTTGTCATAGCAAAAGAATATTAATATTATACGACTTCGCTGCGGGTAAACTGAGACTGATAAAGATTCCAGTAATGACCTTTTTGTTCAAGCAGTGACTGATGGTCGCCTTTTTCGACAATTTGTCCCGCATCAATAACAAGAATATCATCTGCATCACGGATAGTTGAAAGACGGTGCGCAATAATAAAGCTTGTTTTGCCCTTCATCAGCCTGATCATGGCCTTCTGTATATTCATTTCCGTTCGGGTGTCAATCGAGGAAGTAGCCTCATCGAGAATAAGGATTTTCGGGTCCGCAAGAACAGCTCGCGCAATTGAAAGCAACTGTCTCTGTCCCTGAGACAAATTCGAGCCCTGCTCGGAAAGCTGTGTATCATAGCCATCAGGAAGCCTTCTGATAAAATCGTCTGCATTTGCAGTTTTTGCAGCAGCATAGATTTCTTCATCAGTAGCATCGAGCTTTCCGAATCTTATATTATCCTTGATAGTCCCCGTAAAAAGGACTGTATCCTGCAAAACAATTCCTATACAGCTTCTGAGTCCTTTTTTCGGAAGTTCAAAAATACTTTCACCGTCAAGCAGGATTTCACCGGAGTCGATATCATAAAATCGTGTAATAAGATTGACAACAGTAGTCTTACCTGCACCGGTAGGTCCTACAAGAGCAATTTTCTGTCCTGCTTTGACATCAATTGAGAAATCTTTAAGAACTCTTTTTTCAGGGGTATATCCGAAATTCACATTCTTGAAAACGACATTGCCTTTTACTGCATCGACATCAAAAGGTTTGTCTGCATATTCGTCAGTCTCAGGAATCTGATCCATTACATCAAAAACACGCTCTGCGCTTGAAAGTGCTGACTGTATGGTGCCGTATTGATTTGCGATTTCGTTTATAGGACGTGTAAACTGTTTTGAATACTGTACAAATGCCTGAATAATACCTACAGTGATCATGCCTTTACTTGCAAGAATGCCGCCCGAAATTGCTACAAGGACAAAACTGATATTGCCTATTACATTCATAACAGGTCCGATTGTTCCGCCGTATATCTGCGCTTTGACGCTGAATTGGCGAAGATCTTTATTGATTTCGTCAAACTCCTCTACTACGATCTTATCTCTTGAAAATGCTTCGACGGTTTTCTGTCCTGTTATCATTTCTTCGACATGACCGTTAAGTCTGCCGAGAGCCTCTTGCTGCTTTTTGAAAAGAACACGTGTTCGTTTGACAATAGAACGCGTTACAAAAAGAACAAGGGGAATTACTATAAGCGATACAGCAGTCATGATGGGGCTGTAATAAATCATCATCACGAAAGCGCCGATAATTGTAATAATACTTTGAATTATCGCAGTTACGGTTTGAGACAAGGCGTTCGAAACATTGTCGATATCATTCGTAAGACGGCTCATCAATTCACCGTGAGTATTCGTGTCAAAATATTTTACGGGAAGTTTGGACATTTTAGAGAACATATCGCTTCTGAGGATACGAACCGTTCTCTGTGAAAGTCCGGCACCTATCCAACCCTGTAAGAAGTTGAAAACTACGCCGATCAGATAGACGCCCGCCATTCCGAAAAGAGAGACTGTAAGAGTATTGAAATCAACCGAAGGATTTGTTTCGGTTATAGCAATGCTGTCTATCGCCTTTTTTTGGAAAACAGGACCTGCAAGCTGGGTAAGTGCGGTAAGAATTACCAGTAAAATAAGCGCAAGAAGTTTGTATTTGCTGGCACCGAGGTACTTAAAGAGGCGCTTGAGAGTATTTTTGCTGTCCTTTGGTTTTTCAACCTGCATGGGACCTCTCATTCCGGGTCCCCCGCCCGGTCCGCGAGATTGAACGCGGGAAGAATTATTGTTCCTGTTTTCAGACATTTTCTATACCTCCCTGCCCTACCTGAGAATCGTAGATATCTTTATATATATCGCTCGTATTAAGCAGTTCCTCATGAGTTCCGATCGCAGAGATCTCACCTTTGTCGAGAACTACTATTTTATCTGCATACATAACAGAAGAAATCCTTTGAGCAATTATTAATGATGTCATGCCTTTCATTTTCTGCTTGAGAGCATTCTGGAGCCGTGCCTCAGTACCCATATCGAGTGCTGAAGTTGAGTCGTCCAGTATAAGGATCTTCGGTTTTTTAAGAACCGCTCTTGAAATTGAAAGCCTCTGTTTCTGTCCGCCTGAAAGAGTGAGACCACGCTGGCCGAGCATTGTTGAGTATCCGTCGGGCAATGATGTAATAAAATCATCTGCCTGAGCTGTTTTAGCCGCTTCAATCGCATCCTCATCGGATGCATTCGGATCGCCCCATTTTATGTTTTCCATAATTGTTCCGCTGAAAAGTACGGCTTCCTGTAATACCATGCCTATACCTGCCCTGAGGTTTTCAAGATTATAATCATTAACATTAATGCCGTCAACAAGTACTTCACCCTCGGTAGTATCGTAAAAATGCGGAATAAGGTTAACAAGTGAGCTTTTTCCCGAGCCAGTAGATCCAAGGAATGCTACTGTTTCACCGGGATCTATTTTTAAGCTTACATTTTTTATAACAGGATCTCCAACAGCAAACGGATATCTGAAAGAAACATTTTTAAATTCTATAGAGCCTTCTTTGACTTCTGCATCACTGGAGCCTGATACAACGGAAGGATCAGTTTCCATTACTGCCTTAATTCTGTCGTATGATGCTTTTCCTCTTGAAATCGCCATAAACATCATAGACATCATCATCATGCTCATCAATATCTGAGCCATATAAGTTACTACCGCCATCACCTCGCCGACACCGATAATGCCGTCCTGGACCTGCAGCGCGCCGAAATATATGACTGCTATCGTTGTTGCGTTCATGATAAGCATCATTACAGGAGACATAACCGCAAGCAGGCGCGAAACGGTAAGGGTAGTTTTTGCAAGATCATAGTTTGCTGTCTCAAATTTTTCGGTTTCGTAGTCTTCCCGAACATATGCCTTTACTACGCGGACGCCTGAAAGATTTTCTTGCATTATACCGTTCAGTTTGTCGATTTTATCCTGTACTTTTGTAAAAAACGGATTTGCGTTTTTAATTATCAGCGCTACAAGAAGGATCATTACAGGCAGCGTTACAAGCAGAATAAGTCCGAACCTGAGATTGATCGACAACGCCATAACTATTCCGCCGAAGCATAACATAGGCGTTCTTACGAACATGCGCAAAGCCATCATAACAAGATTCTGAAGCTGTGTGACGTCATTTGTCGTTCTTGTGACAAGAGATCCGGTCGTAAACTTATCAGTTTCGGCAAATGAAAAAGCTGTTATTTTTCTGAACAAGTCTGCTCGAAGATCAGCTCCGAAATTCTGGGATGCTTTTGACGAGAAATATGTGCACCCTACTCCTCCTACCATACCTATCAGCGCACATATCAGCATTTTAATACTTGTAAATATGATCAGATCCATATTCGGCTCCATTGCTCCGGCATTATTAAGTGCAAGAATACCGTCGTCTACGATTACAGACATCAGGGTAGGCTGCTGAAGGTCCATAAACACTTCAAGCAGCATAAGGAGCGGAGAAAGAATCATAAAACCTATATAAGGTTTGATATATTTTGATAATTTCATTCTTTGGTTTTTCCCTCCGAAATATTTATATACATTTTTTTGAGAAGCGCACGAATAGTATCGAGTTGATCGGCAGAAAAATCTTTGGAAAGCATTTGTTCGCATTTTTTAAAAGTCTGCTTTATCTTTTCTGTCATATCTACGCCTTTTTCGGTAAGATAAACGCACGAACTGCGCTGGTCTTCTTCATCCGGTAATCTTGATACATAACCGTTATCTGCAAGTTTCTGAACAGTTACGCTGATCGTGGGAGCGCTGAAATTCATGTTTTTCGCAAGTTCTGACTGTCTTATGCCGTTATGATGAGAAATGTGCATGAGAACCTGACCGTACGCCTTTTGCGCGCCTATAGCATCAAGCTCTTCTCTGATAATATTATCGTGACAGTGCGCAACCATGGTAAGCATCATGCCAAGAGGCATGCCGTCTCTGAATTCGTGATTTTGCGGACTGGTCTCAACTTTATTCAAAAAAAGGACTCCTTTCCCGATTTAGTTAGTTAACTAACTAACATTATACTCCTTAGATCGTTTTTTTTCAAGATGTTATGCGAAATTTCCAAAAAATGTTCATAAAATAAGGACGGGCATAGCCGTCCTTAGATTATATTTTGTTTTAGTTTGTATAGTTATCAAAATAACCCTGAATGAGAACAATAGGCGTGCCTTTATCCCCACTGCCCGATGTAAGATCGCAAAGAGACCCGATAAGATCGGTAAGACGGCGCGGTGTTGTGCCTTGAGAAGCCATCGAACCGACGAGATTTGAATCTTTATGTTTTATATATTCGCTGACTGCTTTTTTGAGTTCCTCGCCCTTAAGATCCGCATACTGGTTATCGGCGATATATTTGATTTTTATTTCATTCGGTGTTCCCTCAAGACCGGAGGTATATGCCGGAGAAACGACAGGATCGGCAAGCTCCCATATTTTACCTACAGGATCTTTGAAAGCGCCGTCACCGTATATCATAACTTCAACATGCTTACCGGTAGCGTCGATAAGTTTGTTCTGAACGGCAGATACGAATTCACTGCAGTCTTTTGGGAAAAGCTTGACTTTGTCTTCCGTTGCCTTATTTGAACCGAGAATACCAAAATCGGCATTATATCCGCTTCCGTCTACAGAAGATGTAAGAATATCGTCAAGACCGAGCACAATATCTGCTCCGGCAGCTTTAAGGAGGCGTTTTGTGCGCTTGCGCGTGTGGATATCACAAGCAAGGACTTTTTTTGTATAGTTAAGGATCACTTTCGGATTATTGGCAAAAATAACTTCAACATCAGTTCCGCAACTGCGTATAAGATCTGAATAGTATTCAACATAATCTACGCCGGTAAAAGGATGTTTGTTTTGTCCGAAAAGATCGCGATATTTCTCAAGAGTTAAGACGTCCGAAAAAGGATCGACATTCTTTTCGTCAAGCATATCAACATCTACAAGATGATTTCCTACTTCGTCGGAAGGATATGAAAGCATTAAGTATATTTTTTTAGCGCCCTTGGCAATTCCCTTAAGACAGATCGCAAAACGGTTGCGACTGAGTATCGGGAAAATAACGCCGATTTCTTCTCCTCCAAGTTTTGCAGAAACATCTTTTGCAATGGCATCTACAGAAGCGTAATTTCCCTGAGCTCTTGCTACAACAGCCTCAGTGACGGCAATTACATCGCGGTCTCTGATTTCAAACCCTTCGCTTTCTGCAGCCTGAAGGACTGAATCTGTAACGATAGACACAAGGTCGTCACCCTCACGAATAATCGGTGCGCGGATTCCGCGCGAAACAGTACCGACTCTTCTTTCCATTTCTAAGTCTCCTTTTGTTTTTTATAAATGTGAGAATTCTGTTTTTTAAGACCATCAAATTATACATTAATACACTTAAAAAGTATAGCATATTTTTGCTAATAATACAAGTATTCGTTTAAAATTTCACAATTATTTAAAATCAGCAGGAATATTCAGGTTATTTGAAAAATTTTTCATCAAAGGGCTTGACAAACGAAAAAAAATGTAGTATAATGTCAAAGCGTTCTAAAAGACCCAACTGATTAGTGCTGATGTAGCTCAGTAGGTAGAGCGCATCCTTGGTAAGGATGAGGTCACCGGTTCGACTCCGGTCATCAGCTCCATTTTATCCCCTGTCCGGGCGTAGCGCAGTTTGGTAGCGCGCTTGAATGGGGTTCAAGAGGCCGTGGGTTCAACTCCCGCCGCTCGGACCATAAATCGGTCATCTACTTATTTGTAGGTGACCGGTTTATTTTATTATTTCAAGAGATATAAATAAACAGAAGTGAGTTAAAATCAAATGCAAAAAGAGTTTTGAAAAAAACTTTTTTGTCGCACTCCTTTCCACATTTGTTTTCCATACCGTAACCGGTTTTCTCATTTGTTTTCCATACCGTAACCTGACGACTATCCTTTTTCCGTGACGGTGTGCAGAAACGAAAGCAGATTTAGTACAGTCTGCAAAGAAAAGATAATAAAAAACGGATTTCCTGTTTGTTACATGAAATCCGTTTATTATTTTACTCAGATCTGTTTTTCACAGTTTTTCAGATAGTTGATAGCATCGGTAAGAACTCTGATAGGTCCCTTTTCTCCGGAATATTCAAGTTCAACTATATACCAATCAACGCTACCGTCTTTCTTAAGTGTTGTTAAAACATTTTTCCACGGAATATCGTCTTCACCGACATATGTCTGGTATCCTTTTCCGTGATCTTCTGCGCCAAGTGAAAGGCTGTAGGGTTTAAGGTGAACTGAATTGAATCTTCCGCTGTAGCGGCTGAATATTTCATCAAGAGACATTCCCCTGCCGTTAAGAGCATGACCGATATCGACCTGACAGGTGATTGAAGAGTCGGTATTATCAAAAAATACAGAAAACGGACATGTGCCGTCGGGATATTTGCTGAATTCCCATTGATGGTTATGATAGCCGAGTTTGATTCCGTGCGGTTTAAGTTTTTCAGAAAGCTGATTGAATAATTCGGCAGTTTTCTTCCATGCCTCAGCATCGCCTGTCATATGACCGGGAAGACCGGGAACAACTGCGCTGTGGCAGTCCAGGGCTTTAAGATAAGCGACCGTTGCGTCGAACTGATCGGGGAGGATGCGTTCAATTCCTATATGCCAGCTGATCAGTTTGAGACCTGCTTTTTTCATTATTGCGTTGAGTTCATCCGGATCTTTGTCAAACCCGCCGCAGAATTCAATTCCTTCATAACCTGCTTTTGCGAGCGCTTCAAGTTTTTCGGAAAGGTCCGGAGCGGTAACACTGCTGAAGCAGTAAAGCTGCGCAGCATACTTGTTGGAGTTCATAATAACACCTCGTTTAAATAAAAAAGTTTTTTATTCGCCAATGAATATTTTGCCTATAACGCTTGAGGCAGGAAGTATGAGAACTTTTTTGCCGTCCGACATAGAAATTCTTGCGGCATCGAGAGAGCGCAAAAACTCATAAAATTCCTGTTTTTCGGTGCTGTTATAAGCTGCTGCCATTATGCGCATGTATTCAGCTTCCGCTTCACCGGAAATTTTATCGGATTCTGCTTTTGCTGCGCTGACGATAATAGCAGCCTGCTTATCGGTTTCGTTTCTAATTTTCGACGCTTCAAGTTCACCCTCTGCTTTAAGAGCTGCGGCGATCTGTTCGCGGTCCGATATCATTCTTGCATATACTGCACTTTCGTTATCAGTAGGAAGATCAAGCTTTTTGATTTCGACGGAAAGGACAGAAACGCCGTATTCTGAGCTCAAATTGGAGTTGACCTGTTCCGTTATCTGTTTGTTAACTTCGTTTCTGTTTCCCTCACCGGCAGAAATGATTTCCGTCTGAAGTTTTGTGCCCATGGTATTTTTAACTACGCTGTATATCGTGGCGTCAAGACGTTTTTCCATTTCGTTTACGGTGCCGACTCTTTGAGTAAACAATGTCGGGTCTTCGATCACCCATATTACATAATTATCTACAACCAGTGATTTAGCATCGCTGGTGAGCAATTCACTTGAAGGAACGTCATACATAAGCTTGTTTTTAGGAAGAGACGATACTTCTTCGACAAACGGAACTTTTAAGTATAAGCCTGCTTCATCGCGGACTGTTGTTATTTTGCCGAACATTTTGACGATTCCGAATTCGTCTTCTCTTACCGTATACATGGAAGAAAAGAGGACTATTGCGGCAATAATTATAATAAGTGCAAAAATCGCTGTGTAGATTATTTTTTTCCTTTTCATCAGTTTGCACCTCCCGCCATTGCTGCAACATCGGTCTCTTCGCCGACAACCATTATTTTTTCCATGCCTGAGCCGCTGTCTATGTAAACCTCAACTCCCGGCAGAACTTTTTCAATCATTTCAAGATACATTCTTCTGCGCGTAACATCTTTATTTAGAATGTATTCTTCATACATGGCAGTGAATTTTGCCGATTCACCGGTTGCTTCATTTATACGTTTTTCTTTAAAAGCTTCAGCTTCCTTGAGAAGTTTGTCTGCATCTGCGCGTGCTGCGGGAATAACGGAATTTTCATATGCTTTTGCTATGTTGATAGTTGTTTCTTTTTCCTGTTTTGCAGTTTCAACGGCTTTAAAAGCTGCTACTACCGCTTCTGTCGGAGGTTCGGCGTCCTGAATTTTGACCTCTATTATCTGAACGCCAATATCATATTGTTCAAGACGAGAAACCATAATATCCTTTATTTCCGTCTGAATTGCGACTTTACCTGTAGTTAAGACGTCATCAACTGTTTTCGAGCCCATAACATCTCTTGCGGCAGCCTGAGCAATATTTTTCAGTATTTTAACGGGCTGCTCGGAACTAAAGAGGTATTTCTGAGGATCGCTGACTTTCCATTCCATGAAAAAGTCAACGGAGACGACATTATAGTCTCCCGTAATCATTTTTGATTCGTCCTGTTTTGTTGTCATAACAGAACCGTTTTCAACATATCCGATCGTGAGCTTTTGAGTAGTCATATCAACTTTTTCGAGATCCTGGATCGGAAACGGAAGCTTAAAGTGGAGACCGGCTCCGTTGACGGATGTTACTTTGCCGAAAGTCGTTACTACCGCTCTTTCGGTTTCACCTACGGTGTAGATACTTGTTGAAATGATAATTATTACGAGAATAATGATCAGTACAGGCCAGATATACTTTAGCTTTGGCCCTCCTTTGATTGTTATTACTTCGTCCATATTCTGTCCTTTCAAATTATTATTTAATCAGTCTTATTCCGGTTCCCGAAAACAGCGATTCATCCGCCGATGTGATCGGAACACCTGCACAAGTGATGCTTTCAAGAGTAGTGCAAAGCTGCAATGCGCCGAAATTTGCCACAGGGTTGTTTGATATATTTAGAATATTCAGATTTGTCATTGTTGACAATGGCGAAACATCTGAGATATTGTTCAAAGACAGATCGAGCATCCTGATCGAATTTGCCGCCGCAATAACATTGACATCAGTAATATTGGCCTGAGCAGCAACAAGAGTTTTAACACGAATTTTAGAAAGTGCGGAAAAATCTGTCACAGACGTTCTGGAACAATCCAGGCTTTCAAGATTTATTAGTTCTGAAAGTGCGGCAACGGTCGTTACATTTGTTCCGTCTATTTTAAGCGTTTTAAGCGATGTCAAATCCTCAATGGGCAAAAGATACTGAATTGGATTGTTACTGAGGATCAGGGTTTCCAGATTCTGAAGCCTTGAAATTGCATTTAATTGTTTTATGCTGTTTGTAGCTATATTAAGATCCGTAAGCATCGTCAAATACGAAAGAGGAGAAATGTCGCTTACAAGATTGTTTGATATATCAAGAATTTTAAGCGAGGTAAGATTAGAGAAGGACGATATATCGTTTATAAGATTGTTAGAGAGGTTCAAACTTCGCAAAAGAGTCATATTGCCGAGAACGGAAACGTCTTTCAGCGCATTTCCTGCCGCGGAAAACTCACGAAGGACAGACATATTGCGAACATTTTCGATGTTTGAGAGAAGATTATTGTCTATTTTAAGAATGTTAAGCCATAATATCGTAAATATCTGTTTTGCTTTTTCATCATCCAGCTCGCAGCCTGAAACATTAAGCGAAGTCATTGATTTCAGCTGAAGCAAGGGTGAGAAATCTTCAATATACGGCTCATTGACCAGAATAACCTCATTGAGGTTGACCATTTCGATAAGATCGGCAAGAGTGGTAATGTTGCCTGTGTATTTTACATCGCCCTTTTCCTCGCTTGAAAGCCTTTTAACATTCTGCAGGTCGCGGTAATAAATCGTTCCGGTCGGTTTATTAATAGAAGTACGAACCATCTGCTCGACTTTATCATCGCGGAAGATATATGGCGAATTTGCGCTGTAGATACGGTATGTAGCGCTGTATTCATCGCTTATCATGTTTTGATTATTCATCGCGAATGCGCGAATGGTGACTGTGCCTTTTTCGATGAATATCGGATGTTCTGGGTCATAAATCCTGCTTTTTGTAGTTGGGGAAGAACCGTCCAAAGTATAATAAATAGTTGCGCCGACAGAACTTACCAGCTCGATACGGACTGCCGAATCGTATGTGCCGGGATCAGGGCTCATTGCGACAGTTGCAGGGCGTGTTTCAGAGAGCTTGACGATAATATACGACGAAGATATGGAGTTGATAAAATCCATAGCATCCGTGATTCTGTCGGATTTTGTAAGAAGCTGAATTTTTTTCTGATAAAAAGTCTCGTTTCGGGGGGAAATCTCTATTCCGTCAGTCAATACTTTTACCGCTTCATCGTTCATTGTAAGGTCTTCATACACCTGAGCGAGAAGAAGGCGAGCCTCGGTGTGTCCCGGATCGAATTCAAGGCATTCATTGAGTGCCTCGACAGCCTGAGACCTGTTGCCAGACTCAATATATGATACAGCCTGTTCATAATATTTATCGGCGAAACCGAAAACATTTTTGTCTTGCTGATACATAAAATACAGAATAGCAAGTGAGCCGAGAACAATGAATGTGATAGCAAAAGAGTAATAAAAAGTCCGAAAATAATGATGTTTGATCTTTTCAGCCTTTTTATACTGATTTTTAATGTCTTTTTTTGTTTTCAGAGAAATGCGAGCATCCGAATCGGAATCTGTCGAAACAGCAGAAACCGATGCAAGTTTTTTTTCGGATATTTTCTTATCCGTTTTCGCATTTTTAACGTCGCGCATGAGCAACTCCTTCTGAATATACTAATAAACGAAAATAACGGCAGTCTGATCACGCATGCATGTTTTTCAGCGCAGTGAATATTCCGTTTACAGATTTATCCTGTGCGGTAAAAGAATGATATTCTCTGTCAAAAAACGCATCGATATTATGAGCGTCTGAGGATTGAATATACGGTATACCCGCTGAAACGGCAAGAGACGGGTCTTTCCAGACTTCTACAAGAGGAAATCCCATATCTTTATCAAGAACACCGAGTACGGAACCGATGGAAAACGATGTTCTGTCTATATGCGCAGGTATTGCTATACCGCCATATGAACAGACAAGAGGATATAACCCATATAGAGGAATCCCTGATGAGATCGCAAGCATTTGCTCCTCTTCGTAAGTTGTTCCGTCCGGACGGATACATGTCTGATTGCCGAAATATCTTATATTGTTTTTTATCGGGGGGAGCTCAGACTTTACAAATGACTCGAATTTTAACGCATTGTCTATTGTCGGGAAAAGACAAATAACATGTATTTCCTCAGATGTCTGCAACTCCATTCCGGGCAAAACAATTAAATCCTTGTCCTCCGCATATTTCATCGCAGCAAGACAGTTACCGCAGATATTATGGTCTGTTATCGCTATGCAGTCAAGTTCTTTTGCGATAGCACAGTCAACGATCATTTGCGGCGTCATTTCATCTGAACCGCATGGGGAAAGACAAGTATGGATATGAAAATCGTAATACAGCGCTATGCCGTTATCGGTAATATTCACTTTCTGCCTGCCTGAAGATTATAAAGAAAAACAGAAAGATCGGTGATAGGCATTTCGGATGAAAGCAAAGAAATACCCATCACTTCACATTTTGCTTTCAATGCGTCGGTTACAGGTGTTGAATCGCATACGATGATACATGATACGTCTGCAATTGACGCCGGAGCCGTGATATTTGGATTAGTAAGAACCGTAAGCCAGGCATCACCGCTTGAGGCATTGCCGATCGCGTGGCTCAGAAGATCCGTAGCAAAACCGCCTGTTATCATCCTGTTTCCGTCCTCTATCATTTCTGCCTTAGCACCGCCCGAGGAAATAAGATCGTTTATTGAAAAAGGAAAACTATATTTCATTTTATTTGCTCCCTTGTATCTGCATTTTCACACACTGGTCTATACTTACATCTCCATTCACTATATCCTCCGCAAATGCGCGGCATGTCGGAGCGCCGCAAAGTCCGCAGTCAAGCCCCGGAAGAGATTCGCAGATAGAATTCATTTCTTTCAATTTACGAAGAGCGACAGATCTGTCGTTATCAAGTCTGAACACCGGAACATATTCAAGCTGCGCAGTCCACATGAAGTCGTCTATGGAATTATCGCGCTGATCGAAACGATTCAGCGATACGGGAAGATATTTTCTAAGAGACTGAATTTTAGCGCGTGCTACAAATGGGTTTTCTATATTCAGAACACCGCCGACGCAGCCTCCCGCGCAGGCATTCAATTCTATAAATTCGAGGTCGTTCAGTTTGTCATCTTCGAGTTCTTCGAGAACTTTGATTACATTTTCTATGCCATCGGCAGCAAGGTATTTATCGCGAAGCAGAGCGGACGACTCGCCTCCTGATGACGCCCAGCTGATACCGACGAGACCCGATGAGGAAAGCTGCTGAGGGAATTCGATGTCACTCATAGCGGGAACAAGGCGGAAATAAACTTCGCTTGCACTCAGTACTCCGTCAATCAATCTGTCGTTATGACCAATGGGAAATTTTGCCGAAGTAACCTTTGCAGGGCAAGGCGATATAAAGAAAACGCCTATTTCTTCGGGTTTAAGACCGGATATTTTTACAGCCTCTTCCCTCGCCTTTTTTGCCGCGATTTCAACAGGTGCCAAAACCGGAAGAATGTTATCGCAGAGATTGGGGAAACGAACGGCAATAAGGCGTTCAACAGCAGGACATGCGGAACTGATACAAGGCTTAACTATATTGTCCTTATTAAGAAGCTTTCGGGTAAGGTCAGAAATAATTTCCGCAGAACGTGAAACTTCCCAGACATCGTCAAACCCTATAAGTTTAAGGCCTGTAAGAACATAGTCTATATCTGTAAGATTGTTGAACTGACCGTACAAGGATGGTGCGGGAAGGGCAACCTTATATTTGAAATCATTAATGATATCGAAATTATCATATACGGCTTTTTTCGCATGATTATGACAAATTCTTATACATTCGCCGCAATCTATGCAGCGATCATCTATAATATGTGCCTTACCGTTACGGACACGTATAGCTTCGGTAGGGCATCTTTTCATGCAATTTATACAGCCCTTGCATTTTTCCGTATCAAGCATAACGGAATGACTCGATGCTGTGCTCACTAAATCAACCCCGTTCATTTCAGTTTAACAGAAAGCTCAGATGTATATTTTCATTGTGATCGTAGTACCCTCTCCCACTACGGTATCAATTTTCATTTCATCTGAATACTTTTTCATATTCGGAAGTCCCATTCCGGCGCCAAAGCCTAATGCGCGGATATTGTCGGGGGCAGTTGACCAGCCCTCCTGCATGGCTTTTTCGACATCCGGTATTCCGGGACCTTTATCGGAAAGGATTATTTCGATATAATCGTCTGCAACGGTAATATCCGCAACACCGCCGCCCGCATGTATGACCATATTGATCTCGCCTTCATACATCGCAACAGCCGCTTTTCTGATCGCTTCGGCATCAATACCGAGCTGACGAAGAACCTTTTTGACATCTGACGATGCGGCACCTGCTGCCATAAAGTTATCGCCGTCGACGTCATATCGAAGTTTAAAAACGTCTGCCATTGCAAGTCTCCATTCAGATTATTTTACAGTTTTTGTGCCTACAAGCCCGTTAGCGTATAATTTGCCGCATGCAGGGAACATTCTTTCGGAGGTTGCAAGGACTACGATATTGTTTTCTTTTGCAAGAGACAGTATAGACTCGTCGGGGATTTTGCCTCTGACAAAAACTATGCAATGAATATCCATCATTTCGGCTGTTCTTACAACCTGCGGATTTACAAGACCGGTAAGCAAAACAGCCTGATCTTTAACAAATGCGAGAACATCGCTCATCATATCAGAGCCGCAAGCGGAGTAAACATGGGTATTGAGAAGATCCTCGCCGCATAAAACATCGGCTTCAAGAAGTTCCTTTATTGTTGAGATTTTCATAGAGCAATTATTGACCCCTTTTTATAATTTGACTGTAATATTTCAGCCTATTCTGACATTTTGGTAAAAAAAAGCATTATGCAGACAATATTTCCGCATTTTATATTTTGTTTTATTATATCATAGTTTTATTTAAAAGTCAATAGAGATACGGATAAGTAATCGTGTATCCGGCGCAAAGGATTTTTTCGCTTATCGGAAGATAATTTTTCTTAAAACACTTGATTTTTTTATCGTTATGATGTATAATAGAAGTTACGGAATAAAAAACAGGAGGTTCAGACAATGAAAAAGAAAATGATGATCATAAACATTGCAATTATAGTGTTTGTTACATTGCTTCTTGTTTTTTATCTTTTTTTCGTTGACGGCTTTGATAATTTTATAAACGCATTCAAAAATGCGAGTCTTATCCCGATGCTTACCGCATTTCTGATGATAATCGTTTATTGGATTCTGGAATCGCTGACTGTTTATGTAATGGCAAAAAAAGTTTATCCTCCGCATCAGCTGAAAAACTCGATTAAAACAGTTATGATCGGGCAGCTTTTTAACAGTATTACTCCATTCGCAACAGGCGGACAGCCCATGCAGGCGTTTGTGCTTTGTCAGCGGGGAATGCCCGCAGGATTGGCAACATTTAGTTTATTTTCACGTTTTATAGTTTATCAGATTGTTCTTACAATATTTTCGATAATTGCACTTATTTTCAGACTTAATTTTTTCGTATCTCACATATCCTCACTCGGGTATATAGTTCTGATCGGATTTTTGGTCAATTTTGCCGTTGTTGCGGGACTTCTTATGATCGCTTTTTTCAGAAACGGGACCAAAAAAGTCGCAAAAGCACTCATTGTTCTTCTGCATAAAATTAAAATCGTTAAATCACAGGAAGAACTTATTCAAAAAACAAACGATCAGATAGATCTGTTTTATGAAAACATGTGCGAGCTGAAAAAGTATACAGGCGTAATAATTAAAATGGTCATTCTGACTGCATTTCAGCTAATTGCGTATTTTTCCATTCCGTATTTTATCTGCATTGCCCTCGGCGCTGAAGATTTGTCCCTTTTCAATGTGCTTTGTTCCAGCTCATTTGTGCTGATGATTTCATCGTTTGTTCCCCTACCCGGCGCCGCGCTGGGAGCAGAGGGAAGCTTTCTTTTGTTTTTCAGCATGTATTTTACGGATTCCGAATATATATCAACAGCAATGCTCATATGGCGTTTTATAACATTCTATCTGCCGATAATATTCGGCGTAATGTTTTTGAACAGACTTCACAAAATTGAAAATATCACTTTAACATCGGAAGGAAATGAATGAATAATTATTACGGAAAAATAATCGATGTCCATACACATATATTCCCGGAAAAAATTGCGGAAAAAGCTACTGCATCAATTGGAAATTTTTACGGACTTGCAATGGCCTCGACAGGACTGAAAAATAAACTTGAAGAAGAGATGAAAAGAGCCGGAGTAAGGCATTGTTTTCTTCTTTCCACCGCAACGACAAAAAATCAGGTTCAGGCAATAAATGATTTTCTGATAGATACGATAAAAGATAACGACGACAAATTTACCGCATTCGGAACAATACATATTGAAACAGATAATCCCATAGCGGAAATAGACAGAATCAGAAAAAGCGGTGTAACCGGAATCAAATTTCACAATGATTTTCAGCAGTTTGCGATCGACGATCCAAGAATATTCCCCGTTTACGAAAAAGCCCAGGCGGAAAAAATACCTATTATGTTTCATGCCGGAGATAAAAGATACCGTTTTTCAAATCCAGATAAATTTGTTAAGCTCTCAAAGCTTTTTCCGGATCTGATAGTTATTGCCTCTCATTTTGGAGCATACAGCGAGTGGGACAAAATTGACGATGAATATCTTGCTACAAAGCATTATTTTGATACATCATCATCATTTTTCTCGCTGCCGATCGACAAGGCCAGAGAAATGATAAAAAAACACGGGGAAGACAGGTTTCTGTTCGGATCCGATTTTCCGATGTGGTTTGCATCCGATGAGTTGAAATATATTGAACAACTTGGATTTTCGGATGAAATCACAGAAAAAATCCTTTTCAGAAACGCCGAAGAGCTTCTTAAAAAGGTAAAACAATAAAAATTCCAGTAATATAGACGGAGGAATAAAATTGTGAAAAAGACTTTTGTTTTATTACTCGCTGCCATTCTTTTACTTTGCTCGTGTGCCGGGAAAGAAACTGACAATAAGAAGTCTGAAGAAAACAGTAATGCCAATGTCGAGGCAGAATCGAGGATTTCAGAAAAAGATGTGACTGATCTCCTTTCCGTTTACTCTGAAGTGCTTTTGGAGACATTCGGCGCGGACTGTGATTTTACAAAGCCATCAAAATCTGACGATATGTACGCATATTACCTTGTTTCAAACTTCAAAACAGCAGATGAAGTTAAAGAATACATTAGAAAATATCTAACTTCAGATTGTTTTGACGAGGCGAGTGTTGATGAAAATTTTGTCGAAGACAACGGCAATCTTTTTCTTATACGAGGAGCAAGAGGATACGGTTATTACGGAATCGATCCGAACTCATGGGGATATACAGATAATAACGCAGTGAAAGTTCAGTTCTGCATTCTGGACTCAGCAGTTGAAGATGCATATTGCAATGTTTCCTTTATTCAGGATAACGGAAAATGGATGATCAACGGATTTACGTTGCCTGAAGGATTCTGATACTGTCACAATAAATTAACAGTTGTATGTCTTGACAATAAATCTGAAATAATGTATAATATTAAAGCCGTAAAGAATTACGGCTATTCTCGGACGGTTAGCTCAGCTGGTAGAGCATTCGCTTGACGTGCGAAGGGTCAGGGATTCGAGTTCCTTACCGTCCACCATGTAAATACGGCAGTGGTTTGATAAACAAATCACTGCCTTTTCAATAAAGAGGGATGATTATGAAATTTGTATGTTTCGGCGAAATAATGGGACGGATAAATCCTGTTGGATACAAAAGAATTGTTCAGACAGAAAATTTTGAAATAACATTCGGCGGCGGAGAAGCTAATGTTGCCGTTTCGCTTGCAAACTACGGAAAAAACGCAAGTTACGTAACGAAAATGCCTGATAACCTGATTTCACATGCAGCGTTGAGAACGCTTCTCGAACATAAAGTAAATGTAGATGATGTTGTTTTCGGCGGAGACAGGCTTGGCTTATACTTCGTTGAAAAAGGCGCTTCGCAGAGACCATCCACGGTAATATATGACAGAAAACATTCCGCAATATCCGAAGCAAAAAAAGAAGATTTTGATTGGAAAAGAATATTTGATGGTGCAGAATGGTTTCATTTTACAGGCATAACCCCTGCCCTCGGAAAGAATGTTGCGGAAATATGTATTGAAGCTTGTAAAGAGGCAAAGAAAAAAGGTTTAAAAATAAGCTGTGATCTGAATTACCGGGCAAAACTTTGGACCCCGGCAGAAGCTTGTGAAACAATGAGCAGGCTTATGCCGTATATCGATGTTCTTATTGCTAACGAAGAAGACAGCGACAAAGTATTCGGTATATCGGCTCCGGATTCTGACATATCATCAGGCGAACTATCCAAAGAAGGGTATATGCATGTTGCATATGCGTTAAAAGAACGTTTCGGAACACCGATCATAGCAATAACATTGAGAAAAAGTATTTCCGCCTCGGACAATCTCTGGTCAGGAATGCTTTATAAAGACGGAGAATACTGTTTTTCAAAAGAATATGCCGTTCATAT
>CACZQB010000053.1 GCA_902783255.1 Oscillospiraceae bacterium | reverse complement strand
TGAATGACAGTCCGGTGGACTGTCAGAGCCGACCGTGGCTTTTCCGCAGAAAAGGAACCCCACCAGGTCCACCAGAACAAGCAAATCCGAACTGTTTCGTTACGACGGAACTGTTCGGATTTGTTTTTTACTTTGATTACCCATATTAAATGCTGCCGCCGAGCGCTACCAAACGGTTACTCTCGGCGGTATAATATTATTCCTTAAAAAACGGCGTATTTCTAATATGTGATTGGAAACTATACGCTCCCTTATAGCCAATTTCTCTTGTCATTAACAATACGGCAAGCAATTTGTGGTTTGGTCTGGAATAATACAGAACCCGACTCTCGCCGTTAATTGTAAGCTCCTGTTTCCATATTAACTTTAGCGTCAACAGATCATCTATTACCATATTGATTTGATCGTTTGCAATCTCGCAATCTCTTTCAAGAACTGCGCTTTCAAAAACATAATTCTCGTTTTTATGATACAAATAGATCAAAGCGTTCATTGTATCTGTATGAGACAGCGCCGCAAAGATTTTTTGCAAGTCGTCCTTATCATTCAGAAAATCCCCGTATCCCTCTGCAGGTTGAGGAAACACGGAGAAAAACGGCTCTTTTCCGTTAGATACGATTGTAAATCCATTATCGTCAAGAATGTAGGATGAGTTTTTTTGATTTTTAATTTCATTTGGGTTATACCTCTTTCCAATCTCCGTACTGCAGTCAAACAAACCGCGCTCGATCTGCCAACCGATATCACGCGCAACGTTGAAGCGCTCAGTTGCCTCGGTGTTATGGATCAATTTCATAATTTTAGACGAAATATCTGCCATTGTAACCGATTCATTCCCGAAAAGCTCGTCAAGAGATACCTCAAGCTCGTTGGCAAGTGGCACAAGAAGTGCTCCGTCTGGATAGGTTTCGCTCGTTTCCCACTTGGATACTGCTTGCGCAGATACGCCGAGCTTTGTAGCGAGCTGCTCTTGTGTCATATCCTTTTCAAGGCGTAATCTTTTGATATTAGCCGATAAACTCATATTATTTACCTCCGATCATTTTGCATCTTCCGTTGAAGTTGTATTCGTAGGACTCTCTGCCGCACATTCTTTCAAATGCCAAAGAAATCAAGGACAGAACAAGACCGTCACCGTGGCACTCATACACTCTGACATCTCCTTCTGCAAGGTGCGCCGTTACCCAATGGCATGCCCCAACGGAACAGAATTCATCGAGAATTTCAGAAACCCGTTCTTCATTTATGCCCGTATTCTTTGCAATATAGTCCGCCGTGAAGCTTTCCGAGCAAGCGGTGGAATGAATATAATAAAGAACCGACAAAGCATCTTCTCTCGATAAGAATTTGAATATTTTCACAATCTCCGTTTGTTTATTTAGATCGTTCATCCATGCGAAATCAGCTTTGTTACGGAGCATCATAACCGCCACGTTTACATTCTCGGAGCTTGCTACGAACTCAAAAAATTCATGGAGTGAAATGTTAGAACGGTAAAAATAGGATATCTCAGACGGAAAAACATTTTCTCTATCATATATATCATCACTATATTGGGAAACTGTTCCATACATAGCCGGAATAAGTGCTCTTACCGCTTCAAATGCTTTTAGCACAGATTCGCGGCGATCAAGTCCTTCAAACAAAGCGCGGATTTCTTCTGCCGTGCTCTGCTTTTTGTCCTCGGAAAGTCCGAGAAGGGTGTCGGTGGTGACACCGTAATATTTTGAAAGCTCAACGAGTATGGAAAGATCGGGTGTCGAAGCACCGTTCTCCCATTTGGAAACCGTTTTATTTGAAATGGATAGGCTTTGTGCCACATCTTCCTGCGTTACTCCCCGTGCATTGCGGAGCTCCACCAATTTTTCTGCAATCTTACATTCGTACATATTTTTCACCTCTCGAAAAAAATCAAGTTCCGGAGCCTGTGACTATATTATACACGAAACCAACGGTAGAGTCAACAGAGCGATATTTTATTATTTCTCCGAAATGGAGATTACACACTTGATTATAAAAGTAACAGTTGATTTCAGAAAGTGTAAAATATTGCCGAGAGTACCAAAAGCAGCAAGAACAACTAAATATCACATAGTCCGCCAGACCTTAAAAAACCTGTCGATTAAAGTCGACAGGTGAATATTTTATCCTTTACAGAGGGAGAACTGCAAAATTCTTTATCAACGGTGAAGCCGAATATGCAGCATTTGATCCCGATGATGCAAGAAAACTGGTGTACGGCGATAAAAGATCTGACAAGCCGGGAGACAACGCGAGAACGAATATCGGGGCAAGCGGAGATATTTTTACCCTTCTTGAAAACTCGCTGTATCATGGATTTGCGGATCCGAAAGAAGGCACTTCAAATAAAGCGGGACATGAAAATGTTGACAGGTACAGCTATTTCGTCAAAACTTTCGGAGTAAGAACAAGCGAAAATGTAATTGAGTATTATGACATGGTTGTTAATGTAAAGGAAAAGGCGACAGGAAGTTATGTTTATACTATACAGATAAACGAAAACAAAACAAGGAAGCAGCCCTTAGCCACCCAGGCGACCGATATCGGCGCGGGCTTAAAATCGCAAGAAGCTGCTTCCTTATTTAGCATTATACCACGGAATGAGCGAAATGTCAATACCCTTGAAGGAAAAAAACTGAAACAGCTGGAAATAATCCAGCAAACGAACCCGATGACGGACGATTATCATACG